>LEKQ01000001.1 GCA_001443005.1 bacterium GBS-1
GGGGGTGAAGTCGTAACAAGGTAGCCGTAGCGGAAGCTGCGGCTGGATCACCTCCTTTCTAAGGAGACTTTAGGTGTTAGAGGTACGCTATTTTCTCTCAAGCTGATTTATTAGTGGGCCTATAGCTCAGTTAGGTGAGAGCGCACGCCTGATAAGCGTGAGGTCGGAGGTTCGAATCCTCCTAGGCCCACCAATTTATTAATGGGGCGGTAGCTCAATGGGAGAGCGTCTGGTTTGCAACCAGAAGGTTGGGGGTTCGAATCCCCTCCGCTCCACCAAAATATGAACTTTGGAGAGAGGGGGCTGGAAGATAATCTCTTCCAGCCTTTTATGTTATTATGCGATTAGATAAGTTTTTAAAAAAGAGCGGTATAATAAAAAGAAGGACCTTAGCTCAGGAGATGATAGAGAGGGGATTGGTTTTATTGAACGATAAGGAAGCTAAGCCCTCCTCTTCTGTTAAAATAGGAGACAAAATAAAGGTTTTCTTTCCCTTTAAGGTGTTGATTTTTGAAGTCAAAGCTTTGGAAGAGGGGGATCTCGTTAAAATAGAGGGGATAGAACAATTATGATTTCTATTAAGGATGCTCTTTTTGATGAGGACTTAAGAAGAATAAAGGAGAGCCTTTGTGAAATGGCAGATTTGGTTAGTGAGTCCCTAAGAAACGCTATCTATTCTCTTGAGAAAAAGGATAACTATTTGGCAAAGAGGGTTGTAGAAGAAGATGATGCTATTGATCTTAAAGAGATGGAGATAGAGGAGAAGTGTCTTCAAGTCATAGCTTTGAGGCATCCTATAAGGGAGAGGTTAAGGGAGGTTTTTACGATACTTAAGATAGTGACTGATCTTGAGAGGATGGGTGATGAGGCAACTAATATAGCGGATTTCGCTTTAAGGATCATGGACGAGCCTGACTTGATATCTATTGGAGATATATCGGCTATGGCCAGAGTTTGTGACGAAATGCTTAGAAATAGTATAAGGGCTTTTTTAGAGAAGGATGCAACTTTAGCTGAGGAGGCCTTTAAAAGGGATAATGTAGTTGATGGTTTTTATAGGAAGATTTTTAACGATCTTCTGGTCTTTATGCTTTCTGACTCGGGTATGGCAAAGGGAAGCACGAGTTTGATTTTTATAGCTCGTTTCTTGGAGAGATTTGGAGATCATGCAACCAATATTGCTGAGAGGGTTTACTATATGATAACTGGTAAGAGGATAAAAGTCGAACTTGGGATAAAAAGGGGGTATCAAGATGAGTAGAATAGTAAGCCTTTGGGGGAGGGAAGTCCTTGATTCTCGCGGAAATCCCACCGTTGAGGCAGTGGTTCTTTTGGAAAGTGGTGCCATAGGAACTGCTATCGTTCCCTCAGGAGCATCGACCGGATCCTTTGAGGCTCTTGAGCTTCGAGACGGAGAGAAAAGATATGGCGGAAAGGGGGTTTTAAAAGCTGTAAAGAACATAAATGAGGTCATCTCCCAGGAGCTCATAGGTCTCGATGCTGAAAATCAAGCTGAAATCGACAAGAAGCTTATAGAGCTTGATGGGACATCTAATAAGTCTAAGCTTGGAGCAAACGCTATACTTGCCGTATCCATGGCTGTGGCTCGTGCTATGGCTAATGAGTTAGGAATTTCACTTTTTAAATACCTTGGTGGGGTTAGAGCTAAGGTCCTTCCAACACCTATGTTGAACGTTCTTAACGGTGGTAAGCATGCTGATAATAACCTTGACATTCAGGAGTATATGATAGTTCCCATTAAAGCCCCATCCTTCAGAGAGGCACTGAGAATGGCTGTAGAAGTTTACCAGACCCTGAAGAAGATACTTAAGGAAAAGGGACTTGTTACATCAGTTGGAGATGAGGGCGGTTTTGCTCCTAGTTTATCCTCTAATGAAGAACCTCTGCGTCTGCTTGTAGAGGCTATAGAGAAAGCCGGCTATAGACCTGGTGAAGATGTGGCCCTAGCTTTAGATTCTGCTGCTACGGAGTTTTTTGAGGATGGAAAATATCATCTTAAAGCTGATAATCTTAGCCTTACCTCCTGTGAAATGGTAGATTACTATGAAAGACTGATCGAGAAATATCCCATAATATCTATAGAAGATGGTTTAGCGGAAGAGGATTGGGAAGGGTGGAAGGTATTGACCGAGAGGTTAGGAGGTAAGATTCAGCTCGTCGGTGATGACATATTTGTGACCAACCCCGAGAGACTTGGAAGAGGAATTAAGGAAAGGGTTGCTAATGCTATATTGATTAAGTTAAACCAGATAGGGACTTTAACAGAAACCCTTGACGTTATAAATCAGGCTTATGATGCTGGATATGCTGCAATCATATCTCACAGGTCTGGTGAAACCGAGGATACATTTATAGCGGACTTAGCTGTTGCTGCCTTAACCGGTCAGATTAAGACTGGGGCTCCTGCGAGGGTAGATAGGGTTGCCAAATATAATCAGCTTCTAAGGATAGAGGAAGAGTTAGGAACTGGCGCAATATACGCTGGTTTATCCAAGATAAAATTTAAAAGGTAATACTCTTAGGAAATGCAGAGGTCATTAAAGGGGGAGCTTTCCGAAAGCTCCCCCTTTAATTAATTTATGTTGTGTTGTCACTATCGTGTGAGTCTGAAGAGAGCGCGATGTTTATAAACCTCATCAACATGCCTTTGAACTCCTTTTTGTATCTACTTTTTTCTAGAGTTCTGTTAAGTTCCTCGAAGAAGGGTTTTGGAACGATGTTTGTGGCAATGTTCCAGTAAACCCCAAGTATAAGCGGATGTATCTGCCAGCATCTCTTCCAATAGTTTAGAGTCTTGGACATATTCCCTTGAAGTAGGCTAATTAGTCCTGCTACGAAGTATAGTAGAGCCTCTTCTTTAGGTATTAAGAGAGCATATTGGACTATGTCAAAAGCTGTTTCTACATCTCCCTGGTATATGCAGCATATAGCGAGATTGGCATAAGCGTAGGTATCTGTTGAGTCTATGTCTATGGCTTCTTCCCAATATTCTATAGCTTGGTCAAGTTTTCCAGTTTGTTGGCATAAAGCAGCTAAGGTTAGTATTATCTTTCTATCTTGGGGGCGGAGTTCCTTTAGCTTTTGAAAGCAAGCTAAAGCTGATTCATAGTTGCCTTGTGCCATGTAAGCTTCTCCCAGATTCTCTACGAGGGTGAGATTTTCATTGCCCTCCTTAAGCAGAGGTTCCCAAACTTCTATAGCTTCCTTGCTTTGTCCTTTCTTATGATAGAGCAGCCCCTTTAGGAACTTTACTTTTGAGTTCTCCGGTTCTTCAAGCAAAAGCTTATCTATTATCAAGGATGCCTCTTTCAGATTTCCCTTGGTGATCAAGTACTTTGCTGTGCTGATTAAAACTTCTTTATCATCTGGGAATAGGGCGTAAAGCTCTTTTAGTGTATTTCCTATCACTCCGTCTTCGGTTATATATTCGAGTAACTTAAGGAGCAGAAATCTTATCTCTTCCCTTCTTGAGCTGTCTTCCTCACTTCTTATAAGTTGGAGTAGGAGAGAAACCGCTTCTCTTGGTTTGAATATGTTTATATACACTTCAGCAAGGTGATAAGCTACCCTTATGTCCTTAGGGTGCTCTTCTTTCACTTCCTCCCAGAGCTTATAAGCCTCTTTTTCTCTGCCATCCTCGTATAGTATCTTACCTAAACTAATCTTAGCCTCCCAGTTGGTAGGGTCTACTTTTAGAACCCTTTCATAGTATTGCTTTGCTTCCTTTGTAGCCTTTCTTTCCAGATGATATTCAGCCAACGCTAATAAGGTTGGGATATAATTGGGATTTTCCTGAAGTATCTCCATCCATTCTTTAATGGCATTGCTACTTTTTCCCTGTAATCGGTATACGAGTCCTAAGTTATGCTTCGCTGGTAAGTTTTTTCTGTCCATCAATAATATCTGCTTAAACTGAAGCTCCGCTCTGTAGAAATCTTTTATTATCGTATAGGTACGACCAAGCTCGAGGTGAGCTTCAATATAGGTGGGATCTTCCCTTATGGCTTTCTTGAGAAGCTTGATAGCTTCTTCATAATTTCCTTTTTCTTTTTCCACTTTTCCCTTCTTTAACAAAAGTATCTCTTTCATCTTCTCACCCGTCAACTTCTTTCAGGAAGATTTTAATCAAGAAACATGCTTCTTATATTCTATCATATCTCCCCAATTTTTTCCCACTTTAATACTAACTTTTATCGGAACAGAGAGTTTGATTACACTCGTCATTATACTTTCTATCTTTTCTATATCTTCGTGAAGCTTTTCTTCAGGTCCCTCGAAGAGGAGTTCGTCGTGGATTTGGAGAAGTATCTTAAAAGCATTGAGTCTTCTATGTAGCTCTATCATCGCAAGCTTTATTATGTCTGCTGCACTACCTTGCATTGGTGTATTTATAGCACATCTTTCTGCTTGCTCCCTTAGCTTCTTATATCTACTGTTTATCCCCTCTATCTTTCTTTTTCTTCCTAAGATGGTTTTAACGAAACCATTCTCTCGCGCTTCATCAAGGAGTTTTTCTATGAACTCTTTAACCTTAGGATACTTCGAGAAGTATCTCTTTATATACTCTTCAGCCTCTCTTTGGGAAATCCCTAATTCTTGAGCTAATCCATGGGGGCTCATTCCATATATTACGCCAAAGTTTATGACCTTTGCCATTCTCCTTTGCTCTTCAGTTACCTCTTCTTCCCTAACTCCAAAAAGCTCGGAAGCCGTTTTTGAGTGTATATCCAAGTTTCTCTCAAAGGCTTCCAGTAGCTTTGGATCCTGAGAGAAGTGCGCTAAGATCCTAAGCTCTATTTGGGAATAGTCAGCAGAGATGAAGATATTCTTCTCATCCCTTACCCTAAAGGCTCTTCTTATCGCCTTTCCTAGAGGCGTTTTAACTGGTATGTTTTGTAGGTTAGGATCGCTCGATGAAAGCCTGCCTGTGGCAGTTATAGTTTGATTGAAGCTAGTATGTATACATCTTGTTCTAGGATGGATTAACTTAGGTAAGCTCGAGATATAGGAGCTCTTGATCTTCGAAAGCTGTCTATAAAGAAGGATTTTCTCTATAGCATCGCTGTAAGGATTTTTTTGTCTCATCAGTTCTATGAGCGTTTGGGCATCTGTCGACAGCTTTTTGCCTTTGCTTGGTGAATCTATCTTAAGATGCTCAAATAATACCTCTCCAAGTTGCTTTGGCGAATTGAGGTTAAATCTTAACCCTAGGCGGGAAAAGATATCCTCTTCCAATTTCTTTATCTCTTTTTCCATCTCCGCTTCAAGCGAGAGCAAGGCGATATCATCTACCATGATTCCTTCAATTTCCATATCTGCAAGTACGTTCATTAGAGGAAGCTCAACCTTTTCAAAAAGGTTGAGAAGCTCGTTCTCTTCAAGTTCTCTTTTCAATATAGGCTTTAAAGTGAAGGCGAGTTCTGCTTCTCTTGCGAGTCTTCTAATCTTATCTCCTTCCGAAAGATATTCTCCCAAGTAAGATAAGGAAAGGTTTTCTAAAGAGTGAGAGTTTCTCTCAGGATCTATAAGATAGGAGGCTAAGGCCAGATCAAAACTTATTTCTTTCAAATCAAACCCCTCTCTCTTGATAATGGTTAGGTCCCTTTTTAAATCACAACCTATTTTAGGTATATCCGAGGAGAAGATGTAATGAAGCTGATTTAAGAGCTCAAATATGGGAAAGAATTTCGTAGGAAATATGAAAGCCTTGTGAGGTGTTGACAAACATATACTTTCTATGCTTGCCCACATAGGGGGATGCTCACTGGTTGAAACTTTAATGTAAAGTTCCTCTGCCTCTTTAAGCTCCTTTAATGCATTTTTGAGGTCTTGGTTCGTTTGAACTAAGGAAAAAGGCATTTTAGGTTTTATTTCAACAATCTCTTCTGTTAATCCCAATTCGCTTATAATGCTTTGAAACTCTAACCTCTTTAGGAAGCTGAGCAGCTTGACCCTATCTGGCTGAGATATCTTGAGGCTCTCTATATCTATATTGAGAGGGAGGTCTCTTCTTATGGTTGCTAAGGACAGATAGGTTTTTAAACGTTCTTTATTTTCCATTATTAAGTCCAGTCCAGATTTCGATATGATCTCCTCTATGCTTCCGTATTTCTTCAGGAGCTCGATAGCTCTTTTGGGACCTATTGATGGGATTCCGGGGATGTTGTCTGATTGGTCTCCCTTTAGTGCTATAAAGTGCGGTATCTTATTTGGTTCTATTCCATATTCCCCTATAACTCTTTTTAGGTCATAAACTTCGATATCTGAGATTCCTTTGATGGTTCTTAAAAGCTTTGTTTTATCACTCACAAGTTGAAGAGCATCTCTATCTCCGCTTACAATGAAAACTTCGTATCCTTCCTGTTCTGCCTTTAGCGATAGGGTTCCTATTATGTCGTCAGCTTCGAAACCTTCAAATTCGAGGGTCTTTATACCTAAGGCGTTCAGGATCTCCTTAGTTATGCTTATCTGTGGTTTTAAGTCATCTGGCATTTCAGGTCGAGTTATTTTATAATCTGTAAACTCCTTGTGTCTAAAGGTTGGTTTTGGTGTGTCAAAGGCTACCCCGCAATGGGAAGGGTTATACTCCTTGAACAGCTTTATTAGCATTTTTAGTAAGCCGTAAGTAGCATTCGTTGGAAAACCATCTTTAGTTCTTAAAGGGGGTAGAGCGTAGAAAGCTCGATATAATAAGCTGTGGCCATCTATCAGAATTAACCTTTTCAATCTAGTTCACCTCTCTTGATTTTTCTTGAACGTCTTTTTCCTTTATTGTAAAATAGAAGCAGCTAAAAGTAAATGGAAGGAGGTTGTATGTGAATGATTACCGTTTCCTTAATTAAAGCTGACGTTGGTAGCTTTCCTGGTCACACACAGGCTCCTAAGAAGCTTGTTGATAAGTGTAAAGAATTTTTAGAGGAGGTTAAAGGTCAATTAATAGTAGATTATTATGTTACGAGGTGCGGGGATGACCTTCAATTATTGATGACGCATCACAAGGGAGTGGATAATGAGGAAATTCATGCCCTAGCTTGGTCTGTATTTGAGAGGGTGGCTAACATAGCAATAGAGGATAAGCTTTACGGAGCAGGACAAGATCTTCTTGCTGATGCTTTCTCCGGGAATATAAGAGGGTTAGGACCGGGATGTGCCGAAATGGAATTTGAGGAAAGAGAAGCCGAATCGATCGTGACTTTTATGTGCGATAAGACTGATCCTGCTGCTTTTAACCTGCCCCTGTTTAAGATATTTGCGGATCCCTTTAATACGCCAGGCCTGGTTATAGACAAAAAGCTAACTCAGGGTTTCGTCTTTGAGGTGCATGATCTGTTAGGTGGAAAGAAAATTTCCCTTAAGACGCCAGAGGAGATGTATGAACTTTTAGCATTGATAGGAAATCGAGATCGCTACGCGATAAAGAGAGTTTATAGGAAGGATGGCCTTCTTGCTGCTGTTGTTAGCACTGAGAAGCTAAGTCTTATAGCTGGTGAGTATGTGGGCAAGGATGATCCTGTAGCATTGGTCCGCTGTCAGGGAGGGCTTCCTGCTGTTGGAGAGGTCTTGGAACCTTTCGCTTTCCCTCAACTCGTTGCGGGATGGATGAGGGGGTCTCATTGGGGGCCACTTATGCCAGTTTCGGAAAAGGATGCCAACCCAAGCAGGTTCGATGGCCCTCCTCGCATTATAGCTCTTGGTTTCCAACTTAGGAATGGGAAGCTTTTGGGGCCTATTGATCTGTTTGCTGATGTTGCCTTTGACAGGGCAAGAGCTTTAGCGAACGAGATAGCTGATTATATAAGAATGCATGGTCCCTTCCAGCCTCATCGACTTTCGGAGGAGCAGATGGAATACACTACTTTGCCTCATGTGCTTGAGAAACTAAGTTCACGCTTCGCACCTATAGAGTGAAGAGAAGATTCTCGCGGGGGCTTGATATCAAGCCCCCGGCTTTTATTTCTTTCTTATATTGATATCTCCTTCGGAAGTGGTTAACTTTACTAAGGCCTTATATTGATTTAGAACGCCTGTAAGCTCATCTCTGCTGCTTTGGGTAACTATGAGGGGTAGTTCGCAGGTGATAATACCCTTTATGGTCTTGGCCACTATCGCTGTAGAGGCATCTGTGGGAATTTTAACGTTTATGGTGCCCTCTGAGGTTTCAACTATATACCTGCCGTTTTCCTTAATCACCGTATCAAGGTTTATATCTCCTGTATTAGATGAAAGCTCTATGCGGTAAGAATGCTTGTTTCCCAAGGTTAAAGAGCCCTGCTTGAAATGTACAGTAATGTTCCCTTCTATATCATCAAGGAGCATATCTCCTTCTTCGACGACTATGTTAAGGTTTTTCTCTATATGTTCCCCTATTATTCTGGTTTTAGTAGCTTTGACTTCCGCGTTTCCCTTAACGTCAAAAATGGATATACTGCCCTTGCCAACGCTGACGGTTACGTTCTGCTTTGAATGAAACACCTTAATGTTTCCTTCGGAGCTCTCTACATCTACATTGCCGTTTATGTTCTCTGCATGTATCTCCCCCTTCTCAGTTATTATGGTTACGTTTCCTCCAATGTTACTAATGAGTACGCTTCCAGAGGAAGTTTGAGCGTGAACGTTTCCCATGACATTTCTTATAAAGACGTTCCCTGAGGATGTTTTTACCTTTAGGTTTTTATTTAGATCACTTATGAAGACATCACTTTCTTCCGCTTCTATAGCTATATTTAAGCTCCTTGGTATGAAGATTTTGTAGCTGACATAGCCTCTTTTCCCGTTAGCTTGCGGGAGGAAAGTTTCCAAAGATATGTTCTCATCTCTTTGTATTATCCTGATCTCAATATCTTTGGATAACTCTTGAGCTTCTTTTTTGTTCCTTCCCCAGGTATGCTTTACCGCTGTTACCTTTAAAAGCATTTGATCCCAAGATTTGACCACTATATCTCCAGCCTTATTGGTACAGGAAAGTAAAGCGTTTTCTGAAACAAGCAGCAGCTTCTCAAAAGGTTCAGTATGTTCTATAAGAGCTTCACTCTTCACCACACTTTCAGTTACCATGAGCATTCCTCCCTTGGGGGTAATTTCTTCTTCCTTCAAAGATCTATATGTAAGGTCACCCTTAAGTGGGGTAACCGTTTCTGGGGTTTTTGGTTTGAAGAACTTAAATATCTCACCTATAAGTATGGCCATCTTCTTTTTCCTCCTCAAGCTTATGGAGAACATAAATATTACCACTTGATGTCTTTAAGGCTAAGGAACTTTCGCCCGATCCTAAGCGCATTTCATTTCCTTCTAGGGTAAAGGGAGGTTCACTAAGAATTTTACCACATTTTGTTTCCAATCTTACATGGCAGGAGGAGTGAAAAGGAAGCTTAAGCTTTATGTACCCTGAATAGCTTTCGAGATCATACGCTCCTTCCTTTATTGGATTGATATCGGCTTTTATGTTTCCGCTCGAAGTTTTAACGCTAAGCAGGAGCGCTTCTATTCCTTTTAATGTTATGTTGCCGCTTTTATTTCTAACATATATGGCTCCAAGGCATTCTTCTAAAAAAATGTCTCCGCTTTCGTTTTTTACGTTCATCTCTCCAGAAAAGCCCTTTATAGTTATTCTACCGCTTGAGCTCTCCACCGATATTTTCCCCTCGGAGTTTTTAATCTCTATATCAGCTGGACCAGATAGGATGCTTAAGCTTCCCTTCACATTTTGTATCTTCGTAAGGAGCTTATCTTTGTAAGACAAGTTTATATAACCTTCTTTTCTGCTTCCATTAAGCTTTTGTAGACCAGTGTCTATCTCTAAGTTAATATAGGGTGGAGCAAAAACGTCAAGGTCTACACCTATCTTCACGTCTGGTGTTAATATAAACAGAGGTACGCTAACCTCTAAGCTTAGCCCTTTTTCTGATTCCTTTTCTTTTAACTCAATATGCTTAAGTCTTTTCTCAGCTTCCTGTTCAGAGAAATCTCCTGTAAGATGTTTAGTTATCGTGAGTTTTAATCTATGGGAGTTCCATGTTTTAAGTTTCGTATTTCCATATAGGTTTCTTATAAAGATCCTTTTCTCTTCACCTATAACTATCTCTTTTTCTTCAACTTGGGCAAAGGATCCCTTCATTTTCCTTCTCTCCTTTTAAACTTTCGAGAAAGTGGTATAATCAGATAGGAGGGGAAGATGCGCATGCCTCAGGATAAGGAAGAGCTCCTCGCTGTACTTAAGGAGTTATTTGAGCTCTTGGTAAATGAATTGGCAGCGCTTAACAAAAGAATGGAAAATATCGAAAAGGAGCAAGCTCTTTTGCGTTCCTTAATTTCTTCCCTTCTTGAAAGAGAAAACACCCAAACCTCACCTTCCTTAACGGCTAAACTAAAGGCGCTATTCGCAGGAAAGAAAATTTCAACTTTTGATCCCTATCTTCTCTTTCTCAGGGAGAACCCTGAGAAGATCCCCATTTCCGGATATTTTAAGAGATCTTCCTTAAACAAGGGAAGCAATTCTTAGTTTTTACCCCCCCTTTCTTTAGGGATTTCTCTTTAAGGATAGCATAAATCTTTTACTCTGAAAAGTCAGAAGATCACTAAAATTGCAATCCAAGATAACTTTAAGAGGTGAATGCAATTTGGACTCGTTATTGAAGATCCCTGAAGGTGTAATACTTATATTGGGGAAAGTTGACTCTGGTAAAACTACCTTTACCCTTTTTTTAGTCAATGCGTTTATATCTGAAGGTAGAAGGGTGGCTGTAGTTGATGCAGATCCAGGTCAAGCGGATATTGGTCCACCTGGAACGCTAAGCCTTGGTTTTCCAGAGAGAGAGATTCAAAAGCTATCCGAGATTTTACCTGTTAGGATGGCCTTTATAGGATCCACATCGCCTGCCGGAATCTTCATGTGGCCTACCGTTTGGGGGGTTTATGATCTGGTGAAGTTTGCACGCGAAAGAAGGGAAATAGTCATTATAGATTCCTCTGGTCTGGTTTTTGGAAGAGATGGCTATACCTTAATAAGGAGTAAAATCTCTCTCATAAGGCCTGATCTTGTAGTTTTCTTAGGTGAGGAAAGGGAATACATTCACCTTATAGAGGAGGCTTCAAGATATAGCGTTGTTAAGCTCTTTCCTTCTTCACCTAGTGTAAAAAGGAAAAGCTTTGAAGAGAGGAAAGCCAATCGCATTAGGAGATGGAAGAACTACTTTACCGGTTCCTTTGAGGCAGAGCTTTATTGGGATAGCCTTAAAATAGGGGGGTTCCCTCACTTTGGTGTAGGAATCCCTTTCCCGAGAGAAAGATTAAGGGAACTTTCTTTGGAGCTTGGTACGACTATTCTTTGGGCGGAGGAATACAATGGAATGTTAAAATGTTTAACCTTTTCTTGTCCTAAGGGTGATTTTGAAGTCAATTTAGATTGGTTATCTTTAGAATCTCTTAAGCATACCTTGGTTGGGCTTGAGGGAAGAGAAGGATTGATAGATGTGGGGTTAGTTCTGTCTGCAGATGGAAATGGGGTTCTAATTAAGACTCGCTGCGTTAGGCTGAATGAAGTAGAAAGGGTTCTCTTGTCTAAGCTGAAGGTTGATGAGGAGGTATTCAGAGATTGAAGCTTAGCAGGCCGATTATCCATACAGTGGATAAACGACGAGGTGGTATTAGGAGCTTTTTAGAGTGGCAAGTATTGAAGAGAGAGCCGTTTGGATGTATAATTTGGTAGGGTGTCGGAGTGGCGGAACCTGGCAGACGCGCTGGACTCAGGATCCAGTGGGCTTTCGCCCATGCGGGTTCAAATCCCGCCTCCGACACCATTTTTTTTAAATCATTCTTATTCTCCTTAATTGTCCGCATGCAGCTTCGATGTCGTTTCCCTTTTCTTTTCTTATTATTGCGTTTATTCCTAACTTAATTAGGGTTTGGTGAAATCTCCTTATCTCTTCTAAATCTGGTCTTTCAAAAGGACTTCCTTTAACTGGATTATATGGTATGAGATTTACGAAAGCCTTTATGCCTTTGAGGAAAATTTTAAGGGATATAGCATCTTCCTCGGATGTATTAAATTCCCTAAGTAAAACGTACTCTATTGTTATTCTTTTCCCTTTTTCCTTTTGAAAGCTTAAAATCGCCTTTTTAAGTTCATTGAGCCTGTATTTAGCAGCTATGGGTATGATCTTTTCCCTTTTTCTTTGTTGGGCAGAGTGCAAAGAAATGGCTAACCTATAGCTGCCGGTTACTTTAGCAAATTCATAAATCTTAGGAACCATGCCTACCGTTGAAAGGGTTATGCTTCTTGTGCTTATGTTTGCTCCTGCAGGATGGCTTAGTATTTCGAGGCTCTTAATGACTTCATCATAGTTCAGGAAGGGTTCTCCCATTCCCATGTATACTATTCTGTTAGGGGGAGTTTTAGAATCTGCTTTTAGTGTTAAGACTTGATTGACTATTTCGCCAGCATTAAGGTTTCTTTGAAATCCTGCCATTCCTGTAGCGCAAAATGCACATCCTATAGGGCAACCAACTTGTGTTGATATGCAATAGGTGATCCTGTTTGGATGAGGTATTATCACGCTTTCTATACAGGAGCCATCTCGGAGCTTCAAGAGATATTTGGTCGTACCGTCTTGAGCGATTCTTTTCTCAATTATGTTTAAGGGGGAAAGGAAGAAGTTTTCCTCTAGATATTTTCTAAGCTCTTTGCTAAGATCTGTCATAGCATTGAAATTCGAGACTCCCTTTCCATAAATCCAAGAAAAAATCTGAGAAGCCCTATACCCTTTTTCTCCTTTTTCAGATAATATCTTTAGTAGATCCTTGTATGTAAGGCTCAATATGTCTTTCATGGCGATAAAGATTATATCACAAGGGGGAAAGCGTTTTGAGGGTTGGTGTTATAGATGTTGGAAGTAACAGTTTAAGAAGCCTCTTCGGGGAGATCTTGGAAGACCAGAAGTTTAAGAAAGCAGGGGGAGAGCTCTTAACTACAAGATTGGGAGAGGGGTTGTCGTTTAAAAAGGCTTTAAGTGAAGAGGCTATGAGAAGGACTCTCAAGGGACTGATTGATTTGCGCGAAAGGATTAATAATTATGGCGCTGAAGATATCTACGCTTTTGCTACAAGTGCGGTTAGAGATGCTGAGAACGGGGAGGAATTTCTGAGGAGGGTTTTCGAGGAAACAGGAATAAGGGTGGAGTTGCTCTCTGGTGAGGAAGAAGCCCTACAGAATCTACTGGGTGTTGAAACAGGTCTCGGAGTTAGCGATAACTACCTCCTTTTAGATATAGGAGGGGGGAGTACGGAAATTGCTGTAAAAAGGGGAGGTGAGGTTTTTTTAAAGAGCTTCCCTATAGGAGCTCTCAAGTTAAAGGAGAGGTTTAAGGGGAATCTTGAGGATATGTTATTTTTCCTTGAGAGGTTCTGGTTTGAGGAAGCTTCCTTATTAAGATCATTATCTTGTAAAGCCCTAAACTTTATAGGTATGGGTGGAACCCTTTCAGCCCTGGTTTCTTTTAAGGAGGGAGCCAGTTTTTACGATATTAAGGTTGTCCACGGTAAAAAGATAGAGGCGATGTGGTTATATAGAACCGTAAGGTTTATTAGTGAGATCAGTACTGAAGAGCTTAAGAGGCGTCTGGTTTTCGAGCCTGATAGAGCTTACATACTTCTTGAAGGAAGTACCATACTTTTATCACTGATGAGCTTCCTTTTTATACCGGAGATTCTGGTTTCAGAAACCAACCTTCTTTGGGGAGGACTAGTTAAAAAGTGGAAAGTTAAAGGTTTTGTATTTTAAGTTTATGCCTTTTATGTTAAAATTATGTCAAAATACTCAATGTTTTTAAAGACGCGGTTTGTAATATTAATTTTTATAAGGGGGGTGTTCCTGAGTATGTATATTCTCACATTAAATTGTGGGAGCTCTTCAGTCAAATATATGCTTTATGACTGGGAGAAGAAGCTCCCTATGGTAAAAGGTATAGTTGAGCGAGTGACGGTGGGAGGATCTTTCTGTGTACACTCTCCTCATGGGAGAAGTAGCGTCAGGGTTGAGCATGATTGTCCTACTCACAAGGAAGCCATCAAGCTTATAATTGAATTACTCGTCCATCCTGAACACGGGGTAATAAGCGACGTGAAGGAAATAGACGCGGTAGGGCATAGAATGGTTCATGGGGGAGAGGAGTTCGCTCGCTCTGTTCTAATTGATGAAAGGTTCTTGGATACTTTTAGAAGACTTTCAGATCTTGCTCCTCTTCATAATCCTCCAAATATGATGGGAGTTGAAGCTGCAAAGGAACTTCTGCCTGACGTTCCTCATGTGGCAGTCATGGATACAGCATGGCATCAAACCATGCCGCCAAGCTCTTACATTTACGCTCTTCCTTATGAATGGTATCAGAAATATAAGGTTAGAAGATATGGTTTCCATGGGACATCCTTACTTTATGTGGCCAAAAGAGCAGCGGTTCTTCTTGGTAAGAATCCATTTGAAACCAACATAGTTTCCCTTCATATAGGTAATGGAGTTAGCGCAAATGCTGTTAAGAATGGCATCTCCTTTGATACGAGCATGGGATTCACCCCCCTTGAAGGGTTAGTTATGGGAACCAGGGCTGGTGACCACGATCCAGCCATTGACCTTTATGTTATGGAGAAAGAGGGGCTATCTCCCAAGGCTATGAGTGACATATTGAATAAGAAAAGCGGAATCCTAGGTATTACGGGAAAGTATATAGATAGAAGAGATGTGTTAGCGGCTATGGAGGCTGGTGATGAAAGGGCGAAACTTGCATTTGAAATTGAGTGCTATAGGCTTAAGAAGTACATAGGTGCTTACTGTTTTGCTCTTGGCAGAGTTGATGCTATAGTTTTTACGGCTGGTGTTGGTGAGATGTCCCCTGAAACGAGGGGGAAAGCTTTGGAAGGGCTTGAGTTCTGGGGGATAAAGATAGACCTCCGGAGGAATCAGCTCTCAAAGACAAGAAATGCAGAAACTTTCATTCATGCTGACGACTCTAAGGTTAGAGTTTTCGTTATACCTACTGATGAAGAGCTTGTTTTTGTTGAAGATGTGGTTGCCATCTTGGAGGGGAGATATGATGTTCACACCAAGTTTAGGTATTCTTTTGAAGATCCTAACTTCGTTAATCCACTAAGAGCTGAGGAGTTTAAGAAAGAGCTTGAGGAAAAACCCCAGCTTAGGGAGATAGTTGCCATTCCTCCTAATGGAAGATCTATAGTAGGGATTTAATGAGAGCCTAAGATGAGCATAATTATCTTCCTTTTAGGTTCTGTGGTAGGAAGTTTCTTAAACTCTTGCATATATCGGTTGCCTCGGGGGGTGTCGATAGTGCACCCCCCTTCTTTTTGCCCTTCCTGTAAGCATAGGCTTCATTGGTATGACCTTATCCCCATACTAAGCTATATATTATTAAGGGGAAAATGTAGATACTGTGGAGTTAAAATTTCCTATAGTTATCTATTAGTTGAGATCCTTACAGCTTTCTTGTTTCTGTTATCTTATTACCATTTTGGATTGACATTAGAATTTATCTTTTCTTGCTTCTTCCTTTCTTTGTTAGAGTTTATAGCTATGGTTGATTTAAGGACCTTTGAAGTTATGGACTTCGCTGTTTACATCGGCATTATTATTGGGGTAATCTTCTATTTCGTGAAGTTTGATTTTGAGGGGTTTATCTTCTCAATCAAGGGAATAATATATGGCGCAGGTATAATGGCTTTGATATTCTATGTTTCAAATGGAAAGATGGGAGAGGGAGATATAGGCATAGCTGCGCTTATAGGAGCTTGGCTTGGGGACATTAATACTATAGTTGCTATCTTTTTGGCTTTCTTAATCGGAGGGACTATAGGAGCTTTTTTGATTATTCTTAAGCTCAAAAAACTGGGAGATAAACTGCCCTTTGGTCCCTTTTTAGCAATTGGGGGAGGTATAACTTTTCTTAAGGGCAATTTTTTGATAGAATTGTATTGGAGGTTTTTAGGGTGAGGAGAGGGCTCAGTTTATTAGAGTTGCTTATAACTGTAGTCCTTGTCGGAGTTGGAGTTTTCGCTCTATACTCTCTCTTCTACAGCATTGAATTTAAAGGGGAAAGGATGAAATCTCGCTTTGTTATGCTTAAGTTGGCCGAAGGCAAGCTTGAGGAGTTACAATATGGTATTTCTGATAGCGATCTTCCCTCTTCCCTTCCAACACAGGTTGTGTTTTCTGGTCTTGAGTTCAACTTAGCGAGACTTCCGTCTTACTTGTTCCCGTCCCTTCATGAAAGCTCCTACAATGGCGTTTCCTATTCCTGTGCTGTTGACCTTTCATCTCCCTCAACAGGAGTTGTGATGATAAGGGTTAGGGTGTGGGAAAGCGCTCGCCCTAACAGGTTTGTTGAGCTCGTTGGAGCGAGATTAAGGTGAAGATCAGAAGGGGGTTAACCTTAGTTGAAGCCTTAGTTACCATAGCTATATTTGCCGTGGTTATCTTAGTGCTTATGGAGATCCTCTTTGGTGGATTAAGGCTTTATAGACATGGGGTTTCTCGGGAGGACCTCGTTCAAAACGCTCGAGTCATCCTTGAGAGAATAAGGTCGGAGATGATTCCCGGAGGGAAGAGATTGCTATCTTCGACACACCCTTTGTTGATATCCGATGAAGAGCACAATGTACTACAGGTTCTGCGTGACAATGACAGTGTTTACTTCGGATGCTATAGGGGAAGAAGTCTCCCTAGTGGTGAGGATGTGTATATCCTGGGAAGGGCTACGGATACGGGAAGCGTTCAGCCCCTAACCGATGGGTATGATGGAGGAAAGGACCCGTATTGGGTGAGCGTGGAGATGTTTAAGGTGGTTCTGCTTACGGCAGGTAACTCCTTCATGTATGGGCTTACGCCTGGGTCAGTCGCTTCGAATAAGGGGGTTTACATCTACCTTAAGCTTGCTGGTCCTGGTGGCGTTGAAAGCAAAAGATTCAGCAAGAGCAAGTTTTTTGAGGTTTCGACGATAATATATCTAAGAGAATGAAAAAAGGGGTTTCCATTCTAGGTTTTACTTTATTAATAATGTTGGTTTTGGGTGTAATAGGGGGAGGCTTTGCCTTCCTTTATAATACGCAGGAGGTTATCTCGCGCTCTGAGCTTAGAGGGGCTCAGAGCTTCTTTGCGGCGGAAGCTGCTATTAAGAAGTCCCTTGCAAAGTATAGAGAAGATAACCCTTCCATCTCTCTTTCCAGCCCGGTTTGGTATTATGGAAGAGATGCCTTATCTTTGTCTCTCCCGTGGACAAACTCTTCCTATTTGCCTGATCATGATCTTGCATCCGAAGGCGCCATAACCTTTAGAGCCGAAAGGTTCAAACTCTATGATGGAGTTAACGAGGTTTACTTTTACGCTGAAGGGGTTTTAAGAGAGGGGGGAAAGGACGCTTCTCGCTTCCCCATAGCCTTAAGGATGAATAAGTCATTTGCCCAGGAGGGCATAGAGTTGGAATTGGGTTTAGGTGTTGGAGAGGTGTTGATAAAGAGGGGAGGAGTGATATGGAAAAGATTGAGTAATGAGGGTTATCGTGGGGGGCAAGCGTTAAAAAGAGCATTTACCCTTGTCGGCGGAGGGCATGATTATGAGATAGTTCTCGGGCCGGGAGTTTACATGATTCCCATGAGAAGAGCAGGTGATTATTGCTTCGGGCTTGAGTTAGAGGGAAACAAGACCGTGGTTTTAAGGTCGGCTAGGGGACTTGGGCCTCATTGGGTTAAAGTAGTAGGTATTTTACCCTATAAATCAGCAGGGCAGCCTTATATGGCAAAGTATTGGACGACGATCTTGTTAAGAAACGGAGCTAATTTAACTATAGAGGATCTATGGATTTCGCCACCTATTGAGAGAGGCCATCTTGAGGGTGAGGTTCAAAGTGATAGAGATTTCTCAGCTATCCTCTTAGACGATGTTAATACGAGCTTAACCTTGGTTAATTCTATCTTGAAAAACAGGGACTTAGTTAGGTATCTTGGCTCCTCTATTTCCGGAGTTAGGGTGCTTTTGAAAGGAAGAGGCGTTTCCGACTTAAGCGTTAGGAATTGCATATTAGATGGCGGAAGTTTTCTTAACTATGAGACTGGTTCAAGGAGTTATGGGATTTGGGCCTCCAAACTTTCAAATAAAAGCTTTACCCTTAATGCAATTGTGGAGAGAAGCGTCATCATTAGACATGATGTAGGCCTGTCTAACGAGATCCCGGGAAGCGCTTTGGTTGCTCGGGAATCTCTGTTTTTTGGTAATGCCACAAATTCTATCGGAAACGTTAGTCAAGTCAATATACTTCAGGAGAATCCAAGGTTTAAGACCTTTTACAGTTTCCTAAAAGGAGAAGATGATCTTATAGAGTGGTTTAGGCACTGGGATGCTTACGTTCCGGATGAGGGTTCCATACTTGAGGAAATGGGGATAGGGCTGACGTCGCTTTATTGGAAGAGGACGGTTCCCGTTCCTAAGGGGGGTGAAATAGTTTTACTTTTAGAGAGAGGAAACAGCAGATATTCCATATCCTATTTTTATGATGTTGATTCGGCCTTCAATGTTCTTAAGGATTATTACCTTCTTAACCCTAACGGTTCTTCGATGCTTCTTTTTGGAAGAGGGCTTTGGTATATCAAGAATCAACACGATTTGACCGGAATCAAGAAATTTCATATGGTTTCTGCATGGGGGCCTTTGTTCACACCGATATTTGTCTTTTTACCATCTGTCTGGGATTCCTCCTCAAGCACAAGGGCTGTCCTGAACTTCATGAACTGTGATGAAGTGAAGATAAATGGTTTCTACTTTGCCTTAAGCGGTGGAAAAGCTACTGATGGTGGAAAAACTTTTATTCACTTTTATAGATCTAATTCCATCGAGGTAACCGATTGTGTGTTTAAGAGAGCTTACGGTGGAAGAGGATATTTAGTTGAAATTAAGCTTGAAGATTGTTCTGATGTAAACATCTACAACAACGTTTTCGACCACAAATATAGGAAAGTAGTGGCTGATTCATCAGGGGTTCCAATTTTATACGAAAGCGAGATTGTATTAACTACGGGGATCCAAGGGATAATGGGGAATTTCAAAGTAAGTGGAAACCTGTTTTGGGGAGAAAGCCCGCAGGGCGGTTTCAATGAGGAAGTCAGGCCTCAAGATGAGGTTAACTTCATTCAAGATGGGGACAGCAGGGTCATAAACTCTCCATTCAACCCTCTTTCTTACAGACTGGTGCTTTCTAATACTAACAGGTTTCTCGAGGAAAATTTTGATGGTGGAGATATAGGATTGAGGTTTGATCTTTATCCCTATGTTAGATCTTTTGAGGGAAGGACTCTTTCTTTCGTTAGGCTTGAAAACCCAATAGAGGAAACGGAAGTAAGCAATTTGAAGTTAATTGTTGAGAAGTTGGAAGAGGGCGAAACTTTAATTCTAGGTAAAGGAAGCTACAGCATGAATGATCAAACTTCTGTTGCTCAGAATGGAGTAGCTCTACTTGGAATGTGGGGACCCTATTATACTAAGATTAAAGCTTCTTCATCTTTGAACTTTTTGGGAAGGGGAACCCTTCTTTATGGGCTGGGGTTTGAACTATACGGCAATTTAAGTGGAGGTGCTTTTCTTTCTCTCGAAGGTGAAAACTCCGTCATTAAGGATATATCTGTAACTGTGAAAGAGATTTCTAAGTTTTACAAATATGGCATTAAAGCCAGTTTTGCTAATGGTTTGCTTAAAAACATCTACGTTAACGGGGGCTTGCTTGAAAACGGTATATGGATGGCTAAATGCGATTATGGCATTTACATTGCAGGGGAGAATGTCCTTATCGATCATGTTAACAGCCTTAAACACAAGATTACAGGCGTAAAATGGAGTCAGTGGATTTATGGCTGTAACTCTTACTCCTATGAGGGAGGAGAAATACCGCCAGGTTATAGAGCTTACGATCCAAATAACGTGGATATTACTAACCTCAGCGTTCACCCTGAAGGGGGGAATGACTCTAGATATAACTGGCTTTGCTTTTCCTACTTTTCACCTTGCTATTGGTGGAATAACCCTGGTGAAGCTAATACGGGCTCTTATAGGGGTGTTGATTGGGCTAACTTTCCTATAAAGCCCAGATAGAACTTGAGGAGTGAGGTAAAGATGGTTCCAGATGAAAGGATGCCTAGAAATTATATGGAGAAGCTGGTCAGGGAAACCTTGATGAGGTTACTAAAGGATAAGGAGGGTATTTGCAAGTGTGAAAAGTGTATATCTGATATGATGGCTTACGCTTTGAACAGGCTTCCTCCAAGGTATGTGACTACGGACAGGGGGTACATCTTTTCTAAGTTAAGGGAGATAGAGGTCCAAACTCAGGTTGATGTTTTGGAAGCTGTTCTTGAAGCTATTGATGTAGTTTCCAAAAACCCTAAGCACTCTTGTTAAGGAATAGAGGTCATGGGCAAAGGTGGTTCTTGGATCGGTATCGATATTGGAACCATGGGAATAAAGTTCGCCAAGCTCAGTGGGTATAAACTTGAGGATTGGGGAAGTGTTCCACTTCCTCAGGGGAGTATAGCTGCTGGGGTTATAAAGGATTTTGCTGCGGTTTCAAAAGCCATAAGTGAACTGTTTAATAAGCGCGGTATCAAGAGGAGAAGAGTGGTAAGTTGCGTTGGAGGGCGAGAAACCGTTATAAGAACGATGACCCTCCCCAGGTTAGAGAAAAAGGAGTTTGAGAAGTTCTTAGTGTGGGAGATAGAAAGGTTTCTTCCTTTTCCAGTGGAAGACGCAGTCTATAACTATCAAATATTGCGTAGTTTTAGAGACGGAGAGGGAGAAAAACTGGAGGTGATGGTGGTTGTTACGCGAAAGTCGCTTTCAAGAGCTATATATGAAGCCTTTAAGGGAGCCGAAATTGAATTAGAGGCTATCGAAGCCTTACCTTTTCCTCTTTTGAGGAGTGCAGAACTTTCTAGAATTAAGGATGGATTCATGATTATCGACATGGGAGCTGGAACCACGGATATGGCTGTTGTTCGAGAGAATAATATAGTGCTATTTAGGTCTATTCCTATAGGGGGAAACTCCTTTACGTCAGCCATATCTGCTTCGGCTAAACTTGATTTCTCTACAGCTGAGAAGCTTAAAGTGGATAGCTCCTTTGCAGAAATTAGGGAATATGTGAGTGATGTTTTAAGCAACCTTACAGATGAGGTAAGGAGATGTTTCGATTACGTTATAGGCCAATTTAAGGAAAACATAGTTAGCGTGATTTATCTAACAGGAGGAGGATGTGCTTTCAAAGGTTTTGATGTATTTCTCGAAGGCATGTTTGGTATCTCCACAAGAAGGCTTGATCCTTTGAAAGGACTTCAACTTAGAACCCCTGTTGGTGAGCTTGACGAACTTAAGAGTCGTTGGAGTTTAGCCATCGGTCTTGCCCTTAGAGGTGTTCACTGATAATGGAGATTACGAATTTTAGGGTTAATCTGTTGCCACCAGAGGTAATTAAGCTCAGAAAGAGGAGGCTATTATTCACTGCTATGCGGATAACTTTACTCCTTTTATGGATAGTGACTCTCTTTTACACTGGCTGGATTTATTACCACTATAGGTCTCTTAGTGAGGCGGTTTCTGAAAAAGAGAAAGTCCTTGATGCTTTAACTAAGCAGCTACAGAAAGAGGACCTCCTTAAGCTTTTTAAGGAAGCAGAAGCGTTCGTGAACGACTTAAGGAGCTTTACTTCTGATCTTATACCGGTCTATGAATTTTTACTTCATCTTTCTTCTAGCTTGCCTGAGGGGATAAAATTGAATAAACTAGAAACCCTGAAAGGTAGAGAGCTAAGAATATCAGGATTGGCTGACTCGCCTGAGGCGATGGCAGAGCTTTTAAAGGTGCTTAAGGACGCGGATTTTGTGGAGGATATATCTTTGCCAGGGATTGAAGGGGAGTTGGAGAGGGGAATACCTTTCAATTTCACTTGCCGGCTTAAAGGTTGGTGGTGAAGTTTTGGTTGAAGTCTGGAGAGATCTGCTAAGTAAGTTTAGGAGCAGAGATTTTATATTGATCTGGGGTATAGGTGTTATAGCGTTAGTTGTTTTTTTCTTTATTTTAACGCTGAGACTTAGTGATGCTTTAGAGAACATGAGAGCCAAGGATCAAAAGCTTTCCTCGGAGATAAGAAGATTAGAAGCACAGATAATCAAGGCTAAAGAAGTAAAAGAGAAACTGGAAATCTTGCTTAATCTTGTTGAAAGATACAGGGCTTTCTTGCCTAAGGCAGAAGACGCTAACAATGTGGCTATCCTCTTGGGTAGTTCAGCGAGAAACAGCGGTTTTGAGCTGGAAAGGTTAGTATTTAGGAGGGAAAATAGGGTAATGATATTTAACTTGAGACTCAAAGGGAGCTTTTCATCACTAATTGACTTCTTGGACAAGATTTGGGGTTCTACCTTTTTGATAGGTGTTAGAGATATTAAGGTTACTGCTTCAAATGAAGCGCCTATACTGAATGTGGAGCTAGAGCTAAGGTCTTTGGAGAGGTAGATAACCTTGAGAAGGGGCTTTCTAGTAGCTTTGGTTTTGGTGCTTGGGTTTGGGGTACCTTATCTTTACTATAGTGGTTTATTCGATAGATTTGTGTTTGAAATGCCTTCCATTGAAAGTCGCAATGATTCCAAAAACTTTCCCAAGCTTTCTTTACAAGATATAGATAGGGTTTTAGACATCCTTCAAGACTTTCCTAAAAGTGAGCGTTACCTTAAGCACCTTGAGTCTAAAGTGCATGACCTAAAGGATCCCTTTTTTTTACCGTATGAACCTCCTATTAGAAAGCTTGAAGTTGACGTTGCTCCGGCGCGGAGCGCAGTTATGGAGGTTCCTCCTCCAATGAAGCTTGAGGGAATAGTTGATGTTGGAACCAAGAAACTAGCAATATTAATGATCGGTGATGAAAAGGGGATAATTCTTTCTCAAGGGGAGAGCTGGAAGGAGATCAGGGTTATAAAGATCGAGAAAGGAAGTGTAGTCTTAAGCTGGAAAAATCAGATGAAGTTTTTGCGTCTTTCAGAGGAAAGGTAAAAAAAACGAGGTGAAAAGGGGTATGAAGAAGACATATATTGTTTTGGCTTTATTGCTGAGCTTATGTTTTATAGATAAGTCTTTTGCGCTTGACAAAAGTATAGAAAAGGTTGAGGTCTATCCCTCTAAGAAAGTGGTAAAGCTCATTATAAAGCTTAGCTACCCTTTCAAACCGAGGATAAGCTGGCTTCCCGGAGATAGGGAAAGGATGATAATATCCTTTGATGGCTTTATTTATAGAGCCACTCTTAGGAAGCTGTCTATCAGGAGAGAGGATGTATGGGAAGTGAGAGGAGGGCAGTATACTAAAGGTGAGGCCAGAGTAGTGGTTGAGTTTTTCTCAGAAAGGCTTCAGTATGAAAGTGCAGAGAGAGACGGTGGCAAAACGATCGTGTTTTACTTTTATCCTGTACCTCCCAGAGGGAGAGAACCGGTGGTTTCAGAACGCAGGCTATTCTATATAGAGGATATAGATGCAAGTTTGACGAAGGATGTTTTAAGAGTTGTAATAAGCGGGGGTCCCCCTTTAGATCCCAAGGTGAATTGGGTTAAGGGAGACAAGGGACCTGACAGCCTGATTTTAGATTTCCATGGATTTGCCCTAAGGAAGCAGGGGATAAGCAAGGATATTAACACTTTTGGGGTTTTATCCCTTCGTGCTTTTCAGTTTACACCAGAAATAGTGAGGCTTGTGGTTAACCTGGAGGGGGATAGGGTGAACTATAAGCTTGAGCGAGACCCATCAGGGAGACAAGTTTTGCTTTACTTCTTCCCCAAGCACAAGGAGAAGGTGCCACCTTTACGTAAGCCTGAGAAAGTTGAACCAATCGCCCCTCAAAATTGGGCCTCTAAAAAAGTTAGTCTAGAGTTTAGAGATACTGACATAAGGGATGTCTTTAGGGCTCTTGCAAAGGCCGTAGACTTAAACATTGTTCTTGACCAAAGCGTTTCTGGAACTGTAACGGTGGGTTTTAGGGATGTCCCATTCGCTCAGGCTTTTGATTGGTTACTTAAGATATCAAATCTAAGCTATAGAAATCTCGGAGATACAATCATTATAGGAAAGGAAGATAGACTTAAAGAGCTTTTCGATAAAAAGGAAACCAAGGTTTTCGTACTGTCCAATGCTTTGGCTTCTAACGTTGTTAAAGCAGTTTCAGATATCACAGGGATGGATAGTATTATAGTTGACCCGAGGATGAACGCTCTGATTGTTAAAGCCTCACCATCTGATCTTAAGAGGGTAGAGGAGGTAATTAAGCTTTTGGATCAGGAGGTTCCTCAAGTTATGGTTGAAGCTAAGCTAGTTGGGATCACTCTGGAAAGAGGGAAAAGTTTGGGATTTATACTTTCTAACATATCCAAGGGAAAGTTCTATAACATAAACATAACTCCTGGCTCTGAAATAACTATAAGCTATAGCAGCGATGAGAAGGCGTCAGCTGCTTTTGATGCTACCATAAACGCGTGGGTTTCCTCTGGTAGAGCAAGGGTCTTAGCAAGCCCGAGCGTAGCTACCTTGAGCGGTATGAAGGCGGTTGTTAACTTGACTCGAGATTACAAATATTATAGTAGAGTAGAAGAGATCTCTGATAGTGAGAAAACCATAACCCAGAAGTGGGAGACCATAACTTATGGGCCTCAACTTGTTATAACTCCCTATGTAGGTGAAGAGGATAAGATAACTCTTGATATAGATATAGATGTCAGTATAGTTACAAGATGGATAGAGTATAGGGATCAGAGAGTTCCGGAGATCGGCCATAGAAAGGTTACGACTAAATTAAGGGTTAAGGATGGTCAGCCCATAATTATTGGTGGATTGATAACAGAGGAGGATGTCAAAAACCTGCTTAAGGTTCCTCTTTTAGGTGATATTCCGTTCTTAGGGACTCTTTTTAGGAGCGAGACATCCTCCCGTACGCGGGAAGAAGTTGTTCTTATAGTTACTCCAAGGATATTAAAGGATTAGGTGATAATAAATGGAAAGGAAAAAGTTGGGGGAGCTTCTTTTGGAAGCTGGAGCTATAAAGAGTGCTGATCTTGAAAGAGCTCTTGAGGAGCAAAGGGTTACAGGTGAGCGTTTGGGAAGTATCCTTGTGAAAAAAGGTATCTTAAGTGAGAGGGAGATAGCATCAGCAATCGCAAAACAGCTTAAAATTCCAATGATATCGCTTAGGAAAGCTAAAATAGATCCTAAAGTTTTAAGCTTGGTTCCAGAAAGCCTCGCCAGAAGACATCTTCTTATCCCTATAGAGTTGAAGAACGGGAAGCTGGTAGTAGCAATGTCTGATCCTCTAAATGTTCCTGTTCAAGATGAGCTAAGGCTTTTAACAGGGTATGATGTAGAGGTAGTGGTTGCTCCAAGTAGCGAGATCAAACAGGCTATAGAGGATCACTACAGTATGAGAGGAAAGGTTGAAGCCTTAATTCGTGAACGTGAAGTAGTTAAGGAGGAAGTTACCCCAGTAGAGGTAGCTGAAGAGGATATAGCGCCCATAGTTCAGGTTGTTAATGGTGTTATATCCCAAGCTATAAGGGAAAGGGCGAGTGATATTCATATAGAGCCTAAAGAGGAAGAGGTACTTATAAGGTTTAGAGTAGATGGTGTTTTAAGGCCGGTAACGACTCTTCCCAAGAGCGTCCACTCTATTATCTCTACCAGGATAAAAGTCATGGCTGGTATGAACATAGCTGAGAGGAGACTTCCCCAAGATGGAAGGATCCTGGTTTCAAGCGACGGTAGAGAAGTGGACTTGAGAGTTTCAACTTTACCGACCATCTTTGGGGAGAAGATAGTTATGAGGATACTTGATAAGGCGGGTATCTTAATAGGTCTTGAGAGTTTGGGTCTTTTGAGTGATTCCCTTGAAAGAGTAGAAAAATTAATATTAAAGCCCTATGGTATGATACTTGTAACAGGCCCTACTGGTAGCGGTAAGACCACAACACTTTATTCCATATTGAAAAGGTTAAACTCAATTGATAAAAACATCATTACAATAGAAGACCCTGTTGAGTATCAGCTTGAGGGGATCAACCAAGTGCAGGTTAATGAGAAAATAGGTTTAACCTTTTCCAGTGCCCTTAGGTCTATATTAAGGCAGGACCCCGATATAATAATGGTTGGGGAGATAAGAGATGTGGAAACAGCTGAGATAGCGATAAGATCTGCATTGACAGGCCATCTGGTCCTTTCTACCCTTCATACTAATGATGCTCCAAGTGCTATAACGAGGCTTATAGATATGGGGGTAGAACCTTACCTTGTTGCATCCTCAGTTATAGGGGTTTTAGCTCAGCGACTCATAAGAAAGGTTTGTGAGCATTGTAAGGAACCAAAATTGATTGAAGAGAAGAGCATATGGATTGCAGAGGGATTCGACGCAGGCACAACATATTACATTGGTAAGGGGTGCGATGAGTGTGGTGATACAGGATATAAAGGAAGAACTGGGCTCTTTGAGGTCATGATTATGAGTGAGGAGATACAGCGCCTTACGGTTGAGCGATTCCCCACTTCTAAGATAAGAGAACAGGCGATCAGGGAAGGCATGATCACGCTAAGAGAAGATGGCATACGGAAGGTTAAGATGGGTATAACTACGCCTGAAGAGGTAATAAGGGTGACGTTCTAATGGGTAGACTAACGGAACTGATGCTTAAGATGATCGATCTTGATGCTTCTGATCTTCACCTAGCTGTTGGCACGGAGCCGACCTTTAGAATAGATGGAAGGCTTCAGCGAGCTTCAGGATGGTCACCGCTTAGAGGTGAGGAGATAAGTTCTATTTTAAGTGAAATATTAGATCCTAATCATAAGAGAGTTTTTGAGGAGAGGAGAGAATGTGATTTTGCCTTTGAGATTGAAGGAAAAGCAAGATATCGTGTGAATCTCTTCTATCATCAAGGCTCTCCTGGAGCCTCTATAAGGCTTATACCTAATAGGATAAGGAGCATAGAAGAGCTAGGGCTCCCACTCGTATTAAAGGACTTAGCTATGAAGTTAAGGGGATTAATTTTGGTTACTGGTCCTACAGGGAGCGGAAAGAACACAACGTTGGCCGCTATGGTTGATTACATAAACGAGAACGCTTCCCGCAAGATAATTACGATCGAAGATCCTATAGAGTATGTTCATAAGCATAAGAAGAGTCTTATAGTTCAAAGAGAGGTTGGAGTAGATACTCACGACTTTGCTTCAGGGGTGAAATATGCGTTAAGACAGGACCCAGATGTGATTCTTATAGGTGAGATGAGAGATTTGGAGACCATCTCCGCTGCTATTACGGCTGCGGAAACAGGACACCTTGTTATGACAACCTTACACACTCCAGATGCTCCGCAAACGATAGATAGAATCATAGATGTTTTCCCACCTCATCAGCAAAATCAGATCAGGGTTCAACTTTCCAACGTAATTCAAGGAGTTATATCTCAACAGCTACTTCCCAAAAAGGATAAGGGTAGGGTTGTGGCTGTGGAGCTTATGGTAGCTACTCCTGCGATTAGAAACCTTATAAGAGAAGGAAAAACTGCTCAAATATACTCGGTGATTCAAACAGGCGCAAAACTGGGAATGCAGACAATGGATCAAGCTATAGCTAAGCTTTATAAGAAGGGGCTCATAAGTAAGGAAGTGGCTATGGAGTTTGCTCACAATCCTGACATTCTTGAGAAGCTTCTTATTGCTTGAGGGAGGTCATAAATGCCCCTCTACTTTTATAGAGCTCGAGCCTCTAATGGAACTATAGTTGAGGGAAGATTAGAGGCCGGAAGCGAAAGGATCTTATTTTCTAAGCTGAGAGAAGAAGGATTGTTCCCAATAGATATAAGGGAGGAGAAAAGCCAAACTCGGGGAGCCCCAAAGGATACCAGTTTTTTCTTAAGGCGCGTATCCTTGCGCGATCTTGCGCTCTTCAGTAGACAGTTTTCCACCATGATTAAGGCTGGCATAAACATAGTAGCAGCGTTGGATGTGCTCATTCAGCAGGTATATAATCGTAGGCTTAAACTAACTCTCGTAATGGTTAAGAAAGATGTGGAGGAGGGAACTACCCTAGCAGAAGCGCTGTCTAAGCATCGAGATATATTTGATGACCTTTACACTAGCTTGGTAAAGGCGGGAGAGGCAAGCGGTGCTTTGGACGAGGTTTTAGAAAGAATAGCTTTTCACCTAGAACGGGAAAACTCCCTTATTCAGCGTGTCAAAACTGCAATGCGTTACCCCATCTTTGTCTTATCAATGGCTATCGGTGTCATTATTCTTTTACTTACATTTATTGTTCCAAGGTTTATAATGATCCTTGAGGGAATCGGTGTTCCTCTTCCAACTCCAACTTTACTTTTAATATACATAGTTAGTTGGATCGAGAATAACTACTATCAACTTTTGATTATTCCACTTTTAGTTTGGTTGTCTTTAAAACTTTTAAGGAGATCTGAGAATGCATCCTATTTGATGGACAAGATTAAGCTTAGACTTCCGATCGTAGGTCATATATTATACAGAGTCGCTATAGTTAGGGTTTCTAGAACTCTGGCAACCCTAAGCTCTGCTGCTGTTCCCGTGCTTGATTCCTTAGAGATGGTTTCCAATGTGGCTGGGAACAAGGTCATAGGTAGGGCACTTAAGCTCGCGAAAAACGGAGTTCAGGAAGGACGAAGCTTAGCGGAGTCGATTTTAGTGAGTGGTGTTTTTCCCCCCATGGTGACCCAGATGATAGCTGTTGGTGAGGAAACCGGAAAAATAGATGAGATGCTCCACAAGGTAGCAGACTTCTTTGATGAGGAGGTAGACAATGCTATCAAGGGCTTGTCTTCTATGATAGAGCCCGTTTTAGTTTTGTTTTTGGGTGGAATAGTAGGTTTTATAGCGATTTCAGTTTTCTTACCATTGTTTCAGCTCATAGGGGGGTTAGCTAAATGAATAGATGGGAAAAAGCACTTGAAGCAGCTGAGACTCATGATTGTGAAGCCTATATCATATCTAATCCAGTTAACATAAGATATCTAAGCAGTTATAGAGGGGAGGCTTCTCTTCTCCTTTTGTCTAGCTACGGTATTGAGCTCTTTACCGATTTCAGATGTTTGGAAGATGCAGAGAGGGAGGCAATAGGGGAGTGTAAGGTTTATGAAGTTCCCGATAACTTTACTCTGTTGGACTATGTTTTGGAGCACATCAAGAGAAGATCGATCAAGAAAGTTGCTTTTGAGTCAAAGTATATATCTTATGAGACTTACGAGCGTATTAGGTCAGCTTTTGAGTGTTATCCCATACCAAATGGCATAGAGAAACTGAGGATGATAAAGGATGAAAGTGAGATTGATAGTATACGTAAAGCTGGTGAGATAGTATCTCAGGGCTATAGATGGATCATCGAGAACTTGAGGCCTGGCGTATCTGAAAGATTTATGGAGATTCAGCTTGAGGCTTTTTTAAAAACCGTAGGAGCTGAAGACAGGGCTTTTCCTTTTATAATAGCTGCAGGTGAAAACGCTGCTAAACCTCATGCTCGTCCATCCAACAGGCTTATTTTGAAAGGTGATCCTGTAGTATTTGACTTTGGAGTTGTGTATAATGGATATCACATTGATGTTACAAGAACATTTTTCATAGGGGAAGTTTCCTCTAAAGTGATGGAGGTGTATAAAAGAGTTAGGGATGCTCAAGAAAGGGTTCTTGAGGAGGTTAAACCAGGGGTAAAAGTTAAGGAGCTTTGTGAGAAAGCCATAAGCCTTTTGGGTGAGTGGGCCCAATTTTTCAAGCATTCACTTGGTCATGGAGTTGGCTTGGAGATACATGAAGCTCCGCGGCTTTCTAAAAGTAGCGAAGATTTTCTTGAGGAGGGAATGGTTATAACCATAGAGCCTGGTGTATACTTGAGAGGTAGCTTTGGAATTCGCATAGAGGATACAGTAGTGGTTAGGAGCGGAGGAGTGGAGATCTTAACGCCATTGTCGAAGGAGGGGATATTATGTCTTTAAAGGAGAAAGTAGCCTACATAAAGGGGTTTATTAAGGGAGGAGGGGTTAGTGAGAAAAATTTTGAGGAGGTGATAGAGCTTATAGTTGACGCTCTTGAGGAAATTGCTCATGAGATCGACGAACTTGAGAAAACGCAGATTGATCTTGAAGAGTATGTGGAGTCGATAGACGAAGACCTTGCGAGCTTGGAGAAGGAGGTCTTTGGGGAAGGTGAAGAAGCTGAGGTTGAAGAAGAATTTGAAGAGGTAGAATGCCCTAGCTGTGGGGAGATGTTCTTTGTGCCAGCTCAAGACTACTATTCCGGAGAGGAAATAAGGTGCCCGGTTTGTGGTAAAGTTGTAATTTCTGAAGAGGGGGAGGAGGAGGGTGGAGAGCAAACTTCCAGAGATAAAGGGAGAAATTAAAATTAATGAGGATGTTATAGCGACTATAGTTGCTATGGCTTTGGCCGAAATTAGGGGGATAAGGCCGGCTACAGGCGGTAGCTTTATAGAGGAGCTCGCTGAGAAGCTTGGTAAGAAGCCCATGCCTCGCGGAGTGAAGGTAGAGTTGGAAGGGGATGAGGTTAGCGTTGATCTATTCCTCACTGTTGAGTACGGGATGAGGATTCCAAGTTTAGTTTGGGAGGTGCAAGAGAAGATAAAGAACACCGTTGAGGAGATGACAGGTTATAAGGTTAAGGAGATAAACGTTACGATTCAGGGTATACATTTGGGTAAAAGAGAGGAGAAGGTAGAAGGGGAGGAATAATTAGGAACCTTGAAAAGAAGAAGGGGAAGGGAGTTAGCGCTCCAGATACTTTTTCAGTTTGACTTTAGGCCTATGCTTACCTATGAGAAAGCTATAAGGAGCCTGCCTCTGGAGCTTGAGTTTCCTGAGGTTAAATGTTTCGTTGAGGAAACGGTTAAAGGAGTCTTGACTCATAAGAATGAGATAGATGAAATAATAGAGAAACACACTGTAGGATGGAAGCTCGACAGAATGGCAAGCGTTGATAGAAATGTTTTAAGAATAGCCCTTTATGAGATACTTAAGCGGAAGGATGATGTTCCTCTATCTGTTGCTATAAATGAGGCTGTCGAACTCGCTAAGAAATACGGTACTGAGGAATCTGGGAAGTTTGTGAACGGTGTTTTAGCTAAAATAGTTCGTGAAGAAGGGTTAGATGAATAGATATAAAAGGGAAAGCTTAGGTAGACTTAAGTATAGATATAGCCTTTGGAGACCTTTAGGACAAGCAATGGATGATTTTAAGATGATCCTTAATGGGGAAAAGGTGGGAGTGGCGGTTTCTGGAGGAAAGGATAGTTTTGTTCTGTTGGACCTCTTATGGAAATTATTGAAGTTCGCTCCGATAAAGTTTGAGCTCTATTGCTTGACCTTAAATATGGGATGGAAGGGATTTGACCCCACTCCTATAGCCAGCTTCTGTAAGGCTCGAGATATCCCCTTCTTCTATATGGAGACGGAAATAGCGAAAATCCTTGAACTTAGGAGAGAAAAAGATCCCTGTTCTTTGTGTAGTTCTATGCGCAGAGGTGCTCTTTATGAGCTTGCTGAGCGAGCAGGCTGCGATAAGATAGCCTTGGGTCATCATCTCGATGATCTTATTACGGCTTTCATGTTAAGCTTGTTTTTCGCTGGCTCTCTTGAAACTGGAAGACCTTGGGTTAGGTCAGAGTGTGGAAGGTTTGTGATAATAAGACCCCTCTCTTATGTAAGGGAAGAGGTGATAGCATCTTACCATAAGGAGATGGGACTTCCCTTGGTTGAGAACTCTTGTCCTTATGCATCGTCCAATTATAGGTTGAAGATGAAGGAGATTCTTAGGGAACTTGAAAAGATGAACCCAAATGTTAAAAGCTGTATTCTTAACGCTTTGAAGAAAGGGGGGCTATTGAACCCTATTGAGCGTTGAGAGATTGATCGAAGAGGCTAGAAAAAGCCTTAGCGATTGCGAAGTTGTGGTTGCGCTTTCCGGTGGGATGGATAGTTCTTTAGCCCTACATATAGTCTCTTTAGCTATTCCTAAGGATAGGGTGAAGGCTGTGACTCTGGATTATGGGACTTACACCTATCGTATATCTATAGCTTCGGCTAGGATGGTTGCAGAAGATGTTGGCGTTAAGCACTTTATAATAGACGCTCGTGATATCTTTGAGAAAGTTCATAAGAGGGGTCAGGCATGTAATAGATGCGTTAGAACCAAGCTCTCTATAATAAGAGAGCGTTTCCCTAATAACGTCATAGTTACTGGTGCTAACCTTGCTGATAGTTGGAGCAGAATTGGCACTAAGCGATTCAGGGATATTTACGCTCCGCTATTAGATCTAAGTAAAGCTGAAGTTAAAAAGATGGGGGAAGAGCTTGGAGTAAGGTACCTCAGGATAGGAGAAGGGGTTTCAAGGGAAGGTTGCAAGGTAAAGCATCTTTGGAAACCTTTAGTAGCACCTAACTACCACGGAGTTGCTGTCGCTTTAGCGAACGACCTTGTTTTAGACTTCCTTAGGAGGGAAGGGTGGAGCTTTAGCTTTGCTAATGTTAAGGTTATAGGTCCCCTGAGCAAAAACATAGGATTGGTTAATGTTAGTCCAAATCTTCCGTCCAGTTTGAAGGAAAAGCTTTACAATGAGCTTATATCGATAAAGGAGATAGAGGAGGTTCACTTTCTTGAGGGGAAATACCTGCTCAAGGTTAAAACTAACCCTTCGGTTTACCTCGTAGAGAGCTCTAAAAGAGATTTGGAGATGGGTAAATTTAAGAAGGAGATAGCTTGTGATATTTCGGTGGAATGGTTGCTTTCGGGAAATAGGAGATTGTTAACTTTCCATGTCGTTGATGCGATAAGGGAGGTGTGAGGGCTTTGCTTCCTCCAGCTTTAAGGTGGGAAGATGATATGCTTCAAATACTTGATCAGCGAAGACTACCTTGGGAAGTAAAATATGTCCTCTGTAGGGATCATGAAGAAGTGGCTTTCGCTATAAAGAACATGGTTGTGAGAGGGGCCCCTGCTATAGGTATAGCGGCTGCTTATGGTGTGGTTTTGGGAGTTAAAAATCTATCTTTAAGCAAACTTGACGAGATCATTGAAACTCTTTCCAGGACGCGACCCACTGCGGTTAACCTCTTTTGGGCACTGGAAAGAATGAAAAGGAGGGCTCGCTTATCCTCCTCCTGGAGGGAGCTACTTGAGGAAGCAAGGGCTATACACGATGAAGATATTAAAGCTAATGAAGCGATGGGACTTTATGGTGCTGAGCTTGTTCCGGAAAAGGCTTCAGTCTTAACCCATTGCAATGCAGGAGCTCTTGCAACTGGTGGATTTGGAACAGCTCTAGGTGTTATAAGGATGGCGATACGCCAAGGGAAAAGTGTTAAGGTTTTTGCTGATGAAACGAGACCAGTTCTTCAGGGAGCAAGATTGACTACATGGGAGCTTATGATGGACGGCATAGACGTAACTCTGATAACGGATAACATGGCAGGATACCTTATGTCTAAGGGAGAAATAGATTTAGTTATAGTTGGAGCTGATAGGATAGCGGCCAATGGTGATGTTGCTAACAAGATAGGGACCTATAGTATAGCCGTTTTGGCCAAGTATCATAATATCCCATTTTATGTAGCTGCTCCAACTTCTACTATAGATCTTGGGGTATCCTCGGGCAAAGATATTCCCATAGAGGAAAGGAATCCTGAAGAGGTTAAGGAGATAAACGGAGTTAAAATTGCTCCGGATGGTGTAAAGGTTCGGAACCCTGCTTTCGATGTCACTCCTAACCAGCTTGTAAGCGCTATAATAACTGAAAAGGGAGTCATAAGGCCTCCCTTTGAGAAGGAAATTCCCAAGATTTTAGGGAGGTAGATGAGTTTGAAAGTGAAAAAAATAAGCGGTCATGAGCTTAGGAAGCTATTTCTTCAGTTTTTCGAGGAAAGGGGGCATAAGGTTTTTCCAAGCTTTTCCCTGATACCTGACGATCCCACGATATTGCTTACTATAGCTGGCATGGTCCCCTTTAAGCCTTATTTCCTTGGGGAGAAAACTCCTCCTGTTAACAGAGCAGTCACATGCCAAAAATGTGTGAGAACTAACGATATAGAGAATGTGGGGTATACAGCTCGGCATCACACCTTTTTCGAAATGCTAGGGAACTTTTCCTTTGGAGACTACTTTAAGAGAGAGGCCATAGATTGGGCCTGGACTTTCGTAACGAAAGTTCTGGGATTACCTGAAGATAGGCTTTGGGTGACTATATATAGGGATGATGATGAGGCCTTTGAGATATGGTCCAAACTTGTTGGTGTTCCGGAGGATAGAATAGTTAGAATGGGGGAGGAAGATAATTTCTGGAAGGTTGGGCCAGTTGGGCCTTGCGGACCTTGTTCTGAGATCATTATAGATCAAGGCGAGGAGTTTGGCTGTGGTCGGGATACTTGTGGTGTTGGATGTGATTGTGATAGATATTTGGAGCTATGGAACCTTGTATTTATGCAGTATAACAGGAAAGAGGATGGGAGCTTAGAACCATTGCCCAAAAAGAACATTGATACAGGTATGGGTTTGGAAAGACTAGCTTCTGTTATGCAGGGTGTTAGAAACGATTTTGAAACCGATCTTCTTTTCCCAATAATAAAGAAGATCGAAAGTTTATCAGGCCTAACATACGGAGGCAGTATAGATACAGATAGATCCATGAAGATAATAGCGGATCATATAAGGGCTTTGGTTTTCATGATTTCTGACGGTATAATGCCCTCTAATGAGGGAAGAGGATATATTTTAAGAAGGATCCTGAGAAGAGCTGTAGTTAGCGGTTATAAATTGGGGTTTGAGAAACCCTTCTTGCACGATCTTGTTCCTAAGGTTATAGAGATAATGGGAGATATCTATCCGGAGATCATCGAAAACAATCGAATTACTTCTGAGGTGATACTCCTTGAGGAGGAAAGGTTTAGAAGGACGCTTTCTTATGGCTTAAACCTCTTTGATGAGATTGTCTCATCAGCTAAGTTAAGAGGAGATAAGCTTATCTCGGGAGAAGAGGTATTTAGGCTTTATGATACCTATGGCTTTCCCTATGAGCTGACCAAAGAGATGGCTCGTGAGAACGGGCTTGACGTGGATGAAGAAGGCTTTCGCAGGGCTATGGAGGAGCAAAGGGAGCGAGCGAGACGAGTTACAAGGAAGGAAGCAAAGGAGGAAACCTATAGAGAGATCAAAGAAGATGTAGGAGATACCTTTTTCGTTGGATATGAGAAGCTTGAATCTCAAGCCAAAGTCCTCAGGATTTTAGAGAGTGATGGCTTAATTGAGGTGATTCTTGATAGAACGCCTTGCTATCCGGAAAAGGGAGGGCAGATCGGAGATAGGGGGAAAATAGTTTCCACTAAGTTTGAGGGAGCTATAGAGGATACTTATTCTCCAATAGAGGGGTTAATAGTTCACAAGGTTAGACCACTAAAGGGAAGCCTATCCGAGGGAGATTTAGTAGAAGTGATAGTAGATGCTATGTGGAGAAGAGAAATAGCTAAGCATCATACTGCTACGCATCTACTTCACCAGGCCTTGTGCGATGTTTTGGGTCCTCATGTCAAGCAGTCTGGATCCCTAGTTGCTCCTGATAGATTACGCTTTGATTTTACCCACTTTTCTCCCTTAAGACCTGAGGAGACTGAAATGGTTGAAAGGATAGTTAATGAAAAAATATGGGAAGACCTTAAGGTAGAGGTTCTTAAGGTGGACTTAGAGGAAGCCAAGAGGATGGGAGCAAAGGCCCTCTTTGAAAGTAAATATGAGGAGAAGGTTAGGGTCTTGAAGATAGGGAACTATAGTCTTGAGCTATGCGGGGGGACCCATCTTGAGAGAACAGGTTTAATAGGTGTTTTCAGGATCATTTCTGAAACTGGTATAGGAGCGAATTTGCGTAGAATAGAGGCTGTTTGTGGTAAGGCAGCCTTTGAGTACATCAAGAAGGTAGAAAGGGAGCAAAAGGGAAAAATCTTAAGCCTCGAGGAAGAAAAAGAACATCTTCAAGAGCTTTTAAGGGAGAAAAGGCTAGAGATTGGAAGGCTGAGGTTAGAGAAGGTATCCGCTAAGGTTGTAAGGGGAGCTAATGTCTTCTCAGCCTTTCTACCCGAGCTCGACGTATCGATGATGAGGTTTCTTGGAGATGAAGTGAAGGCTCGCCTTAAAAGTTGTATAGTCATCTTGGGTAGTGCGGAAAACGGACGCGCTCAAGTAATAGTCATGGTTACTTCTGATTTAGTTGATACTGGTTGGGATGCCTCAAAAATCGTTAAAAGCATAGGAACTCTGATAGGTGGAGGGGGTGGAGGTAAGGCGGCTTACGCTCAAGCGGGCGGTACCGACGTTAGGAAGCTTGAGGAAATTTTATCTAATATAGAAATTTATCTATGAGGTACGTGGGATTAGACTGGGGAGAAAAACGAGTTGGAATAGCCATAAGCGATCCCCAAGGGAAAATAGCTATGCCATTAAAAGCAGTGAATAGAGAGATTTTATTGTCTGAAATAGAGAAGCTTAAGGAGATGTATGGAGAATTTGAGATCGTACTTGGTTTACCAGTCAGAACGGATGGGGTTAGGGGAGGGCGATCGGAGTCAGAAGCTTTAAAGCTCAGGGAAGATCTTGAACGTATGGGTATAAGGGTTAATGTATGGAAAGAATGGTTTTCCTCAGTTGAGGCTGAAAAGATACTTAAGACTGGCGAGACGAGCTGGAGGAGGAGAAGGGGTAAGGTAGATAAGGTTTCTGCTGCTTTGATCCTTGAAGCCTTTTTAAGGAGTGTTTCTAAAGGTGATAGATAAAGAGGAGCTCACTCCTGCTTTAAAGCAGTATATGGAAATAAAGGAAAGATATCCAGATGCTATAGTGTTCTTTAGGATGGGAGATTTCTATGAGATGTTTTATGAAGATGCTTACATAGCATCTCGAGAATTGGGTCTTACGCTTACCTCAAGAGATAAGGAAAGAAAGATTCCTCTTGCGGGTGTTCCATATCACTCTGCTTCCTCCTATATTCGTAAAATGGTTAAAAGAGGCTATAAAGTTGTTATATGCGAGCAAGTTGGGGAACCGAAGGGAAAGAGATTAGTTGAAAGGGAAGTCGTGAGGGTTATCACTCCTGGGACGATTGAAGATGAAGAAGGAGAAGCAAACTATATCGCTTCTATATATCCGGCGGGGAGCGCCTTCGGTTTAAGCTATGCAGATCTAATTGATGGAGAGTTCTATTTAAGCGAGCTAGATAAAAAAGATCTTTTATCCGAGATAGAAAGAATCTCGCCAGGAGAGATATTACTGCCTGAGGGTGTAGATATAGAGGAGATTTCTGGGGATATCCCTCGCACGTTTCTTCCCAAATCCGATTTCGATTGGAAATCAGCCGAGGAGATATTAAAGAAACATTTCGGTGTTAAAAGCCTTGAGGTATTCGGTTGCAAGGATAAGCTTATGGGAATCTCCTCGGCTGGGGCTCTCCTATCTTACCTTTACAGAACTCAACTCGTTGACTTAAAGCATATAACCCAGATAAAGGTTGAGTACCCCAAGGATTACCTAGTCTTAGATACTACTACTCAAAGAAATCTTGAGCTTGTTAATAGCTTGCATGGTGATAGCGAAGCAACTTTATTCGCTGTTCTTAATAAGACGCGAACCCCTATGGGTAAGAGGCTCTTAAAGAGCTGGATATTAAGGCCTCTTAGATCTAAGGCGAAGATAAACGAGAGGCTTGATAAAATTGAGTGCTTCTATTATAACTTTGAGCTATTAAAGGAAGTAAGGTTCGCTTTAACGGGTATATGCGACATTGAGAGGGTATTGGGTAAGGTTAGCCTGAAAAGCTTTGGCGTGAGAGATTTAGCGATGCTTCGCGACTCTTTAGGCAAGATACCACATATAGGAAATCTATTAAAGGAAGTTTCGATCTTCTCTGGGATTTTATCCCTTCTTTTTGAAACTCAAGAGCTCTTTGAAATATTGGATAATGCTATAGTTAATATTCCACCCCATTCTATCAACGAAGAGGATTTTGTGAGGATAGGCTATAATGAGGAACTCGATGAGCTTAGGGAGCTTCTGCTTAAGGGAAGGGAATGGATAGCTTCTTTTGAGGAGAGGGAAAGAAAAAGAACGGGGATAAAGTCCCTTAAAGTTGGCTATAATAAAGTTTTCGGATACTACATAGAGGTTACGAAAGCGAACCTGAACATGGTTCCTGAGGATTATGAAAGAAGGCAAACTCTGAGCCAAGCGGAGAGATTTACAACTAAGGAGCTAAAAGAGTATGAGGAGAAGATCCTTACAGCGGAGGAAAAGATACTTGAAATCAATTTAAAGACGAAGGAAGATCTTAGAAGCGAAGTATTAAAGAGAGCTTCCCTACTAAAGAGTCTTTCTGAAGCTATAGCGGAAATAGACGTTCTCTCGACGCTGGCTTTCGTAGCCCTTGAGAATGATTACGTTAGACCAGAGATTACCGATTCAAATGTAATCATAATAAAAGATGGAAGACATCCCGTTGTTGAGCGTTTCGTAGGCAAGGAGAGGTTCATCCCCAATGATGTTAGATTAGACCCCTCAAGATGTAGGATAGCTATAATTACGGGACCTAATATGGCAGGAAAATCAACTTATTTAAGGCAGGTAGCTCACATAGTTATTATGGCCCAGATGGGTAGTTTTGTTCCAGCTGCTTCCGCTAAGATAGGTTTAGTAGATAGGATATTCACTCGTATAGGGGCTATTGATGATCTATCAAGGGGAGAAAGCACCTTCATGATAGAGATGTCTGAGACCGCCAATATACTTAGAAACGCTACTCCTCGAAGCTTGGTTATCTTGGATGAGATTGGAAGAGGAACAAGCACATATGACGGCCTTAGTATCGCTTGGGCTGTTATAGAGTACCTATATAATTTCATAGGGGCGAAAGTTTTATTCGCTACTCACTATCATGAGTTAACTGAACTTGAAAAATACTTGCCAGCTCTCAAAAATTACCACATGGCAGTTGAAGAAAAAGATGGGGGGATAGTTTTTCTCTACAAAGTTAGGAGCGGTAGCATGAACAGGAGTTATGGAATAGAAGTCGCTAAAATAGCTGGTTTGCCCTTGGAGGTCATCAGGAGAGCAAATGAGATACTAAAGAAACTCGAAAAGAAAGATGAAAAGATAGAAACTCCGAAGCAGCTTAACCTTTTTGCATGAGGGGCGAAAACTTTGGGAAAGATATTCAAGTTACCTCCTGAAGTCGTTTCCAAAATAGCAGCTGGGGAGATAGTCGAAAGTCCCGCTTCTGTTGTTAAGGAGCTTGTAGAGAACTCTATAGATGCGCTCTCGAGCAAGATAAAAGTTTACATCGAGGAGGGCGGTAAAGATCTAATAAGAGTAGTAGATGACGGTCTGGGAATATCTCTGGAAGATGTGGAACTGGTTTTTGAAAGGCATGCTACGAGTAAGATAACGAGTTTTGATGACCTTAAAAATCTTTACACCTTTGGTTTTAGGGGAGAAGCCTTACACAGCATAGCTGAAGTCTCGAAGGTTGAGCTCATAACGAGGGCTCAAGGTGAAGAAAAGGGTACGAGGATAGTTGTAGAAGGAGGGAAGAAGATTTTAAGTGAGTTAGGTTACTTTCCTCAAGGTACGAGTATAACAGTCCGTTCCCTGTTTTATAATATTCCTTTAAGGAGAAAGCTTCTTAGAAGTCCTTCAGTAGAGTGGAATAAAATCTTGAAGGTAGTTCTATCCTATATCTTAGCCTTTTCAGAAGAGGTGGAGTTTTATCTTTATAAAGATGGTGAGCTTTACCTGAAGAGCGTTAAAGATATTAAAGAGAACTTAAAAATCATCTTTGGAGTAGATTTCGTAAAGAACGCTAGGGAATTAAGCTTGAGAAGATGGGATTATGCTCTGTCAGGCTTTATCGCCCTTGCGGGAGAAGGAGCAGGAGATTTTTTCACTCTTGTGAATAGAAGACCCGTAAGAGATAGCCTTATAAGGCGAGCGATTATAGACGCTCTATTTATCCCTCCTGGTAAATTTCCCGTTAGGGGATTTATCAGGATTGAGGTTCCTCCCTCTGTAGTTGACCAGAACATCCATCCCGCTAAACTAGAGGTTCGGTTTCTTAAACCCGGTGAAGTTTACTCTCTGGTGTATGATGCCGTTAGAGAAACTTTTTCTATCTCTGAGCCTACTGCTGAAAGCTATAGAGCTTCACTTCCTAAAAACATTGCTGAGGAAGTACCCACTTTAAGGGAAAGCTTGTTTGAATATGACACATTAGAGGAAAAGAGGCAGAGAAGTTCTATCAGGGTTCTTGCCCGCTCATCAAAGGGATACTTTATAGCTGAAACCCCAGATGGAATTGCTATATTAGATCCTCACGCAATCGCGGAAAGGCTTTTATTTGAAAAACTAAAGTTTTCCAGAAACGTTGTTCAGCTACTTCTGCCTGTTGTTATCCAGCTTGATATGTATAGCTTTTCCATTCTTAGAGATAGGCTTCCATTCTTAAAGGATATAGGTTTTGAGATAGAAGAGTTTGGTAGAAATGCCTTTATTCTAAGAGGTGTTCCTTCTCCTTTAGCAGACTTGAATATAAATTGGGCAGAAGCTATAAAATCTATGGTGGAGGAAAACTCTTCAGAGTTAGTGAAGGCTTGGGCGAACCTTGCTTGTCATGGAGCTCCGAAGCTTGGTGATGTTAGGGAGCCGGCGGAGCTTCAGACTTTGTTGGATGAGCTTGCCTCCTATGGGGAATTTGAAATCTGTCCCCATGGTAGACCTTTATTCTATCTGTTAAGCTATGAAGAGTTAGAAAGATGGATAAGAAGATAGTTTTGATTCTTCTTGGTCCTACGGCTGTTGGTAAAACTGAGATATCTCTTAAAATAGCGAAAGAGTTCCCATGTGAGATAGTTTCCGTTGATTCAAGGCAGATTTATAAGCTTATGGACATAGGGACAGCTAAGGTCCCTCCTGAGATAAGAAAGGAGATACCTCATCACCTCATAGATATAGTTTTCCCTGATGAAGTATACACCGCTGGTGATTTTTGCTCCGATGCTAAAAATATCGTAGAGAACATATTAAGTCGTAATAAGATCCCATTTCTCGTAGGGGGAACAGCCCTCTACTATTGGCTCTTTTTAAGGAACCCCTTGTCCCCCCTTCCTAAGGGCGATAGAACCTTACGAAGTGAGCTTCTTACGAAGAATAGGTTTACGCTTTATGAAGAGCTATTAAAGGTCGATCCTATAAGTGCGAGTAAAATCCATCCAAATGATCTTTATAGGATAGTGAGAGCCTTAGAAGTTTACAAGTTAACTGGTAAGCCTATGAGCTTTTGGCATAAAGAAAGTGAGCTTAAAGAGAGTTATGAAACTTTATGGTTGGGGCTGTTTCGAGATAGGGGCGAACTATATGAGCGCATAAACAAGAGGGTTGATGATATGATTTCTCAAGGTTTAGTGGATGAGGTCAAGAAACTGCTTGATATGGGTTATTCACCTGAGCTTCCAGCGATGAGGGGGCATGGGTATAGAGAGCTTTGCGACTACTTTCAGGGTAAAATATCTTTGGAGGAAGCTATCGATGCCATAAAAAGGGATACGAGACACTATGCAAAACGTCAGATGACGTGGTTTAAAAAGTGGAAGGATGTAGAGTGGTTTCATCCAGGCGAAGTTTCAAAGATTCTAGATAGGATAAAGAGGTGGTTATATGCAAGCCTTGAGTAAATTTGTCTCCTTAGCTCTGGGGTTAGGAGCCCTAGAGGCTGTGCTCGCTCCTTTAAGTAAGCTCGTTATAGATTATCGGTTCTATCTTAAATGTAGGTTTGGTTGCCCTCACTGGAATAAATACTGGACATGTCCTTCTGCGCCAGATTTTCCCAAGCCGTGGGAGTTTAAAGGAATCCTTGATTCTTATACCATATTCCTTGCCATTCGTACATCCAGCGATGGGGATAGCCAAAGAGTATCCTATGAGGTTGAAAGAGCTGCCCAGAAAGATGGTCTTCTACTTGCCTTTAGCATATCTAATTGCGCAGTTTTATGTAATTACGAGTGTACCTATCCCAACTTTCCTTGTAGATATCCTGAGAAGGCGAGACCATCTCCTTCCGCTCTTTGTATAGATGTTTCTAAAACAGCACATAACCTTTCAATGAAATTCGAATTTAATAGCAATGATTGGTATAGTTATGTTTTTCTAATATGAACGTAGTCTTGTCTTCTGAGATAGGTTTCTGTTTTGGAGTTAAAAGAGCGGTAAAAATGACAGAGGATCTTTTAAGTGAGGTTGGTAAAGCTTACGTGGTTGGAAGTCTTATTCACAACCCTTTAGAGATGAAGCGCTTGTCTAAAAAGGGTTTAATAAGCGTTAGCAGCGTAGAGGAGATCCCACCTAGATCGGCTGTTATAATAAGATCTCATGGTATTCCTAAGGAGGATAAAGAGAAGCTCCTGGAGATGGGAGGAAGGGTCGTTGATGCAACGTGTCCTTTTGTGAGGAAAGTCCAAGACATAGCCAAGGATCTTGTTAAAGATGGATACAGGCTGTTAATTTATGGGGATCCGAAACATCCTGAGATTAAAGGAATTCTGAGTCATTTAGGGGAAGAAGCCTTAGTTATACATAAAGAAGAGGACTTGGATTTTATTTCTCCATCTGATAAAATAGGCTTAGTTTCTCAGACTACTCAAGAATTAGATGCCTTTTTGAAAATAGCAGCTACCTTGAGCACAAGGGTTGATGAGCTCAGGGTATTTAATACTATTTGTGACGCAACTATTAAAAGAAGAAGAGCTCTGCTGGATTTAGCATCAAAAAGTGATATCATTATAGTTGTAGGGGGTAAGAATAGCTCCAACACTTGCAAGCTTGTTGAGTTAGCAGCTAAGCATATGAAGAAAGTATACCACATAGAGTCTCCAATTGAGATTTCAAGGAGGTGGTTTGAAGGGGTTAAGGTTTTAGGCTTAGCCAGTGGGGCCTCGACGCCCGATTGGCAGATAAGATCTGTTTTAGCGATCATAAGAAAGTACGGGGGTGAAGTAAATAATGGAGATAACCCAAACGCAGGAGGGAACAACTTATCATATTGAAATACGCCAGCCTCAGAAGGGGGATATTATTGAGGGGAAAATCGTTCAAGTTAAACCGGATGAAATAATAGTTGATATAGGAACAAAAACCGAGGGGGTGATACCTAAATCGGAGTGGAGTGCGCCTTTCTTAGTAGACAAGGATAAGAAGCCTGAAATAGGAGATAAGGTCAAGGTTTACGTTCTAGATGTCGGTAAGGGAGAGGATGGATTGATAAAGCTTTCACGGTGGCGTGCCATATTTGAGGAGGCATGGGACTATATAAGAGAGGCAAAGAATGATGATAAGTCTATAAAAGTAAAAGGAGTTAAGAAGGTGAAAGGTGGGCTGATGGTAGACGTATTTGGATTAGAAGGCTTTATCCCTCAGTCTCACTTATCTTTACCAGATAAGCCTGTATCTGCGTGGAAGTTCAAGGGCAAGGAGATGGAGGTTAAGATCCTTGAGGCTGAGAGAAAAAGGAGAAGGATAGTCTTGTCAAGGAGAAGCATTCTTGAGGAGGAACTGCAAAAACAAAAGGAAAAGTTCTTCAGCAATCTTAAGGAAGGAGATATAGTAGAGGGCAAGGTAAGTGGAATAACCAACTTCGGTGTCTTTGTTGATCTTGGACCTGTGGAGGGGTTAATTCACTTAAGCGAGCTTTCTTGGAGTAGAGATGTACAACCAAGAGATGTAGTGAAGAAGGGGCAGAAGATTAAAGTTAAGGTTATAGAGGTTAAGCCAGAAGAGGGCAAACTATCTCTGAGTTTAAAGCAGTTACAGCCTGACCCTTGGGAAAAGGTTGGAGAGAAATACAAGGTTGGAGAGGTGTATGAAGGTAAGATCACGAGAATTACGGATTTTGGAGTATTTGTAGAGCTCGAGCCTGGGGTAGAGGGTTTGATACTTTTAAGGGACCTGGACTGGGAAAACATTGAAAATCCAAGGAAGATAGTGCGTGAGGGGCAAAAGATAGAGGTGAAAGTTCTTAGCGTGAATCAGGCTGAAAAAAGGATAAGGCTTGGCAGAAAGCAGCTTTTAGATCCATGGCAAGATATAGCTGAAAAGTTTAAGGTTGGAGATATTGTAAAGGTTAAGGTTACCAAGCTAGCTGATTTTGGGGCTTTCGTTGAACTTAAACCTGGCGTGGAGGGATTAGTTCACGTATCCCATCTAGCTAAAGGTAGGATTAAGCATCCAAGCGAATGCGTTAGAGAAGGAGATGAAATTGAGGTAAAGATACTTGAGGTGAAACCGGAAGAAAAGAGGGTAAGACTGAGCGTTAGGGAGCTACTCCTGGAGAGAGAAAGGGAAGAGAGAAAGAAAAAAGAAGAGGAAAAGAAAGAACAAGAAGAAAAACTTAAGGAAAGTATGAAAGAGATTCTAGGGGAAGAACCCACCGTTACGATGGGAGACATAATGAATTGGAAGAAACTCCACAAGGCTAGATAGGGATGGAGATATGGAGAAGTTAAAGATAAGGTTGTATGGGGATCCAATCCTCCGCAAAAGAAGCGAGGAAGTCACTCTTTTTGACGCAAGTCTCTCTTCCTTCGTAAAAGATATGATAGATGTTATGTTTAGGTATGATGGTTTGGGTTTGGCCGCACCTCAAATTGGGGTTTCAAAAAGGATAGCTGTAGTTCTGAAGGATAAGGAGCCTGTCGTTCTAATTAATCCAGTTTTGTTGAAGGTTAGTGACGATCTTCAGGAGGCTAACGAGGGGTGTTTAAGCTTTCCTGACATATATGAGGCCATAAAGAGGCCGGTATGGGTTAAAGTAAAGGCTTTTGATACTGAGGGGAGAGAGTTTGAAGTTTCTGGAGAGGGATTAACTGCTAGGGCAATCCTTCATGAGTTAGATCATTTGGATGGGAAACTGCTCATCGATTATCTCTCTCCAGCAAAGAAAGCGTTAGTTAAATCTAAGATGAGGAAGTTGTGGAAAAAGTGAAGGTGCTTTTGGCTGGAAGCGGAATATTTGCTATTCCTTCTTTCGAGAGAGTATGTGATAAATTTGACGTTATAGGGGTTTTAACGCAGGTTGATAGGCCCAAAGGAAGGGGATATAGGCTATCCCCAACTCCTGTAGCTTCCTGGGCTGAAGGTCAGGGGTTAAAGGTGTGGAAGCTTTCCTCCTTAAAGGATTTTTCTCCAGAGGGAGACCTCATGCTTATCATTGACTGTGGGTTCATAATTCCTCGAAAGATTATAGAAGCTTACCCTTTGGGTGTAGTCGCTCTTCATCCCTCTTTGCTTCCTAAGTATCGGGGAGCTGACCCTATACGACGTGCTATAATTTCAGGCGAGACTGAAACAGGAGTGACAACTTTCTTTGTAAACGAGAAAATAGACGCAGGTGATATAATCTTGCAGAAAAGTACCGAAATAGGGGAAAGAGAAACATACGGAGAGTTATGTAATCGCCTTGCGCTTATAGGAGCTGATGTGGTGGAAGAAACTCTTGTTATGGTGGTTGAAGGCAGGGCTCCGAGAATTCCCCAAAAGGATGAGGAAGCTACCTATGCACCAAAGTTAAAAAAGGAAGACAGATTCATAAATTGGTTTCTTCCCGCCATACAGATAGACAGGTTGATAAGGGCCTTAGCCCCTGAGCCTGGGGCATTGACCTACTTTAGGGGAAAACTACTTAAGATATTAGAGGCTGAGGTTTTATGTGAAAGAACCGGAAAACCTGGAGAGATATTAGATGTGAGCAAAGAAGGGGTTTTAGTCTCTACGGGGAATGGTGCCTTATTGATTAAAAAACTTCAACCTGAGAGTAAGAAGTGTATGAGAGTGAACGAGTTTTTATGTGGATATAAGCCTCTAAGGGGTGAGATTTTAGGACCGTGAAGGCTGAGTATATAAATCCTTTTATAAGTGCGTTTTTTAATGTGTTAAAGCAAGCAGCTCAAACTGATGGTAAGAGGGGACAACTTACCCTGAGAACTAGTATGCTTTCATCCCATGATATAGCCGTGCTGATAAGCATAATAGGTGATTTAGAGGGGCAAGTTGTATATACTATGAGTGAAGAGGTTGCCAAAAGACTAGCTTCTGCTATGATGATGGGTTTTCCAGTAGAGGAACTCAATGATCTTGCAAGAAGCGCTATAAGCGAGTTTGCAAACATGGTTACGGGTAATGCCGTTATGCTATTAGGTTCTCAAGGGCTTAAGATAAACATATCGCCTCCTACCCTGGTTAAGGGGAAAGAGATGGAAATAACCTTTGAGATTCCAATGCTTAGTATCCCAATATCTACCCCTCTTGGAGAAATGGAAATAGACGTTGCTCTTCGAGAGAAGAGCTAAGGTTTTAACATTATAAAAGGTAGGTCTGGAGTGATTAGTTTTTCCCTCGGTTCTTTGGGAGGTGAGAGGCGGTGGCAAGAATAGTTATCGATGGGGAAAGGTGTAAAAGCTGTAGTCTGTGTGTAGAAGCTTGTCCGAGGAAGCTCATAGTCATATCTGACACCCTTAACAGCAAAGGCTATAGACCCGCTAAGTTCGTTGACGAGGATGGTAAGTGCATTGGATGTGCCTTCTGTGCCATCTCCTGTCCTGATATTGCAATAGAGGTCTACAGATAGGGAGGATGAACGGTCATGGCAGAAAAGCTACTTATGAAAGGCAATGAGGTTTTGGCGGAGGCTGCTGTAAGAGCTGGTTGCAGGTACTTCTTCGGTTATCCCATAACACCTCAAAATGAGATACCTGAATACATGTCCTGGAGACTTCCTGAAGTTGGTGGTGTATACCTTCAGGCAGAAAGCGAGGTTGCAGCTATAAACATGGTTTTCGGAGCTGCAGGTGCTGGTGCAAGGGTTTTGATATCCTCATCGGGTCCAGGAATAAGTCTAATGCAGGAAGGCATATCCTATATAGCAGCTGCTGAGCTTCCTTGTGTGATCATTAATGTAAGTAGAGGAGGACCAGGGTTAGGTGGAATCCTTCCTGCTCAATCCGACTACTTTCAAGCTACTCGTGGAGGTGGACATGGCGATTACCACCTTATAGTGCTGGCTCCTCACACTCTTCAAGAAGCTTTTGATCTTACGGTTTTAGCCTTTGATCTCGCTGATAAATACAGAAACCCCGTTATGATCTACGCTGATGGTTTTATCGGGCAGATGATGGAGCCAGTTGAGCTTAGGGACCCAATAGACCTATCAACCCTTCCTCCAAAGCCCTGGGCGATAACTGGAGCAAAGGGTCGGGAGAGAAATCTAATAAAGACGCTCTATTTGGAAGGAGACAAACTTGAAGCCCACAACTTTAGGCTTAAAAGAAAATATGACGAGATAGTAAGGAATGAGGTTAGATATGAACTTTACATGATGGATGATGCGGATTTTGCTATAGCTGCATATGGCACAAGCGCGAGGATAGCTAAAACGGCAGTAAAAGTCTTGAGAGATAAAGGTATAAAGGTAGGGGTTATAAGACCCATTACCCTATTTCCTTTCCCATACAGCGTTTATGAGAGCTTTGCTAACCAGCTTAAGTACATATTGGTTGTGGAAATGAGCATGGGACAACTTATCTATGACGTCGAATATAGCGTTAAAGGTAAGGTTCCAGTAGGTCTTTTGCCCCACGCTGGTGGTATAGCTCCAACGCACGAGGAGATAGTCTCTCGGATATTGGAGAGGGTGGAAAGCAGAGGTGATCAGAGATGAAGCTTGTTTTCTCTCGACCCAAGAGTATGTTTGATAGGCAAACGCATTATTGCCCTGGGTGTGGACATGGTATAGTCCACAGAATAATTGGAGAGGTTATAGATGAACTTGATATAAGAGAGCGAACTGTTGGTGTAGCACCCGTAGGCTGTGCTGTGCTGATATACGACTACATAAATTGCGACATGTATGAAGCTGCTCATGGAAGAGCTCCCGCTGTAGCCACTGGTTGCAAGAGGGTTCACCCAGACCTTATAGTCTTTACCTATCAGGGGGATGGAGACCTTGCTTCTATAGGCATATCTGAGATCATTCATGCAGCAAACAGAGGGGAGAAAATAACGACTATATTTATAAACAACGCAGTATATGGTATGACAGGAGGGCAGATGGCTCCCACAACCCTTCCTGGGCAGAGAACTACCACGTCTCCCTCAGGGAGAACCCCAGATAAAGAAGGGTATCCCATAAAGATTTGTGAGATGCTTTCAATTCTCGATGGTTCCGCTTATATAGCAAGGGGGTCTCTCGCTTCGCCTCAGAAGATACTCCAAGTCAAAAGATATATAAAGAAAGCCTTTGAAACCCAAATTAAAGGTTTAGGTTTTTCATTAGTTGAAGTTTTGTCTATGTGTCCAACAAACTGGGGTTTACCTCCTGCAAAGGCTCAAAAGTGGGTAGAAGAACGTATGGAAGCTTTGTATCCAATTGGGGAGTTTAAGATGCCTAAGGAGGGGTGAAGTCGCATGTTTGAAAGCATCATACTTGCTGGTTTTGGGGGACAAGGGATACTCCTCGCCGGTAGGCTCTTAGCCTTAGCTGGGATGAAAGAAGGGAAACATGTAACATGGCTTCCCTCTTATGGTCCAGAGATGAGAGGAGGAACTGCAAATTGTATGGTTATAATTTCAAACGAACCTATTGGGTCTCCCATAGTAACTTTTCCGAATACTCTTTTCATTTTTAATCAGCCATCTTTAGAGAAGTTTCTACCCAAGCTCTTACCCGGGGGGCTCTTAATATATGACAGCTCTCTGGTAAACTACAATAGTTCTAGAAAGGACATAGATTTGGTAGCTATTCCAGCTACTCGCCTTTCCGTAGACATAGGAGATCAACGCGTAGCAAATCTGATAATGCTTGGAGCCTATGTTGCAAGAAAGGGTTTTCCGAGTACGGAAAAGATGCTTTCTGCTTTAAAGGAAACGCTTGGAGAGAAAAAAGCCTCTATGTTTGAGATAAATGAGAGAGCTTTCAGGAAGGGGTTAACTTATGGAAAAGAAGCTTAGCGGAAGGTTAATCTACTCCGGAAAAGTTCTTAACCTTAGGGTCGATGAGGTTGAGCTTGAGGATGGGAAAAGGGCTCTAAGAGAAGTAGTTGAGCATCGAGGCGCAGTGGTGATTATACCCGTTCTGAACGATGAGAAGATAGTCATGGTTAGACAGTACAGGTACGCTACTGGTAAGGAGCTTTTAGAGTTGCCTGCTGGAACAATGGAGGAGGGGGAAAACCCCCTCCTCTGCGCTAAGAGGGAACTTTTGGAAGAAACGGGATATGAAGCTAATGATCTGATATATCTTCTCTCTTGCTATTCAAGCCCGGGGTTTTGCGATGAAAAGTTTCACCTGTTTTTAGCGAAGGATCTAAGGAAGAGAGAGCAAAACCTTGATAGCGATGAGAAAATAAAGGTTGAAATATATAGCATAGAAGAGTTAAAAGAACGCGTGAAGCGCGGAGAGATGGAAGATGCAAAGAGCATAGCTGGTATTCTTTACTATATAGCCTTTTGTCATGAAGGAAGAACTTCTCCAAAGGTTTAGCGACTTCCTTATAACGGAAAGAGGGATATCTGAAAATTCTCTAAAAGCTTACCTTAAAGATGTGGAGAGCTTCTTAGAAAGCTTAGAATCCCTGGACCTCGATAGGCTCGAGGATGATATCACAAAATTTGTGGAACAGCTTCGGGCCTCTCGATATAGAGAAACAACTATTGCAAGGAAGATTTCTTCGTTGAGGGCTTTTCTTGAGTTTTTAGCTATCGTGACTCCAAAAGAAAAGCTTTGCAAAGCTACGATAGCTTCTATATCTGTTAAGAAGAAGTTGCCTCTCTTTTTATCTAAAGAGGAAGTAAATCGTTTACTCGAGGTGATAGACGCTAAAAATATTTTGGGGATTCGAGATAGAGCGATAATTGAAGTGCTATACGCTTCTGGGTTGAGAGTTTCTGAGCTCATTAATTTGAGGTTAAATGACCTAGACTTCGGAGAGGGGTTGTTAAGGTGTAAGGGGAAAGGCAACAAAGAAAGGGTTGTTCCTATAGGCAAAGAAGCCATCCACTGGGTTAGGAGATATCTATTTGAGGCTAGGCCCAAGATACTAAAGGGGAAAAAGGATCCGGGTTTCTTGTTTTTAAGCTCGCGAGGGAAGAGGCTCTCAAGAGAAGTGCTGTGGCTTCGGTTTAAGGATTACCTGCTAAAGGCCGGTTTAAAAGAGAGATTCACTCTTCACTCCCTGAGGCATACCTTCGCTACACATCTACTTGAAGGAGGGGCAGACCTTAGAACTCTTCAAGAGATGTTGGGACATGCAAGCCTTAATACAACCCAAATCTACACACATGTCGATATAAAGCGGTTAAAGGAAATTTACAAGAAATCTCATCCCAGAGCTTAGTAAAGGGGTGATGTAAGTGCCCTCCCTATTGGAGAGAGTCAAGGAGAGCTCTGACTTCTTAAGAAGCAGGTTTAAGGGAAAAAGTCCCTTAATAGGTGTGATCCTTGGCTCAGGATTTGGAGACATAGCTCGTGAAGTTGGTAGTCTGGGCTTTATACTATACAAAGATATTCCAAACTTTCCCATTCCCACCGTTCCTGGCCATGAAGGTAAGCTATGGTGGGGAGAGAGAAAAGAAAGATGCTTTGCTATTCTTCAGGGTAGATCTCACTTCTATGAGGGGTACTCTATGATTGAAATCACACTTCCCATAAGAGTTCTTGCCCTTTGGGGAGCGAAGCTTATAATTATAACCGCCTCTGCAGGAGGCGTTTCTGATAGCATTAATCCGGGGGATATAGTCCTTATCAAAGATCACATAAACTTAATGGGAGAAAACCCTTTAAGGGGCATAAATGAACCGACCTTAGGGAATAGATTTGTAGATTTATCTAATGCTTATGACCCCAAAGTGAGAAGTGTCTTAAAAGAGAAGTTTAATCTCAAGGAAGGCGTATATGCGGCTCTTTCAGGCCCATCCTATGAAACTCCTGCGGAGATCAAAGCTCTAAAGATATTAGGTGCTGATATGGTTGGAATGTCAGTAGTTCCGGAGACAATAGTCGCAAGACAAATGGGTTTAAAGGTCGTAGGAATTGTGGGCATAACGAACAAAGCAGGATGTACTGATGAAGGAATAGATATAACTCATGAAAATGTGCTTGATAGCGCTAGAAAGATTAAGGATAAAATGAGGGAAATCATTTCCTTCTGTTTGGAGGAGTTAAGCGTTGATACCATCTGAAATAATAAAGAAGAAAAGGGATGGAGAAGAGCTTTCAACGGAAGAGCTTAAGTTTTTCATAGAAGGCTATCTGAAGGGTAAGGTAGCTGATTATCAAGTTTCAGCTTGGTGTATGGCTGTGTATTTTAAAGGGATGTCCCCTAGGGAGATAAGGGATTTAGTCGAGATTATAGGAAGATCCGGGAAGCTTTTGGACTTAAGCGATTTTGATCTTCCTAAAGTCGATAAGCATAGCACAGGTGGAGTAGGAGACAAAACAAGCATAACTTTGGTCCCATTAATGGCCTCATGCGGTTTTCTGTTCCCTAAATTAGCTGGAAGGGGACTGGGGTATACTGGTGGAACTATAGATAAAATAGAGTCTATACCTGGATTTAGGACTAATCTTTGTCTTGAAGACTTAAAACTAGCCTTAAGGAGATCTGGAGCAATTATAGCAGCCCAGACTGAAGAGCTAGCTCCCGCTGATAAAAAGATCTATGCCTTGAGGGATGTCACCGCAACAGTAGATTCTATCCCTTTGATAGTTTCGAGTATATTAGGGAAAAAGCTTGCTGTTGGCGCCGATGCATGGGTTTTCGATGTTAAGGTTGGGAAAGGAGCCTTTATGAAGGAAATGGATAAAGCCAGAGAACTTGCTACTTTTTTGATATCTATATCTAAAGATCTTGGGAAAAGAGTTTGCGCATTTATAACCGATATGGATCAACCTCTGGGAAATAACGTTGGTAATACAATAGAAGTTGAAGAAGCCATAGATACTTTGAAGGGAAAGGGACCAGCTGATTTAACTGAACTTGTTCTTTCTTTAGGAAGTGAGCTTTCTACTCTTGCGAATAAGCCTCTTTCAAGGGAGGAGCTTTACGAAAAGATAGTTAAAGGGGAGGCCCTTCAGAAACTTGCTGATATTATAGAAGCTCAGGGAGGAGACCCAAGGGTTTTGGAAAATTACAACCTAATGCCTCATGCTCCCTACAGTTTTGTGATTGAGGCAGATAAAGCTGGTTTCATCGAATCTGTTGATGCCGAGAAGATAGGATTAGCAGTTTTATCCTTGGGAGGAGGAAGGAAAAGAAAAGGAAAAGAAATCGACAGGGGAGTTGGAATCAGGCTATTTAAGAAAAGGGGAGATAAGGTTGAGAAGGGAGAAGCCATAGCTGAGATTCTATATAGATCTGAAAGCTCTCTGGCTGAAGCTCTTCAATTTTTGAAGTCAGCCTATAGCATAGGTGAACGCTGCTCTATAGAGGGGAAGCTCATATATGAGAAGGTGCTTTAGACCGCTTTTGAGAGGACACGATAGGCTTTGGCTTGGAGAGGACTTGATAGAGGTTTCCAAAAGATATGGTTTGGCTGGTGAATTGAAAATTTACGCTGATCCTTTTCCTCCTTCAAAACGAAGCTACCCTTTAGTTTTAGAAGAGGCTATCTCGAAGCTAAAGGAACACGAACTTTCCCCCTACCTTGAGGAGCTAACTCATGTAGCATCTAAGGTAGATGCTAAACTATACCTCGTGGGAGGAGCATTAAGGGACATCTTAATTGGAGGTTGCGTTTATAGAGAACTTGACCTCTTGCTTGAGGGAGATTTAGAAAGATTCTTAGAATCTGCGAAGAAATGTAAGTTTTCCCTTAAAGAATTAACTCCATTCCTAACTTTAAAGCTAGTTAAGGATGGGAAAGTTTTTGATATAGCCTTGGGTAGAAAGGAGATATACGAAAGGGCGGGTGCTCTTCCTAAGGTCTTTCCAGCTAAGCTTTATGAAGACCTTCAAAGGAGAGACTTCACTATAAACGCAATGGCTTTGGGACTCTCAGAAGGCATTAAGGGGTTGCTTTTTGATCCCTTTTACGGTTTAGATGATATAAAAAGGGGCATACTTCGCTTAATAAAACCTTACGCGTTCATAGAGGATCCGACGAGGATAATTCGTGGTATAAGATTAAAGGTGCGCTTCTCTCTAAATTTCGAAGATAGAACACTGGATCTCATGAAGAAAGCCATTGATAAAGGTGCTCTCCTCTGGGTTGGGTGGGTTAGAATCTGGAAGGAGCTCGAGGAGCTATTCAAAGAGGATGAATATTTAAATGGGATAGTTCTTATGGAAGATTTAGGATGTTGGCAAAGCATAGGAGTTAAGTTAAGTAAGTTGGATATGGAGGTTTTAGATAGGCTTAAAGGGGAGAAATTCCTTTCTCAGGAGAATCGTAAAGAATTCCTTCTCTTCACAATCTTTGGTTCAGAAGCACATAAACATCCTCGCGATTGGGGCCTTAGATTTCAGCTTCCAAAACGTCTAAGGGAAGACCTATCCTTAGCCCCTTTATGGCGCGAGCTTAAATCATTGAGTTTTGAGAATAGGTACAGAAAGTTTTTGAGGGCCTCACAAAACCTGGTTAAATTTTGGTCTATCTGCCTTGAAGAGGATTTATTCTCCCTTTGGAAGGCTTATAGGGAAGCACGTCCCATTCTCTCTCAAGAGGAAATGGAAAATATAGCTTCCCTAAAGGGAAAAGAATATGGTAGGATAAAAATAGAGGTTCTAAGGCTTCAGCTCGAAGAGGGCCTTAGATCTAAGGATGACATATTAGAAAGATTGAGGAAGGAGAGTGTTTAAAAGGTGTTAACTTCCTTCTCTGATTTGGTTTTAAGTTTTCCGGCAGTTATAATTGCATTAAGCTTCCATGAGTTTGCTCATGCTTGGGTAGCTGATAAGCTTGGTGATCTTACGCCAAGATTCACTGGAAGGTTAACCATCAATCCGTTAGCTCACCTCGACATATTAGGAACCATAATGCTTCTCTTTTTTAGGTTTGGCTGGGCTAAACCGGTGATGATTAACCCAGATAACTTTAAAAAACCTAAGAGAGATATGGCTTTAGTGGCCCTATCAGGTCCCATGATGAATCTTCTTCTCGCTTTTCTCTTTGCTATTCCATTCAGATTGGGTATCCACATGGGTTGGGCTACAGAGCGATTTTTCTTTAATGCGCTTATAATAAATATATCTCTTATGGTGTTTAACTTAATACCCTTGCCACCACTTGATGGATCTAGGATAGTAAGCTATTTTCTATCGCACAAAATTGATAAATACTATAGGGAGATAGAGAGATATGGGATGATAATACTGCTTCTACTTATAGGTTTAGGTGTTATTAGGAAGGTAATGTTGCCTTTGATTTTCTCAATACTATATATATTGATATGAGAGGTGCTTAGGAAGGTGAGGGGCCGCTTAAGAGCCAAGGTATATGGAATGGTTCAAGGGGTAGGTTTCAGATATTTCGTTAAGAAAGAAGCAAGAGCTCTTGGACTTACGGGATGGGTTAGAAATTGTTCCGATGGTAGCGTAGAGGTTGTAGCGGAAGGAGATAGGAAAGAGCTTGAGCTTTTGCTTTCGATCCTTCAAAGAGGTTCACCTTTTTCCATAGTTCAAAGGGTTGATCACTCTTGGGAAAATTATAAAGGGGAGTTTAAAGATTTTGAGGTACGTTATTAAAAAGTCTAGGGGAGGATAGAAAAAGATGGCTATACTTCTTACAAACGATGATGGTATTTACTCAGAGGGATTAATCGCCCTTGTTAATGCTCTTAGAGACTTGGATGAAGTTGTAGTTGTAGCTCCAGATAGCGAAAGAAGTTCAATAGGACACGCTATAACTTTAAGAAGGCCGCTGAGGATAAATAAGCTATGTATTGACATAGGTGGTTGTAAAAACGTGTACACTTGCGATGGAACACCTGTGGATTGTGTCATACTTGGTGTAAGTGAGGTTCTTAAAGGTAAGGAGGTAAGAGCCATTATCTCCGGTATAAACAAAGGGTTAAACCTTGGGATAGATATCGTTTATTCAGGTACGGTAGCAGCAGCTATGGAAGGAGCTCTGTTGGGTATAACATCGGTAGCTATTTCTGCAGACTCAACCAATTTAGAGGTTTTCAAAGATGCTGCGAGTTTTGTAAGAAGCTTTCTTCCTAAGCTCTTAGAAAAGGGGTTGCCCCAGCATACCTTCCTAAACATAAACTTTCCCAAAAATCCTAGAGGAGTCAGAATTACGAAACAGGGATATAGGGTTTACTCTGGAAGAGTCTTGAAGTATGAGGACCCATGGGGGGAGAAGTGTTACTGGATAAGTGGAGATGTAATAGAGAGGCTTGAGTATGATAGTGACATTTGGGCTGTATCTAACGGTTATATCTCTGTAACACCCCTGCATGTAGATCTGACAAACTATGAATGTTTAGGATCACTCAGGGAGTGGTATTTATGATAGAGATACTTGATCACACTGCTGATATCGGCATAAGGGTTAGAACAAAGAGCTTAGAGGAACTTTTCAAGGAAGCGGCCCTTGGGTTAGTTAAGATAATGTTTTCCTTCAAAAGAGACCTCTTTCCGGTGGAGGAGAGGGTCACTATCACTATCGAGGCAGAGGATGTGGAAGAGCTTCTCGTGACCTGGTTAAATGAGATCCTATATTTATTTGAAAGCAGAGAGCTAGCCTTTAAAGATATAAACTTTATGGAACTTAAACTTCATTATCTTAAGGCTGAGCTCGACTGCTTTAAGGTAAAAAACGATGAGGTATCCTGCTATATTAAAGCTGCAACTTATCACGGTTTAAGTGTGAAGAAAGATGAAGCTGGATTTTATGAAGCTACTATCATATTTGATATATGAGGGGGTGTAGAGGTTGGAGCCTAAGGCTGACATAGGGGTATTTGGTGGTACTGGTTTCTATGAGCTCATGAAAGAATATGAGGAGGTTAAGGTCGAAACTCCCTATGGGTCTCCGAGTGACAAGATAGCCATTGGTGAGATCAGCGGTAAAAGAGTAGCTTTTCTTCCAAGGCATGGTAAAGATCATCGCTATCCTCCTCACATGATTCCCTACAGAGCTAACCTTTATGCTTTTAAGAAATTAGGAGTCAAGAGGATAATAGCTCCGTGTGCGGCTGGTAGTCTTCAAAAGCATGTTAAGCCTGGAGATTTTGTCGTGTGCGACCAGCTTGTTAATAGAACATTTAGACGAATAGATACCTTCTATGATGGTCCCATCGTAACTCATGTTAGCTTTGCTGATCCTTATTGTCCTGAGCTAAGGAAGATTGCCATAGATGTCATAAAGGAGCTTGGCATTCCGCTTCATGACAGGGGAACGGTAGTTGTTATAGAGGGTCCGAGATTTTCAACGCGGGCAGAAAGTAGATGGTACACACAAATGGGATGGGAAGTCATAAACATGACGCAATATCCCGAAGCGATCTTAGCGAGGGAACTCGAGATGTGCTACGTCAATATATCTTTGATAACTGACTACGATGTTGGTATAGAGGGGGAAGTTCCTCCTGTAACAGCTGAAGAGGTAATGAAGATATTTAAGGAAAACGTAGACAAAGCTAAAAAGGTTGTTCTAAAGATGATAGAGCGCATGCCCCTTGAGAGAGGATGCAAGTGTGGTGAGGCATTAAAATATGCTAGAGTTTAAAGAAAGGATAAAAAACTTTGCTGAGATCTTAATTAAAAAGAAGCCTGCAGTGGTTTTCACGGGAGCTGGGATGTCTACGGCGTCAGGTATTCCCGACTTTAGAAGCAGAGATGGAATTTGGAGCAAAGTTGATCCTTTTAAGGTGGCATCCATAGATGCCTTAAGAAGAGATCCAGCCGCTTTCTACAAGTTCTATAAGGAGAGACTTGTAACCCTCACCAGGGCTCAGCCCAATGAAGGACATAAGATACTTGGTAAACTTGAGAAAGCAGGCTTGGTCCAAGCAGTCATAACCCAAAATATAGATGGGCTGCATCAGAAAGGTGGTTCTTCTAAAGTCATAGAACTTCATGGGAACATGAGATACGCCCATTGTATGAAGTGCAATAAGGTAATTTCGTCTGATGAGCTTCTGAGAATTCTTGAGAAAGAGGACATTCCTTACTGTAGCTGCGGTGGCATATATAAAATAGATGTAGTGCTATTCGGTGAGCTTCTCCCTGAATCAGCGCTGTATGAAGCGTCTAAACTTATTCTCGGTGGATACTTATGGATCATTCTCGGCTCCTCTCTCCAGGTTATGCCTGCTGCTAATTTCCCATACCAGGCGTATCTCAATGGTAGCCCCATAGTTATAGTAAATAGGGACCCCACCTATCTTGATGTCCATGCCGAGATAATCTTTCGAGAGGATATAGTCGAAGTCTTAAAAGCTTTGGAGGAAGAGCTCTATGCGCAAGGTTATCTCTCGTGAAAAAGCTATAAAGATCATGAGTGAAGCTGGAAAACCACCTTTAAGAAGCAAGATCCTCTCTTTAAGTGAAGCGTTGGGGAAGAGATCTGCCTCTAACCTTAAAGCTCCCTTTGACCTTCCTCCCCTGTCCCGTTCCACACGTGATGGTTATGCTGTAAATCATCGTGATCTTAAGGGCGTTTCAGAAGGGATGCCAGCTTACCTTAACCTTATAGGAGAGATAAGGGTTGGAGAGCTACCCAACATTTCTATTTCATTGGGTGAGGCAGTAAGAGTTTTCACGGGGTCGTACTTGCCTCAAGGAGCTGATGCTGTAGTTATGAATGAGTTTGTGGAAGAATCCCAAGGAGTTATAGAGGTTTACAGATCTGTAGCAGCAGGGGAGAATGTACTTGCTAAGGGAGAAGATTGGCCTCAAGGATCCACCATATTAGATTATGGGGAGAGGATCAATTTAGGAAAGGTTGGACTCCTTGCAGCCTATGGTTTTGATAAGGTTGAAGTAATCGAACTAAGGGTCGGAATAGCCTCTACGGGTGATGAGGTGGTTTCTCCTGGCAACGAACTCCCAGCAGGTAAGATATACGATATTAACTCCTATACTCTGTACTCTTTGCTGAAGAACTGGGGGGCTGAACCCTGGATCTACGGCGTTGTTTCTGATAACCTGGACAAGCTTGTAGAAGTTCTTGACCTTCTTTTGGATAAAAGCGATGTTGTCGTTTTATCGGGTGGAAGCTCAATAGGAGTCAGGGATTACACTAGGGAGCTCTTTCGAAAACTAAAAGGGGACCTCTTGATTGAGGGATTAAATATATCCCCTGGAAAACCCACGGTGGCAGGATGGATAAGAGGTAAGCCTGTTTTCGGTTTGCCTGGTCACCCTATATCGAGCATAGTTTCCGCCAGAGTTTTTATGATACCTGCGCTTGAATCTATGCTGGGAGTGGCAAATCAGGAGGAGCCCTTCTTTATTAGAATAGGTACTAACCTTCCATCAGTATTAGGCGTTGAAGAGTTTATCTGTGCTTGCCTAGGGGATAAATGCATCCTTCCAATATGGGGAAAGTCTGGAGCGATAAGCAGGGTAGCGAGGGGTAACTTCCTAATAAGAGTTCCAGAAGATGTGGAAGGATACAGAGAAGGAGAGGTGGTGGAGGTCTGGAGTATTTAAGGGGAGTACTTCCAAGGGATGATGCCCTAAATTTATGGCTTTCTGAGTTAAACATCTCTCCTTTAGGTGAGGAAAAGGTTTCATTGATTGATGCAGTAGGTAGGGTTACTTCCCGCCCCATATTTGCCACAATTTCCTCCCCTTCAGTTAAGGTCTCAGGGATGGATGGCTTCGCCTTGAGATCTTCCCAGACGAATGGGGCCACGGAAGTCAACCCGATAAGCCTGGATGACTATATGCCTGTAAACACAGGTTTTCCTGTTCCCGACAAGTACGATGCAGTCCTTCTTAAGGAAGAAGCCCTGTTTGATGGAAATAAGTTGAAACTTTTAAGAAGTATTAGAGCAGGGGAAAATATTAGATTCCCAGGAGAGAATTTTTCCCAAGGAGAGCTTCTCCTCGAATCCTCCAGACGTATAGGCTTTCAGGAGGTTCAGTTGCTTGCTGCTTCGGGAATTAGTGAAGTCTGGGTATGGAAAAAACCAAAGATTTGTTTCATTCCCGTTGGAGACGAACTTGCAGCTTTGGGAGAAAATCTAAAAGGCAAGCTAGCTTATGAGAGTAATTCTTTCATGTTGAAAGCCCTCGTCGAAGATTGGGGAGGAGAGGTAATCATACACAAGATATTACCTGATAACTTCGAGATTGTCTTAGAAGCCCTACTTGAGGAGATAGAAAAAAATGATTTAGTCATAATAGGTGCGGGGTCTTCCAAAGGAAATAGAGATTTTACAGCAGATGTCATATCTAAGGTAGGAAAGGTCATAGTTGATGGCATAGCTTGTAGACCTGGTAAGCCCTTAATACTTGGTAAGGTTAAAGGTAAGCCGGTTATTGGGCTTCCAGGTTATCCTGTTTCCGCGTGGGTTGGGTTGTACTTCTTCGTTAATCCGCTTATAGCAGCCTTCTTAAAGACTGCTCCTAGAGAGTTGGACAGGATGAAGATGTATCTGTCAAAGGGAATAGTGTCCGTTCAAGGCATAGAGGAAATCATAAGGGTAAGAGTCGGTAAAGTTTCTGGAAGATGGGTTGCAGTTAGTCTTCCGCGAGGGGCTGGGAACATATCATCCTTGGGAAAAGCTGATGGCTTCATTCTAGTTCCTCGAGAAGTTATTGAAATAGAAAGAGGAAGCGAAGTAGAGGTGCATCTTTTTAGGGAAAAGAGCGAGTTAGAGGGAACGCTACTTTTCATAGGAAGTCATGATCTACTTCTTGACCTCATCGCAGATGAGATAAGAAAAGGTTTTCCGAGGTTTAGGTTTGTTTCAGCCCATGTGGGTAGCTTAGGAGGACTGTTTGCATTGAAGAATAGAGAGGCTCATCTTTCTGGAATTCACCTCTTCGACGAGGTGACGGAATCTTATAACACTCCATTCATAGAAAAGCACTTAACTGGCGAAAATGTAGAAGTGTTGAAGTTCGTTTATAGAGAGCAGGGGCTGATGGTTAGGCCCGGTAACCCTAAGAAGATAAGAGGATTATCAGACCTTAGAAGGGAGGACATTCTGTTTGTAAATAGGCAGAGAGGCTCAGGAACAAGAATCCTCTTAGATTATCTCCTTAGAAAAGAGGGCATATCACCATCCGAGATCAGAGGTTACGATGATGAGGAGTTCACACACCTAGGAGTTGCTATGAGGATCGCATCAGGAAACGCTGACGTAGGAATGGGGATATACGCTGCTGCCAAGATAATGGGCTTAGATTTTATCCCGTTATTCGAAGAGGAATATGATTTAGTTACCCTTAAAGAATATATCGATTTACCTCAGTTCAAAGCTATATGCCAAATTTTGGATAGCCCCTCCTTTAAAGAGAGAGCCCTATCCTTAGGAGGATATAAATGGGCGAGGAAAAGTTAAAGGATAGTTTCGGAAGGGTCATAAACTATCTTAGGGTTTCCGTAACAGATAGGTGCAACTTAAGATGTAGGTACTGTATGCCGGAGAGGGGTATTGAGCTTATTCCTCACTCGGAAATACTTAGATATGAAGAGATACTTAGAGTGCTTGGGATCTTTAGCTACCTTGGGCTCGAAAGAGTTAGATTTACCGGCGGAGAACCTTTGGTAAGAGATGGGTTCGTCAATTTTTTAAAGGATGTGAAGAAAAGCTTCCCACGCCTTCTTATCTCTCTAACTACTAATGGTATACTATTAACCAAATATAGCAATGAGCTTAAGAGTTTAGGTTTGGATTCCTTAAACGTGAGCCTGGATACCCTTGATCCAGATAAATATAGGTACATAACTCGTCTAGGAGATATAAATGATGTTTGGGAAGGAGTAAAACGCTTTCTAAACGAGGAGCTACTCGTAAAAATCAACGTTGTAGCTATAAGGGGTTTCAACGATGATGAAATCTTGGACTTCGTTAACCTAACCAAGAAAATGAGATTAATAGTGAGATTTATCGAGTTCATGCCCATAACAAAAAGCACATGGAAGAAGGAAGATTTTCTATCAGCAGATGAGATAAAGCAAGTCATAGAAAGGAAATATTCTTTGACGCCTCTTGGCCATAGAATTGGATATGGACCAGCTACCTATTTTAAACTCCCATGGGGAGGAGTAATAGGACTTATAGGAGCTATAAGTCATCACTTCTGTGATAGGTGTAACAGAATAAGGTTAACAGCTAATGGTAGGTTAAGAACCTGCTTGTTTGGAGAAAAGGAAATAGATCTTAAGGAAGCCATGAGAAGGGGAGCAGACGATAAAGAGCTAATTACGCTGATTAAAGAGGCCATAAGTCTTAAACCTCTTGGATGGTTTACACTGGAGCGATGGGGTGACGGGTTCATGTCAAAGATAGGAGGGTGATTTCCTTGGCTAATATGATAGATGTTTCCAATAAGGATCTGACAGAAAGAGAAGCTTTGGCTTACGGTAAGGTGATCTTGGGAGAGAGGGTTTACTCCGCCTTAATTCAAGGGAACTTACCTAAGGGAGATCCCCGAGAGACTGCGCGCATTGCTGGCATACTGGGAGCGAAGAAGGTACCAGAGCTCATACCTCTTTGTCATCCTATAATTTTAGACCACATATCCTTAGATTTTGAGCTACTTCCAAAAGAGTTCGGAATTAAGATAATGGCTAAGGCTAAGGCAAAAGAAAGGACTGGGGTGGAGATGGAGGCTTTAACAGCAGTAGCCATAGCTGCCTTAACTATTTACGATATGTGTAAGGGTGTAGATATGGGGATAATTATAAAGGAGATATGCCTGCTAGCCAAAAGAGGGGGTAAAAGCGGTGAGTATTATAGGGAAGGGTAAAGTTCTATCTGTTAATGTTAATTCCTACCGTTCTTCAAGGAAAATGCCTGCCCTTGAAGCCAACTTTCTGAAAGGAGATGAGTTGTTGGTCTTCCCTATAGAGTTTATTCCTCAAGAGTTTCCTTTCCCTTCAGAGTTTAAAAGCTTTTTTGAGGATTTAACCATCAAAGGTATAACAGCTGTTGAGGTGGGTGATTTTTTGAAGATTGGAGAGGTTGTAAGTAGAGTGAAATCAACAGGTGATAGAGAAGCTAGCTTACCTAAAGATCGTTCTTCACTTGTGAAGATATACGGATGGAAGTGCGAGGTCGTTAAGGATGGTAAGATAAAGATAGGAGATAAGGTTATGAGATTCCTACCTATAAAGGTAGGTATAATTATAGCGAGTGATAAAGGAGCACGGGGAGAAAGGGAGGACTTAAGCGGTAAAGTTATAGAGGAGAAGATCTTAGAAATAGGAGGAGAGATTAAAAGGTACATTATCATTCCAGATGAGATTGATTTGATAGCTGAGAAGATAAGAGAGTTTGCTTCTGACGGATGCGATATAATCTTCACGAGTGGGGGAACTGGCTGGAGCAAGAGAGATGTGACACCAGAAGCAACTTTAAGGGTTATTGAGAGAGGGGTTCCAGGGTTACCCGAGATAATGAGGCTTGAAGGGTATAAGTTCACACCTGAGGCTGTTTTGTCTCGAGGGGTTGCTGGTATATTAGGGGAGACCCTTGTAGTTAACTTGCCTGGTAGCCCAAAAGGGGTTAGAGAGAGTTTAGATATAATTTTACCTGTTCTTGCACATGGAATTAATATCTTAAAAGGATGGGAGAAAGAATGTGGGAGAATTCGATAAAATTGGTTGTAGTTGACTTGGATGGGACACTTCTTTCACGAGATGGAATCCTTGAACCTCAGGTAGTAGGGGAGTTTAGAAAATTAAGAGAGTTGGGTATAAGATCTATTGTAGCTACGGGAAGGTTAACTATGGCAGCACGTGAGTTTGCAAAGAGCATAGGTAGTGATCTTCCAATAATAGCATGCAACGGGGCTTTAATAGAAAGTATTGATGGCCGTATTCTTTATACCACACCGCTTAAGAAAGAGGTCTTGGTAGACGTGCTAAACGTTTTGAAGTTAGTACCTGGTTTTCACCCTCACTTCTTCACACCTTACAAGATGCTAGCCCTTAGGATGAGCGAAGTTTTAAGATTCTATATGAATTATGTCAAGGAAGAAGTTATGGTGGCCAGAAGTTTGGAAGAAATTTTTAAGGAAAGGCTGATCCTTAAAGTTCTTCTCTTGGCTGAAACGTCTAGACTTGTAGATAGATTCTTACCCTTTATAAAGAACTTCTTGAAGGGGAAAGCTCATGTAGCCAGATCTTTCCCCACCTACGTTGAGATAGTAGATCCCAAGGCTAACAAAGGCAATGCCCTGGAAAGACTTCTTACGATGTTAGGATACGATCTTAAAAGCGTATTAGCTTTTGGAGACAGCGAAAACGACATTGAGATCTTCAAAAAAGTGGGTTTTTCTGTAGCTGTGTCTAATGCTGATCCTTCACTAAAAAAGCATGCTACTTACGTTTCTCGCGCCTCCTTTGGTGATGGTGTAATAGAAGGTCTAAAGCTATTCTTAGGGCAATGCAGTTAGTTATAGTAACTGGTTTATCAGGAGCTGGGAAATCCTTAGCCTTAAGAAGCCTTGAAGATAGTGGATACTTCTGTATCGATAACCTTCCCCCGGTTTTAATACCTAAGCTTGTGGAGTTATCCCTTCTCTCTAGAGGGTTGGAGAGAATAGCCTTAGTTATAGATATAAGGGGTAGAGACTTTCTTGATGACATAAGAAGCAGTTTGTCCTTTTTAAAGGAAAGGGGTATAGCCTTCAGAGTGATATTTCTCGAAGCTAGTGACGAGGTCATTATAAGGCGCTTTGAGGAGACTCGCAGACCCCACCCTTTACAGACAGATTTTATTACCTTAAGGGAGGCCATAGATAAGGAGAAGGAGCTTCTTAAACCCTTAAGGGAAATTGCAGATGTAGTTATAGATACATCCAATACTCCTCCCTTAGCCTTAAGAAACACCATAAAAGGTATAGTTCTAAAAGAGAAGTTTGCTCCCTCAATTTTACTTATCTCAATATACTCCTTTGGCTTCAAGTATGGCTTGCCTTTAGAGTCAGATCTTGTTTTCGACCTGAGATTTTTACCTAATCCCTATTATTCTGAGGAGCTCAGGGGATTAAGCGGCTTAGACAAAAAGGTAAGAAATTTCGTCCTCTCTAGCGAAGTATCTCAGGCTTTTCTTAAAAAACTATTTGATCTTCTAGCTTTCGTTCTCCCGAAATATGCTGAAGAGGGAAAGAGCTACGTTAACATAGCTTTCGGATGCACTGGGGGGAGACATCGCTCCGTAGTAATCGCTGAGGAGGTGGCAAGTTATCTTCTTGAAGAAGGTTATTCAAATCTAAAGGTAATTCACAGAGATATAGAAAAAGGATGAAGGGTTGGTTTTTGCCAGGATATGGATTAAAGAGATGGATAGGCGTCATAGTCATGGGTTCTTTCTTGGGAGGGCTTGCTCTCGGACATCCAAAGGGAGGAAGCTTGGAGTTTTCTATCCTGTCTCTTGGATTTCTTTTAGTTGGCTTGGGGATTTATAAGCTAATTACAGTTATAGATAGTATACTCCGAAAGAGAGGAACAAGCATAGGAGAACTTTATCTTGAATTAGAGAAGAAAAGGGGGCCTAAGGTGACGGCCATAGGTGGTGGAACTGGTCTTTCTACCCTTTTAAGAGGCTTAAGGAAATATACAGGCAATATTACAGCGATAGTTACGGTAAGCGATGAGGGTGGATCTACAGGAAGGATAAGAAAAGATTGGGGAGGTATAGCTATAGGGGATATAAGAAACTGCATACTTTCGCTTGCTGAAGATGATAACATATGGGCTTCTGTTCTTAAATATAGATTCGAAAGAGGGGAATTAAAAGGACATTCCTTAGGGAATCTTTTGCTTTTAGCTCTTTCTGAAATGGAGGGAGATTTCCTATCAGGTCTTCAGAAGTTTAAGGAGATGCTGGGTGTGACCGCGGAAGTTTTTCCGATAACCTTAAGTGATGTAAAGCTTAGAGCCACATTTGAAGATGGAAGTATGGTAGAAGGGGAGACCGAAATCCCAAAGACGGGTAAGAGAATCACCAAACTTGAGGTTATACCTTCTAAGGCCTCTCTTTCCCCAAAAGTTCGGGATTCTATTATGAAAGCTGATATTATAGCTATAGGACCTGGTAGTCTATATACTAGCATCATACCTAACCTGGTATTTAGCGAGATAGTTGAGGCCATCAAAACGTCAAAAGCGCTCAAAGTCTACATTTGTAACATAATGACCCAACCAGGAGAGACAGATGGCTTTACTGTCCTTGACCACTTAAGGGAGATAGAGAAGTATATAGGTGCTGAAGTGATAGATTATGTTATAGTTAATACTGGTTCCTTTTCTGAGTCCGTTCTTAAAAGATACGAGAGCGAAGGGGCTACACCTGTAAGGTTGGATATACCGCTTGACTGTAAGCGTCCCATATTCATATGCTCTGATCTCGTTTTAGAGAGAGATGGAATCGTTAGACACCATCCCTACAAGCTTGCGGAAGTGATTTTAGGCTTAGTCAAAGAGGGGTGAGGGAAGTGTCTCTTTACACTTCCTTAAGAGAAGAGGTTATGGAGAAGTTAGTTTTAGACAAGGAGGCTATCAAAGCAGAGCTCGCTGGGTTCCTTTTAACTAAGTTAAGGGACTCTCTTGTCGTGAAAGTTGACACTCCCTCCGATGCTAGAAAGCTGTGTAAATATCTTGATACATTAAAGGAAAAGTATGCATTGGTTTCTGGGATAAAGGGGCATTACGAAGTTCAACTGAAGGGTTTCCCAGATTTTCTGAGGGACCCAAAGGTTTATCTTAACGATGATCTTCACTGGGGAGATTTCCTAAGAGGACTTTTTTGGAGCTGTGGAAGCATGGTTAAACCATGGAAGGGTTATCATCTTGAGATTGGAATTAGTAATAACGATCTTGCTTCACTTATAGAGAGCTCTTTGAGAGAGAGGGGGATAAGCTTCGGCACGAGGGATAAGAAAGGTAGGCATTATCTTACCTTCAGAAACCTCTTGAGCATAAAGCAGCTCTTAAGGGCAATGGGAGCAGAAAGGTCGCTAAAGAGATTAGATGAAATAAGAACTGTTAAAAAGATCAGGGAAAAAGCTAACAGAGAAGCGAATTGTGATACCGCTAACGCCGAGAGGATAGTATCAGCTTCCCTTAGAGATCTATTTTTAATAAACCTTATAGGGGAAAAATTAGACAAGCTTCCACCTAAGCTAAGGGAAGTTGCAGAACTAAGGATTAAACATCCATCTTTAAGTTTAAAGGAGCTCGGAGCTATGCTTTCACCCCCATTATCTAAGATGGGAGTTTATAGAGCCTTGAGAAAGATAAGAGATTATTTTAACAATTGGAAGGAGGGAAAGGATTTTGTTTCTAGGAAAGGCGAAAATAAACAGCTTTGAGAAAGGGGTTTCAAGGGAATGGATCTTGGCTGACGGGAAGGGCAACTTCTCCGCTACCACCCTAATCGACGTTCCCACAAGGGAGCTGCATGCCATCTTCTCAGTTATTAACGAGCCGATGTTAGTTAAACTCGAAGAGAAGGTCAGCATAGGGAAAAAGGAATGCTTTTTATCGACTAATAGATATTCTAGTATGGTTTATCCTGATGGATACAGGTACATAACAAGTGTTAGCTTCAACCCCTTCCCAACTTACATTTTTTCAGTTAATGAGAGCCTGATTAAGAAAAGAGTTTTAATAGAAAGCGGTAAGCTATTTATCAACTACTATGTGATATCCACTTCAGAACCGGTTAACTTTGAGGTTTCTCCTCTTTTACCCTCAGACTCTAATTCCATTCCTTACCAGCATGGCATAGAGCTTGGCACTATAGTTAATGTTAAAGATAATAAGCTGATGATCAGAGTAACATCGGGAGAGTATAATCCTCGTCCTCGTTTCTATGAAAATATAGAGTATCTAGGGAGCGGATCTAAAAAAGTTTTCTGGAGTCCTGGAGCTTTTTCTTTCTCCCTTAAAGAGGGGGAAAGTGTTACTCTCGAGGTTTCAGCTTATACCAATATAGTAGATATGGACTTTAATAGATTATGGGGGATGAAAGAACGGTTTTATAAAACGATTACGAATTCTATGCCATGTAAAGAGGACTTCCTTTACCTTCTTATGGCTGTTGGAGACACACTACTTATAGAAAGAGGCGAACTCAGGGGTATTATCTCTGGATATTTCTCCTTAAAAGAAAGGGGAAGGGAGACCTTCATCTCTCTACCAGGATTACTTATTGCTACAAGGAGGATAGATGATGCGAAACTTTGCTTGTTTAGGTGGTTGGAGTACTTTAGCGATAGAGGCTTGCCCTATGAAATAGATGGTCAAAATCCGATTTATCAGGGGGAGGAATCCACCCTTTGGTTCGCCTACGCTTTAACTAAGTTCTTAGCCTATACCAACGATCTTAACTTGGCGGAGGAATTCTTCCCAAAGCTTAGAACCTACGTCAATTACCTGCTGGAAAGCAAAAAGGTTGACAAGGATGGTCTTATAGTTGAGGATGACCCCGCAAACAACTGGATGGGAATAAGACTAAAGGATGAATTTATAGTTGAGAGAAAAGGAAAATTGGTAGACCTTAATGCCCTCTGGTATAATATGATTTCCCTGTTGTCTCGCCTATCTGACGCTTTAAACGTTAGGCACTCCTATGATAAGCTGCTTTCAGGGATCAGAGAAAGCTTCCTTCGCACATTTTGGCTTGAGGAGGAAGGATACTTTAAGGATACAGATGAAGGAAAGGAGCTGCGTCCTAATCAGGTATTAGCTATGTCCTTGCCCTTTACGCCTGTTCCAAAAGATATAGGGAGGATAGCCATTAATAATATCTGGAAGCACCTTTATACAACCTATGGTTTAAGAACATTATCACCCTTCGAGAAAAAATACAAGGGTAGAGAGGAAGGCGACGAAACTCAGAAACTTAAAGCCCGATGGAGAGGAATGGCTTGGCCATGGCTCTTAGGGCACTTCTTCTCCGCTTTTAGGAGATATCTTCCTGAGAAAGGCCATATCTTGGAGCTTATGTGGATGCCCTTCCTTGCTCACATGGAAGAGGGGTGCATCGGGGGGATAGCGGAGGTTTTCGATGGAAGCATGCCCTATGAACCCCATGGAGATATCTTGTACGCCCCAAGCCAGGGAGAGATAATAAGATCTTTCATTGAAGATGTAAAGGGAATTAGACCTAACTATGAAAAAGCTTGGAGCGATAGCCCCTTCTAGAGAGATCTGAACCTGAGAAACCTCCTCCAAAGAAAGCTAACGAGGAGAATAATAGGCAATAGCAACAAGGATATAAACTTAAAGGAATAGCTTATATCCCTAGTTGAAGAAGTAAAACCTATTATTAAAGGGGCTAGTATGTAGCCCAAATCCATCATTATCCATGCTACGGCAGATGCCTTAGGGCGTAAGCTTATGGGGGTTATGTCCGAAGCGATAGCTAACAGAAATGGAAAGCTTATGGCCATTCCACTTCCATATGTCAGAGATAATAGAACTAAATGAATGCTATTACTAGAGTAACCTAGAAGGAAAGTAGAAATCGCCATTGAGAGGAGGGATATTCCCAACCATCTATATCTATTAAGTTGGTTCATTATCCTATTTCCAGCTATTCTTATCATCAAGGCTACTGAGGCATTGGTGCTTAGGAAGAGAGAAGGATTTAAACCTTTTTCGTTAGATAGACTTGATACATACATCAGAATGGTTCCGTTTATCATCGAGAAAGCCAGGATAGATATTATATAAGTGAATATTCCCCTGACCCTAAAAAGCTCTCTATAACTTCCCCAGACGATAGAGTTCTTACTATTATCATCCTCTATCTTTATGTTTTTTATGTCGGTAAGAAAGAGAGCCGTCAATAAAAACAGGATAGAGAATAGGGAAAACATGAGAAGGTAGAGAACATCTCTGTTGGTTTTGAGGAAATAGCTCGCTATGGGAACGAAAAGAAGCTGTGGGGAAACGTAAAAAACCGAAATCCAAGCAAAGGCCCCACCTCTTATTCTCTCCGGGACTATAAGGGACTGATAAGCTGTCAGCGAAACCGTACCTATACCGTATCCTAATCCTCCTAGGAGGCGACACAGACCTATTAATTTTGGATCAATGGAGAAGGTTAGACCTATGGAGCTTATAAGGAGCAGTAAAAAGGTTAACCAAGCAGCCTTCCTAATGCTCAGGATCTCAAGAATAGTGCTTCCTACAGGTCTTACGGCCATGTTCGCCAAATAAAAGAGACTCATCAGCATACCTATATAAATAGGATTGATGCCTATCTTAGTGAGATAAATAGGGTAAATGAGAAACATGGCCAAGTAGGAGTTCACCATCAATGTAGAGATTAGGGATACTAAAAAGGGTCTCTTCCAGCTTACAAGGCTATGAGTAGATCCCATTTCAGCTTTAAATTATAGCGTTAGGAAGATTGCTTTGTAAAGAAAAGCTTTGTATAATATCGGAAGCATATTAAAGAAAGGGAGTTCCTGATGCTGGATAAAATGGGACTTGAGAAGATAACCTCAGAAGTTTATAAGCTTTCGAAAAGGGAAGTTCTCTCAATTTTAGCCACAGATGAGAACTACGGCCTTTCCGAGGAGGAAGCCGAAAAGAGACTTAAAGAGTTTGGGCCTAATAGACTTAAGGAGGAGAAGAAAAAGAGCCCTATAGCCATATTTATAGCTCAATTTAGAAACGCCATGAGCTATCTTCTAATGATAGCAGCATTTATAAGCTTTATCATTGGAGAAAATCTCGATGCTTTAGCCATCCTAGTAGTTCTCTTGGTAAACGCACTTATAGGTTTTCTCATGGAATACAGAGCAGAAAGGGCGATCGAGAGCCTTAAAAAGATGGTTTCAGTAAATGCCCTTGTTCTAAGGAATGGAAAGCTTAAAAAGACGTCGGCAGAAAGCCTTATTCCAGGAGACATAGTTATATTAGAAGCAGGTGATGTTGTCCCTGCAGATATAAGGATTTTGAACGCTGACAACCTTGAGGCTAATGAGAGCATACTTACAGGAGAAGCTCTTCCTGTTCCTAAAACGTCTGATCCTATTGAGAGTGAAGTGCCAATACATGACAGAAGCAACATACTTTTCGCAGGCACTCATGTAGTGAGAGGCAGATGCAAGGGAGTGATTTACGCTACGGGTATGAGCACGGAATTCGGTAAAATATCTAAGGCCCTACAATCCGTTGAACCTCCTAAAACTCCAATGGAAAGAAGACTCGAAGCTTTAAGCGTTTTTATGTTGAAGCTTGTCGTTGCTATAGGCCTCTTAGTTTTCCTAATAGGTTGGTTAAAAGGCTATTCCTTACTTAGGATGCTTGAGACTTCTATAGCGCTCGCTGTTGCGGTTGTGCCAGAAGGACTTCCTATAGTTGTCACAATAACCCTCGCTATAGGAGTGCATAAAATGGCAAAGAGAAACGCCCTCATGAGAAACCTGGCTGCTGTTGAAACTCTGGGTAGCTCCAATATGATCTGCACGGATAAAACCGGAACCCTAACCCAGAACAAAATGAAAGTTTCAAGTGAATTTTTCCCTAACGACTTTTCTAAGCGTGAGGCATTAAAGGTTGGAGCCTTGTGTAATAACGCTTATATTTCAGGAGATGATGTTATAGGAGATCCTATGGAAGTTGCTCTCCTTCAATGGATTTTAGACAGTGGCCTTAATCCTAACGAGATAAGAAGTAGTTTCCCTAGGATCAAAGAAATTCCCTTTGACTCCAAGATTATGAAAATGACAACTATCCACGAAGGTTTCGTAGCTATCAAAGGAGCTCCTGAAAAGCTACTTTTGGAGTGCAGATACATCTATGACGAAAATGGCAATCTGACCGTGTTAAGCCCGGATTTTAAGGAAAAAGTGCTTAGATCCATTGAAGAAGCTGCGTCACAAGCTATGAGAACGCTTGGCTTTGCCATTGGAAAGAGCGAAGAAGAACTGGTCTTTTTAGGCTTTGTGGGAATAAAGGATCCTCTCAGGCCAGAAGCTAAAGAAGCGGTTCAAAAGTGTAAAAATGCAGGGATAGATGTGGTGATGCTAACTGGTGATCATGTCTTAACGGCCTCCTCTATAGCTAAAGAAGTAGGCATAGCCGAGGAAAACTTACATCCACTCGAAGGCAAGGATATAGAAAAGCTATCAGATGAGGAGCTTTTTGAAGCCATAATTAAAAAGCGCGTAGGAGCAAGGGTACTACCAGAGCACAAGCTAAGGATAGTTGATGTCCTTCAGAAAAAGGGTTATATCGTTGCTATGACGGGGGATGGAATCAATGACGTTATAGCCTTGAAGAAGGCTGATATCGGTATAGCGATGGGAATAGCTGGAACCGAGGTTACCAAGGAAGCCTCTGATATGATTCTTCAGGACGATAGATTCGCAACCATAGTTGATGCTATTGAAGCCGGAAGAACTATCTTCGATAACATAAGGAAAGTTATATTTTACTTGCTCTCTTGTAACATAAGTGAAGTAATATTAATCCTATTTAGCATACTTTGGGTAAAAGACCTCCTTCTCCTGCCCCTCCAGATACTTTGGATTAACTTAGTTACCGATGTTCTTCCTGCTTTAGGAATAGCATTCGATCCACCTGAGGAAGGAGTGATGAAGAGACCACCAAGGAGGATTAATGAAAACCTTCTGCTTAAGAATCACTACCTAGGCATAACTATCTATGGATTAAGCTTCGCTTTTCTCTCTCTTATTACGGGCGTTATAGCCCTATCTTTTTCTGGTTTGGATACCCTTAAAGCTCGAAGTTATGTGTTTCATACTCTTGTCTTTTGTCAGATAGCTCATCCCCTCACTTTAAGGGACAAGCCGGTGCTTTCAAACCCTAGGACGATTTTTTTAAATAAGGTGCTTTTAGTTGGAATTTTCGTCTCGGTTTTGTTGCAGATTTTAACCGCCTATGTTCCCTTGCTCCAGGAGGTTCTAAGAGTTACTCCTTTAAGCCCTAGGGAATGGTTAATGATTACGGGGGTAGCAACTTTGCCACTCATTTTCAACAACTTCTACCGGATTTTTGTAAAAGAATCATTTAGAGGGTTGACAAGATCTTAAAAGGACCTTATAATTCTTATAAAAGGTGGGAATATAGGGATGTTTAAGAAAAAGGAGAAAACCTTAAGCTTAAGTAATCATATAATGAATTGGTGGTGGCAGGCTTATAAGCCTGCCGCGGCATAAATTATAGGTTTTCTTTTAGTTAGAAAGGGCCGCGGCATGGTAAAGTGTCGCGGCCCTTTATTTTTAAAAAAGGGGCCGCTTCTTCAGATCAATCTGAAGTGGGCGGCCCCTCTCTTTTTAGTTTAGTCTGAGGAGGTGAGCTTATGTGGAGTTGAGGGAAGGCAAGTTTATCACATCTTATCTTGCTTTACCTATCCCTCCTGGTCTATTGGAGCATGAGGGCATTCGAAGGTTACTCCATGACAAAACTCACTCCTTTATCATGACCATTGACACAACTTATAGAGGAGGTAAGAAGCATACCTACATAGGTTTAGAGCCTCAGAGAACTTTTAAGCTACTTAAGCACCAGAGAAACTTCATCTTTGAAGTAAACGATAAGGAAAGCTCCAACCTCTCATATGATGTTGAAAAGTTCCTCGAGAAGAACCTGTTACTTGATCAACAACGCCCAAGTGGGCTCCCGCCTTTCTATGGAGGGTTATTCGGTTATATTGGTTACGAGATGGTAGAAAGATGGGAAGAATTATATCACAACGATCGAGACAAAGGACTTAAAACAACCGAAGGGCTTCCAATCCTATATATGGGACTATTTGATGAGCTCCTATGCATAGATCATGAAGACGGTAAGCTCTTTCTAATCAAAACTTTTCCTGAAGAGGAAATCGAAAATGCCTTAGCCTCTTTATTCAGAAAAGCATCCTCTTTAACCAGAAGCTTATCTAAAAATACGCCCCTTAAAGTAGAACGAGAAAGCCTGTACCTTAAGGGCTTTTCGTCTAACGTTTCTAAGAAAGAGTTCTTAAGTATGGTTGAACAGGCCAAAGAGCATATTAAAGCTGGAGAAGCTTTCCAGATAGTCATTTCACAAAGGTTTTCCTTTGAAAGTAACATTGATCCACTGGATCTTTTCTTTTCTTTAATGGAAAAGAATCCATCCCCTTACATGTTTTTCATCAACTTTCCTGAGATAAAACTTATAGGAGCTTCGCCAGAAGTTTTGGTTGAAGTGAAAGGGAATAGGGTCATAACAAGACCCCTTGCAGGAACAAGAAGGAAAGGTAAAAGCCCCGAGGAAAATGAAAGATTAAAAGAGGAGCTCATTAAGGATGTAAAAGAACGTGCGGAACATGTCATGTTAGTAGACCTGGGAAGAAACGATCTTGGAAAGATATGTGAGCCTGGGAGTGTTACTGTTTCTGAGTTAATGAAAGTAGAGAGCTATCCTCATGTAATGCACATAGCTTCACAGGTAGAGGGAAAGCTGTCTAAAGGGGTTGCTCCTTTTGATGTCTTAAGGGCTGTATTTCCCGCCGGAACAGTTACAGGTGCTCCTAAGGTCAGAGCGATGGAGCTAATAAATGATATGGAAAGGGATCCTAGAGGTCCATATGCTGGTTCTGTCGGTTATATAAGCTTCTGCGGTGACATGGAGATGTGTATAACTATAAGAACCATATATTTCTACGATGGAAGGTTTCACATTCAAGTTGGAGCGGGCATTGTATCTGACTCCAATCCTGAGACCGAATATAGAGAAACGATCTACAAGGCAATGGGACTATTTAAAGCGGTAAAGGCACTCTTTAAAAATGTCCAACAAGTTAAGGAAAGTCTCTTTTTAAAGGAGGGATAAAAAATGATATTAGTGATAGATAATTATGACTCGTTTACTTATAACCTCGTTCAATATCTTTCAGAGTTTGATGATGTAAGGGTGGTTAGAAATGACAAGATAACCCTAATGGATATAGAAGTTCTATCCCCTTCTCACATAGTAATCTCTCCCGGGCCAGGTACCCCCGATGATGCAGGTATATCCAACGAGGCAATAAAGCATTTCGCCGGTCGCATTCCTATCTTAGGAATATGTCTAGGGCATCAGTGCATTGGAAGTGTTTTCGGTGGAAAGGTAGTTAGAGCCCGAGAACCCGTTCATGGTAAGGTCTCCCTGATTTACCACACAGGAAAGGGAATCCTAAAAGGATTACCATCTCCCTTTCTAGCTACAAGATACCATTCTCTAATAGTTCAAAGAGAAACACTTCCCTCCGATCTTGAAATAGTAGCTGAAACCGATGAAGGTGAAATTATGGGAATAATGCATGTAAAGTTTCCCATCTTTGGGCTCCAATTTCATCCAGAATCTGTCCTAACCACTGAGGGAAAGAGGATACTTAAAAACTTCCTAGCCATTGGGTCAACATCGAGGAGGGAATACAGCTATGTCAGCAGAGCTATATAAGGCTTTCTTAGAAGCATTATTGAGCGGAAAGGGGCTCTCAGCAAAAGAAGCAGAAATCCTCATGGATGCGATTACTGAGAAAGCCTTTACCGATATTCAAACGGCAGCCTTACTCATAGCATTAAGAGCTAAAGGGGAAAACTCAGAGGAGATCAGTGGAGCAGCTAAGGCACTGCTTAAAAAAGCATGCAAAATAGAAGTTAATGGGGATATCTTAGTTGATACCTGTGGAACGGGAGGAGATATGCTTCAAACTTTTAACGTTTCTACAACTGTTGCAATTGTCTGCGCAGCAGGGGGAATCCCCGTAGCTAAACATGGGAATAAGTCTGTCTCAAGCAAAAGCGGAAGCGCTGACCTTCTCTTAGAGATGGGTGCTAAAGTAGAGCTTACACCGGAGGGAATAAAACGCTGTATCGAAGGTTTAAAGTTGGGTTTCATCTTCGCTCCAGCTTACCATCAAGCTCTTAAGAACGCTGCTCTCATAAGAAGGGAGCTTGGCACAAAGACTATATTCAACCTCTTGGGTCCCCTTATAAACCCAGCTTTTCCCACACATCAGCTGGTAGGAGTTTTCGACGAAAGGTTTCTTAAACCAATAGCTGAAACCCTCAGGAAGCTTGGAAGAAAAAGGGCGATGGTAGTCCACGGGTGTGGAGCTGACGAGCTTTGCGTCTGGGGAGAAAACAAAGTTGCCTTCTTAAAGGAGGATGGCAGTATAGATGAGTTTTCCTTCTTTCCTGAGGATGTAGGGATAAAAAGGAGTTCCATTGAAGAGGTAAAAGGCGGGCTTCCTCACGATAATGCTCTTATATCGCTTAGGATACTTAGCGGTGAAAGGGGTGCGAAACGCGACATGGTTCTTCTTAATGCAGGGGCGGTTTTCCTATTAGTGGGATGGGCAAGAGACCTAAGGGAGGGGATTTCAATCGCCTCCGAAATTATCGACAGTGGAAAGGCAAAGGAAAAGCTTAACGAGTTTATAAGATTTACTAAGGAGCTGATCTAAAAATGGGGTTAAATGTTCTATTCGAGATAGTAAATAGAAAAAAGCAAACGCTTGAGGCCTCAAAGAGAAAAGGGAGAGAACTATTTGAACTTCTTAAGAAGAAAGATTTCTTCTTGATAGGAGAAATAAAGATTTCATCCCCAAGCGCAGGGGTGATAAAAGGGGATATCGATGTAGTAAAACAAGTTAAGGCCTATGAGAAGGGAGGGGCAAGTGCCATTTCCGTAGTCACAGAAGAAAGCTTCTTTAAAGGAAGCATAGATCTTTTGAGAGAGGTTAGAAAGAACACGGAACTTCCCGTATTAAGAAAGGATTTCATAATCGATCCTATTCAAGTTTACGAAAGCTTTTTCAATGGAGCGGACCTTTTACTGCTTATAAGCAGGATACTTTCTTTAAGGGAGCTTAAGTACTTCATTGATCTTTGTGAAACTTTAGGGATTATTCCTTTAGTAGAGGTTCATTCGCACAAGGATATATATAAAGCCTACAAAGCTGGAGCTTATTTCATAGGAATAAACAACAGGGACCTTAGAACCTTCAAGGTTTCCGTGGAGCATACTGTGAGACTTCTACCAATCATAAGGAAGGTCTTTAACGATAGAGAAATTATAGTGATATCTGAAAGTGGTATATCTACCCCTGAACACACACACCTGCTGAAGAGCCATAGGGTTGACGGAATTCTTGTAGGATATTCCTTGCTTACAAGCGATAACCCTGCAGAGAAAATCAAGGAGCTCCTACTTAGGGAGGGTGATACCGTTGATCGAAGTTAAAATCTGTGGAATTACAAGGGAAGAGGATCTTAAAAAGGCAATAGAATTGGGTTTTGACGCTGTTGGGTTCATCTTGTGTGAAAGTAAAAGACAGATTACTCTTCCGAAGGTTAAGTCATTTCTGAATCTAATACCTCCATTCATGTCAGTTGTAGCAGTTGTCAAAGATCCATCAATAGAAACCCTCACGGAAATAGTCAGAGCGAAAGTTTTCACCCATGTTCAATTCCACGGTATGGAACCACCTGAAATGCTTGTAGACTTCCCCTTAAAAAGGATAAAGGCAATTCCCATAGAGGGAGAGGAGAGTTTAAATCTAACCAGTGTATATTTTAACGTCGCTGATTACTTTCTATTCGATACAAAAGTCGGAAATAGTTTTGGTGGAACAGGAAAGAGTTTCAACTGGTCTATTCTGAAAAAGTATGATAGATCTAAGCCCTTTATACTATCAGGTGGCATTAACGTTAACAATTTAGAAATGGCAATTAAAGAGCTCTCTCCTCATGGGATAGATGTCAATAGCTCCCTGGAAAGGGAGCCTGGAGTTAAGGACCACAAGAAAATGGAAGAGTTTATGGGTTTACTTAGATCTCTAAGAGGAAGGTGAATGCCATGGTTGTTGGAAGAGAGGCCCCTGGCTATTTTGGTCCCTTCGGGGGGAGGTTCGTTCCCGAAACGCTCATACCCGCACTAGAAGAGCTTGAAAGAACATATCTAACGCTTAAAGATGACCCCTCCTTCAAAGAGGAATTGAGCCTAATTCTAAGAGATTACTGCGGAAGGCCCACTCCTCTCTATTATGCAGAAAGGCTATCTAAGGAAAATGGAAGAGCAAAGATCTACCTAAAGAGAGAGGATCTCGCTCACACAGGTGCTCATAAGATAAACAACGCTGTGGGACAGATACTTCTTGCCAAGTATATGGGAAAGAGGAGAATAATAGCTGAAACTGGGGCTGGTCAACATGGTGTCGCAGTTGCAACAGTCTGTGCGAAGTTTAACATGGAATGTTGCATATACATGGGAGAAGAAGATATAAAGAGACAGAAACTCAACGTATATAGGATGAAGATGCTAGGGGCTGAGGTCATTCCAGTATCATCGGGAAGCAAAACCTTAAAAGATGCTACAAACGAGGCTATCAGAGATTGGGTTTCAAACGTAGATACAACTTATTATCTCATCGGTTCCGTTGTTGGACCTCACCCCTACCCTACCATAGTCAGAGACTTTCAGAGGATCATCGGTGAGGAGACGAGGGAACAAATTTTAGCTAAAGAAGGGCGCTTGCCAGACTACATTATAGCTTGTGTTGGTGGAGGAAGTAACGCAATTGGGATATTCCATCCCTTTCTGGAGTATTCTCAGGTCAAGCTTATAGGAGTTGAAGCTGGAGGGAAAGGTTTAACGTCGGGGCTTCACGCTGCATCGCTTAATGCAGGTAGAATTGGAGTGCTACATGGCTGTAAATCGTATGTTCTTCAGGATGAAGACGGTCAGATAGTTAATCCCTATTCCATTTCTGCAGGTCTGGATTACCCAGGCGTTGGACCTGAACACGCCTTTCTTAAGGAAATTGGCAGAGCTACCTATGTGACGGTTACGGATGAGGAGGCTCTTGAAGCCGTTATGATCCTCGCAAGAAGCGAGGGAATAATAGCTGCTTTAGAAAGCGCCCATGCTGTTGCCTATGCCCTTAGGCTGTCCAAAACTGTGGATGAGGAAAGTATAGTAATTGTGAATCTCTCTGGCAGAGGGGATAAGGATATGTCAACTTTAATAGACCATTTCAGAATGGGGGTAGAATAATATGAGACACGAAAACCCCTTTGTAAAGGCATTTTCTGGTAAAAAAGCTTTGATTCCCTTTATCACGGTAGGTTATCCATATTGGGATGTATTTGAAAGATTGGTCGAAGGGATGGTTCAGGCCGGAGCAGACATTATAGAGATAGGAATTCCATTCTCAGACCCATTGGCTGACGGGATAACCATACAGAAGTCTAGCCAAATTGCTATTGAACATGGCGCAACCCTCAAGAGGGCTCTTAAAGTCATTGAGTCGCTTTCCCCCAAAGTTAAAGTCCCCATAGTTATAATGAGTTATTATAACCCTATTCTTTCCTATGGGATCGAAAGCTTCGTTAAAGATGCAAAATGCGCTGGTGTATCAGGTGTAATAATTCCGGACCTTCCTTTTGATGAAAGAGAACCATTTTACCACCTCTGCAAGGAGAGGGGAATAAGCCCCATACTTATGATTACCCCCGTCACCCCTCACGAGAGGCTTGAAAGGATTATTAAAGACGCTGATGGCTTTATTTATTGCGTTTCGCTTGTAGGGCTTACGGGAGATAGTAAAAAGCCGATATTCCAATGGATATCAAGGGAGCTCCCAAAGATAAGGGAAGTTTCTCCAGTTCCAATAGTGCTCGGCTTTGGTATCGACTCTACTGACACAGCAATGAGAGTTTCTCCTTTCACCGACGGGATTGTTGTGGGAAGTGCCTTGATAAAGATGATCGAAAGAGAAATATCCCTGAGCTCTTGGACAGAAGATGACCTTCTCGATAAGGTGAAAAACTTTATAAAATCTTTTAAAAAATCACTGAAAGACTAGCACGCTTAAATAGCCTAATCCCAAGACATATTGACAAAAGCATATTAGTATGGTAGTATACAAACGGAGGTAGGGAAGAATGATGTTATTGTTTCCTCAGAGAAAAAACTCATCCACGCGGGATTACATTTATGAGACTCTTAAGAAAAACATAATTTTACTTCATTTGAAGCCTGGTCAAGTTATCACCGAAAATGAAATTGCAGAACTTTTCTGTGTAAGTCGGACTCCTGTTAGGGAAGCTTTTGTCAGGCTCGTTCAAGAAGGACTTCTTGAAACTTATCCTCAAAAAGGGACCACGGTTTCTCTGATCGATCTGGAGAGGGTAGATGAAGCAAGATTTATGCGCAGAACCCTTGAAAAAGCGGTATTACAAATGGCCTGCAATAATTTTCCACAAGAGCTATTTTTTGAACTTCGCTCAAATTTAGCGCTACAAGAGCTCTGCATCCAAGAAAAGAACTTCATTAAGCTCTTTGAACTCGACGAAGATTTTCACAGATTGATCTATAGGGGGTGTAGGAAGGAGCGTATATGGGAGTTAATATCTCAAATCAATGCAGACTTTAGACGCATTAGAGTTCTAAAACTTTCCTTGGGTATAGGTGTTGGAGAGGTTGTGAAGCAACATCATAGAATAGCAGAGCTAATCTTCTCTAAGGATGTAACCAACGTTGACAAGGTCATCGAAGAACACCTTCCTCAAAATGACCCAGATTTTGAAAATCTACAAAAGCTATATTCACAATACTTTAAATAGGGAGGTGTTAAGCTCGTGTGGAGGTCATGGAAGAAGGTTATCATGTGGATGGTTGTAGGATTTCTCATCGTAACATCCATCGGAACTAGTATGGCTCAAGAGAAAACCTATACTTTGAGGGTATCGATGGTGATCACTAAGGGTGATAACATCTATGAAGGTTATGAGAAATTCAAAGAGGGCATCGAAGTTAGAACTCAAGGGAAAATCAAAGTAGAGTTGTATCCAGGTGGAGTCCTAGGAAGAGATGAAGAGATGCTCGAGCAAGCGGTTATGGGGGGAGATGTATGTGTAAACACTGATGCAGGACGTTTAGGCGTATGGGTTAAGGAAATAGGAATTTTGCTCTGTCCTTATTTAACTGATAGCATTGACGATTGGATGAAGCTCTTAAAGTCTGACTTAGCTAAAGAGTGGTACGATAAGGTTCGTAAGGAAAAGGGGCTCGTTGTTCTTGCATTCAACTGGTATGCAGGGGCACGCCATTTCCTAACGAAGAAGCCTATATCGAAGCCAGAAGATCTTCAAGGGCTTAAGATTCGCACGCCTGGTGCCCCCGTATGGCAGGAGACCATAAGGGCTTTGGGAGCTACTCCTGTCGCTCTTCCATGGACGGAGGTATACATGGCTCTTCAGCAGGGCGTAATTGATGGAGCTGAGGCTCAGCACCCAGCCACATACGGTTCAAAGCTTTATGAGGTTGCCAAATATATCACGAGGACAGGGCACATTCAGCTGTGGAACTCTCCGGTGGTAGGTGATAAATGGCTTAAGAAGCTTCCGTCCGATTATCAGAATATACTCCTTGAGGAAGCCGATAAGGCAGGAGACTATGCTACCAACTTGCTTCTTAAAATGTTAACCGAGCTTGAGGAAAAAATGAAGAAAGAAGGAGCTATCATAAACGATGTAGATATAACACCATTCAAGAAGCGCGCTGAAGCGGTGTATGAGAAGCTCGGCTATCAAGAGGTTCTTAAGAAGGTTCAGGAGCTTTTGAGCAAGAAGTAATTTTGACCCCTTAGTTTACAGAGGTGGGGGGCGATTTTTCGAAATCGCCCCCTGCTTTTTACGGGGGTGATGGAATGAAACGGCTTTTTGAGATAATAGACATAATTGAAGTTAAGGTTTGCCAATTTCTTTTAGCCCTTATAGTTAGCCTCGTTTTCTTTTCCGCCTTGCTACGCTACATAGGCTATCCGATAAATTGGACTAACGCACTAGCCTCAGGACTATTCGTCTGGCTGATCTACATAGGAGCTGACAGAGCTCTGCGAAAAAGAAGACACATTGGCATGGGGTTCTTCATTGAGCGCCTTCCAGATAAACCGAGGTTTATACTGAGTATAGTTACCGACATTTCAATCCTGATGTTTCTCATATATGTTTGCTACCTCGGGATAAAAATGACCACAGCTAACACTGGTAGAGTATTTGAAGAGCTCTTTTTCTTAAGCTACGCTGTAGTCATAGCAGCTATTCCTGTAGGAACATTTCTCATGTGTTTTACTCTATTATATCAGATAGCTTTAAAGCTTAAGCATAGGGGGTGAGTCATAGATATGTCCTTTCTCTACGCTTCAATAGCGTTTTTAATTCTGCTTTTGCTAAACGTTCCAATAGCCTTCACCCTGGGAATCTCAGGAATTATTTACTTCATAACCCAATCAACCATACCAATTCCTATAGTCGCTCAGAGGCTTGCGGCAGGAACGCAGTCCTTTCCTTTACTTGCAGTTCCATTCTTCGTACTTGCGGGACATTTAATGAACGTCTCAGGGATTACCTCTCGCTTTATACGACTCGCTGACTCTTTAGTGGGACATCTACCTGGTTCTCTGGCTCAGGTGAGCTGTGTCTTGAGTATGCTAATGGGCGGCATATCAGGTTCTTCCAACGCTGATGCTGCTATGGAAACTAGAATACTACTTCCTGAGATGCGTAAAAGGGGATATGATGACGGATTTTCTGCAGCTGTTTTGGCATGTAGTTCCCTAAGCACCGCTATTATCCCTCCAAGCATAGGGCTGGTTCTTTATGGCTATGTCGGGCAAGTGTCTATAGGTAAGCTCTTCGTCGCTGGGGTAATCCCTGGCATACTGATGGGAGTCACCATAATGATCGTAACACATTGGAAAGCTATTCGTAAGGGATATGACCTTGAAAGGAGAGATCAGAAAAAGAGTCTCAAAGAAATATACGAGGCTTTTCGAGAGGCCATATGGGCTTTAATGTTTCCCATATTCCTAATCGTTACCCTTAGGTTTGGCATATTCGCACCTGTGGAGGCTGCGGCTTTCGCGGTAGTTTATGCAATATTTGTGGGAAAGGTGATCCATCGCGAGCTTACATGGGAAAAGTTTCTTGAAGCTTTACTTGATACCGCTGAGGATAACGCTGTAATCATGTTTATAGTTTCTATGGCAGCTATTCCCATGTATGCCTTGGCCTTTGAAAAGGTTCCTGTCAAAATGTCATCCCTCATTATAAATCTCACAAATAACCCTATACTGATCATGCTTGCAATTATGGTTCTTCTTCTCTTAGCTGGCATGATTATGGAGGGAACAGTAAACACTCTTCTTCTCACTCCTATACTTCTTCCAATAGTTAGAGAAGCTGGGTTTGACCCCGTACATTTTGGTATCATCTTTGCGATCTTAATACAGCTAGGGGGAGTTACTCCCCCCGTAGGAGTAAACATGTATACCGTTTGCTCCTTGGGAGGGATTCCTGTGGAAAGCTTTATCCGCGAAAGCATAGCTTACATTTTAGCTCTGTTAGCCTTAGTCATATTGCTTATATTCGTACCTCAGTTGAGCCTATTACTTGTCGGGTTAATGAAGTAAAATATCTTTGCACTTGACTTTTTTAGCAACATTTGCTATTCTCAAAATAGGTTAAACATAGATGCTGCGGAGCCCAAGTGGCAGAGGGGGGAGAAAGCCACATCTCAGTTTGAGGTGTGGCTTTTTATTTAACCTCAGGTAAATCTCAAAGGGGGTGGAATCTGATATGGTAGTCAAGGTAGGAATCAATGGCTTTGGAAGGATAGGTAGACTGGTCCTAAGATCTGCTCTCAAGGAGAATAGAGGTGAGGGGTTAGAGTTCGTGGCAGTCAATGATATAACAGATGCAAAAACCTTAGCGCATCTATTTAAGTATGACTCTGTCCACAGAACATGGGAAGGGAGTGTAAACTACGATCAGGAAAATATCTACGTTAATGGTAAGAAGATAAGGGTTTTCGCCGAACCTGATCCCGCTAAGATCCCTTGGGATGAACTTGGTGTAGATATAGTCATAGAATCTTCCGGCAAGTTCACCGACGGTGACAAAGCTGCAAAGCATCTCCGAGGCAGCGTCAAGAAGGTCATAATCACTGCACCAGCCAAGGGAGAGGATATAACAATAGTCATGGGTGTAAACGAGAAGAGTTATGATCCTCAAAAGCATAAGATAATTTCCAACGCTTCATGTACTACTAACTGCTTAGCCCCTGTTGTGAAAGTCCTTCATGAGAACTTTGGCATAGTGAAAGGACTTATGAGCACAGCCCATGCTTACACCAATGACCAAAGAATCCTTGACCTTCCCCACAAAGACCTTTGTAGAGCGAGAGCTGCTGCTTTATCTATAATTCCCACATCTACGGGGGCTGCTAAAGCTATTGGAAAGGTCATACCCGAACTTAATGGTAAACTAAACGGCATAGCTTTAAGAGTTCCCGTTCCCAATGTCTCGGTGGTGGATTTCGTTGCCGAGCTTAAGAGGAGCGTAACTGTTGAAGAAGTTAACGAGGCAATGAAAAAAGCTGCGGAAGGAGAGCTTAAGGGGATACTAGCCTATGTGGATGAACCCCTTGTCTCTGTAGACTTTAATGGCAATTCCCATTCTTCTATTTTCGATGCTACCCAGACCATGGTTATAGATAACATGGTAAAGGTTCTTGCATGGTATGACAACGAGTGGGGTTATGCTTGCAGAGTCGTGGACTTAACTAGGTACATTGCTGAGAGGCTATAAGAGGTGAATAGCCTTGATAAACAAGAAGACCATCAGGGACATAGACGTAAGAGGAAAGAGGGTATTGGTAAGGGTTGACTTTAACGTTCCTTTGGATAAAAAGGGGAACATAGAAGATGATTACAGGATAAGAGCCACTTTACCAACAATAGAGTACCTAATAAAGGAAGGTGCTAAAACTATACTTATTTCTCATCTGGGAAGACCAAAAGGCGTTGATGACTCTCTTAGGATGAACCCAATAGCCAAGCGTCTAAGTGAGCTGTTGGGAAAAGAGGTTTTCAAACTTGATGATTGTATAGGAGATGGGGTTGAAGCTTTTGTTAAAAATATGAGAGAAGGAGATGTAGTTCTCCTTGAAAACGTAAGGTTTCATCCAGAGGAGGAAAAAAATGACGCAGAGTTCGCTAAAAAGCTCGCTTCACTAGCTGAGATATTTGTAAACGATGCTTTTGGAGCAGCTCACAGAGCTCATGCTTCTACCCATGGTGTAGCCAAGTACCTTCCTGCTGTTGCTGGATTCCTAATGGAAAAGGAGATCAAGTTTCTCTCAACGGTAAGAGATAATCCTCAGAAACCCTACTTCATAATCCTTGGTGGCGCAAAGATAAGCGATAAAATCACAATGATAGAAAATCTTTTGGATAAGGTTGATATTTTCTTAATAGGAGGTGGCATGGCAAACACCTTCCTGAAAGCGCTAGGTGGAAGCCTGGGTAACTCATTATGTGAAAATGACAAGCTTGAGCTTGCAAGAGAGCTTTTGAAGAAAGCAGAGGAGAAGAAGGTAAAGGTATTGCTCCCCACAGACCTTAAGATCGCTGAAAAGCCAGAGGCTAAAGAAGTTAAAGTTGTACCTTCTAGAGAGGTCCCAGAAGGATATGCTGCCTTCGATATAGGACCTAAGACCGTAGAGCTTTTCAAAGGTGAGATAAAGTCAGCTAAAACCATATTCTGGAACGGTCCACTAGGAATGTTTGAAAAAGAACCCTTTGATGAAGGAACGAACGAGATAGCTAAGTTTGTGGCATCCTTAAGCGACGTTACCTCAGTTGCAGGTGGTGGGGATACAGCTTCTGCTCTAAAGAAAGCAGGTGTTGACGAAAAGTTCACTCATGTTTCAACTGGCGGAGGGGCATCGCTTGAGTTCATGGAAGGAAGAACCCTACCCGGCATAGAGGTTCTTCTCGATAAGTGAAAGAAGGGGATTAACTTGAGAAAGGTGCTTATAGCCGGAAACTGGAAAATGCATAAAACTAATGAAGAAGCAGAAGCACTAGCTAAGGAAATTCTTAGGGGCTTAGCCGAAACAAAAGGGGTAGAAGTAGCCTTATGCCCTCCTTTCACGGCTTTAGAGAGGGTTAAGAAAGTTATAGAGGGTTCAGAGATAGCCTTGGGAGCGCAAAATGTCTTTTGGGAAGAAGAAGGTGCTTTTACAGGTGAAATATCCCCTAAAATGCTTATAGCCATAGGTTGTAAGTACGTTATCATTGGACATTCTGAGAGAAGAAAATACTTTAAGGAAAGTGATGAACAGGTTAATAGGAAGCTATCTAAAGCCATTAAAATGGGATTGATTCCTATATTATGCGTAGGAGAGACCCTAGAAGAGAGAAAGGCTAATAAAACCTGGAGTGTGGTAGAAAGACAGCTTACCTCAGCATTAAATGGCTTCCAAGGTGAAGGAGAAATAGTAGTGGCTTACGAGCCTGTGTGGGCTATAGGAACAGGGATCCCAGCTACGGGAGAGGATGCCTTGGAGGTAATCCTAAAGATAAGAGAAAGATTATCTGAGCTTCTTAACGAAAGCTTTGCATCTTCCACGAGAATACTTTACGGGGGGAGTGTAACTCCAGATAATATAATGGAGTTTCTAAAATTCAAGGAGATAGATGGAGCTCTAGTCGGTGGTGCTAGTGTCAAATCAGAAAGCTTTATAGGAATAGTAAAAAAAGCAGCTTTAAGAGGAGAAACTTAACGATGCGCTTGAACTTATAGACTCCCTCTGATATAATATTCGTTAGGTGCCGGGATGGCGGAACTGGGAGACGCATCGGACTTAAAATCCGATGGGCTTTATGAGCCCGTGCGGGTTCGATTCCCGCTCCCGGCACCATTTTTTATTCCTAATTAGAGCTTCCTCGATAGACCCCTTAATTTTTTCCTCAAGAAGTCACACTTCAATCCATTCTTACGTATATATGTTTTGGAGTATAATAGTCATACAAAACTGCTTCGAACAGCAATCCCATTTTAAAAAAGAGGAGGTGCCTCCTATTGAGATCAAAGCTTGTTCTCCTACTGGTATTCTTATTATTTAGCACTATAAGGAGCGTAGAAGCTCTAAATATAGACTTAAACAAGGCCATTGAACTTGCTCTGGAAAAAAATGCGAAGTTGAAACAAGCTCTTGCTTCGGTTGAGGCAGCTAAAGCAAAAGTCATGCAAGCAGAAAAAATACTTTATCCTACCATAGATTTTCAGACCACCAAGACAGAGCGAGGCGGAGCAAGCAAGTCATTCCCCGAGTTTCCCTCGAGCTTAAACCCAACCCCTGAAGATATATTTCTATATAATTTTATGAAAAGCTTACTGGGAACCTTAAGTTCTTCCTCTACTTCAGAATATCAAACGAAGATCAGCCTAACTTATCCTCTATACCTTGGAGGGAAGAAGAGTTCCACAATAAAAAGTGCCAAAGAATCACTCTTTGCCGAACTGGAGAACCTAAGACAAGTTAAAAACGAGGTCCTTTACTCTGTAGCTGAAGCTTACTATAACCTCCTTAAGGCGAAAAGTGCCTATTCCATAGCCATAGATGGCAAAAAGCTTCTGGAAGCACACCTTGAGGAGGTCAAGGCTAGATTCAATGTAGGTATGACGACAAGAAGCGACCTTATAAGAGCGGAGGTCGCTGTAGCAAGCGCTGAGCTTGATGTCATAAAAGCGGAAAACGCCCTTCGAGTTGCAGAACTCAACCTTAAGTTCTCCATAGGACTTAATAGAGATGATGAAATAGAGGTGAAAGAGGAACTAGCTTACTCCCCATTAAGGGGAGAGCTCAAAGAGTTTCTTGAAGAAGCCTTTTCTAAAAGACCTGAGATCCTAAGCATATCTCACTTAGTAGAAGCGCTCAAGGCAAACGAGAAATCGGTTTTGGCAGAATATAAACCTCAAATTTATCTCTCTGGCAGTTATCAATGGAGTGGAGATTCCTTCCCTCCAGATAGGAACAGCTGGAGCGTAGCTTTAATCTTAAGCCTTAACATTTTTGACGGAGGAGAAAAGGAAAGCAAGCTTAGGGAGATCAAAGCTAACATTAAAAAGCTCGAAGCAACCCTCGAGAACCTGAAGAAATCTATAGCCCTTCAGGTTGAATCCGCTTATCTTTCGGTTAAGGAAGCGGAAAAGAGAATAAAAGTAGCAGGTGCGCAGGTGGAAAAAGCATACGAGGACTTCAAAATGTCCGAGGAGGAATATAAGGCTGGCGTCGGAACCAATTTAGATGTTCTTGATGCTCAAACAGCCTGGAAAGAAATGAAAAACAGTTATGTTCAGGCCCTTTATGATTTTAACGTAGCAGTTGCTAAGCTAATCTTAGCTATAGGGAGGGATCGATTTGAAAGCCCTTTTAAGGAGAATCATCTTGTCAAGCTTGTTTCTTTTAATTGGATGGAGCAGTTTTGCTCAGGAACAGCTTCCATCGGTCAAAGTTGTAGAAGTCAAGATATGGGAGTTTAAAAAGACCTTCACCTTTACTGCCGATGCCGTAGCATTTAAGACTATAGATATATATCCCCGAGTTCAAAACAAGATCCTTAAGAAGCTCTATGTAGACGTGGGAGAACGGGTAAAGGAAGGACAGATTCTTGCTTTTCTGGATGACGAATATGCAAGGATAAGTTATCAAGCAGCCCTAGCTGGGGTTATGCAAGCCGAAGCCTCCCTGGAGCAAGCGCGTGTCATAGCAGAGAATGCAAAGGAGAACTATCATAGAATAAAGGAGCTTTACGAGAAAAAGGTAGTCTCTAAACAGGCCTTTGATAACACCAAGGCTCAATATGAGCAAGCGATGGCGGGTTTAAAGCTAGCTGAAGAAAAGCTAAAATCTGCTAAAGTCTCTCTATCAGAGGCAGAGTTATTGCTATCTTATCACAAGATATCTTCACCTATAAATGGAGTTGTCGTGAGGAAGTTTGTAGATGAAGGAACGATGCTTTTAGGAGGAAGTCCAATCTTACGCCTCATGCAGGACAACCCGATTAAGATTCAAGGGGCTTTACCTCAGGAAGCCCTGGCTTACATAAGGATCGGAGATGAGATAGAAGCATACTCTGATGTTTACCCTGATAAGGTCTTCAAGGGGAGGATAAAGATAATCTCTCCTATTATAGATCCTTCCACGAGGACCTTCTCAATTGAGGCCTGGATAGATAACCCAGAGAATATTTTAAAAGTAGGTATGTTCTTAAGAGTAAAGCTTTCCGCAGGTAGTAGAAGAGCTCTTGCTATTCCTCTGGAGTGTGTAACCTCCTTAAATCAGGTCTTCGTTTACTCTGACGGTGTGGTTTTTGAAAAGAAGCTCACTCTTGGGGAGTCTCAAGATAATTATGTAGAGGTGCTCAGCGGGCTAAAGGAAGGTGATAAGGTGGTACTTCAACCCACCACCTGGCTCAAAAATGGCATGAAAGTAAGGGTGGTGGAATAAAATGCTTAAGCTTGCCCGATTTTCAGTTAATAGACCTGTCACGGTCTTAATGATCTTCTTTGGAGTTTTAGTCTTGGGGGTATTTTCTCTTACCTATCTTAGGATCGATCTTCTCCCAGAGGTGGAACCTCCTGTGGTAAATGTCATAACTACATGGTCGGGAGCAAGTGCAGCAGATGTAGAATCTGAGATTACTAAGGTTATGGAAAATTACCTATCGACAATATCCGGATTAGATGAGCTTCAGTCCCGTTCCGTCGATGGTGTTTCTGTCGTTTCCTGTATATTCAAGTGGGGGAGGGATCTTGTGGATGCTACAAACGATATACGAGACCAAGTAGACAGGGTTAAGAGACTTTTGCCTGAGGACGCGGATGACCCTCGGATTTTAAAATTTTCCACCTCTATGTCTCCAATTATAGTGCTTGTCTTTACAGCTAAAGAAAGCTACCCTCAGCTTTATCGAATAGTTGATAAATATGTTAAAGATGTCGTAGAAAGGGTCCCTGGCGTTGGAACCACATCGGTCTTCGGAGGATTAGAGCGCCAGATAAACGTGACTTTAGATGTAACTAGGCTTGAAGCCTATAATATACCTCTCTCTCAGGTTAAAAACGCCCTAAAGGTAGGAAATGTCACTACACCTGCAGGTACGATAGAAGTAGGAACAAGAGAGTTCAACTTAAGAGTGCCTGGAAAGTATAACAGCATTGACGAGATAGCTAATACCATCGTAGGCGTTTATAACGGTAGACCGGTTTACCTAAAGGATATAGCCAAGATCGAAGACGGATTTGCTGATGAAAACGTAAAGTCTTTTGGAAACGGTAAGAGGGCAGTTATATTAGTGGTTAGAAAGCAAACCGATGCAAATACGGTAGATGTAGCGAATGGGGTTAGAAATAAGCTTCCTTACATTAAAGGTCTTCTTCCCAAAGATGCAGATGTTTACATAGCTATGGATTCATCTGAGTTTATAGTGCTTTCCATAAAGAACCTAACTAGAACCCTCCTTCAAGGTTTAGGGCTAGTGATGTTTATCACCATCATCTTTTTGAGAAGGGTAGGAGCAAGTTTAATAATAGGTCTATCTATCCCGTTTTCGCTTATAATAACTTTCATCCTTATGTTTGCTGGAAAGTATACAATAAACTTAATATCTTTGTCCTCCCTGGCTATAGCTTCTGGTATGGTCGTTGATAACTCTATAGTCATCCTAGAGAACGTGACAAGATATATAGAGAAAGGGGTCAGACCCTCAGTCGCAGCTACAGTAGGAACTGCGGAGGTAGGTTCATCCGTCTTAGCTTCCACGCTAACCACCCTCGCAGTATTCATCCCACTTATGTTTATAACTGGGTTTTCGGGAGTCATGTTTAAGCAGCTTGCCTTCGTTATGTCTGCTGCTGTTACTGCTTCTCTCTTTATAGCTCTAACTCTTATCCCATCTATGGCAGCAAGAAGGCTAAAATCCCAGATTAATAGAGGCTTGTTTTACAAGCTGGGAGAGGTCGCTTTGGTCAGGCTTGAAAGTTTTTATAAATGGGTTTTAAGCTTAGCCCTAAAGACGCGCTGGCTCATTATAGGATTAGCTATTATGGGAATGGTATTTACCGGCCTTCTCTTTAAACATATAGGATTGGAGCTTGTTTCATCTGCAGACATGGGAGAAATCCGTATAAACCTTTACCTTCCCGAGGGAACACGCCTCGAAGTTGCTGAAGATTACATGATGAAAATCGTAAAGTTCGTAGAAGAAAAGGTTCCGGAAAAGGTGAGCTACTATAGCCGCTGCGGTTCTGGCGGCGGAGGAGCAGTGGCCTTTGGGTCAAGGGTAGGGTCAAATACCATAGAAATTGGGATAAAGTTGGTTCCAAAAGGGCAGAGAACGAAAAGCGATAAAGAAATAGCAAGACTTCTAAGAAGATACATTATGAGCTTACCTGGTATAGAGAGCTATAGCGTTAAAACGTCTTCTTTCCTAACATCCATGCTCTCGGGTAGAGGCTCGAGTTCTCTTCAAATTGATGTTGCTGGGGATAACCTTGAGGTTTTAAGAAGCGTTGCTTACCGAGTTAAAGAGGTCGTCGAAAAGGTTAAAGGAGCAGTTGATGTCTCAATAGCCCAAGGCGAACCCAGACCCGAACTATGGATTGAAGTCGATAGGGAAAAAGCATCCCTGCTAGGCATAAACATGAGCCTACTTGGAGATACTATAAGGACCTACTTTGAAGGAACCTCTCCCACAAGCTATAGCGAGGGTGGAGAAGAGTACGATATAGTTCTCCGCCTCAGAGAGGATCAGAGGAACAATCTGGAGCTTCTCTCCCAACTGCCTATCCCAACCGCAAATGGAAACTTAGTCAAGCTTGGAAGCATCGCTAAAATAGAAAGAAGGCTTGGCCCCATTGAAATAGCGAGAAAAGAAAGAATGAGAGTATTTACAGTTGAAGCAAGCGTATTAGATAGGCCACTAAGCGAGGTTGAAAAAGAAATAAGAGATAGGTTATCTTCCATCGAGCTTCCAAGTGGTGTAACCATATTCTTCAGAGGGGAAGCAAAACAAATGAGAGAAACATTTTCAGACTTGCTAAAGGTACTAGTCCTTGGTATTATACTTGTATACATGGTTATGGCATCTCAGTTTGAGGCCTTCCTTGATCCTTTTGTTATAATGTTCTCGGTTCCCTTTGCTTTCACCGGCGTAGCATTAGGGCTTTATACGTTTAAGCAACCTTTAAGCACACATGCTTTCTTAGGAATTATAATGCTTGTAGGTATAGTGGTTAATAACGCTATAGTTCTCGTAGATTACATAAACTTAATGAGAGCAAGGGGCTACAAGCTGTTTGATGCAGTACTGGAAAGTGGAGTTAGGAGACTTAGACCTGTTCTTATGACCACTTTAACTACTGTAGGTGGGATGATACCGATGTTGATCTCCAGAGGAGAAGGGGCAGAAATATGGAAACCATTGGCTGCAGTCATAACAGCAGGTTTAACGTTCTCCACACTTGTCACATTGATTCTCGTTCCTGTCGTTTATACTGTTATTGAGCAATATATTAGAAGAAAGAAGAGGTTTGTAGAAAGTGGAGAAACGGAGTTTGTGGAAAGAATTACTGGGGAAGCTCAGGAGATTTTACCTCGCTCACTTTAGGATATCTTATGTTAACGAGCAGCTTTCCAAAAGAAGGGGAAGTTGCCTTCAATGTGGGAAATGCTGCAAGTTCTTCATAAGGTGTCCTCATCTTACAAGGGACAATAAATGCAGAATTTACAACAAAAAGCGTCCTAAACAATGCATTTACTTTCCTATAGATGAAAGAGATTTGGCTGATGTAAAGTTTGAGTGTGGTTATTACTTTACAGAAGAAAAAGACTAGGTAATGAACATATGTATACCTATAGCTAAGAAAGCTACACCTGAAAGAATCCTGATCAAACCTAAATAGGGAGTTAATCTAGTAAAGAAACTGAAAGCGCTCTTCAGAGTTAAACCTGTTATGAATAGGGGAATACCAAAACCCAAAGCATAGCTTAGAAGCAAAATTCCTCCTTTCAATCCACTTCCAGTCAATGCAGCGTAAACTAAGATCGTTGCAAGCATAGGACCAACGCAGGGAGACCAGCCAAGTCCGAAGGAAAAACCTATCATGAAAGAACCAATAAGGGGTATGTTTTTCTTTCTAATAGTAGGATGGCCCTTGAAGCCCAAGCTAAGCAAGTATTTATCCATGATGAACTGTACTCCTAAAATTATCGCAAGGGCTCCTCCTACATATCTGATAATGTGCCTATGCTTTATGATTAAACCTCCCAGACTCCCTGCACTGTATCCTAAAAGCACAAATATCGAAGATATACCTAAAACGAAAGCCAAGATCTCTAAGATGGAGTAAAGGGGCTTTTGATCCCTCGCCCCGCTCGTGGTCAAGCCTGCCACAAAAGCTAAAAAAACAGGTATAATAGGAAATATGCAGGGGGTGAAAAAGGTAACCACTCCTGCAAAAAAAGCGGTTGAGATATCTATGTTTTTCATAGCTCAAGTTCTCCTCCCTTCTAGATTTAGATAGATTAGAGTGGGGGTGAAAAAACATGAAGGGAAAGATCTTAGCATCATTACTTTTAATAATCCTGCTGCTCCCGTCCGAGAGTAAATCTCTCCAAGATTTCAGTCTACCATCGCTAATGGACCCAGCAAAACGCTTCTCTCTCTCAGAGTTCAAGGGGAAGCTAATCCTTCTTAACTTTTGGACCATAGGGTGCCCTTATTGTAGAGAAGAACTGACTATCTTAGACAAAGTTCAATCGCTTTACCCTGAAGATGTGAAAGTCATAGCCGTGCTTTACGCTACTCCAAAGGAAATTAAAATCGTGAAAGCATGGATACAGCAAGCTAACATAAGGAATATACTAGTTTTGTTGGATTCTGAGGGAAGCATTTTCAATTCCTATGGTGTCATCGCCGTTCCTTACACGGTTGTTATAAGCCGTAACGGAGAGAAGCTAACGGAGTTCCGTGGAGCTCTGCCTGAAGAGATCATAATCTCGATAGTCGAAAAGTCTTTAAAGTAGACGTATCTCTTACGCTGACAAACTCTACAAAGGGATAGTAAAACTTTCTTCTATAGTTTAATACCGTAAGTCTATCATCTTCAGAATCGCCAATAAATACAGCATGTTTTACCTTCATCTCGTTAACTAACTTGAAAAGCCCCCTTGGATCAGGCTTTAAAAAATCTCCAGCGTTTATAACATAACCTTCGGGTAGATTAAGCTTAAGAATCCTAAGAGCCAGTGAAGTTTCCCTTGGGTTTCTTCCAGTATATATACCTATTTTGAAGATTTTTTGGACTTCAGATAGATCAAAGAGTGGCCTTTCCCTCTTCCACAATCCATCTCCCTTCCAAAAGGTAGGCTTAAAACCATAAAGAAACTCACATTCCCGTCCACCGTACATCTCCATACATATTTTTCTAATGAAACTCTTATCCTCTTGAGGAAGAGAAAGATTAAGCTTTTCCTCCAAGCCACTTAAACCAATAGGGGAAAGAGAATCTATAACCTCCAATGGTTTTCCACCCCTAACGTTCACCCACTTTTGGAGCAAGATAATAGCCATCGTAAGCTCCCAATCATCGTTGAAACCAGGGCAGGCCTTTAACCTCTCTATCAAAGCCATGTCTACCTTAAAGGGAGGTAAGCTCTTTTCGATTAGCTCCCACCAAACCTCAGAAGCTCTTATGGTAGTGGCATAAAAGGAGTTCCTAACGTCGAGTAAAGTTCCATCTATATCAAATATCAGAGCTTCCGGAAGATGTCTCCTCTTTGGTTTCTTCACCGGATTTTTTCTTAAGCCTATCAATTACTAATGAATACCCTCCTGCACCGTATTCAAGAGCTCTCTTAACCCTACTTATGGTTGCAGAACTTGCTCCCGTCTTCTCAGCTACCTTAGCGTAAGTATACCCTTCAGCAAGAAGCTTTGCAACCTCAAACCGCTGGGCGAGAGCCTTGATTTCAGCGATTGTAGCTATATCCTCTAGGAAAGCGTAACACTCCTCCATAGTTTCTAAGCAAAGGATGGCTTCGCATAGTTGATCCGTCGAGGTGTTCCTCCATTTCTCCCAATTCCCCCTAAGAGTTTTCTTTCTGCGACCTTTTTCTCCTCCTTTCAAGTTCCTTCCAGACCTCATCCAGTTTCACCTCCTTGTAGGCTAAAGTTACAAGTAAATGATACAATAAATCTGCAGTTTCTGCAATAAGCTCTTTATTGTTTTTATTCTTAAATGCTAAAATTACCTCAACAGATTCCTCTCCAATCTTACGAATAACTTCGTCCTCTCCACTTTTTACCAAAGAGGCAGTGTAAGATCCATTAGGCAATCTTTTAATTCTATCCTCTATTACTCCATAAAGTTCATCAAGAATCTTCGAAGATGCAGGCATCTCTTCCTTCATAGAGTACATGACTCTGTAAAAACAAGAGTAATTCCCTGTGTGGCAAGCCGCTCCCTTTTGTTCCACCTCTATCAAAAGAGCATCCTCATCACAGTCATACCTTATATTGATGACCCTTTGAGTGTTTCCAGATGTTTCTCCTTTCTTCCATATCTTGCCCCTTGATCTACTCCAATAGTGAACGTAACCAGTCTCCAAGGTTTTTTTAAGAGCCTCCTCATTCATGTAGGCTAACATTAAAACTTCTTTTGTCTTATAATCTTGAGTGACAACTGGTATTAATCCCTTTTCGTCAAATCTAAGATTCATTAACGTTTCCCTCCTTTCTTATTACATTTTATCACTCATGTAGACTAAATCAAGTAAAGGAGGGTAGATAAATGAGAGTATCTTTGGGGATAGACATAGGGGGAACCTTTATAAAGGGCGGTGTTGTACTTGATGATGGAAAACTATTAGAATTCACTAAGATTAAAACTCCGGAAACCAGAGGAGTAGAGGAAACTATAGAAGCGGTATTAGAGCTTATCAAGCTTTTATCGAAGGGAAGGAAAATAAACTCGGTCGGTATAGCCTCCGCTGGCTGCGTTTCTAAGGATGGAGTTATAATTTTTTCCCCTAACTTTCCTTCTTGGAGAAGTATCCCTTTAAAAGCCATCCTCGAACAGGAACTTGGGATAAAGGTTATTGTAGACAATGATGCAAACGCTCATGCTTTCGGTGAACACGAAGTAGGCCATGCTAAAGGAGTAGATGATTTCATTCTCTTAACTTTAGGCACTGGCGTAGGGGGAGCAGTGTTCTCGGAAGGTAGACTGATCAGGGGATCCATGGGAATAGGAGGAGAGTTGGGGCACATACTTGTGGGGGAGGAAGGGCCAACCTGTGGATGCGGAAATATAGGATGCTTGGAGACTTATGCTTCCATAAGTGGCTTATCTAAGCTAATGAAGATGGAAGGGCTAAATGAGGCAACCGAAAGAGTATCCGAACTAGCAAAGCTCTATAAGAAGGGAGAGAAAAGAGCACTTACCATAATAGAACAGTTTAAAAAATATCTGAGGAGAGCACTCATCAGCTATGTCCATATCTTTAATCCAAAGCTCATAATTTTAGGAGGAGGATTATCCAAAGATTTTAGGGAAATCTTAGAAGGACTTGAGGAAGAGGTCAATGAAAGAGTAATGCCCAGCTTTAGAGGAAGCTTTAGGATCGCTTTTTCCTTCTTATATGAGGAAGCAGGAGTTTTAGGGATCGCTCTCATTGCACTTAAAGACGAACGTTAACCCCATTCTCCTTAAGATAGAACTTCAAATCCCTTATCCTTATCTTTCCGTAGTGGAAAAGAGTTGCAGCTAAGGCCGCATCAGCCCTAGCTATAGAAAAGACCTTAAGAAAATCTTCCTTTTTACCAGCACCACCAGAAGCTATAACTGGAATGCTTACGCTTTCCGTAATAGCGCGTGTAAGCTCTATGTCATATCCATCCTCTGTTCCATCCCTATCCATGCTGGTTAAGAGTATCTCGCCAGCTCCCAAGGCTTCCACTGTTTTTGCCCACCTCACAGCATCCATACCTGTAGGCTGTGTTCCACTTTTTATGAATACTTCCCAAGAACTTTCCGTTTTATTCGTCTTTTTAGCATCTATCGCAACTACTATACACTGTCTCCCAAATAGCGTCGCCGCTTCCCTTATGATATCAGGATTCATAACAGCAGCGGTATTTATAGAAACCTTGTCAGCACCAGCCAATAGAGCATTTCTCACGTCATTTATACTTCTTATTCCTCCTCCAACAGCTAAGGGAATGAAAAGCTTCTCCGATACACGTTCTATGACCCTGAGCATGGTCTCCCTACCCTCAAGGGAAGCTGTAATATCAAGGAAAACAAGTTCATCAGCTCCTTCGTCATTGTATACTCTCGCAAGCTCAACAGGATCACCGGCATCTCTTAGATTAAGGAAGTTTATCCCCTTTACCACTCTTCCATCTTTAACATCCAAGCAAGGGATTATCCTTTTGGCTAACATTCACTTATCACCTCAAGAGGGATCTTCTCCTCATAAAGGGCTCTTCCTATTACCACTCCATAAGCCCCTGCTTTCCTTGCTATCTCTATATCCTTAAGAGAAGAGATACCTCCAGCGAATATAACGCTCGCTTCAGAATAAGATGTAAATCTCCATAGTAGAGAGAAGTCCAAACCGCTTAATGTTCCATCTTTATGAGTAAATGTTACTATGAATGACTTAAAGCCCAGCTTTAACGCCATTTCTAAAGCTTCCCACCCCTTAACACTAGAGCTCTTCTGCCAACCATGAGTTTTAACCCTACCCTCTTCATCTATATCTATCGAAAGAATAAGCCTGCTTTTATCCTCTATTCTACTTCCTTTCTCAAAAAAAAGCGTTCCCACTATTACATAGTCTATACCGAGAGATAGGATCTTTTCCAACAAAGATAGGCTCCTTATCCCTCCCCCAAACTCTAACTCTAGGTTCGTTTTCTCCTTAATCTTCAAAACCGTCTCTATATTCTTGGGCTCTCCAGTCTTAGCCCCATCTAAGTCTACAATGTGCAATCTCTTAGCCCCAGCATTCTTAAATAACATGGCCATCTCTATAGCATCTCTCTCAAAAAGTTCCTTATCAAACTGCCCCTTATAAAGTCTCACACATCTTCCTTCCTTTAAATCTATCGCAGGTATGATTAGCACCTTCCCTCAACTCTCTCTAAAACAAACTCCAGAAGCCTTAGCCCCCATTCTCCTGACTTCTCAGGGTGAAACTGAAATCCGATAATATTTTTTCCTCTACCAATTATAGATGGAAAACTTATGCCATATAGGGTTTCACCAATCACCACACCCTCATCCTCGGGAAAAGGACAATAGGAGTGAGCAAAGTAAAAATACTTAGGAAATGGAAAGCCCTCTAATAGACTACTGTTCCTCTTAAGAATGACCTCGTTCCACCCCATATGTGGTATAGGCAAGTTCCCTTTAGGAAGCTTTCTAACCCACCCCTTAAAGACACCGAGTCCTTCAAAGACGCCCTCCTCTTCACTATACTCAAACAAAAGTTGCATGCCAAGGCATATACCAATCAAAGGTTTCTCAGCTTCCAACCATTTATAAATCTCCTCTATCCATCCGTAATTTCTCAACTTTTCCATGGCACTTCCAAAGGCGCCAACTCCCGGCAAAATTAAAACGGAAATGCCCTTTGTTTCCGCTCTTTCCATAACCCTGATCTCTCTATTTAACGACCTTATAGCATTTACTAAGCTCCTTAAGTTCCCAGCACCATAATCTATAACCCCTATCAAGCTCACATCATCCCCTTTGTCGAAGGAATTCCCTTGTCTTCCTCTAAGGCCATCCTTAAAGCCTTAGCTACGCCTTTGAATATAGCTTCAGATATATGGTGAGCATTTTCACCCCTTCTTTTAGATATATGAAGGGTTAAAAAGGCGTTATAACTGAAGCTTCTCCAAAACTCTCTTATAAGCTCCACGTCGAAAGTTCCTATCTTTTCCTTATCAAAATCAACATCAAAGAAGAAAAACGCCCTCTCAACCAGATCTAATGCCACTTCAATAAGAGCATCATCCATCGGCATAAGGAAGAAACCGAATCGCTTAATATTATCTCTCTTACCAAGGGCTCTTCTGAAAGCTTCTCCTAAAGTTATTCCCACATCCTCAACCAAATGATGATAATCCACATCTATATCTCCAGAAGCATGAATCTCTAAATCAAACTTTCCATGAAAGGCAAACAGACTCAACATATGATTTAGGAAACCAATAGGGGAATCTATCAAGGCTTCTCCTTTCCCATTTATATCAAGCTTCACTTTAACCACAGTTTCTCTTGTAGATCTTTCAATAACGACCAGATCCTTTCCACCTCCTCCCTTTTTCCCACACTTATCCTTATATAGTTACCATCAATGTCAGGTTTCCTTATCTCTATATTCCTCTCCTTGAAAAAGGTCAAAAGGTCAAGCCTTTCATCTAAAACCTTACATAATATGAAGTTAGTTTCAGAGGGGTAAACTTTAAGGAAATCTAAACCCTTAAGATTCTCGATAAGCCAATCTCTGTTTTCAACTATATGAGCAACTTTTTCTTTAACCCAAAAGTCCTTTTCAAGCATTAGAAGTGCCATTTTTTCTGAAAAAAGGTTCAGATTAAAGGGGAGCCTCACTTCATCTATCCTCTCTATAATCCGTTTATGAGATATGGCATATCCAACTCTTGCTCCAGCCATACCGAAAGCTTTAGAGAAAGTCCTGAGTATAATCAAATTGTCCCTTTCAAAAATAAGGTCGAGCATAGTCTTGCCAGAAAACTCGTGATAAGCTTCATCTACAACTGTTATACCAGGATTTATCTCGATGATACTCCTAAGCTCTTCTTTGGGCCAACAGTTAGCAGTTGGATTATTGGGATATCCTAAAAACAATATGGCTCCCTTTGAGACAAGCTTCATCAAACTCTCAATAGGGAGATCCCAATTCTCATCAAGATAGACCTTCTCCACCCTCATGCCCAAAAGGAAGGCAGTTTTCTCATACATACCAAAGGTAGGGTAGGGGATTACCACAGGTAAACCTTTACTACGAAAGGCAAGTAATATATAAAGTATCAGTTCATCAGACCCATTTCCTACAGCTATGTTTTCATAACTTAAGCCAAACTTCTTGCCTATAGCTGATTTCAGATCTCTATAGCTTTGGTCCGGGTATCTGTTTATCTCTATGCTTTCTAAAACCCTTAAAAATTCATCCTTGAGTTCGCTTATAGGATTAAAAGGATTCTCATTTAAGTTAGCTTTTAGTGTCCCATCCATTTTGGTTTTACCTCTTTAAATAAAGTTTCTCTCCTTACCCTTACCGATAAAGCGTGACCATGAAGTTCTTCTGCTTCAGCGAAAGTTATCGTGATATCTGAAAGCTCCTTGAAACCCTCTTCCGATAAAGCTAGGAAGTTAACGACTTTGATAAAATCTTTCACCCCAAGCGTTGAAAAGAATCTCGCTGTTCCAGAAGTAGGTAAAATGTGATTAGGACCTCCCACATAGTCACCTATAACCTCCGACGAATAATCACCTAAAAAGACAGTTCCAGCGTTTTTAATCTTCGGAAGGACTGAAAAAGGATTCCTCGTTTGGATCTCTAAATGCTCCGGAGCGATGAAGTTCACAAGCCTAACCCCATCTTCAAGATCGTTGACTATCACTATAGCACCATAATTTTGCAAGGACTCCCTTATTATCTCATTGCGAGGAAGATCTTGAGCAAGATGATATATAATAGAATGAACCCTTTCCGCAAGGTTATTAGAATCCGTAATCAGTATCGCTGAAGATAATGGGTCATGTTCAGCTTGAGATATAAGATCTGCTGCTACCCAAGAGGGATTGGCAGTTTCATCAGCTAAAACACAAATCTCGCTTGGTCCCGCTAGGGAATCTATTCCAACTTCCCCCACAAGAAGCTTTTTAGCCACGGTAACATAAACGTTCCCAGGTCCCACTATCTTATCAACCTTAGGGATCGTCTCAGTTCCTAATGCCATCGATGCTATAGCCGTTGCTCCTCCCACCCTGTAAATCTCCCTTATTCCTAGCTCTCTTGCTGCAAACAATATAACAGTATTAACCCTACCATCAGACGACGGAGGGGTACATACGATTATTCTCTCAACACCGGCTATCTTTGCGGGAATTGCCGCCATAAGTAAGGATGAAGGATAAGGCGCTCTTCCCCCGGGAACGTAAATACCAACCTTCTCTAATGGGATAACTCTTTGACCAGATATGTTCCCATTCTCCTCCTCCATAATCCAAGATGGCGCTTTTTGCTTCTCATGAAACCTCCAAATCCTATCTATAGCTCTTCTAATAGCATCCTTAATCTCCGAACTTACGAAACTAACGGAACCATCAATTTCTTCTTGACTCACCTTTATTCCCACTTTTTCCAAATCCACTCCGTGAAATCTTTTAATATCATCTACTATCGCTCTATCCCCGAAAGATTTAACTCTTTGAAGGATCTCCTTCACTCGCGTTTCTATTTCCTCACTCACACGAACCCTTTCTGAAAGCATCGCATCCAATAACGATTTAGCTTCATGGAAACCCCTAACGATTTTCACCCCTCTTCACCCCCCTCTAAAATAGAGGCCATCTTTAAAACCTCATCCGTCCTGTTCTTGTAGCAGACGGGATTGACGATAAGCCTTGCGCTTACTTGAGCAACATCCTTTATCACAACCATATCGTTTTCCTTTAAGGTCCTTCCAGTTTCTTTAAGGTCGAGTATAACATCAACCAAACCTATGAGAGGCGCAATCTCAACCGAACCGTAAAGCTTCACTATATCCATTTGAATCCCCTGATAGCTCAAGAAGTCTTCTGCTATCTTAGGATACTTGGTTCCAAGTTTTTTCCCCCAAAGAATCTCTTTCTTAAAGGATAGTCCCTTGCTTCTTGGAGAAGCTATCACCAATTCACACCTTCCCACTCCTAAGTCAGCTATCTCATACACCTCTTCGTTTCTCTCCCAAATAACATCGTTACCAACTATTCCCAAGTCCGCCGCCCTTCTTGAAACGTATACGGGAATATCAAAGGGCTTCGCCAAGATAATCTTAAAGCCGTTTTTTTCTATTATCAGTTTTCTACTCCTCGATAGCTCCTCCGCTGATTCCTCTATAATCCCTTTCCTGTTAAGCAAGTTAACTATTTCCTTGAATAGCCTTCCCGTTGGTAATGCGATCGATAAGCTCTCTTTCATCAATCTCTTTCCCCTCCAGCTTCAAGAAAACCTTCGGTTTTTTCCTATTTATAAACAGATCTTCATTCGCATGAGGAGGAATAACCATCACCCTAAACCCTTTTTCTCTAAGTCCTTTAGATAGCCTCATGGCAGCCTTGAGATCCCTGTTAATATCTAAAATCTTTATTATGACATCGAGGCTTTTATTATTGTGGAGGGAAGGTAAGCTCTTTAAAGAGAGAGCAAAACCCACAGCCGGAACATCAAAAAGCTTATCGTATCTTCCTCCCCCTCCGAAAACCTTTCCTTCTTTAGGATTACTAAGCTCAAATATTATTCCATTATAATACTCAAACGTCCTTACCATTCCTAGATCAACCGTAATAAACTCGAAGTCTATACTTTCTAAGATACTCAGGATTTCTTCCAAGGCTTCTCCTATAAGTGGAGAATCAAAAGGAATCTTAATGTCCTTGAGCATATTTTTCTTAACCCGGAGTAAGGGCAGCTTTGATAAAAACCTTTTTTGTTTCTCTGGAAGATCAGCAAAAGCTATTATTTCCCTATAAAGAACGAAATTCCTAGAAGCTAAAGCGCCTTTGATCAGAGTCCTGTAACTTTCTTCGATAGATCCTAATATACCGTCTACCAATTTCACATGGTTTAAATCCACAATAGGTTCTTTAATCCCCAAATTCTTCATGGACTCTATCGCTAAGCTTAAGACTTCTATATCCGCACATATGGTAGGATCTCCAAATATCTCAAGACCTATCTGAGGGAACTCCACGGGGTCCTCACGCGAGAAAACCATACCCCTATAGTAAAGCCTCAGAGGAAAGGGCTCTTCTGCAAGATGCGTTAAAGCTATTCGCGCCGTAGGCTTAGTAAGCTCAGGCCTTAAGGATAGTATCTCACCTTCTCTATCCACAAGCTTATAAACCTTCTTCTTATAATCTTTACCAAGACCTTCCGTCAAAAACTCATAATATTCAAAGCTGGGAGGAATAACCTCTTCATACCCCCAACTTTCAAACAGAGAAGACAATCTTCTCTCTATCTCCCTTAGTGCTTTCGCCTCACTTGGTAAATAATCTTTACATCCTTTGGGTTTAATCAAATCCATTCTGCTCTCTATCGATTTATTTAGATAAATTAAAATAACTAACGCTTATAATTTATCATAACTTAAATACAATGTCAAGGGCATAACAAAAGGAGTAGAGGAACAAGCTGACATAAAGGTTAGTTTTCAAAAAAAGAAAATGTATTCAGCCATAGAGAAAAAGAGATTTTACACACAAAAGCAAAATAAGTGGGAATTCTTGAAGAGTTTCTGTTTCTCATTAAGAAAAATAAAGATTGAGGCTGAAAGGGGATTTTGTTATTCTAAACCTAGCTGAAAAACTCATTAAAAGGAGGGAAGGAGTATGGGAAAAAGGAGTGTGATATGGGGTGTTATTATCGCCTTGGTTTTCCTCTCCATCCCTGTTGACGCAAAGGTAGTTTGGAAGTTTGGACATCTAGCCAATGAACAACACATTTGGCATCGCACGGCTTTGAAGTTCGCTGAACTTGTTAAACAGAAGACCAACGGAGAAATTGAAATTGCTATCTACCCCAATGAACAGCTTGGAAAAGAGATAGAAAACTTGAACATGATTCAAGCTGGAACAGCAGAACTGACTATATCTGGAGAGTCTATGCAAAACTGGGCTCCGAAAGCTGCACTAATTGCCGTACCATATGCTTTCAGAAGCATAGATCATATGGTTAAAGCCCTTACAGGAGAAATTGGTCAAGAGATAGCCAAAGAGATTACTGAAAAGATAGGCGTTATCCCCATTATCTATCATATCAGAGCTCCAAGAAACCTCACTTCAAATAAGCCAGTTTACAAGCCCGAGGATGTGAAAGGTTTAAGATTGCGCTTACCAAACGTCCCCCTCTTCGTTGAAGCGTGGAAAGCTGTGGGAGCGATACCTGTAGTAATGGCATTTAGTGAAGTCTTCACAGCGCTTCAACAAGGGGTTATTGATGCTCAGGAAAACCCCTATGATCTGATTTACAGTGCAAGCTTCTATGAGGTACAAAAGTATGTAAACGAAACGGAACACGTTATAGGTTGGGTCTGGACAGTGCTTGGAAAAAAGCAGTTTGAATCTCTTCCTAAAGAACAACAAAAAGCTGTCTTAGAGGCTGCTCAGGAAGCCCAAAAGTACGCAGATTCCTTATTCTATCAAGAAATACCTCCTATCAAACAAAAGCTGATCGAAAAAGGTATGACCATCAACTCCAACGTAGATAAACCAGCTTTCCAGAAAATAATGTCCCAAGCTGTTGAAAAAGTTTTAAAACCTGAACAAGCGGATCTTTACAGAAGAATCCAAGAGGTTAAATAATATATTAAAAACTTTAAAAATCGGAGGTCTCGGCCAACTACTCACCGGGACCTCCATTATTATAGGGTGATGATGATGCTGCTACTGAAAGAGAAAGACCCTTTGGAATGCATATTAGAATGGGGGATGTTTATATCCTTCACGATATTAATAGTAGTTGTGACCCTTAGCGTTATCACAAGATTCCTATTGCCCTTCATTGTACTCTCGTGGGCTGAGGAAGCATCAAGATTTTTCTTCATATACACAGTAGCTCTAGGAGCCCCCTGTTCTTTTAAAAGAAGGGAGTTTGCAACTGTTGATTTTCTTTTTAACAGGCTGTCCTTAAAAACACAGAAAAAGCTGAATATTATATTTGATGGCATGATTATGATATTAAGCTTCTTAATCTTTCTATATAGCCTTCAATTTGCTAAGCTTGGATTGATACAGTTTTCCCCTACAATGGGTATTCCAATGGTCTTTGCTTTCTCAAGTATGCCAATAACATCGTTTTTTATAACTTTATATAGCACTTTAAACTTCTTCAAAGCGATTGGAAAAAGGAGTGAAATATAGATGATGGCACTGATTTTGTTTCTTTCCTTTGTTCTTCTCCTCATAATAGGCTTTCCCGTTGCTTTTTCCTTGGGCGTATCATCACTAATCTATATTGTGATAAAAGGCATCCCCTTGAACATCATTCCCCAGAAAATGTATTCAGGGATTGATTCATTCGTCCTACTATGTATCCCTGCTTTCGTTCTGGCTGGTAATTTAATGAACACCGCTGGTATAACTCGAAGGATCATAAATCTATCGAATGCCCTTGTTGGATTCATACGTGGCGGATTAGCTTTGGCTAACGTCGCAGCTTCAATGATCTTTGCTGGAATCTCTGGAACAGCGCTCGCTGATACAGCAAGCATAGGTGCTATCCTAATACCAGCTATGAAGGAGGAAGGATATGACGCTGACTTCTCAGCTGCAGTTACCGCTTCATCTTCTACAGTAGGCCCTATAATTCCACCAAGCGTTCCCATGATTATAGTGGGAACTCTTACGGGTCTTTCTATTACTCGCCTCTTCTTAGCTGGAGCCATCCCAGGAATTATGCTAGGATTTGCTTTAATGGGGATCACTTACTACATCTCGGCTAAGAGAAACTACCCCAAGGAAGAGAACTTCTCCCTTAAAAGAGCGTTTAAGGCCCTTTACGAAGCCTTTTGGGCTATAGGGATGATAGCTATAATTCTTGGGGGAATTCTCGGAGGGGTTTTCACACCAACGGAGGCCTCGGTAATCGCAGTAATATACGCAATAATTGTAGGAACTCTTATACACAGAGAGCTTAAGTTTAGGGATATACCAAGGATTGCCATAGAATCCATAAGAATGACAACATCAATAATGCTTCTTGTTGGTTTCGCCCGCCTTTTCGCCTGGATTATAACAACTGAAAAGATCCCTCAGCTTGTCGCACAATGGATATTGAACATTTCAACAAACCCCATAATAGTAATCTTACTTATTAACTTAGTTTTACTCTTCGTTGGATGCTTTATGGAAACCATAGCTGCATTGGTAATTTTTGTACCAGTTTTAATGCCCGTAGCGATGAAGGTCGGCATGGATCCCATTCACTTTTCGGTGATGGTGGTTTTAAACCTTGTGATAGGGCTCTGCACCCCTCCCTTCGGTGTTTGCCTATTCGTGGCAGCAAGTATAGCTAAAATATCTCTTGGGGAACTGGTTAAAACCATATTTCCATTTCTTATGGTTCTTATAGCTGTCCTGATGTTGGTCAGCTACTTCCCGGCCATAAGTTTAACCCTACCAAACATATTTCTTGGAAGGTGATCGGGCTATGAAAGCAGCCGTGATACCCAAACCAGGCATTATATACATAGAGGAGAGGGATATACCGGAAATTAGAAACGAAGACGATATATTGATTAAGGTAAAAGCCGCTGGAATATGCGGTTCTGATCTGCATATATATCATGGAAAGTCACCAGTTGCAACTTATCCCAGAGTTATAGGACACGAATTCGTAGGGGAAGTTGTGGATAAAGGGAAAGGCGTAAAAAAGCTAAATATAGGGGATAGGGTCGCCGTTGAACCAATCTTATACTGTGGAGAATGTTATCCATGTCGCAAGGGTAGACACAACGTATGCGAAAAGCTTGAGGTTTTAGGGGTTCACAGAGATGGGGGGTTCCAAGAATACATTGTAGTCTCAGAAAAGAACGCCTATCCCTTTGGGGATCAAATTCCATGGGAAGAAGCAGCTCTTATAGAACCCTTTACCATTGCTGCTCAGGTTAGAGAACGCGGATTAGTTCAGGAGAGGGATAATGTATTTATAATTGGAGCTGGCCCAATAGGATTATGTATACTTCAATACCTACTCCTCTTTAACGTCAGGTGTGGTATATCAGATATCTGTGAAAATCGACTAAACTTAGCCCGAGAAATTGGGGCTCATTTCACGATAAACGCTAAGCTATCTGATACCGAAAAGGAAGTTTTTAGTTACTTCCCAAAGGGGGCAAATGTAGTTATAGATGCAGTTGGGTTACCTGAGACTTTTGAGCAGGCAATAAAACTTGCCTCTTCCGCTGGAAGAGTTGTCTTGCTGGGCTTCGATAGAAACCCATCTTCAATACCTCAGGCCCCCCTAACGCTTAAGGAACTCACCATATCCGGTTCAAGACTCCAAGCTAATAAGTTTCCAGAAATTATAAAGCTCTTTGAAAAGGGTAAGATTAAGGCTAGTAAACTTATAAGCCACATATTTCCCTTCGAAAAAATTGTTGATGCCCTTAACCTTATTGAAAGAGAAAGAGACAGAGTCTGCAAGGTCATTCTTATCTTTTAAATGCTATAATATACACAGAAACTTTTAAAAGGGAGGAATTAAGGTGCTTTCTGAAAAGCTAAGGAAAGCTATCTTGGAATTTCAAAAAAACGAATTAACGGAGAGTATATTTTATGAAAAGGTAGCCAAAAAGCTGAAGGGGAAAAACAAGGATACCCTCGAGATGATATCTAAAGATGAAAGAAAACATTACGAAAAGTGGAAGGAAATTACCCAACAGGAAACCTCCCCTTCAATCTGGAATATAGTAAAATATTTTATACTCTGGAGAATATTTGGGCTGACCTTTATACTAAAACTTTTGGAAAGGGGAGAAGAAAAGGCCGAGGAAAGTTATAGAGAGATGTTAATGTATATACCAGAGGCTAAGGAGATTCTAGAAGACGAAGAAAAGCACGAAAAAGAGCTTATGGAAATGATAGACGAAAAGAGGCTACAGTATATAAGCTCGATGATCCTAGGAGTCAGCGATGCCATCGTAGAGCTTACAGGAACGATAGCAGGTTTAACCTTCGCTTTTCAAAACTCAAGGCTTGTAGGAATCGCAGGAATAATAACAGGTATAGCTGCGACTCTATCTATGTCTGTATCAGAATATCTCTCCCAAAAAAGCGAGCTAGAAAAAGGGAAAAGTCCATTGAGTGCGGCACTTTATACAGGCTTCGCTTATATTACAGCTGTGACTTTTCTTGTCCTTCCTTTCTTTCTGGTCAATAGGGTCTTCATCGCTTTATCCCTATCCTTGCTAAGCGCCTTAATTATAATAGCCATTTTTGCTTCATTCATCTCTGTCATAAAGGAAGAACCCTTTAAGAAGTTCTTCTTTGAAATGACAATACTAAGTTTTTCAGTTGCGGGAGTTTCTTTCTTGATAGGAGCCATAGCTAGAAGAGCCTTAGGAATAGAAATATGATAATTATCAGAAAACTGCTATCATAGTATAAAGACACTTTCAAGACATGGTGTGTGACTTACATAAGTCAAATAGTAAGTCACGCTAAAGATATGGTTAAAATGTTTGATAGGTATTAAAAAACTTGAGGTTAGATTATGTATGTTGCTTGACTTTTATCTGGAAGATCACTATAATATAAGCGGGATCGCGGGGTGGAGCAGCAGGTAGCTCGTCGGGCTCATAACCCGAAGGTCGCGGGTTCGAATCCCGCCCCCGCAACCATTTCTATTTATCTTTAGGTTATTTTACAACGCGTGGCGGTGTAGCTCAGCTGGCGAGAGCATACGGCTCATACCCGTAAGGTCCAGGGTTCGAGCCCCTGCACCGCCACCAATTTATTTTTTTATGATCTTAGAGAAGGTAAAAGGGCTTATTGAAGAGTACAACCTTTTTGAAAAAGGAGAGAGGGTTCTTGTTGCTGTTTCTGGAGGAGTGGATTCGGTAACTTTACTCCACGTTCTTGTCGAGCTATCCCCACTTTATAAACTTAATCTACACGTCATCCACTTGGATCATAAAATAAGAGGCATCGATTCCTATGAGGATTCTCTTTTTGTTCAAGATTTGGCTTTAAAATATGGCCTTAACTTTACCATCGGAAGAAAAGATGCCAAAGCCGAAAGAAAAGGAGAATCCCCAGAGGAATCAGCCAGAAGAGTCAGATATGATTTCTTCAGGCGTTGCTTGGAAAGCCTGAAAGCTGACAAGATAGCTCTCGCTCATAACGCTGACGATCAAGTAGAAACAATACTAATGAGGCTACTAAGGGGAACCGGACCAGCAGGACTGTGTGGAATGCGACCTAAATCTCCTCCTTACGTTAGACCTTTGCTAAAGGTTTGGCGTTCAGAAATAGAAAAGTACGCTTCAGAAAAGGGATTATCCTACAGAACAGACCTAACGAATTATGATCTACGCTACTTTAGAAATAGGATAAGGCATCTTTTAATTCCCACGTTAAGGGAGTATAATCCCCATTTTAAAGAAGCTTTACTTAGGCTTTCAGAACTCATGTGGCTTGAGAGGGAGTTTATAGACGCCCTCATTGAGGAAAGCTTCGAGAAAGAAGCCGTAATTGAGAGAAAAGGTTATTGTTTTAAGTCTAGCACACTAAGAAAGAATCGCTTCCTTTTCCTTGAGACGATCAGAAAAGCAATCGAAAAGCTTCGTGGAAATCTATTTGGTTTCTCTAAAGAGGATCTTGAAAAAATCTGGAAAAACGGGATAGGAGTTTATATCCTTCCTAAAGAAATAGAGATTAGGGATGACGGTAATAAAATTTGTATCAAACTAAAGGAGCAAAAGAAAAGCTTTAAGAATATGTGGCTCTTTGAGCTTCAGGTTCCAGGCGATACTGAAATCCCAAGTGGTATAATTAAAGCAAATTACGTTTCGCAATTTAAGAAACCAACAAGCGAAAACGAGGCTTTCATCGATGCAGATAAGGTTAAGTTCCCCCTTTTCGTTAGAAATCGAAGAGAAGGTGATAGAATCCAACCTATAGGCATGAAAGGAATGAAGAAGCTAAAAAAGCTTTTGGCGGAAGCTCATATACCCCAAGAGGAAAAAGATAACATCCCTATAGTAGTAGACAGCAACGGAGACATCATATGGATTGCAGGGGTGAAGCTATCTGAAAAAGCTAAAGTAGATCAAAAAAGCGAAAGGATATTACATCTAATTTACGTTAGGGAGTGAGTGGAATGAAAGCATCACTAGGAGAGATATTAATACCGAATGCCGAAATCCAAAGGAGGGTAAAAGAGCTTGCAGAAGCCATAAGCAGGGATTATTATGAAAAGGATCCCATATTCATAGGCGTCTTGAAGGGGGCATTTATATTTATGGCAGATTTACTAAGAAGCATCCCTTTTAGTGTCTACATAGACTTCATGGCAGTTTCAAGTTACGGAGATTCAACTGAAACAAGCGGAATCGTCAAGATAGACAAAGACCTTGACATGGATATAAGAAATAGACATGTTTTAATAGTTGAAGACATCATAGATTCGGGACTAACCCTCCACTATTTGCTTAGGATCCTTTACTCACGAGGACCAGCAAGCTTGGAAGTTTGCACTTTGCTTAACAAGCCTACAAGGCGTAAGGTAAACATTCCAATTAAGTATCTTGGATTTGATATCCCCCCTGAATTTGTGGTGGGATATGGGTTAGATTTTGCAGGAAAGTATAGAAACTTGCCGGACATATACATTCTAAAGATTGAAGAAACCCAAGTTGGTAGTGTGATATAATTTTCATAGGAGGTGTATAAAGGGATAAACGATGAATAGACTCCTAAAAAACTTAGGTTTATATTTAATATTCATAGTACTAGTAATCTCTATGGTTAATACCTTCTTTTCACCTCAAGAGGGTATAAAGGTATCCCAGAGACTTAGCTTTAGCAGCTTTCTAAACGCCGTTGAAAGCGGGTTAGTAAAGGAAGTAATCATTGAGGAGAATTTAGTTAAAGGCGTAATGAAAGATGGAACTGTTTTTACCGTTAATATAGTAAACGATCCTTCGCTTCCCCAGATGCTTGCGAAAAAGGGCATAAAAGTGGATGTGGAACCTCCTGTTAAAACACCTTGGTGGGCCCAATTCTTCTCTTCACTATTTCCCACACTGCTTCTAATAGGAGCGTGGATATTTATCCTCTATCACATGCAGGGTGGCGGTGGAAAAGTTATGTCCTTTGGGAAAAGTAGAGCCAAACTGTTTTTAGATAACAGACCACGCGTGACCTTCAGGGATGTAGCAGGCATAGATGAGGCTAAAGAGGAACTCAGAGAAGTTATAGACTATCTCAAGAATCCTAAAAAATACCAAAGAATGGGCGCGAGAGTTCCTAAAGGCATTCTTCTTTTAGGACCACCGGGAACTGGTAAAACTCTTCTAGCTAGGGCAGTCGCAGGAGAAGCAGAGGTCCCCTTCTTTTCCGTAAGCGGCTCCGACTTCGTGGAAATGTTTGTAGGGGTAGGTGCTGCAAGGGTAAGGGACCTATTCGATCAAGCTAGAAGACATGCTCCCTGCATCATCTTCATAGATGAAATAGATGCCGTGGGAAGACATCGCGGCGCAGGCTTAGGAGGGGGACACGACGAGAGGGAGCAAACCCTAAATCAGCTACTGGTCGAAATGGACGGTTTCGATATTAACCAAGGAATAATACTTATAGCTGCTACAAATAGACCAGATATCCTTGACCCCGCTTTGCTTCGCCCTGGCAGGTTTGATAGGCACATCGTCGTTGACAAACCAGACCTCAAAGGGAGAGAAGAGATCCTTAAGGTTCACGCCAGGGATAAACCTATCGCTCCCGATGTAGACCTTAAAGTCATAGCAAGGAGAACACCTGGCTTCGTAGGAGCAGATTTAGCCAACTTGGTCAATGAGGCAGCTCTTCTTGCAGCAAGAAGAAACAAAGATAAGATAACCATGGAGGAATTCGAAGAAGCCATAGATAGAGTTTTAGCGGGACCAGAACGCAAGTCAAGGCTTATAAGCGAAAAGGAAAAAAGGATTATAGCCTATCATGAAGCTGGTCATGCTCTTGTTGCCAAGATGCTTCCGGGCGTGGATCCCGTTCACAGAATATCAATAATACCAAGGGGGCATGCAGCGCTTGGTTACACGCTCCAGCTTCCAACAGAAGATAGATACTTGACCACCAAAACAGAGCTATTAAATAGAATAGCTGTGCTCTTGGGCGGAAGAGTCGCTGAGAAAATCGTTTTCGGTGACGTCACAACAGGAGCCCAAAACGACCTAGAAAGAGCCACTGCTATAGCTAGAGAGATGATATGCGAATATGGAATGAGTGAGAGACTAGGGCCCTTAACTTTAGGCAAGAAGCATCGTCAAATCTTCCTAGGTAAAGATATCGTTGAAGATAGAAACTATAGTGAAGAAGTCGCTTATGCGATAGATCAAGAGATAAGACAGTTAATAGATAAGTGTTACTCCATCGCTGAGAAGATAATAGTCGAAAACATGGACAAATTGGAAAGATTAGCCAAGACCTTGCTTGAGCGAGAAGTTTTAGAAGGAGACGAAATAGACAAGATAATCGAGGGTGCTAACTGGGGTGAAACAAAGGAAGTTTCTCCACTAGGGGAAAAGAAGGAAACGACCATCGAAAAGGAACTGTTAAAACACCCAAATATCTTCCCAAAGCCTGCATAACCCAAAAAAGGGGGGGTAATGATGATAAACCCTGTTGCTAATCTTAAGAAGGGGATGAAAGGCACGGCTCAAATAGTGGTAGATAAAAAGCATCTCGCCACAGAGTTCATCCAACCTACGGTGGAATCGCTTGGGACCCCCGTTTTAATAAACCTTATGAATCTTGCTGCCTTCAACGCTGTTAAGGATTTCTTACCATCAGGTTTTACCACAGTATGTACCTCAGTTGATGTAAAGCATCTCGCTGCCACTCCCCTTGGGATGAGCGTTACAGCAGAAGCTGTGCTCGAGGAGATAGATGGATACAGGCTAGTTTTCAAGGTAAGCGCCTATGATGAGCTTGAGAAGGTTGGAGAGGGAACCATCGAAAGATGGGTAGTAGATCATGAAAAGTTCATTAAAAAGATCCATGAGAGAAAGAAAAGGCTCTCTAGTGGCTAATTAAACTCCTCAGGTTGGCTTTAAATGGGGGTGTTAAGATGACAGAATGCGTAAATAAAAGTGTAAACTTACAAAGTTGTCCGTGCACATATGAGCCTTGCTCTAAGAAAGGAATATGTTGTGAGTGTTTGAGATATCATTTAAGAAATAAAGAACTCCCAGCATGCTTTTTCCCTCCAGAGATTGAAAAAACTTACGATAGGTCAATAAAGAGACTTCTATCTCTATACAAATAGGTAAAGAGGAAATGGCCAAGTTTAGGTTGATATCTCCTTACCCACCTCAAGGAGATCAACCCCAAGCTATAGAAAAGTTGGTCGAAGGAATAAAAAAGGGATATAGGTTTCAAACGCTTTTAGGAGTTACTGGCTCTGGAAAAACCTTTACAATGGCCAACGTTATAGAAAGGGTTGGCCTTCCAACTTTAGTAATAGCTCACAATAAAACTCTTGCAGCCCAACTTTATAGCGAGTTTAGAGAGTTCTTTCCCTATAACGCCGTAAGATACTTCGTAAGTTATTATGATTACTACCAACCAGAGGCCTATGTCCCAGAAACTGACACATACATAGAAAAAGATGCTTCGATAAACGAAGAGATAGAAAAGCTTAGACTTTCAACAACTAAAGCACTTTTAGAGAGAGACGATGTTATAGTTGTAGCTACTGTATCTTGCATATATGGCATAGGCTCAAGAAGAGAATATGAAAGGGTTATCCTCTGTCTCGAGAGAGGAATGCAAATCGGACGGAGAAAGCTGATAGAAAAGCTCATAGAGCTATATTATGAGAGAAATGATCTTATGCTTGAGCGAGGTAAGTTTCGTGTCAGGGGAGACGTTATAGAGATATATCCACCTTATGAAGAGTTAGGCCTGAGAATAGAACTATTCGGGGATGAGATAGATAGGATTTCGGAGTTCCACCTGATAAGCGGTAAGACCACCCAAGAGAAAGAAAAGGTATGCTTATATCCAGCCAAGCACTTTGTGACTTCTGAAGATATAATCAACAAAGCAATTAAGCTAATAGAAATGGAGCTTGAGGAGAGAGTAAAATGGTTTAAAGAGAAGGGAAAGTATCTTGAGGCGGAAAGGCTTGAATTAAGAACAAGGTATGATTTAGAACTACTTAAAGAGGTAGGTTATTGTCCTGGAATAGAAAACTACTCAAGGTACCTAAGCGGAAGAGAACCAGGAGAACCACCAGGTACTCTTCTCGACTTCTTCCCGGAAGATTTTTTGATGTTCATAGACGAATCCCATATGACCGTCCCCCAAATTCGTGGAATGTATAACGGTGATAGATCAAGAAAGGAGACATTGGTTGAGTATGGATTCAGGCTTCCATCAGCACTTGACAATAGACCCTTAAAATGGGAGGAGTTTGAAAACTACATGAAAAGAGTCATCTTCGTCTCAGCTACACCAGGCGACTATGAGCTCGATGTCAGTTCTCAGGTTGTTGAACAGTTGGTTAGACCTACTGGAATCGTTGACCCTGAAGTTGAAATAAGACCAGCTAAAACTCAAGTTGATGATCTTCTTAAGGAAATCTCCAATACTGTCAGCAGGGGAGAGAGGGTACTTGTAAATACTCTTACTAAAAAGATGGCAGAAGACTTGGCGGCCTTCCTCGCAGATATAGGTATCCGTGTAAAGTATTTGCACTCAGAGATAGACACTATAGAGAGGGCAGATATATTAAAAGGCTTAAGATTAGGGGAATTTGACGTCCTCGTTGGAGTCAACCTTTTGAGAGAGGGGTTGGATCTTCCAGAAGTTTCTCTTGTTGCTATTCTCGATGCTGATAGGCAGGGTTTCCTGAGAAGCGAAAGGTCTCTTATACAAATGATAGGAAGAGCAGCTCGTAACGTGAGAGGAAAGGTTATATTATATGCTGACGAGATTACTGATTCACTAAAGAAAGCAGTTGCAGAAACGGAAAGAAGAAGGAAAATCCAGATAGAGTTCAACTTGAAACATGGCATAGTTCCAAAAACCATCGTTAAAGAGGTAAGGGATTATCTACCAGAAGTTAGCAAGAGATCTAAAAAGGAAGAAGTTTATGAAAAGGTCGCAGAAGAGATCGCACCATACGATATACCTATTGAGGAGAGAGAAGCTCTCATTGCTTCTCTGGAAAAAGAGATGTGGCGTGCGGTAGAGCGCCTGGACTTCGAAAAGGCCGCTGAAATAAGAGATATTATATCAACACTAAAGGGAGGAAAAGTTATTGAAGGAAAGGCTGAGAAATCTAATATGGCAGGCGTTTCTAGGCGCAAGACTAATAACTCTCGTATCAGTGATCTTTAGCATTATAGGAGCGGTCTTCGTTTATATAATTGGAGCTCTATATGTCATTGACATCATCTCTTTAACCTGGAACTCAAAGGAGATGCCCTCTCCTAAAATATTAACGGCTGACCTCCTGATAGCGATAGATCTCTTCCTTTGCGGAAGTTTACTTTTGATATTCTCATATGGAACCTATGATTTATTTATCCAAAAAACATTCACAGATTCAGAAAAGGACATGGTAATTATGAGTTGTCCCTTTTGGCTTAGAATAAGAAGTGTAGACGATCTAAAAAGTCTCCTTTTGGGATATATACTTATAATGCTTAGCATTACCTTTTTGAAGCAAGCTGTCACTATAGATTACACATCAGCAGTGTCTCTCTTCCTATTTGCTGGAGGTATATTCTTAATAGGATTAACTTACTACCTAACTCATAAAAGATAAAAAGCAATGGTACACGACAGAATCATAATAAGAGGAGCAAGAGAACATAACTTAAAGAATATAGATTTGGAAATACCAAAGAACAAGTTAGTGGTTATAACAGGAGTCTCAGGCTCAGGCAAGTCCTCCTTGGCATTCGATACAATTTACGCTGAAGGTCAGAGAAGATATGTGGAATCGCTTTCGGCATACGCTCGACAGTTTTTAGGTAGGATGGAGAAGCCAGATGTTGACTCTATAGAAGGGCTTTCTCCCGCAATATCTATAGACCAAAGGGGCATACCCAAAAACCCAAGGTCTACCGTCGGAACCATAACAGAAATATACGATTATCTTAGACTTCTATTCGCGAGAATAGGGGTTCCTCATTGTCCTAAATGTGGCAGAAAAATAGAGAAGCAAACCATAGACCAAATGGTGGAAAAGATTCTCTCTATACCTGGAAAAACAAAAATTCAAATTTTGTCCCCAATAGTTAGAGGAAGAAAGGGAGAGTTCAAAAACCTATTTATAGAGCTCAGAAAGGAAGGTTTCTTAAGAGTTAGAGTAGATGATGCGATCCTCTGGCTTGAAGATGAAATAGCCTTAGATAAAACTAAGAAGCATGATATAGATGTAGTCATAGATAGGCTCGAAATAAGTAAGGAAAATGAAGGTAGAATCTATGACTCGTTAGAGCAAGCCTTGAGGCTTTCAAAAGGGCTTGCCTTGATCATTACAGAAGAGGGAAAGGAAATCCTTTTTTCAGAAAGATTCGCTTGTCCTTACTGTGACGTAAGCTTGCCAGAAATTGAACCCAGGTTATTTTCCTTCAACAGCCCATATGGAGCTTGTCCCGAATGTGAAGGGTTGGGATTCAAAATAGAATTCGCTCCCGATCTTATAGTAGATGAGGAGTTTTCTATCCTTGAAGGAGCCATAAGGCCCTGGCGAAACAGCAGATACGAAGAATTTTATATTCGTAAGCTTGAATCTATAGCGAAGAAATACAGCTTCTCCTTAAGCACGCCCTTCAAGGATCTTCCACAGCAAGTGAAAGACCTTATACTTTATGGCTCAAATGAAGTCTTTTCCTTTAAATACTACTCCTATGATAGAGTTCACGATTATGAGGGATATTTTGAAGGTGTTATCCCTTATCTTAAGAGAAAATACGAGGAGACAGAATCTGAAACAACCAAAGAAGAGCTAGAAAAGTTCATGAGATTTAACCCCTGTCCAGCTTGCAAAGGAACGAAGTTAAAAGAAGAAGCTCTTTCTATTAAGATAGGAAATAAAAATATCTATGAGTTAACTTGCATGTCAATAAGAGATCTTAAAAGCTTTCTGGAAGGACTTGAACTTAACGAACGAGATAGAACCATCGCCCACCTTCCCATAAAGGAAATCTTATCCAGGTTAGAGTTTCTGATAAATGTTGGTGTAGACTATCTCACCTTAGCAAGACCGGGTTATACACTATCAGGTGGAGAAGCTCAAAGGATAAGATTAGCTACCCAGATAGGATCAGGGCTAACTGGTGTTCTCTATGTACTTGATGAACCTACAGTTGGACTCCATCCAAGAGACACCGAAAAGCTACTTAACATGCTTGAGAAGCTTAGGGATATAGGTAATACCTTAATAGTAGTTGAACACGACGAAAGCACTATAAGAAGAGCAGATTATGTAATAGAGCTAGGACCAGGTGCAGGAATTCATGGCGGCGAAGTTGTATATCAAGGCCCCATTGATGGGTTATTAAACCATGAAAGATCTATCACCGGAGCTTATCTTTCCGGCAGAAAAAGGATACCAATCCCATCCTATAGAAGGAGACCTTCAAAGAAAAAGTTAATCATAAGGGGTGCTCGTCACTACAATCTGAAAAACATAGACGTAATGATTCCCCTCGGCTTATTCGTATGTGTAACAGGTGTATCCGGAGCAGGGAAAAGCACCTTAGTGTACGAGATACTTTATAAAGCTCTCGCACGAAAGCTTTACCGCTCACCTGAGCTACCTGGAGAACACGACTCAATAGAAGGTCTAGAGAACATAGACAAGGTTGTAGTCATTGATCAAAGTCCTATAGGGAGAACACCCAGGTCTAACCCAGCTACATATACTGGTGCCTTTACACCAATAAGAGAGTTTTTTGCATCACTCCCCGAAGCAAAGATTAGAGGATACGAACCTGGAAGGTTCAGCTTCAATGTTAAAGGTGGAAGGTGTGAAGCTTGTCAAGGCCAAGGTATCATAAAGATAGAGATGCAGTTCCTCCCTGATGTCTACATAACTTGTGAAGTCTGCAAAGGAAAGAGGTATAACAAGGAGACGCTAGAGGTTAAATATAAGGGAAAGGATATCAATGATGTGTTGGAAATGAGCGTAGATGAAGCCATGGGGTTCTTCTCCAACATACCATCTATAGTTAGAAAGCTTAGACTATTAAGCGACGTAGGGTTGGGTTACATAAAGCTTGGGCAACCAGCCCCAACCCTATCTGGGGGAGAAGCTCAAAGGGTCAAGCTCGCTGCAGAGCTATCTAAAAAGCCCACAGGAAAGACCCTTTATATACTCGATGAACCCACAACAGGGTTACACTTCGCAGATGTAGAAAGGCTCATCAAAGTCTTACAGAGATTGGTAGAAGGTGGAAATACGGTTCTAGTTATAGAGCATAATTTAGAGGTAATTAAGGTTGCAGATTACGTAATAGATCTTGGTCCTGAGGGAGGAGAGAAGGGGGGATATCTTGTAGCCTGTGGCTCCCCGGAAGAGATAGCCATGTGCGAGCATTCCTACACAGGTAGATTTTTAAAAAAGATCTTAGGAAATGAAAGGTTATGTAAAGAAAGCGCTTAAGGAGGCTTAATTTTCCTGAATGATAAAGGAAGAAATAATATACGGATTACATGCAGTTGAAGAGTTTGTATCCTCCTATCCTGAAAAGGTTAATAAGGTTCTCCTATCCTCGCCAAGACCTAACCTTGAAAGGCTATTGAGAACCTTAGGGGTTCCTTTCCAAAAGGCTCCTCTATCGAGAATAGAAAGCTTGTGCCCTAAGGTAAACCATCAGGGTGTAATAGCTCTAGTTTCACCCTTACCCTACCATGATATTGAAGACATATCCTCAGAGGAAAAAATAATTTTAGCCTTAGATGGTATCGAAGACCCTCAAAACGTAGGAGCCATCCTTAGAACAGCGGAAGCCGCCGGAATAAAAAGCGTAATAATACCTTCCCGTCGATCCGCTCCCATAACATCCACCGCCATAAAGGCATCTAGCGGTGCAGCGATTAGACTAAAAGTAATAAGAACCAATAGCCTTCCATCTACACTAGAAAAGCTTAAAGGAAAAGGTTTTTGGATAGTTGGAAGCGAGATAAACGGGGCGCTCAGATATGATACAGTGGATTACCCATTCCCATCAATATTAGTTTTAGGGAGCGAAGGGAAAGGAATACATCGCACTATCCAAAAACTCTGCGATCTAACGGTTTTTATACCTATATATGGAAAGGTTCAGTCCTTAAACGTATCAGTTGCAGCTGGTATAATACTTTATGAGATGCTAAAAAAGATTAAGAATTAAGCCACTTAATAAGCTCATCAACTTCCCATGCGTTTATAACATCCTCTTTTTCTATCCATCCTCTTCGCGCAGTCGCAACCCCAAAGACCATAAAGTCCAGCTGCCCAAAAGTATGAGCATCAGTGTTTATGGCTAACTTAACTCCTGACTCCTTTGCTATCTTTGCGTTCACATCGTTCAAATCCAACCTTTGAGGATAGGCGTTTATCTCCAGGGCTACACCTTCTTCCCTAGCCTTTTGAATTACAGTCATTATATCCACAGGATAGCCATTCCTCTCCTCCAATAATCGCCCTGTGGGATGACCAAGTATATCAACATAAGGATTGGAAAGGGCCTTACAGATTCTATGGGTCATCTCTTCCTGAGACATGTTAAAGCCCGAGTGAACGGAAGCAATGACGATATCAAGCTTCGAGAGAATTTCATTTGGAAGGTCAAGGCTCCCATCTTGGAGTATATCAACTTCTATCCCTGCAAAAATCTTTATACTATTATAGCGTTGTTGAATACTCCTTATCTCCTCTATTTGACTCAACAATCGTTCTTCATCTAAACCCCGAGCAACTCCAAGAGATTTAGAATGATCCGTTATAGCAATATATTTATAACCCTTCTCTATAGCCTTTTGAATGAGCTCTTCTACTGTATGAGCTCCGTCGCTCCATTTAGAGTGGATGTGAAGATCCCCCTTGATATCGCTTAGTTCTAAAAGCTTGGGAAGTCTCCCCTCAAGCGCAGCCTCTATTTCTCCTCTATCTTCTCTTAACTCCGGTGGTATCCAAACTAATCCTAAAGCTTCATAAACTTCCTCTTCGGTATAACCAGCTATCTTTTCATTACTGCTCTCTTTAAAAACCCCATATTCACTAACCTTAAGTCCCCTTTTCACAGCTATTTGTCTTAGGTGAATGTTATGATTCTTAGAACCAGTAAAATATTGAAGCGCAGCACCAAAGCTTTCTTCAGGAACTACCCTTAAATCTATCTGAAATGCATCCTTAGTCAAGATGCTCGACTTTGTAGGACCCATGCCAAGGACTTCCATAACAAAAGGAAAAGATACAAATCTCTCCATCACATCCATAGGTTCAGTTGAAACCACAAGTATATCAAGATCCTTAACGGTGTCCTTCATTCGCCTTAAAGAGCCAGCAGGACTTATCCTCCTGACAGAAGGGGACTCCTTAAGCCTATTAATTATCTCTTGTGCTAAAGGAAGGATTCTTCCCAGGGATCTCCGCTCCCTACTTTTCCTCCAAAGAAGGATTCCCTTTAAGATCTTCTCTTCAGTTTTAGCTCCCACACCTGGGAGTCCTGCCAACATCCCCTTTCGCGCCGCTTCCTCCAAATCTCCTATACTCTTTACCCCTAATCTCTCATAAAACAGCTTCGCCTTCTTCGGACCTACACCGGGGATGGAAAGCAACTCAAGAAGACCTAAGGGTACCTCCTTTTTGAGCTTCTCATGATCTGATATCCTACCTGTTTCGATGAACTCCATTATCTTAGAAGCTAAGTCCTTACCTATACCTGGAATTTCCGTGAGTCTACCCTTCCTGGTTAGCTCCTCTATATCCTCGCTTAAGGCTTCTAGATTCTGAGCTGCCTTTCTATAAGCTCTTATTTTGAAAGGGTTTTCTCCTTTTATCTCAAGAATATCAGCTATTTCATTAAATACCTTTGCTATCTCTATATTCTTCAGGCTTCACCCCTCCTTCAAAAGTATCTCTATAATCCTTAAAAAGGCCTTAGAAGCCTCGCTCTGAGGGTCAAGCCTAAGAATAGTTCTTCCGCTATCGCTCCACTCCACTATCCTCGGGTCGAAAGGGATTCTCCCCAGAAATCTCAAACCCCACTCCTTAGCAGCCTTTTCTCCACCTCCCTTACCAAAAAGATCGATCTCATTCCCACAGTGAGGACACCTGAACCCACTCATATTTTCCACTATTCCCATTATAGGTATATTAAGCTCCTTAGCAAAGTTCACGGCTTTCTCAACATCCAATAAAGCAACCTCTTGTGGAGTCGTCACTACTATCATTCCATCAAGTTTCCCAAGAATATAAGCTAAACTCAAGGCTTCGTCTCCCGTTCCAGGAGGAAGATCTATGATGAAAAAGTCGCATTTTCCCCAATCTACATCCCCTAAAAACTGTTCTATAGCTTTCATCTTGAGGGGACCTCTCCATATAACAGGAGTCCCCCTGTCTTTAAGAAGAAATGCCATAGATACTACCTTAAGGTTTTCTCCCACACTAACCGGCTTTATTTTATCCCTCTCGAGGCTTAAAAGACCACTCTCCACACCAATTATCTTAGGAATATCTGGACCATGAATATCAAGGTCAAGCAAACTAACCTTCTTACCTTCCATAGCTAGACCAAGAGCGATATTTGCTGCTACCGTGCTCTTCCCCACGCCTCCCTTTCCACTTATTATGGCTATTTTTTTACCAACTTCCTTTAGGTTCTCCGCAACCTTTTTCTGATAATCCTCCATCGTCTCGTTTACCTCCTTATCAGCTTTTAATCTTGTACTTCTTCAGTAACTCCTGGAATTTTTTCTCTATCTCATCCATTTCCTCATTTTTACCTTTCTGATTCCCTTCATTCTTAGGCTTAATGGACTGAGGAGGAACTTTGTCCTGAGGGTAGAGGAAAGTATTATCCTGAGGGCTTCTTCCCCCACCGTGAATATCACAGCTCTCCATAGGTTCGGTTCCCCTTATAAAGGCCTGTTCTATAACATTTGGGCAAGAGAAGGTAGGAAGCTTACCAGATTGAGCACAAACCTTAACGAAAGTTATATTTTCAGGTATAGGAAAATCACTCGGAGGAACATTCTTAAGAGCTTTCTCCATGAAATCCTTCCATATAGGAGCAGCTATCCTTCCTCCCGTAGCTTCATTCTTACCTAAAGGGGTACAATCATCATTTCCAATGTAAACTGCCGCAACTAAATCAGGAGTAAACCCTACAAACCAAGCATCTATGAAGTTATCCGTTGTTCCAGTTTTTCCACCACAAGGTCTGTTTAATCTCGCTCTTACGCCTGTACCTCTAGTCACAACGTGCCTCATCATGTCTACCATAAGATAAGCAGTCTCTTCCTTAATAGCTCTTTCGAAAGTAGGGGAGTTCTTTTCAAGGAGCTTCCCATCCTTATCTCTTACTTCAAGTATAGCTATTGGCTTAACTCTATAACCACCATTGGCAATACAAGCATAGGCAACTGCCATCTCCAAAGGTGTAACACTCGCTGACCCCAAAGCTATAGACAAATCATTGGGAAGAGAACTCTCTATCCCCATCTTTTTAGCATAATCTATTATAGTTCGAGGTTTTATCTCTTGAGCCACCTTAACAGCTACAACGTTATAGGAGAACTCAAAAGCTTCTCTCAAGGTGACCCACCCATGAAACTTGCCGTCATAATTAACCGGCTTCCATCCGTTGGGAAACTCTATCGGTGAGTCCTCCACGAGGGTGCTCTCTGTAAATCCATTTTCAAAGGCAGCTGTATAAACTATAGCTTTAAAGGATGAACCAGGTTGCCTTCGCGCCTGAACCGCTCTATTAAACTGGCTTCTCTTGAAATCCTTACCACCAACCATGGCTTTTATAAAGCCAGTTTTAGGATCCAAAGCTACCAAAGCAGCTTCTGCTGGAGCTTTGCTGATCGCTTCTTCTGCGTAAGCTTGAAGATCAAGATCCAAGGTAGTGTAAACTCTAAGCCCTCCTCTATAAACCTGTTTAGCTCCATAATCTTCCAAGAGCTTCTTAAGAACGAAACTAACAAAATAAGGGGCTTTCCAATCTCTAATTTCCTTAGTTCCTGAAAAGATGAGATTCTCGCTTAAAGCCTTCTCTGCCTCTTCTTTAGATATGTACCCCAGCAGTTCCATCCTTCTTATCACATATCTCATCCTTGAAAGAGCCCTATCCAGGTTTCTGTAAGGGGAGTATATTTCTGGAGCCTTAATCAACGCTGCTAAAAGGGCACACTCCGCTGTTGAAAGCTCCCAAACGTTTTTACCAAAGTAGGTTTTCGCAGCCGCCTGTACACCATAGGCACCATGTCCCAAATATATCTCATTTAAGTAAAGTTCTAATATCTCATCTTTAGAATAACTATTTTCTATCTTAAAAGCAAGCATCATCTCTTTAATCTTTCTTTCCAAAGTCTTACTCGGTGTTAAAAAGAGATTCTTCGCAAGCTGCTGAGTTATAGTGCTTCCTCCCTCAACTATCTTGCCGCTTTTAAGATTAGACCATAGGGCTCTCAATATACCTCTAACGTTGATCCCCTCATGATAGTAAAATTCGCTATCTTCAGAAGCTAAAACCGCGTAAATTAAATTTTTAGGAACTTTGTCTAACGGAACCCATATCCTGTTTTCTTCAAAAAGATTAGCTATCACCACTCCTTTACAATCGTATATGTGTGTTGTAAGGCTAGGTTCATACCTTTTAAGCAACGAAACATCGGGTAAGCTCCGATACCAAAAAACCAATACGCCACCTACTACTCCTAAAAACGTGCCTATAACAACCAAAAGTGTGATAACAGCTATCCTTAAAAATCTTCTATAAAAATGGTCTTCTCTAGGCCCTTTTCCTCTTCTTTCCCTATTATTTCTAGCCATAGCTTATCACCGCTTTTAGATTATATCACAATTTACATTAAACCTACCTTGACAGAAAAGGAAAAGGAATATAATCTCAGATGGAAAGCTTTAACCAGCAGATGTTATGTTGTGGAAGAAAGGTCAATGGGAAAAGGGTATGATAAAATAGAGAAGTTAGCTATTGAAACTATGCTCATGAAGTCGTCAAGAGCTAGCCTTAAGAATATAAAATGTTTATTAAATTTGATCTAAACATTAAGTGGAAACTGAAAATAATTGTAAATCTTTTTTTAACATTGTGGGCGATCTCTGTCTTTGCTTCACCAAGCGAACCCAATATTAAAGTAGGGGTATCTTGTTCTCTAATAGCTGACATAGTTAAGAACATAGGAGGTAAAAGGGTAGAAATATCGCTTTTCCCAAATTGGAAAGACTGTAAAGCTATGTTCTGGCTGGGGCCAGAACTTGAACCTAAGATTTTCGAATCGATACAGAAACTTGGCAACGTCCCACAGGAACGCCTATTAGGCTATATCCCTCGGATCGATGAAAACTACTTTGAGTACTTCGACCCTTTAGCGGTAAAAAGCTTCATCTATAGGGTTTCAAAGGTACTTAAATTGTTAGACCCAGCTGGAGAAGGGTATTATCAGAAGAACCTCGCAAGGTACACTACTGCAATAGACGGGAGCTTTAAGGATGGCAAATGGTCAATATCCAAGTATAAATGTGAAGAAATCTATACTTTATCACCACATTTCTCCTACCTTCTGAGAGCAATCGGTTTAAAGGAGGTGAGAGTATCCTTAGAAAAGCTCCATTCCTTAAAGGGGATAGTAATTGATGACCCTGATAACCCGATAAAAACGAACATCTCTCCTAAAATCATTTTAGTAAAGCTTTATTACAACTTAACCCCAGAGATCAAAAGTTATTTAAATCTCTTGAAAGAGAACTTTATATTATTGAGCTTTGCTCTCTCTCACTTAGGAGGGGAGAAAACAAAAAATTAAAGATATGTAAGGGAGGGAAAAGGAATGAAAAAAAGCAGAGATGAGTTAATAGAAGCTGTATTAAAAAGGGTTAAGGATGAAAAGATAAAGTTCATCGAGATATGGTTTACAGACATACTCGGTTTCTTAAAGGGATTTACCATAACAGCTAAGGAGCTGGAAAGGGCTTTCAGGGAAGGATTTGGTTTCGATGGATCTTCAATAAAGGGGTTCACGAGAATCGATGAAAGCGATATGTTAGCTTTGCCCGACCCATCAACCTTCGCGAAACTACCCTGGTCACCAGAAGAGGATGGAACAGCGCGTATGTTTGCAGATATAATGACACCAGACATGAAGCCCTTTGAGGGAGATCCAAGGTATGTCTTGAAGAAGAACTTACAGAAAGCCAGAGATATGGGCTTTGAGTTCTTTGTTGGACCAGAGCTAGAGTACTTTTACATCAAAAGCAACAGAGAGCTAAAGGCATTAGACCATGGTGGATACTTTGACATGATACCAAGAGATGAAGCCATCGAACTAAGGAAGCAAACGATATTAGCGCTTGAGTCCATGGGAATAGAGGTTGAATATGCTCATCATGAAGGAGCTCCCTCCCAACACGAAATAGACTTACGTTACAAAGATGCGCTAACGATGGCAGATTCTGTGATGACCTACAGATTTATAGTCAAGGAAATAGCCTATCGAAATGGCGTATATGCCACTTTCATGCCCAAACCTATATTCGGTGTAAACGGCTCTGGAATGCATACCCATATGTCACTCTTTAAGGATGGCAAGAACGCTTTCTATTCACCTACTGGATTATATAATCTTTCAGACATCGCTTTAGGATTCTTAGCTGGACTCTTAAAATACGCCCGCGAGATAACAGCTATAACGTGCCAATGGGTTAACTCCTACAAGAGATTAGTCCCAGGATATGAAGCCCCAGTTTATATAACGTGGGCAAGAAAGAATAGATCCGATTTAATAAGGATACCTTGGTATAAACCTGGAAAAGAAGAAGCTACAAGAATAGAATATCGATCACCTGATCCAGCATGTAATCCCTACTTAGCCTTCTCAGTAATGCTCGCAGCTGGCCTGGCCGGTATAAAGGAAGGTCTTACGCCTCCAGAGCCTGTGGAAGAAAACGTATATGAGATGAGCGAAGAGGAAAGAAAGAAGCGCGGTATACAAACCCTTCCCGGAAGCCTATACGAAGCCCTCGTACTTGCAGAAAATAGTGCTCTTGTTAGAGAAGCGTTAGGAGAACATGTATTTACGGAATTCATCGCCAATAAGAAGAAGGAATGGAATGAGTATCGAATTCAAGTAACAAGTTATGAGATTGAAAGATACCTACCTATCCTTTAGCTTATTGTTCTATATAGGCTATAGCATCTATCTCTACCAAAGCTCCTTGCCTCGGTAAAGCGCTCACTTCAATGGTTGTGCGGGCTGGGGGATCTTCCTCAAAAAACGACGCATAAGCCTCATTAAAATCCTTAAATAGGCTAATGTCGGTCAGATAGCAAGTGGTCCTAACGATATCCTTCATGCTCCCACCCGCAGCCTCAACTATAGCTTTAATGTTTTCTAACACCCTCTTAGTTTGAGTCTTGATGTCTCCCTCTACAAGTTTTCCCGTAGAAGGATCAATGGCAATCTGTCCAGAAACAAAAAGTAGATTTCCACACTTTATTCCCTGACTATAAGGACCTATAGCCTGAGGTGCTAAACTTGTTGAAATTCTCCTTTTCATCTTTCACCCCTCCTTACCATTCAAATTTAATCTTATATCCGTGAAGCTTTAAACTCTTAAGAATCCTCTCTATATGCTCCCCTCCAGAGGTTTCTATAGTTATGCTAACCTCAGTTTCGGCTGGCCTTATCCTCAAATTTATCCTATCATGATTTATAGAGATCACGTTACCACGTTCTTCAGCAATAACTTTCAATATCCCCGCTAAAGCACCTGGCCTATCCGGTAACGTTGTGGAAAACCTCAGAAGCCTCCCTGTCTTTATAAGTCCCCTTTCTATTAATCGCGCAATCATATTTACATCTATGTTGCCCCCGCTTAAGATTATCAAAGCTTTAACACCCTTTAACGGAATTTTCCCACTTATAGCTGCAGCAACTCCCACAGCACCTGCCGCCTCCACAACGAGCTTCGCTCTCTCCATGAGCAAGAGTATAGCCGAAGATATCTCTTCGTCTGAAACTAAAATAACGTCATCAACATACCTTTGGATAATCGACATGGTTAGATCACCAGGTTTTCTAATGGCAATACCATCAGCTATAGTGCTAACCTTAGACAACTCTATCAATCTTCCCTCTTTGAAGGATGAATAAACAGCTGAAGCACCTTCCGCTTGGATGCCAATGACGCGAATTCGCGGGTTCGTCTCCTTAAGAGCTATGCTCACCCCTGAGATTAGACCACCGCCACCAACAGGAACGATGACAAGATCGACATCTTCCATGACCTTCAAAATCTCAAGTCCTATGGTTCCTTGCCCAGCGATAATATCCGGATCATTAAAGGCATGTATAAAGGTGAGTCCTCGTTCTTTAGCTATCTCCAGAGCCTTACTATAGGCAGTATCAAAATCCTCCCCCCATAAAACAACTTCCGCTCCATAGCCCTTAGTAGCAGATATTTTAGATATAGGAGCCGTTTCCGGCATGACTATGGTTGAGGGGACCCTCACCTGGGATGCAGCATAAGCCACACCCTGGGCATGATTCCCTGCTGACGCTGCTATAACTCCTTTAGATCTCTCAACCTCGCCTAGTCTAAGTACTTTGTTCAAAGCTCCTCTGACCTTGTAAGAACCAGTTTTTTGAAAGTTTTCGAGCTTAAGATAAATCTTATTTCCCGAGAGTTCGCTTAAAGTTCTAGATGACTCAACAGGTGTTATGTGAATGAATTGACTGATTCTCTCCCACGCACTTTTGATATCTTCCAAGCTTATCAAGCTCAAACACCTCCTATATGGAAGCCAACATTCCACCTGCGATGACGAAAACACTTCCTACACCGTTTCTTAAACTTATTCTCTCCTTATAAATTAATGAGGCAAATAAAGTCGTCAGCATAGGGCTCATTCCCGTTATAATGCCAATCTGAGATACAGGCGCAAGTTGAAGTGCCTTAACGAAAGCCAAATAACTTACTCCTATTCCTATAGTTCCTCCTGCTCCTAAGATAATCCACACCTTAAGTTCCCTCAAGCTTGAGGAAAGAGACCTCCTTTTTATCAGCATAAAAGTTGAGGTAACTATAAGGAGAGAACCAACCCTCCATGTCATGAAAGATAAAGGCGTGAAATAATTAGAAACAACCTTAACCAGAGCAAGAGATAACCCCCATGCAAACGCTGCTCCTACCGCAACCATGTAGCCCTTCAAAGAAGAAAAGCCATCCATTATCTTATTCTTATCCTCGTATATTAAGTATACTCCCAAAACTACCAGCAAGCCAGCTATAAAAAGCTTTGAGGAAACCTTCTCCTTCAAAAAGGCTGAAGCAATGATAACGGTCACTATCGGATAGGAGGAACTTACCACAGTAGATCTTCCAACTCCTATTAGCTTCATACTTTTGAAAAACAAGTTATCCCCGATGAACAGGCCCAGTATGAGGGATAGAAAAAAGAAAACCCAGATCTCCAAGGGTAAGCAAACCAAAAGATGATTCCAAGCTCCAATGATCAAGTTTATAAATATCACTGAAAGAAAGGCTCCGACGTTCCTAACGAAGTTTATCTCCACCGGGGATAAATCTTTCCCACCCCAGCGATATAAAAGCGGGGATATTCCCCAAAGTACCGCTGTTATAAAACCTAGGACAATCCCTTCATTAAACATCCCTTAAAGCCCTATCAATATCATTTTTGAGGTCCTCCAAGTTTTCTATGCCAACTGATAACCTAATAAGGGTTTCAGTAATACCAAGCCTTTCCTTTTCCTCCCTTGAGAGGTTTCTGTGGGAAGTGAAAGCCGGTCTAGTTGCTAAAGACTCAACGGCTCCAAGGCTAGGAGCTCTCTTGATAAGTTGAAGGGAATCCATAAAGAATGCAGCACCATCTGCAGTTGTGTCAATATCGAAGGCTACCATTCCTCCAAACCCATCCATTTGAGCCTTAGCTATTTCATGGTCGGGGTGAGATTCAAGCCCAGGATAGAAAACCCTTTTAACTTTGGGGTGCTTCTCCAACCATCTCGCTAACTCCATAGCACTCTCGTTCTGCTTCTTAACCCTAAGGGCAAGGGTTTTAATCCCTCTTAAAACTAGGTAAGCATCGAACGGCCCCAAAAGATTTCCAAAAATCCTTCTAACATTCCATATTTTAGAAATATCATCCCTATTACCAACCACTACTCCTCCCATAGTATCGTTGTGACCACAAAGATATTTAGTAGCACTATGTATGATAACATCTGCACCGAAAAGGCGAGGACGTTGATTTATCGGTGTAGCAAAAGTGTTATCCACAACCACCTTGATGCCTTTCTTTTTGGCCTTAACAGTCAAGTTCTTTATATCAATTACCCTAAGAGTCGGATTCGTTGGACTCTCAAGGTAAAGAAGACCTATCTCACCCTTATCTATTAGTTCCTCAATCTCTTCTCTTTCCTCTATTGAATACACATACACCTTAATCCCACATTTAGGAAGAAAGTCCTTCACAAAAACAAGAGTATCTCCATAAACCTCCTTCATGATAAGCATGCTATCGCCTGCATTCAAAAGAGCAAAAAGAGTAGATGTTATGGCCCCCATTCCGGAGGAAAAAGACAACCCTTCCTCACATCTCTCCAACTGAGCTATCTTTTTCTCAAGAGCCCTAACAGTCGGGTTACCCCACCTTCCATACCTATAGCCACTCTCCTTGCTCCAGAGGATCTCGAACTCATCTTCCTCTCGTTGAAACTCATAAACAGCAGACGGATAAATCGGCATCATTATAGGTTTTCCCTTCTCAAACTCCTCAATTATAGAGAGCACTACCTCCGTATCCAAAAACAACCTTTATAACACCTCCTTCTCTTACAGAGCACAGAAACATATATTAAGCTTAAAAAATTATAGCCCTTAACCTGAAACATGTAAAGCTACTTATGAAAAATATTTATAGTAGCCTTTATACAATTGAACCGAAGGTTAACTTGACTACTGAAAACAACCATGGTAGAATATAGGACGGCGGGGCGTGGCGCAGCTTGGTTAGCGCACCTGCTTTGGGAGCAGGGGGCCGAAGGTTCGAATCCTTTCGCCCCGACCACTTCAGTGAGGAGCGGGAATAGCTCAGGTGGCTAGAGCATCGGCCTTCCAAGCCGAGGGTCGCGGGTTCGAATCCCGTTTCCCGCTCCAGGTGAGCTAAGGGTGCGCCTGTAGCTCAACAGGATAGAGCAACGGACTTCTAATCCGTAGGCTGGGAGTTCGAGTCTCCCCAGGCGCGCCATGGTAATAGAGTACAATGGTGAACGTAGCTCAAGTGGTTAGAGCACCAGGCTGTGGACCTGGGGGTTGGGGGTTCGAGTCCCCTCGTTCACCCCACATAAGAGATAGGGTGGGTCGTTAGCTCTAACAGGATAGAGCACCTGACTCTTAATCAGGGGGTTGCAGGTTCGAGTCCTGCACGACCCACCACTTTTCGGTTTTATGATTACTTTTAGAGGGAGCGAGAGTGGCGGAACCTGGCAGACGCGCTGGACTTAGGATCCAGTGGCGAAGAGCCGTGTGGGTTCAAATCCCACCTCTCGCACCATTTTTTAGCTTTCTTTTTAAGAAATAAGAAAAAGGATGCTTCTTATGTAAGAAGCATCCTTTTAATATTTAATGAGGAGGGAAAAACATGAAAGCCGAGATAGTGGAAAGGAAAGGACATCATGCTAAGATAAAGGTTGAAATCCCAGCTGAGGTCTTCTCTAAAGCCGTAGATAAAGCCTTCAAAAAGCTCGTTCAAAATGCCCACATTCCAGGATTTAGAAAGGGAATGGTACCAAGAAAGGTGTTTGAAGCAGTATACGGGAAAAAGGTAATATACGACGAGGCCATACAGGATATAGCACCCCCAGCCTATGACGAGGCCATTAAAAGCCTTGGATTAGAACCAATAACAAGGCCCAGTATATCCTTACTACAAGTTGAAGAAGGAAACCCCTTTGTTTTTACCGTTGACCTGGTCTTAAAACCCGACGTGAGGCTTGGGGATTATAAAAATATAGAAGTCTCAAAAGAAAAGATAGAAGTCAATGAAGAAATGGTTGATAACGTTTTAAAAGAATATCAAGAAAGAAGCGTTACATTTAAGGAAGTTAAAGACAGAGGAGCGATTGAGGGAGACCTGTTACTTATTGAGTTCAGGAGTAAGGATGAAAATGAGTGGAAAAAGGCTCAAATAATCTTAGAAAAAGAATTTAAGAATAATCTTGAAGGAGCTAAAATCGGTGAGGAAAGGGAACTTGAAATTAAGGGAGAAAGGTTTACAATAAGGATACTGGAGATAAGGGAAAAGGAGCTTCCTAATCTTGATGATGAGTTTGCATCATCCTTCGGTTTTTCATCACTAGAAGAATGGAAAAAAACTATAAGAGAGGCTTTAGAGGAAGAGCTTGCTAGAAAAGCAGAAGAAACCTTTAGAGAGAAAGTTATAGAAAAGCTTTTAGAGATTTCGGAAGTAGAAATACCTGAAGAAGCTATAGCAGAGGAAGTAGAGTTTCTAAAGGAAAGAGACAGAAAGATAGCTCAAGAAAGAGGGATGAAGGTAGAAGAGGTTTTAAGCAGATTGGGAATTCCTGAAGACAAAGTGGAAGAGTATTACAGAAAGCGTGCCGAAACAAGACTAAAGAGGGAATTCGTGTTAGATGCCCTTATAGAAAAAGAAGGGATATTGATCACAGATGAGGAGTTTGAAGAGGAACTTAAGAAGATAGCAAGTGAGAACAATCTACCTTATGAGAAGGTTAGGGCATTTTGGAGTGATGAAGAAAGGGTAAGCATACTCAGAAGTGATATAATAAGAAGGAAGGCAGTTGATAAGGTTATAGAATATATCAAAAGAAGAGGTGATAATAAAGAAGATGCTAATTCCAGTGGTAATTGAACAAACCCATAGGGGAGAGAGAGCCTATGATATTTATTCGCGTTTGCTTAAAGATAGAATAATATTTATTGGGGAACCCATAGACGATAACGTGGCTAACATTGTCGTAGCCCAACTACTATTCCTTGAGGCTGAGGATCCCAAAAAGGACATCTACATCTACATAAATAGCCCAGGTGGACTGGTAACAGCAGGCTTGGCGATATACGATACCATGCAATACATAAAGGCAGACATATGCACCATATGCATAGGACAAGCTGCAAGCATGGCGGCAGTTCTTCTTGCTGCAGGAACGAAAGGTAAACGATATGCTTTACCTCACGCAAGAATAATGCTCCATCAACCCTTAGGTGGAGCTCAAGGACAAGCAACCGATATAAACATACAAGCCAAAGAGATAATGAGGTTGCGCGCACTCATAAACGAAATATTGGTTAAGCACACTGGACAGAGCTTAGAGAGAATAGAGAAGGATACCGACAGGGATTTCTATATGACAGCAGAAGATGCTAAAGAATATGGTATAGTAGACGAAGTAATATCAAGAAGGAAGTGATTAAATGATAACTTTTAAAGGAGATAGCGAAAAGAACAAGAAAAAGCTGGTTTGTTCGTTTTGCGGAAGAAGTCAAGCAGAGGTTAAAAGGATAATAGTGGGACCAGGTGTAAGCATATGTAACGAATGCGTAGATTTATGTAAACAGATTCTCGATGCGGAAATGGAGGAAGATAGGCCCGTAAGCATAAAATCTTCTCTACCTAAGCCGATCGAAATTAAGAGATTTCTTGATGATTACGTCATCGGGCAGGAAAAAGCTAAGAAAATACTTGCTGTTGCAGTTTATAACCACTATAAACGCATATATTGCGGTGAACAAGCTACTCTAAACATTGAGAAAAGCAACATTCTACTTATAGGACCAACTGGTTGCGGTAAAACCCTTCTAGCTCAAACATTAGCAAAGATGCTTAACGTTCCATTCGCAATAGCTGATGCTACTACGCTAACGGAAGCTGGATATGTAGGAGAAGATGTGGAAGATATCCTTTTAAGGCTCCTTCAAGCCGCAGACTTCGATGTCAAAAGAGCCGAACGTGGAATAGTTTACATAGATGAGATAGACAAAATAGCTAGAAAGGGTGATAGCCCATCTATAACAAGGGATGTTTCAGGTGAGGGAGTTCAGCAAGCTTTATTGAAGATCCTCGAGGGGACGATAGCCCATGTCCCCCCAAGAGGGGGAAGGAAGCATCCTTACCAAGAGTTTATTCCTGTAAATACAACAAACATTCTGTTTATATGTGGAGGAGCCTTCGAGGGAATCGAAAACATAATAGGAAGAAGGATTGGGAAGAAAAGCTTAGGGTTTGAGAGAGACACATCAAAAGAGGAATCGGATTTAGGCAAAATACTTGAAAAGATATTACCTGAGGACCTGCTTAAGTTTGGAATGATACCGGAATTCGTAGGAAGACTCCCAATAATCGCTACACTCCATCCTTTGGATGAGGAAGCTCTAGTAAGAATATTAACCGAGCCTAAGAACGCCATAGTAAAGCAGTATAAGAAGATATTTGAGCTTGATGGGGTGGATCTTGAGTTCGAAGAAGAAGCTTTAAGAAGCATAGCTAAAAAAGCTTTAGAACTTAAGACTGGAGCAAGAGGTTTAAGAGCGATTATCGAGGACATTCTCTTAGAAATTATGTTTGAGGTACCTTCCTCTGAAAACGTGAGGAAGTGTATAATAACCAAAGAAACTGTGGAAAAGAAAGCACCACCACTAATTATTGAAGGGCCTCCAAAGAGAAAAGCTTTGGAAGTCAGTGATTCCATTATGAGGTTAGCCTAGGAGGGGATGTAGATAGATGGAAGGTTTTCTGTCGCAAGTGAAGATGCAGGAAATCTTACCTCTTCTTGCAGTGAGAGATATTATAGTTTTTCCTAATATTGTAGTTCCTCTTTTTGTTGGGCGTCCCAAATCTCTTAAGGCCCTTGAAGTTGCCATGCTTGGAAACAGACTAATAGTAATAGTCGCACAGAAGGATCCTAAGGTTGAAGACCCCAAACCGGAGGATCTATATAACATAGGGACCCTTTGTCACATTCACCAAATGGTCAAGCTTCCCGACAATACTGTTAAGGTCCTCGTTGAGGGGAAGGAAAGAGTAAGGTTAGATGAGTTCTTGAGAACTGATGAATTCTTTGAAGCGAAGGTTACTCCCATTTCTTTGGAAATACCTTACTCTTCCCACATTGAGGCTCTGCTAAGAAACGTTATATCTGAATTCGAGAAATACGTTAAACTTCACCCCAAGGTTCCACCCGAGATAATGATAACTATAATGAGCATGAACGATGCTGGCAGAATCGCAGATATAATCGCTGCCAACATGCATATCAAGTTACAAGAAAAACAGCAGATATTAGAAGCGATTTTACCGGAGGAAAGACTTAAAAAGCTCTTATCCCTCCTCGTTCGAGAGGTAGAAGTTCTTGAACTTGAAAAGAAAATTCATGAAGAAGTCAGAAAACAAATGGAGCAAACCCAGAAGGAGTACTATCTTAGAGAACAACTTAAAGCGATTCAGAAGGAACTGGGAAGGAGCGACGACCTCTCTGAGGAGATAGAAGAATATACCAAGAAAATAAAAGAAGCGAAAATGCCTCCAGAAGTCGAAGAGAAAGCTATGCACGAGCTCAAAAGATTAGAGAAGATGCCACCGATGACCGCTGAAGCCACTGTGGTTAGGACTTACCTTGACTGGCTAGTATCTCTCCCCTGGTCTAAGAGAACAAAGGACAAGCTTGACTTAGCAAACGCGGCAAAGATCCTTGATGAAGATCATTACGGCTTGGAAAAGGTAAAGGAGAGGATCTTAGAGTTCCTTGCTGTAAGGAAGCTATCTAAGAAAATGAGAGGGCAGATACTCTGCTTCGTTGGCCCACCTGGGGTTGGTAAAACGTCCCTTGCCCGCTCAATTGCAAGGGCTTTAAACAGAAAGTTCGTTAGAATATCACTTGGCGGCGTTAGAGATGAAGCAGAGATAAGAGGACACAGAAGAACCTACGTTGGGGCTCTACCAGGCAGAATAATCCAAAAGATGAGACAAGCTGGCACCAAAAACCCTGTATTCTTGCTTGACGAGGTCGACAAGATAGGAATGGACTTCAGAGGAGATCCCGCGGCAGCACTACTGGAAGTTCTCGACCCAGAGCAAAATCATGCATTTAGTGACCACTTCTTAGAAGTTCCCTTTGATCTATCTGAGGTAATGTTCATAACAACTGCTAACGTCACATATACGATACCTAGAGCGCTCCTTGACAGAATGGAAGTTATACATATTCCCGGTTACACCGAAGAGGAGAAGATGATGATAGCCATCAGACACCTAATTCCCAAACAACTTGAACGCCATGGCTTAAGTGAAGATAAGGTGAAAATAACCGAGCAAGCCATCCAAAAGATAATAAGAGAATATACTCGGGAAGCTGGGGTCAGAAACCTTGAAAGAGAGATAGCTTCAATCTGTAGAAAAGTAGCGCGAAAGGTGGTTGAAGAAAAGAGCTCTGAAAAAGAGTTTAAAATAACTGCTCAAAATTTACATATTTATCTTGGCCCACCCAAATTCAGATATGGTGTGGCTGAAGAGAAGGATGAAATAGGGGTTGCAACTGGTCTAGCTTGGACGGAAGTAGGTGGAGAAATACTCTTAGTTGAAGCTGTAACAATGAAAGGCAAGGGCAAGCTAACCTTAACAGGAAATCTTGGAGACGTCATGCAAGAATCCGCACAAGCTGCGGTTAGCTATATAAGAAGCCACGCTAAAGAATTCGGAATAAAAGAGGACTTTTATAGAACATTGGATATTCACATTCATGTGCCTGAAGGAGCTATACCAAAGGATGGCCCTTCAGCAGGAGTAGCTATGCTAACAGCTCTGGTATCAGTGCTAACGGGACGCCCAGTGAGAAGAGATGTTGCTATGACGGGAGAAATAACGCTTAGGGGTAAGGTTCTACCCGTGGGAGGAATAAAAGAAAAGGTTTTAGCAGCTCACAGAGCAGGGATAGATACTGTTATACTTCCTAAAGACAATGAGAAGGACACCTTGGAAATAGCTCCTACGATAAGAAAGAAAATAGAATTTTGTTTTGTAGAAAGGATGAACGAAGTCTTAGATATAGCACTCGTTCATAATGAAAGAGGAGAGAAAGTTAATAGCGAGTATCTACCTGCCTGAAGACATTCCTTCTGATTTTGGTCTACCAGAACTAGCAATAGCTGGAAGATCAAACGTAGGGAAATCTTCCTTTATAAATGCCATTTTAGGACAAAAGATTGCTAAGGTTAGCTCAACCCCGGGTAAAACGCGTTCCCTTAACTTCTACTGTATAGATGATAAATTTATATTAGTTGATCTTCCCGGATATGGATATGCTGAAGTTTCATTAGCTGAGAGAAAAAGATGGGCTAAGCTAGTCGAAGCTTATGTTAGAGGGAGGAAGGCTATACAGGCCTTCCTCCAAATTATAGATATTAGGCACATTCCTATGGAAAGTGACTTAAAGCTTTTCTCATGGATAAAGAGCTTAGGTTATGATGTAGCCTTTATATTCACCAAGGTAGATAAAATCGGCAGGTCATCTATCAAAGCCCAGATAGAAAAAGCAAAGCTCTTTTTCCCCATAACGAAAGGAAATTACGTCTTATTCTCAGCCGTAACAGGAGAAGGGAAAAGAGAAGCCTGGAATCTTATAAACAGCTTGATATAGGAGAAGGGAGGAAAATAAAGCTATGCAAGGTGAACTCCCGAAAGCTTATGATCCCCATACGGTGGAGGAGAAATGGTACTCTTATTGGATCGAGCGCGGTTATTTCTACAGCTCAGTGGATAAAAATAAGAAGAAGTTCTCTATAGTAATCCCTCCTCCAAATGTGACGGGTTCTCTTCACATGGGTCATGCTTTAAACAACACCATACAGGACATCTTCATTCGGTGGAAGAGGATGCAAGGATATAACACCATGTGGCTTCCTGGCACAGATCATGCTGGTATAGCTACGCAAAACGTCGTAGAGAGAGCCTTAGCTCAAGAGGGGCTCAAGAAAGAAGATTTGGGAAGAGAAAAATTTCTCGAAAGGGTTTGGGAGTGGAAAGAAAAATATGGTGGCAAGATAATACACCAGCTTAAAAGATTAGGAGCATCCTGCGATTGGAAGAGAGAGAGGTTCACCTTAGATGAAGGGTTATCAAAAGCAGTAAGAGAGGTTTTCGTTAGGCTATTTAGAGAGGGACTCATATATCGGGGAAATTATATAATTAACTGGTGCCCCAGATGTGGAACCGCCCTTTCAGATATAGAAGTGGAACATGAAGAGGTCAAAGGTAACTTATGGTACGTTAGATATCCTATAGTAGATGAATCAAGCAGCTATATCACAGTGGCAACCACGAGACCAGAAACCATTCTAGGAGATGTAGCAGTAGCAGTTCATCCAGAGGATGAAAGATACAAAACCTTAATCGGGAAAAGAGTTAAAATTCCCCTGACAGATAGGATTGGTTACATAATAGCTGACACTATGGTAGATTCCTCCTTCGGAACTGGTGCAGTTAAAATAACCCCAGCTCATGACCCCAATGATTTTCTCGTTGCTCAAAGACACGGCTTAAAGTACATCCAAGTCATAGGCCCAGATGGAAAGATGACCGAGGAATCAGGAAAAAGATATAAAGGATTAGATCGACTTGAGTGTAGAAGAAAAGTTGTTGAAGATTTGATGAAGGAAAACCTCCTTGAAAAAGTGGAAGACTATACTCATGCTGTAGGACACTGCTATAGATGCAAAACCATAGTAGAACCTTACCTATCAGAACAATGGTTTGTTAAAATGAAACCATTAGCTGAACCGGCAATTAGGGCTGTCAAAGAAGGCAAGATAAGGTTCATACCAAAAACTTGGGAAAAAGTATACTACGATTGGATGGAAAACATAAGGGATTGGTGCATATCCCGCCAGCTATGGTGGGGACATCGCATACCGGTTTGGTACTGCCAAAGGTGCGGTCACATGAACGCTTTTACAGACCCACCAGATAATTGCGAAAAGTGTGGTTCAACTGAACTCGTCCAGGACAACGATGTCCTCGATACGTGGTTCAGTTCGGCTCTGTGGCCATTCTCAACTTTAGGATGGCCTGAAAAAACACCTGACCTAGAATACTATTACCCAACCGACCTATTGGTAACCGGATTCGACATCATATTCTTCTGGGTAGCCAGGATGATAATGATGGGATTAAAATTCATGGGGGATGTTCCTTTCTACGATGTATATATTCATGCCCTCGTGAGAGACGAAGAAGGTAAAAAGATGTCGAAATCCTTTGGGAACGTCATAGACCCCCTTGATATGATAGAAAAATATGGAGCTGATGCCTTAAGATTCACGCTAGCTTCCTTGACCATCCAGGGTAGAGATATAAGGTTATCCGAAAGCAAAATAGAATCCTCAAAGAACTTCGCTAACAAGATATGGAATGCTCTGAGATTTATATTGATGAACATAAAAGACCTTGAGCCGAGAGAGCTTAAAAAAGAAATGCTTCAGATGGATCTCTCAGACAGATGGATATTAAGCCGAACTCAAAAAACGATCAAGGAAGTAACCAAGCTTTTAGAGAATTACTATGTGGGTGAGTCAGCAAAAGTGCTTTATGACTTTATTTGGGGTGAGTTCTGCGATTGGTACATAGAGATATCGAAAGGAACACTTTATGATGAAAAAGCAGGTGAGCTGAGAAAGAAAAGCGTTAAATATATACTATGGGAAGTATCAAGCATTATCCTAAGATTGCTCCATCCCTTCATGCCTTTCATAACAGAAGAACTATGGCAGCATCTTCCGGCAACTAGCGAAAGCATAGTTATAGCCCCATGGCCAAAAGTTGACGAAAGCCTCATAGATGAAGATGCAGAAAGAAGGATGACATATATCATGGAAACCATAAGGTCGATAAGAAATCTAAGAGCGGAGATGGATATACAGCCTGGCAAAAAGGTCAGAGTTATAATTAAACCTTACGACGCTGAGTATGAAGATTTAATCCAAGCTAATAAAGATCATATAATACGTTTATCGACCCTATCTGAACTTCAAATAAGTTGGGACTTTCAGAGATCGAGAGGATGCGCTGTAGGGGTCATAGATAAAGCTGAGATATTCATGCCTTTAGGAGAAATAATGGATATAGAAAAGGAAAGCTTAAGACTTAAGAGAGAGTTAATCGAAATAGAAAAAGAGATAGAAAGAATAAATGCAAAGTTATCTAATGAGGAATTCTTACAGAAAGCACCAGAGAGTGTTATAGATAAAGAGAAAAAGAAGTTAGAGGAGCTAGAAAAAATAAAGGAAAGGATGGAAAGATACATTGAATACCTTGCCTGATTACGTTTCGTTTTTAGAAGAGTTAAGCTCCATAAAGTTTTCTGAAAAAATTCGCCTTGGGCTTGAGAGGATAGAGGAGCTTTTACACCGATGTGGGGATCCTCATGAAAGGTTGAAAAGCATAGTAGTAGCAGGAACTAATGGAAAGGGTTCTGTAACAGCTATGCTTTCTAACATTCTTAAAACCGAAGGATACAAAGTAGGAACATATATATCACCACACCTCTGCAATATAAGGGAAAGAATAATGATAAATGGCCAATGGATAGAAGAAGAAGCCTTTTTAGAAGTTGGCAAAATGATTCTAGAGGAAGCAAAGCAAATGTATGATAGTCCTAGTTTTTATGAAATACTCACAGCTATGGCTTTTCTATACTTTAGTAAGAGAAATATAGACATCGCGGTTCTTGAAATAGGTCTGGGAGGGAGGCTTGACGCAGTAAATGTGGTCCATCCCATCCAATCCATCATAACCACCATAGATCTCGATCATGAGAATTATCTAGGAAACACTATTCAATCAATAGCGCGAGAAAAGGCTGGGATAATAAAGGAGGGCACAGTTGTCATCCTAGGCGAGGAAAAGGAAGAGGCAGTAAAGGTAATAGAAGATATATCTCTAGAAAACAGGGCCCCTCTTTACAGAAAGGGTAGGGATTTTGACTTTAATGTGAAGAAGTTCTCGCTAGAAGAATCGATAATGGACTTCAGAGATAATAAGACCTACCTACAAGATGTAAAGTTAGGACTAAAAGGTGAGTACCAATTTCTAAACACAAGCGTAGCTCTTGAGGCAAGCTTACTGCTTAACGACCTAGGCATAAAGCTAAGCGAAAAAAGTATTAGAGACGGGATCAAAAGCGCTAGATGGAGAGGAAGATTTGAAACCTTCGAACTCGAAGATAAGGTAGTTATTCTTGACTGTGCTCACAACCCTCATGGTATAAGAGCTCTGGTATCTTCCTTGGAAAAGCTTTTCAAAGGGAAAAAGATATGTTTCGTATTTGGCGTAATGCGTGATAAAAACTACATCGAAATGCTTAGGGAACTTTCAAAAATCGCAAGCAGATTGATTCTGACAACAATTAAGGAAAATGATAGAGCTCTTCCTGTAGATGTTCTTTTAGAGGCAACCAAAGAGATTATGAAAGGGGAAAATATTCCTATAAGGGGAATAGAGTCGCCCTTAACCGCTCTAAGAGAGGGGATCTCTTCTTCGGAAGACGTTGTATGCTTTTGCGGTTCCCTTTATCTCATAGGCAAGATCCTTGAGGAGAATGGTGAGATCGGAGGACTTAAAAGCTTTCTTAAGAAGTAGATGGTGGCATAAAGTACTTTCCTCAATCAAGGGTGCTTATATCGTAGGAGGGAGTCTGCGGGATCTCCTGCTTGGCAAAGAAGTTAGGGATATAGATATAGTGTTTAAACCCTCCTATGATATGCTTATTCCTCAGAAGTTTGCTTCAGATATCTTTGGAAAGCTTATAATCTTGGGAAAGAAAGATCAAACCTATAGGGTAACAAAGCCACCTTTTATCTTTGACTTTACTCCACTAAAAGAAGCTGAAATTTTCGAAGATCTTGTCCAAAGGGATTTCACTATCAACTCCTTAGCTTGGGATATAGAAGAAGAAAAGTTGATCGATCCATTAGGAGGATTAGATGATTTATTAGGTAGAAAGATCAGAGCCAATAGCAATGAATCTCTCTTAAAAGACAGGATTAGAATCTTAAGGGCTTTTAGGTTTAGATCTACCTTAGGATTCGACATAGAAGAAAAAACTAAGCTTCTTATCGAAGGCCTCAGTTCTGACTCTCCTTGGAAGTTTATAGCAAAGGAGAGGATGGCTGAAGAATGGAAAAAGCTGATTAAAAGCACCTACTTCTCTCTTAGCATGAAAGACATGTCAGGCACAGGATTCCTGGAGTCCCTATTCCCTATATTTCGTAAGATGAGAAGCTTGCCACAAAACGCCTTTCACCACCTAGATGTCTTAAACCATACACTTAAAGCGATTGAAGCTTTAGAAGACATCCTAACCGCCCCCCCACACTGGGCAGATAAGGGTTACATAAAGGGTAAAGAGCATCTCCTGAGGATGGCCACGCTCTTTCACGATGTTGGAAAGGTCTACTGCTTCAAGAGATTTGATGGTGAGATCAACTTTAAAGGGCACCAATTTGTAGGAGCTAAAATCGTTAGAAGCGTAAGCAAAGCTTTGCTTTTCAATGATAAGGAAAGAAAAACCTTAGTAAAGTTAGTTTTCAACCACATGATGCCTATCCTCTTCGTGAAAAGACAGAGAGAGGGAAGACCCTATGAAAGGTCATTATTAAGCTGGCTTGATAAGGTTATGGATGACGCCTGCGGTATATTTTTGATCTCTTTAGCTGATCTTGAAGCCACGAGAGGAGAAAAAACTAGCGATGAAGATAGAAACACGCTCAGTGAGATAGCTAAAAGGGCGATGCTTCACCTGAAGGATATGAAGGTTAAGCCTATATTAAATGGTAGAGAAATAATGAAAATAACTGGAATAAGTCCTGGTCCTCTTGTAGGAAACCTGAAGGAAAGGCTTCTCCACCTTCAAAAAATGGGAAAGTTAAAGACGAAATCCGAAGCTATAAGAGCCCTTTTGGGGATAATATAGATGGGTGCTAAATCAATGAACAAGGTTAGGACTGCAGTTATAGGGGTTGGATATCTGGGGAAACACCACGCTAGGATATATAGTGAATTGGAGAGGGCGCACTTAGTGGCTGTAGCTGATATAATAGAGGAAAGAGCACAAGAGATTGCCCAAAGGTATGGCTGCGCTGCTTATACCGATTATCGCGAAATGCTAGATAAGGAAACCATCGATGCGGTAAGCGTAGCTGTCCCAACGAGCTTACACTATGAAATAGCGAGGGATTGCCTTTTAAAAGGGATAAGCGTCCTCGTAGAAAAGCCTATAGCTACGAATCTTGAACACGCAGATGAGCTCTTCAGGATATCCAGAGAAAAAGGGTTAGTGTTCCAGGTAGGGTATGTAGAAAGATTTAATCCTATAGTATCCTATCTCCCAAGGTATGTGGACGCCCCCTATGTTATAATGACTAAGAGGCTTTGCCCCTTTGTTAACAGAAACTTAGATGTAGGAGTAGTTCTTGATTTAATGGTTCACGACATAGACATAGTTCTATCGATAGTTAACAAAGAAGCAGAAGAGATTAATGCAAAGGGTATATCAGTAGTATCTATACATGAGGATATAGCATCAGCCCACATTAAGTTCAAAGATGGATGCAACGCTTATTTCGTGGTCAGCAGAGTGAGCCCTACAGGAGCAAGAAAGTTAGAGATCATCGATAGAGAAAAACGGATTATCCTTGACTATATGAAGAAAGAGCTCTTTATATTTGACCTAAACGGTTTCCGTTCTTTAGAACATATTAAACTTATGTCTTCAGAGGAACCTCTTAAGAAAGAAATTTCATTCTTCCTTGAAAATGTGATTAGTGGTAAAAACCTTAAGGAGGATGGAAGAACCTCCTTTTATATAGCTTTAAAAATACTTGAATCTATAAGAAAGAGTGAGAGAAATGTATGACGTAATCATAGTTGGTGGGGGCCCAACGGGTATATTTTGTGCGCTAGAAATAATCAAATACTCAAACTTAAAGGTAATAATTTTAGAGAGGGGACATCCAATAGAGCAGAGACTCTGTCCAATGAGAGAAAGGGGCGGAGAATGTCGACGGTGTCCTTCATGCGCTCTTGTATCAGGATGGGGAGGAGCTGGAGCCTTTAGTGACGGCAAGCTTACGCTGAGCCTCGATGCAGGTGGAAGATTAAACGAGTTTCTTCTACCTGAAGAAATGCAAAATCTATTAGACTACGCCGATCAGATTTACTTAAGTTTTGGAAATGGAGGACATCTATTTGATCCCTCTCCTGATAAGGTTATCGAATATACGATGAAGGCTCAAAAAGCTGGGCTAAAGCTCATCCCTATGAAGATAAGGCACCTGGGTACGGAAAACTGCTATGAGATCTTGAGAGAGATGGAGAAGTTTCTCAAAGAAAGGGTTGAAATAAGGCCTCGCGCCAAGGTTGAAGAGATTCTCATAGACAAAGATGCAAGAAAAGTCAAAGGTGTTATGTTAAAAGATGGTGAGGAAATAAAAGGAAAGTATGTAATCGTTGCTCCTGGACGATCAGGAGCCAGTTGGCTCGAGGAACAGGCTCGCAAACTAAATCTTGGTCTAGAGCGCAACCCCGTTGATATAGGAGTAAGGATAGAAGTCCCTGCGGCCATTATGGAAGATCTAACAAATACATTCTACGAAGCAAAGCTCGTATATTACTCAAGGTCCTTTGATGATAAGGTAAGAACATTTTGTATGTGTCCTCATGGCGAAGTCGTTGTAGAGTGGAATGAAGAAGAGAAGGTTCTGTCCGTAAATGGACACAGCTATAGGAACAAGAAAACAGATAAAACTAACTTTGCCATTCTTGTGAGTACATCATTCACAGAACCTTTTCATGAACCAAATCTTTATGGAAGTCATGTTGCAAGACTCGCAAACATGATCAGCGGAAGCGTGATAGTACAGAGACTTGGAGACCTTTTGAATGGAAGGAGGTCAACTTATGAGAGAATAAGCAGGGGAGTCATTGAACCATCACTAAGAGAAGCGGTACCCGGTGATTTAAGTTTCGTCTTACCCTTCAGATATCTCCAAAATATAAAAGAGATGCTTGAAGCCATGGATAAACTTACCCCAGGAATATTCTCTCCCTTCACACTCCTTTATGGTGTTGAAGTAAAGTTCTATTCCTCAAAGATAAAGCTCTCTCCAGTTTTAGAAACGGAAGTCCAAAATCTCTTCGCAGGAGGAGACGGCGCTGGGATAACAAGAGGATTAATGCAGGCCTCCATTTCAGGCATTATAATAGGTCGAGAGATTTTGCGCAGGGAAGCGATTAAGCCTTAAAGAGGAAAAGAAATGCGAAGAGATATCATAATTTTCGTGATTTTTGCTTTAAGTTTAATATTCCTCCTTTACCTCTTGGTAGAGTTTTATACTCCAAATGTGGGAGATAGATTCAGGTTCATCATAGATCTCTTAGTTAAAAAACAACTTTGGAGGGAAAGCTTCCGCTAAAAACTGGGTAAAGGTGGTGTTCCCCATAACCAAAAGGGGTAGGATAACTTTCTTTCTATTTTTACTCACCCTTTTAATCTTATCCGAAGTAGAAGGATCAATGCCATTAAAAAGCCCTTTACCTCTTCCTGGTTTACTTCCGCCTGAGCAGATCGGCACACCAAGGACTATCAAAAGAGAGCCACAAAAGGCCTTGGAAGAGTTTAAAAATGCTCTGGAACTCTTTTGGAACGGACGGTATGACGAAGCCCTAAATGGATTCGACAAAGTGATCAAAGCGGACCTTTACGCTTTAGAGCCATATTACTGGAAAGGGATAATTTACTTAAGAAAGGGGCTAATAGAAGAAGCCAAAAAGATGTTCCAATACTATCTTGAAGTTAAACCAGCCGAACTTAGAGCTATAAGAGCTTTAGATAGAGCAAAAAAGATCTCTTTCCCTGTCCTAAACCTACCCGAAGCCCTTTATCCTAAATCTCATAGAGCTGTAAACCCTTTTGTAGGGCTCCGAGAGAAAAGAGGGTTCTTTGAGAGCCTAAAAGTCCATCTTTTTTTCCCTATATATAATCCATCTGCTATCGCCATAGGACCTGATGAAAATCTATACATAGCTGACTTTGGAAGTGGAAGTATACTCATAATTTCCAGAGAAGGAATTCCCATAGGATCTTGGAGAGGGCTTAAAAACCCTTCGGGCATAGCCATATCATTGGATGGGAGGGTTTATGTATCCGATTTCTCAGAGAGCAAGATCCTCGTCTTTGACTTGTCTGGCAAGCTTATCATGACATTCGGTGAAGGTGAGATACTCAATCCGCAGGGAATCAATATAGACCCCTATGGATATATATATGTCTGTGATTGGGGAAACCATCGTATCTGTAAATATACCTTGGACGGAAAACTAGTAAGAACAATAGGAGAAGGATATTTATGGGAACCTCTTGCCGTATGCATCGATGATAGAGGAGATATTTGGGTTTCTGATGGAAACGAAAGATGCATATATAAGTTTGGCTGGGATGGACTATTTAAGGGAAAGCTTCTAGAGGATGTCTTTTCAAGAGGGCTATTCGTAGATTTTAGGAGCAGAATTGGAGTTATTGACGAAGAAAGAAAAAGCCTATTTTTAATAGATAAGGACAAAGTCGTAGAAAAGATAAACCTCTCAAAGCTTTCAAGTCCTTCTTCTATTTCTAACGATAGCTTTGGAAACCTATTTTTAACAGACTTCGACAATATCTCCCTTTATAGAATAGATACGCCTTTTCTTTCAGAAAACATTGAAATCAGAATATCCAAGATAAACCAAAAAGAAGATTCAGAAAGAGAGGTAGAAATAGAGGTATCTCAGGGGTGGTATCCCTTACCGTTAGAGCGCATCGGACTATCCAGTCGAATAATAGAGGATGACTGGATCATCGAACCAAACTCAGTAGAGGAAATAGATAAGCCCCTAATCATAGGGGTTATAATAGACCCCAATTTTGAAGGTGAAGGAGAAGATTTGCTTAACCTTCTGAAGAATAAGCTCCCAGTCGTAGACAGAGGTTTCGTAAAGGGGGCTTTTACTTCTCCAGAGCTCCCTCCGAATAGATGGAAATGGGAAAGAAATAAAGAGCCTTTTGATGGGGTTAGACTATTGCAAAACGTGATTGAAGCTTTAGTGGCAAAAGATGCAAGAAGAATCATAATCTACTGCGGAAAGCCTCCAAACATTCAAGAAGAGGAGATGAGAAGACTAGCTTATTTTGCCAGACTGCATCAGATTAGAGTGATACTTCTTACTGATGATGAACCTCCCCCACTATGGGAAAGTCTAATAGCCTATACAGGTGGAAGAGTATGGAGAATACAATACCTGAATAGTGAAATGCCTGTAACCCAACTCCTAAGGAGACATCCATTTGAATCCTATAAAATATCTTACACATCTATCTCCCCTGAGAAGAAAGGCTCAGGAAAGAGATATTTAAGGGTTTTTATAGAGACGCCTTTTGCACACTACGAAGATGAGGTTACCTATTACATTTGGGGAGAACCAGATAAGATACTCCGATGAAGGGGGGACAAAGATATGGAAATCAAGAAGGCAGTTTTTCCTGTAGCAGGACTGGGAACCAGATTTTTACCTGCTACTAAGGTTCTGCCCAAGGAAATGCTACCACTCGTAGATAAACCTTTGGTTCAATACTCCGTAGAAGAAGCTATCTCAGTAGGAATAAATCAGCTTATACTAATAACAGGTAGGGGAAAAAGGGCCATAGAGGACTACTTTGATAGATCTTTTGAGCTTGAGCACATATTGAAAGAAAGAAAAATGGAGGATGCTCTTAAAACGATCACAGACATATCGGAAACAGCGGAATTCATATTTATTAGGCAGAAGGAACCGAAGGGGCTTGGACATGCTATACTCTGCGCTAAACCTGTGGTTGAATATGAATACTTCGCAGTTTTTTTAGCAGATGATGTTATAATAGGAGAAAAACCAGCCATATCTTTTCTACTCGACGTTTATAAAAAGTATAAGTTTAGCGTAGTGGCTCTTGAAGAGGTAACCTGGGATGAAGTTTCAAGATATGGAATAGTTCAAGTTAAGGAAATAGAACAAGACGTTTATGAAATAGTTGATTTGATAGAAAAACCAACTAAAGATAAAGCTCCTTCAAACCTAGCTATAATAGGAAGGTATATCCTCTCACCAAAGATATTTAGATGCATAGAGAGGATAAGCTCTGGAGTTGGAGGTGAAATCCAACTAACAGATGCTATGAAGCTTCTGCTTGAAGAAGAACCCATTTACGGTGTTAAATATAAAGGGAGAAGGTATGATTGCGGTACCATAGAGAGCTTCATAAAAGCTACAGTAGAGTTAGCCTTAGAGCACGAAAAGTTAGGCAAAGACTTCAGGTTTTTTCTTGAAAAATTGATTCAAAGGCGGTGAATAAGCTATGTGCGGAATAATAGGGTATATAGGTTATAGGAACGCAACTCCTATACTTCTTGAAGGGCTATACAGATTAGAATATAGAGGTTATGACTCTGCGGGAATAGCTATTCTCTCAGACAGTAGGATAAAGGTAGTTAAAACAGCTGGGAAGATTAAGGATTTAGAAAAACTCGTCAAAGAAGAAGATATGATAGGGAGTTCTGGAATCGGCCATACTCGCTGGGCTACTCACGGCAGTCCAACCGACGCAAACGCTCACCCTCACTTAGACAAAACTGGAAGATTTGCTATAGTCCATAACGGAATCATAGAAAACTATAAAGAACTCAAAAGCGAACTTCAAACAGAAGGAGTTCACTTCACTTCCGAAACAGATACAGAGGTTATAGTCCAGCTTATAAGCAAGTACTACAGCGGAAATCTTGAGGAAGCCGTTGCTCGCACATTAAAAAGGCTTGATGGTTCCTATGCTATTGCGGTCCTATCCACTGAAGAACCCCGAAAATTAGTAGCAGCTCGCTTAGGAAGCCCTCTCGTTCTAGGTGTAGGGGAGGGAGAAATGTTCCTCGCTTCAGATGTTCCAGCGATATTGCCTTATACTAGAAAGGTAGTATATGTGGAAGACCGCGAAATCGTAGTTATAGAAGAATCTAGCTGGTGGGTTTTTGACATCAATGGAAATTATAAGACAAAACAGATCTACTTTGTTGACTGGGACAGCTCTATGGTTTCCCGAGGCGGTTATAAACACTATATGCTTAAAGAAATAAACGAACAAGGAAGCGTCGTCAGAAACACTCTTAAAGGAAGACTGAAAGAAAACAACATAGATTTAAGCGAACTTGAAATAGAAAAGGAACTCATTCACAACATAGACAAGATTTTCATCGTAGCTTGTGGAACATCTTACCACGCTGGCCTGGTAGGGAAACATCTATTTGAAAGATGGGCAAAAATTCCCACAGAAGTTGATATTGCCTCAGAGTTCAGATACAGGGACCCTATGATATCCCCAAAAAGTTTAACCATAGCCATATCCCAATCTGGAGAGACCGCAGATACACTCGCTGGTCTGAGAGAAGCTAAAGCCAAGGGGTCTTTTTCCATAGCGCTAGCTAACGTACAGGGGAGCACTATAACCAGAGAAGCTCACAGAACCCTTTATCTTAAGGCTGGTCCTGAAATAGGCGTAGCCTCAACCAAAGCTTTTACCGCTCAGCTTTCTGCTTTATACCTTTTAGCACTTTGGTTCGCTGACGTCAGGAACACGATAAGTGAAACTCAAAAGGAAGCTATTATAAGAGAACTCTGGCAGCTTCCATATCACATCGAGGCTTGCTTAGCTTTCGCTCCCCAAGTTAAAGAGTTAGCTCAGAAATATTATCACTACAGCAACTTCTTATATCTGGCGAGAGGAATCAACTACCCAATTGCAATGGAAGGAGCTTTAAAGCTTAAGGAGATATCTTACATACACGCAGAAGCCTACGCTGCTGGGGAAATGAAGCACGGTCCTATAGCGCTTATAGACGAGCTAATGCCTGTCCTGGTGTTGGTTCCGAGGGATAGGCTCTATGCCAAAGTCCTAAGCAACATCCAAGAAGCTAAAGCGAGAAAAGCAAAGCTAATAGCAGTTGCTACAGAAGGAGATGATGCTATAAAGTCTTTTGCCACCGATATATTGTACGTTCCTGAAGTCCCTGAGGAATTTTACCCGATAGTAAACGTTATCCCGTTACAGCTCTTTGCCTATTATGTTGCCGACATATTAGGGAGAGAGATAGACCAACCAAGAAACTTAGCAAAGAGTGTTACAGTGGAGTAAACTCCAAGGCTAAGGAGGTGAGAGATATGCCAGAACTAGCCATAATAGGCGCTGGACCAGCAGGCTTAACGTCGGCTATCTATGCAGCCAGAGCCTTACTTGATGTAGAGGTGTACGAAAAGGGACTCATAGGTGGACAAGTAGCAACCGCAACGCATGTAGAGAACTATCCTGGGTTTCCCGATGGGATCGAAGGAGTTGAACTTATAGAGAAGATGAAAAAACAGGCAGAATCCTTCGGGGCCAAGATAATATTTTCAGAGATCAAGAAGATAAACTGGCAAGATAGAAAACTCATGACGACAAGGGGAGAAGTTGAAACAGAAGCATTGATAATCGCTTCTGGAACCTCTCCTCGAGAACTTGGAGTAAAAGGAGAAAGAGAATTTAAGGGGAAAGGGGTCTCCTATTGTGCTGTATGCGATGGCGCGTTTTACACCGACGAAGAGGTTGCTGTAGTCGGGGGAGGAAACACAGCTGTGGAAGAAGCCCTTTACCTAACAAAGTTCGCATCAAAAGTTTATTTGATCCATAGAAGAGATTTGCTAAGGGCAGAGCGCATCCTTCAGGAGAGGCTCTTCTCTAACCCCAAAATAGAGGTACTATGGAACACTGTAGTCAGAGAGATAAAAGGAGATAACTTCATAAAAAGCATCGTTATAGAAAACTTAGTTACTGGAGAGCTAAAAGAACTTAACATCTCTGGGATATTCATCTACATAGGGTTAAAACCCAACACATCCTTTGTAGAAGGGTTGCTAAAACTCGACAAGGATGGTTTCATCTTGACAAATGAAGACATGGAAACTTCCGTAGAGGGAATATTCGCTGCAGGCGATGTGAGATCTAAAACTCTAAGGCAAATAGCAACTGCAGTAGGAGATGGTGCTATAGCTGCAATCTCAGCTGAAAAATACATAAGAGAACAAAAACATATAGAAGAAAGCATCTTTTCTACCGGCAGAAAATACGTCTTCGTATTTGACCCATTAGATGAGCTTAATAGAAAGCTCAAGAAGAACCCTCCCTCAGAAAAGATCGTCATTCTTGATAAATATAAGCATTCTAAACTCATTTCCAAACTTGGCTTGGAAAGCTTCCCGGCCCTACTAATATTTGAAAATAACAAATTGATCTTTAAGAAAGAACCCCTGTTAAGCTGGGAAGAGGTTGAAATAAAAGACGTTTAAAGGAAAACCTTTCCTATAAAAGGAGGGAAAAGATATGAAAGCGGAACTATTTGCCCTCTTAACTGCAGCGTGTTGGGGTATCGGAAGTTTTTTTGAAAAGAAGGGACTTGCCCTTGGGAACCTTCCTCCCTTTGTCGGGGCAACAATAAGAACATCAATCTCTCTTATAATACTTCTTTTCTTAGCGTGGCCAAATATACAAGTAGCATTTAAAACGGGATGGAAACCCATCTTACTTGTCGCCTTTGGGGGAGGCTTCCTCGCAGGAGCCATGGGCATAGCTTTGTTCTACACTGCTCTTAAAGCCGGTAGCATAGGAAGGGTCCTCCCCATAGCTTTTACCTCTCCCTTGTTTGGTGTGCTAATAGGATTCCTCTTTGGCACAGAAACCCTATCTATTAAGAACCTATTAGGCATGACACTTACAATTGCTGGTATAGTTACTCTAACCCTTAAATAAAAGGAGGGGAAAGAACTGAAGAAGAAGATCCTTATCGTTTGCAGGGGTAATACCTGTAGAAGTCCGATGGCGGAAGCCTTGATGAAGAAGCTCTTATCCAACGAAAATATAGAGATAACATCTGCTGGCTTAAGCGCCATTGATGGAATGGAAGCCTCACGTTGGGCTCAAGAGGTAATGCAAGAAAGGGGAATAGACATAAGTCAACACAGAGCAAGAAACTTATCTGAAAAAGACGTTGAGGAAGCAGACCTGATATTAACAATGAGCTTATCCCAAAAGAGAGAGATAATAGAGAGATTCCCATCAGTTAAGGACAAAGTTTTTCTCATAACCGAGTTAGCTTTCCCTGGAATCTCCAGTGCTATAATGGAATATGAAAGGCTGTTTGAGAGAATCCAACAAGAGAAGGAGCGCCTACTAAGTTTAGAAAGGGATAGGCTCGAAGCACTTAAAAGAAGATATGAAGAGCTTAAGAAAGAGTTGATGGCAACAGAGAGAGAAATCTCTTTGATACTATCGCGAATCGAAGATCAGCTCTATCCCCAACTCATGCAGCTGCGAAGGCTAGAAGAAAAACTCTCGATGTATGAGATACAGGATCCCTATGGAAAGGGAAAAGAGGTTTATGAAAAAGTAGCTCAAGATCTAGAAGATATACTAAAGTTGGTCTCTAAAAGGCTTAAGGAAGAGTGGTTTCCAAACCGATAAAATAATGGGATTGGGATGATGGGAAATGAAAGCTTATGAGCAGTATCGCCAGACGCAGATTCAAACGGCGAAACCCGAACAGCTCCTTTTAATGCTCTATGATGGGGCTATAAGTTTTCTTAAAAAAGCTAAGGTGGCCATAAAAAATAAGAATATTGAAGAAGCACACACTTTCTTAATAAGGGTTCAGGATATCCTAATAGAGCTTATGTCTTCCCTTAATATGGATGTTGGAGATATAGCAAAAAACCTTTTCAGGCTATATGAGTATATGCACTATCGTTTAGTCGAAGCGAACATCAAAAAGGATGAGAAACCTATAGATGAAGTTTTATTCATGCTTCAAGAGCTTAAAGATGCTTGGGAAACAGCTATTAAGAAGCTAAAGGAAGAAAAACCAGGAACAGCACAAACACCCCTGAAGGGGGGACTTAATATTGCAGGATAAAGAAAAGCGTATATTAGAGATACTACAAAAGGAGCTCGAACTTTACAACTCCCTTGAAGTGCTCGTCAAAGAACAAGAAAGAAAAATAGAAGAATCCGATATAGAAGGCTTATTAAAGATCATAAGTAAAAAGCAAACATTAATATCGGAACAGGAGAGATTGGACGAAGAGCTTGAAAAGATGCAAGTCAGCTTATCTAATCCAATCGAAGCTAACCGTAATAAGCTTTCCATCTTAAATCTAGTCTCCGAAGGGGTTAAGGAAGATGTAGAAAAACTAATGAACCTGATAAAAGAGAAAATCCTAAAAATCCTTGAAGCAGAAAATAAATCGCGGGAAAAACTATCCCTTGAAATCGAGAAAGTAAGAGAAGCTCTCAAAAATATTAAGAATGGGAAAAAACTAATAAACAAGTACTATGGAAATACTGGGCTTCAAGAGCCCAAATTTATAGACCAACGCAAATGACGAAATCTTGCTTCATCATAACCATTATCATCTTTATTCTGTCGTTTACCCCAGTAGTTAATGGGGAAGTTAACGAAGCCAAGCTTGGGGAAAATATATCCAAGGAAGTGGAGAAGGAGTTTCCCTTAGTTAAAGATCCCGTTAAACTATCCCGAGTAGAATCGGTAGGACAGACATTAGCGAGATACTCTACGCGCAAAGATATAGAATACAAGTTTAAACTGATATCAAAAGAGGATATAAATGCTTTTTCAATTCCTGGAGGTTATATTTATGTTTTCGCAGGCATGCTTGACTTCGTGAGAACAGACTCTGAGTTGGCTGCTGTTTTGGCACATGAAATAGCTCACATAGAAGGAAAGCATGCTCTTAAGCAAATGGCTGCCGCTCAAAGGATGACGGTATACTCCATAGCTATAGCTCTCGCTACAAGAACCGCTGCGGGTGTTTTATTGCCAGACCTATTAAGAATTGCAATTTTAAACAAATATAGCAGAGAATATGAGGAGGAAGCAGACATGAGGTCCATAGATCTTATGATAAAAGCTGGCTATAATCCAGTTGCCGCTTTAACCCTAATAGAAAGATTATATGCTACATCTCTGCGAAAACCCCCTAGAGAACACGGGATAATGATGAGCCATCCAGAGTTAAGGGAAAGGGCTAGCTATATTTTAAAATGCTTAAAAGATAAGGGGATAGAAATAGAAAGAAGAAAAGCAGCAAACTATCTACCGGTAAAGGTTGGGCAAGATGGCTTAAGCGTTTACATTGAAGATGCACTGATATTTAAAGCTTCTTCAAAGGAAAAGGCCAAAGAGTTTGCCTCAAACTTGGATAAGCATCTGAAGGTTGATGTGGAACCATTTCAGATAAGGGTAGAAGGTGGTGGTCTTTATATAAATGGCAGTTTAATCTTAACTGGAAGAGAAGAAGAGCTAAAAACTGTAAAGGAAAAGATCGTTAAAGTTATCTTGGATTTTAGAATTAGATATATGCCTTTTTAGAAAAGACTTGCAAAAAGTGGGATAAATATGTTATACTTTAAATGCAGATTCGCAAAAGAGTGGGGTTCCCCCCGCTCTTTTGTTTTTAAAGGAGTGATTCAAATGGATTTTAAATCTATAGCCAAGAGGATCGAAAACGAGATACAAAGCACTGTAGAAAGAGAAGGAGTTGAGTTGCTTGGGGTTGAACTTGTAACCGAAGGGGGACGGAAAATCCTTAGAGTTTACATAGATTCCGAAATTGGTATCTCATTAAAAGATTGCGAAAGGGTCAGCAAAGCCATAGACCCTATATTAGAAAGAACAGATATCATAGAAGGAAGGTATTTTCTTGAGGTCTCCTCTCCGGGAATAGAAAGACCACTTTTCAAAAAGAAGGACTATGACCGATTTGCAGGAGAAAAAATTAAGATCACTACTTGCTCTCCGATAGAAGGCAGGAAAAACTTTACGGGAAAAATAAAGCTTACTAAGGAAGATAGCGTTCTTATAGAAACTAATGAGGGTGAATTTGAAATATCCTTCGATAATATAAATAAAGCCAAGCTCATACCCAAGGAGTTCGAAGAAATGCCTCAGAAAAGGAGGAAAGGCAAGCGTGAGTAAGGAGTTATCAAGAGTTATAAAACAACTGGAGAGAGAAAAAGGTATTAGCAAAGGCACGCTCATTGATATGCTAAAGGCAGCCCTTATATCCGCCTATAAGAAGCACTTTGGAAGCTCTCATAACATAGAAATAGATATAGATCCTATAACTGGAGATATAAAAGTATTTGCTATTAAAAGAGTTGTAAAAGAGGTAAGGGATCCCCGAGTAGAAATCTCGAAAGAGGATAGTATAAAATATGATGTGAACCCTGAAGAGGGATCTACGGTAAGGATCGAGATAACACCAAAGGATTTCGGAAGAATAGCAGCTCAAACTGCAAAACAAGTTATAGTTCAACGATTAAAAGAGGCTGAACGGGAAGCAATCTATGAAGAGTTCAAAGGAAAGGTTGGGGACATAGTAAACGGAAGTATATACAGAAAAGATAAAAACCAGGTAATGGTTAACCTTGGTAAGACTGAAGGTATACTTCCAGCCCAAGAACAGATTCAAACAGAAGAATACGAGCCAGGACGCTCCTATAAGTTTTATGTTCTTGAAGTGAGAAAAACTACCAAAGGACCTAAAATTGTTTTGTCGAGAACTCATCCAGGGCTTCTAAAGAGGCTCTTTGAGCTCGAGGTCCCGGAAATCCATGATGGCGTGGTGGAGATAAAAGCTGTCGTTAGAGAACCTGGAACCAGGTCAAAGGTTGCCGTATGGTCTAACGATCCTAATGTAGATCCAATAGGAGCTTGTGTTGGATCAAAGGGATCAAGGGTACAAGCAGTAAGTAGGGAGCTGTCGGGGGAGAGAATAGACATAGTTACGTGGAACCCTAACCCCTTAACCTTCATAGCTAACGCTTTAAGCCCAGCAAAGGTAATAAAGATCGAAAAGATAGAAGGGGAAGAAAAAGGAGCAAGGGTATGGGTTCCACCAGATCAGCTCTCCTTAGCCATAGGTAGAGAAGGACAAAACGCTCGTTTAGTCGCTAGATTAACGGGTTGGAGGATCGATATAAAACCTTATGAGGGGGAAATAGAGCTTGACAAGGGCTAAGCATATCCCGATCAGAACATGTATAGGTTGTGGCGAGAAAAAGCCCAAGGGAGAGCTACTGAGAATAGTTAAAACTCCCGAAGGAACCTTAACTATAGATCTGGCAGGAAAGAAAGGCGGGAGAGGAACCTACATCTGCTTCAACTTAGATTGTCTTGAAAAGGCAATTAAGAAGAAATCTTTACAGAGAAGCCTAAAAGTAAATGAAATAGATAGAGACTTGCTAGAAAGACTTAAAGAACTTCTGCCCAAGGTCAATAAATGAAATTGAAAGCCATATTAGGCTTCGCCAGGAAGGCCAGAAAGTTAACCATTGGAAGGAAAGCAACCATAAAGGCTTTGAAGAAAGGGAAAGTCCGTTTGATCTTGCTTGCTCGTGACGCAGGGAAATCTATTTGTAGGGAACTCTTAAAATATTCCCAGGAAGCAAAGATCAACGCTATTTCTATATGCTCCAAGAGAGAATTAGGAAAAGCAATAGGTAGGGAAAATTGCAGCGTCCTCGGTTTAATGGACTGGAGGATGGCACAGGAGGTGATGCTTTTTGAGCAAAATAAGGGTCTACGAGCTAGCGAGAATAACCGGGCTTTCAACAAAGGACCTGATGGAAAAACTAAAGGAACTAGGAGTAGAGGTAAAGACACACATGAGCACAATAGATAAAGAAATAGCTAAAATAATAGAAGAAACGTTAACCGAAGAAAAAAAGGAAGAAAAAAGAGAGCATCAAGAGGTAACTCAACCCATAGAGGAAAGAGAAGAAAAGAAGGCAGTGGTTTTAAAGCCAAGACCTCCTGTTGTCACGGTCATGGGGCATGTAGATCATGGTAAAACTACCCTTTTAGACACCATCAGAAAAACTAATGTTGCCGAACGCGAAGCAGGAGGGATAACGCAAAAAATAGGAGCATCGGTTGTAGAACGTGGAGGGAAGAAGATAGTTTTTATAGATACGCCAGGACATGAAGCATTTACTAAGATGAGAGCAAGAGGAGCCCAAGTTACAGATATAGCCGTATTAGTTGTCGCAGCTGATGATGGGGTTAAACCTCAAACAATTGAAGCCGTTAACCACGCAAGAGCAGCTGGAGTTCCAATAATAGTGGCTATAAACAAGATTGATAAACCTAATGCGAACGTAGAAAAAACAAAAAGAGAGTTAGCAGAGATAGGGTTGATTCCTGAAGAGTGGGGTGGAGATACAATCTGTGTTGAAGTCTCAGCAAAGAAGGGAACAGGAGTAGATGAATTACTGGACATGATAATCTTCCTCGCAGAATATATGGAGCTCAAAGCAGAAGTAGATGTTCCCGCAGAGGGATATATATTGGAATCGAGGCTAGATAAAGGTAAAGGTCCTATAGCAGACGTTATCGTTAAAAAGGGCGTTCTAAAGAGAGGAGATATAATCCTGACCAAAAGCGCTTACGGCAGAGTTAGAGCTATGTTCGATGATAAAGGAAGACAGGTAAATGAGGCAGGTCCATCCATGCCTGTGGAAGTCATAGGCCTAAACTCGCTAGCTGAAGCTGGAGATAAATTTAGAGTAATTGAAAGCGAAAAGGAAGCTAAAGAAATAGTTGAAGCTTACTTTGAGGAAATCAGAGAGAAGAAATTAGCTACAAAGCCTAAGAAACTGACCCTTGAGGAACTACTAAAACAAGTTAAAAGTGAAGAAACAAGGGAACTTAGACTAGTTGTGAAGACGAACTCCCAAGGAGAGTTAGACGCTCTTATACCTATCTTGGAAAGGCTTTCTACTGAAGAGATAAAGGTTAAGTGTATTCATGGAGGTATAGGTAACATTAATGAAAATGACGTAATGTTAGCTTCAGCATCGGAGGCAATAATAATAGGCTTTAACGTTAAGGTTGATCCCACTGCCAAACAGGAAGCTGAAAGGGAAGGCGTTCAAATAAGGCTATATCAAATAATTTACGACGTGGAAGAGGATATCAAAGCAGCTATGATAGGAATGCTTAAACCCAAATATGAAGAGGTGATATTAGGCAGAGCAGAAGTTCGAGCTGTGTTTAAAGTCAAGGGTGGGAAGGTAGCTGGGTGCTATGTGTTAGATGGAAATATCGTTAGAAACGCTCAAGCAAGGGTTAAAAGAAAGGATGCAGTCCTATTTGAGGGTAAAATATCCTCTCTTAAAAGATTTAAAGACGATGTAAAAGAAGTAGCTAAAGGTTTCGAGTGCGGCATAGGAATAGAGGGCTTCTCTGACTTTGAAGTAGGAGACATAATAGAAGCTTTTGAGGTAAGGGAAGTGAGAAGAACAACGCTTTAATTTGATTTGTACAAATATGATCGTTGGTATACTTGAGATCCATTTAAGGATCTTTTCTGCTAGAACGCTTAAAGAAAAAAGAGCTTGCATTCAAAGGATAATATCCAAGATAAGAAATAGCTTTAACGTCTCTGTCGCAGAGATAGGAGGAAACGACCAGTGGAAGGAATGCATTCTGGGTATAGCTATGATCGGAAACGAAAAGGCTTTCCTGGATAATGCCTTAAACAATATCCTTTCATTTATAGAAAAGGAAAAAAGCGTATGGATTGAAAACTGGTCTATGGAAATTCTGTAATGAACTTTGAAAAACTGGGAAGTGATGAAAGATGAGTCAACACCGCTTAAAGAGAGTTGAAAGAGAGATAAGGAGATTTGTCGGAGAGTTCATATCAAGAGATCTTAAAGATCCAAGGGTCAAAGGGGTAAGCGTAACGAAAGTAGAGGTCTCAAGGGATCTAAGATGGGCCTGGATTTACGTTAGCATATACGGGGTTCCTGACCCAACTGAAGTTATGAATGGGCTTGACAGCGCAAAAAACTTCATAAGAAAAGAGCTTGGAAAAGAGCTAAGGTTAAGAATCATACCTGAAATAGTTTTCAAGGAAGACAAATCAATAGGATACAGTTTCTATATAGATGAGATCTTATCAAGGGTGGCGAAAAAGAATGGAGAGAAAGATAGTAAAGGAAATAAAGGATAGAATAGAGAAAGCTAACGCTATATCACTCATATCTCATGAAAGGCCCGATGGAGATGCAATAGGAAGCCTTATTGCAATGGGCTTAGGCATAGAAAGGATTGGAAAAAAGGTAAAACTCCTTAGCCCTGATGACGTTCCTGAAGTTTACAGGTTCCTAAAGGGAACCGAGAAGATAGAAAAGCTAAACCAATTATGGAATGAAAGGGCCGATATTTGCATCTTCATCGACACTGCAAACCCCTCAAGATTGGGAAACGATATAAACTTAAAGAGCTTGGGGAAGTTTATCATTAATATAGATCATCATATCGATAATAAGAGGTATGGCGACATAAACTTCGTAGACCCCACTGCCTCATCAACTGGAGAGCTCATATATGAAATCCTCTCGCAGTGGGAAAACCTTATAACCCCTGAAATCGCCGACGCTCTATACACCGCTATAGTTACGGATAGTGGAAGGTTTTCCTACGAATCCACTTCTTATAAAACCCATCTTATAGCAGCAGATCTTCTATCAAAGGGCGCTAACAAAACTATAATAAATAAGCGAATTTATGAGATAAAACCCTTCAATGTTCTCAAGCTAATAGGAGAAATGCTATCTCGCGCTCAACTTGCCTTTGGAGGTAAAGTCATCTGGAGCTTTATAACTTTAGAGAGCTTTGAAAAACACGGCGTTAACCTACTTGACTCAGAAGGCTTTCTTCAATTCCTTAGGATGGCTGAAGGGATTAAGTTGGCGATACTCTTCAGAGAGATAGAAAGAGGTAAAATAAGGGTAAGCTTGCGTTCAACGGACAAAGAAACTAAGGTCCGAGAGATAGCAACCCAATTCGGTGGTGGAGGACACGAAATGGCAGCAGGCTGCACGATAGAAGCAAACCTTGAAAGCGCAAAGGAGCTCTTATTTAAGAGCATCGAAGAGAAATACGGATGGAAGGCGTAGTAAAGGTTTATAAGCCAATTTTGGCTACATCCACGGAATGTGTCGAAGAAGTTAAAAAGGCCTTAGGCGTGAGGAAAGCTGGGCACAGTGGGACTCTCGATCCCCACGCTGAAGGATTGCTCCTAATATGCCTGAACTCCTCCACAAAGCTAATCCCGTACCTTTTAAACTTAGATAAAGAATACATAGGAGAAGCCATTCTTGGGATAAAAACAAACACAGGAGATCGTGGAGGAGTAGTGATAGAAAGCAACCTTAATCGAAAGATAAGCTATGATTCACTTTTAGAAGCAATTCAAGATTTCAAGGGGAAAATAAAGCAGATTCCCCCACTTTACTCCGCAATCAAAGTGAAAGGAAAGAGGCTTTACGAATATGCAAGAGAGGGGATTGATGATGTGGAGCTGGTCCCCAGAGAAGTAACAGTATATGACTTCGACGTTCTATACTTAATTGATGAAAACATCCAAAAGTTCGGTTTCAGGATAAGGTGTTCAAAGGGAACTTATGTTAGAAGGATAATAGAAGACCTAGGGGAAAGGCTGGGATGCGGGGCTTTTTTATCCAAATTAAGGCGAATTAAAATAGGCCCATTCGATTTAGAAGACTCTGTAAAACCGTGGGATAAAGAGAGGTTAAACCAAGCAATTTTAAGCAATGAAGAAGTGGTTAAAAAAATAATGCCAGTTGTGGAGATCACACCGGAGGAAGAAAGCAAGATTTCCAGAGGTATTTCTATAAAGTCAAGATTCCCTCTTGAAGGAGAAGTAGGTCTATTTTTAAACAAAACTTTGGTAGCCATAGCTGAAGGAAAGGATGGGGTTATAAAACCCCTGAGGGTATTTAAAACATGAGGGCTATAGCCATAGGAGCCTTCGATGGAGTTCACCTGGGACACAAAGAAGTAATAGAAAAAGCGATTCAATTTGGCAGAACTCATAACTTAAAAACTACAATATTGACTTTCTCTCCTCACCCTGAGATATTTTTTAAAGGCGAAGAATTTAAACTTCTAACAACGGAAGAGGAAAGGGAAGAACTTCTTCTGTCTCTGGGAGTAGATGAAATAATAAAGCTTCCATTCAATGAAGAACTCGCAAACATGCCACCAGAAAGCTTCTTCAAAGACATACTTATAAGCAAGCTAAACGTGAAATTCATATCCGTCGGGTTTAACTTCACCTTCGGCAAAGAAGGAAAGGGAACACCAGCTTTACTCAAGAAGCTGTCTAACGAAAGCAAAATAACGGTAGAGATAATTCCACCCAAAGCAGTGATGGGAAGGATAGTATCGAGCACCAAGATACGTGAACTTATAAAAGATGGGAAAATAGAAGAGGCTGCTATACTTTTGGGAAGGAATTATAGTATAAAGGGATTGATATCAAGGGGGAACGGCATAGGGAGGAAAATAGGTTTTCCCACAATTAACATTTCCGTTAATCCTGAAAAACTTTTACCCCCAGATGGAGTTTACGCTACCATAGTCAACTTGGATAACAAGAACTTCCTTGGTGCCATGAACATAGGAAAAAGACCAACCATATATGACAAAGGTGAGAGACGAGTTGAAGTTTACATCTTAGACTATGAAGGAGACGTTTACGGGAAAACCGTTCGAATAGAAATAACAAATAGGATAAGGGGAGAAAAAAAGTTTAGTAGCCTTAATGAGCTAAGAGAACAAATAGAACGAGATATAAACTGGATAAGAAAACACTGCAAGATTGGATAATGAACTATGATGACTTCATAGATGGCTTTCTAATAAGAAGCATATATATGGGAGCGAAATGGGCCTTGCGCTTATGGATTCCCTCAAACCCCATGGTAGTTTTAGGGAGATTTTCCAAAGAAAGTGAAGAGATTAAAGAAGAATGCAAGCTCCCTATTAAAAGACGCTTGGGTGGAGGTTGTAGCGTAACTATTTACCCGGGAACGATAATAGTTAGCTTAGCCATAAACAGATCGCTACGCCCAGAGATCTTTCCCCGAGATTGGATTGCATTCATTAATAGATCCGTAATATCAGCGCTTGAAGCCTTAGGCCTGGACGAAATAGAAGAACAGGGATGGGGAGACATAACCTGCAAAGACAAAAAAATAGGTGGTATATCTCTTTACTCCTCAAAAGATGTGATATTATATCAGCTTTCCCTCATTTATCACCTAGATATAGAGCTCATAGAAAGTAGCCTAAAGCACCCTCCAAGGGAACCGAATTATAGAAAAGGCAGGAATCATCGTAGCTTCTTATCCTCTATAAAAGAGATTGCTCCACGCATTTCCCAATATTCCGTTATGCAAAAGATAGAAGAAAAACTTAGAGAAGACCTATCCAAGGTGGTATAATGGTTAGTGTCAACTTATCACGGAGGTGATAAATTTGCGCAAAAAGGTAACTATACCAGATCTCTTTGATAAGAAGAAGAAAAACGAAAAGATAGTCATGATAACATCCTACGATTACCCTATGACCCAGATAGTGAGCGAAGCAGAAATAGACATTATACTTGTAGGAGATTCCCTTGGAATGGTAGTTCAGGGCAGGGACTCCACCGTACCAGTAACTATGGATGAGATGGTATATCACTGTAAGTGCGTCATGAGAGCCAATCCATCTTGCTTTGTCGTAGGAGACATGCCCTTCCTAAGCTACGAGGTTAGTGCTCAAGAAGCGGTTAAAAATGCTGGGAGACTGATGAAAGAGGGAGGAGTGGATGGAGTAAAACTCGAGGGAGGAGTTAGAGTAGCAGATAAGGTAGAAGCTATCGTCAAGGCTGGCATCCCCGTTATGGGACATATAGGACTTACACCACAAAGCGTAAGCTTGCTTGGAGGGTTTAAGGTTCAAGGAAAAGACATAGACTCAGCGAGGAAGATAGTAGAAGATGCGATAGCGTTAGAGCAGGCTGGGGTTTTTTCCATAGTTCTTGAATGTGTACCATCAGGTCTCGCTGAGATAATAACCAAAAGGGTCTCTGTACCAACGATAGGCATAGGTGCAGGTCCCTATTGCGATGGTCAAGTTTTGGTTCTTCACGATCTTTTAGGGCTTTTCAGGAGATTTAGGCCCAAGTTTGTGAAGGCCTACATAGACCTATACGATATAATTCTTAAGACACTCATAGACTATCGCGAAGAGGTTAAGGAAGGAAAGTTCCCAACCAGTGAGCATAGCTTTTCTATGAATGAGGAAGTCCTAAAGACATTAAAGGAGGAATATCTTAAAGCATGAAAAAAATAGCTATTATCGGTGCAGGGGCTATGGGAAGCTTATATGGAGCCTGCCTATCCAAGACAGCTGAAGTCTACCTCATTGACATATGGGAAGAGCACATCAAGAAGATAAACGAAGAGGGGCTAAAGGTTGAATGGATTGATGGAACCGAAAGAGTCTTTAAATTGAAAGCCTTTAAGGATCCAAAGAAGTGTGGAAAAGTTGACCTCGTAGTGATATTCGTTAAATCCTATGCAACCGAGGAAGCGACAAAATCCTCCCTTTCACTTACGGGTGAAGAGACTCTTTTCCTCACGCTTCAAAATGGCCTAGGTAATGCTGAAAGGATAGCATCCATAGTGGGAAAAGATAGGGTTCTTTGCGGAACCACCACCTTTGGAGCTACTTTTTTAGGTCCCGGTAAGGTTAGATTTGCAGGTTCAGGTGAAACCACATTTGGCCCCTTAGGCAATATTGGGGACAAAGAGCTACTATCAATCAAAGAACTTCTTGAGAAAGCAGGATTAAACCCCTCTTTAACACACGATCCCTTAAAGAACATATGGCGCAAACTGATAATTAACATCGGGATAAATCCTATAACAGCTATCGCAAGGGTGTTAAATGGCCGAATTCCCACAGATCCAAACTTAAGACAGCTTAGCGAACTTCTCGTAGAGGAAGCTTGCCTAGTCGCAAAAGCAGAGGGTTACAACTTTGACATTGAGGAGATGAAAAGAGTTGTTCTTGAAGTAGCTGAAAAAACAGGGAGAAACCGCTCCTCAATGCTTCAGGACGTCTTGAACCGCAGAAAGACAGAGATAGATTCGATAAATGGCGAAGTCGTTTCCCGGGGAAAAAAGCTAAAGATACCTGTAGGAGGAAATGAAGCTATAACCCTCTTGATCAAGTTTATAGAAAGCGGAGGAGGGGATATTACCTGATACGGACATCTAAGCGAGGATAGGGGATCTCTATCCCCTCCTCCTTTAATCTATACCATAGGCTGAAGTTCAAATCTGACCGCACCTTTAAAAGATTGCTTTTACTTTGATCTACCCAAAAGTAAAGATCAAATAGGAGAGCGCTTTCCCCCATCTCTCTGAATATAACCATAGGTTCAGGAGCAGTGAGAACTTCGCTATGCTTACGGACCTCATCTAACATGACTTTTTCTACCACTCTTGGATCCGAATCATAAGAAACACCTATGGTTATTTTGCTTCGAACGATGGGATCTGATTTAGTCCAATTCATAACCATATTTGAGGCTAAAAGAGAAGAAGGAAGTACAACTTCCGTTCCATCGAAGGTCCTCAACGTAACACATCTATAATCGATTTTAACAATCCTCCCTGTAATAGGAGAACTACTATTTATCTCAAGGGAGATTATGTCATTCTGTTTAAAATGTCCTTCCATAAATATTAATATTCCTCCAACGATATTCCTTGCCAAATCTTGAAGTCCCAATCCCAAACCTATGCCTAAGGTTCCCGCAAATACGGCAAGTATAGATGATCCGACCCCTAATATCCTCAAAGCTATCAATAAACCCACTATAGTTACAAGATAAAATATCACCTTTGAAAACAATCTTCTTAACTCAAGGGCCCTAACAATTACATGCCCCTTATTTTCAATAAGCTTTCGTAACACTGAAGCAGTTAAGTAGAAGAAAACCATTATCATAATAGCGTTTATTATCTGAAGAAGATGAATCCAAGAACCTCCTATTAAGGCTATTGGAAAGCTGAGCCAGGACAAAACTAAACCATATACGCCTAAGAGCTTAAGTATAACTACAAAGCTTATAAGGATCTCAAGAAATATCCACAAAAGACGTAAATCATTACTAACATAAACCAACCCTTCCTTTTTCCCAAGCTCTGCTACAATGAACTGATGAACAAAAGAAATAGCTACGATAAAGCACATAACACCTACTGCTCTCCAAAAGAGCATCTTGGAAAGCGATTCATAACCTAATATCCAAAGAATCCCAACCAAAATAGCAAAGCCCACCAGAACGAAGTAAAACTTTTCCAGAGCATGCTTAACTTTCTTATATGGACCAAAGTTAATATCAGGCAAGAGAGAAAGAATAATGTCTTTACGAAATAGGATCTGAACGATCGCCCAAAATATAGATAGCTTCAGTGCTAAATACAAAATCGCCTCAACGGAGCAACTCAACTTCAGATCTCTCACCACAACTAAGGGAAAGCTTATAAACAAAACAGGCCTCAGAACTTTATTCAGCCATAAAGACAGAGTGCGGTATTTAATCTCTATCCTAGAGCTTAAGAAAAGAATTAAACGATAAAGAAATAGGACAAGCAAAACATCCCCTATAGCTAAAGCAATAGGGTTTGAGTAACCGATTACACGAAGAATCAAGAAAGCTACACCTGCTAAAGAAGCAATCGGAAAGATCCTAGATAAAAAGAGGTACTTCTCACGTAAAAGAGGCTTGATCTTAAAAAGAGAAAAAACATAGATAACCACTAATAGAGTGAAAAATAAGGTTAAAGAATATAGTTCTTTCCCCTCAAGGGAAGAGACCAAGTCTGTAAAAGCCTTCTTTATTTCTTCAGGAACGTTAGACATCCTCAAAAAAACCTCTCCCATAACTCTTGACCCATAATCAGATTTATAAAAATCTATTGAATCTCTGAGTTTTATTATATCATGAACTTTCAAAAAGATGCTTTAACAGAAAAGAAAGCTCTCATCTTCATATCACCCTAGCAAGAGAGTATTGACAAAAACAAAAACATGTGTCATCATTTTTTATAGTATAAGGGCGGGAATATGCACTTTTTAAAAGGAGGGGTTGTGCATGGAAGTTTTGAAGGTTTCGGCTCAGTCTAGACCTAAATCAGTTGCGGGTGCTTTGGCTGCGGTTTTAAGGGAGAAGGGATGTGCGGAGCTTCAAGCCATAGGGGCGGGCGCTGTAAACCAAGCTGTTAAAGCAATAGCTATTGCAAGAGGTTATGTAGCTCCTAATGGAATTGACATAGTATGCATTCCCGCTTTTACAAAGGTTGAAATTGAGGGAGAGGAAAGAACTGCAATTAAGTTCGTGGTGGAATCCCGCTAAGTTAATCCCCGCCCAAGGAGGTTTTCTCCTAATACTGAGAGCTGAACCTGCTTGCCTAAATAAGAGGGCAAGCAGGTTCTTTTTCGGCTTTTTAAGGAAAGGGGGAAGAAGCATGGAAATAACTGCTCCACGAGGAGTGAGAGATATACTACCGGGTGAAACTGAAAAATGGAGATTTGTTGAAGGTGTAGCTTATAACCTTGCTAAAAGGTATAATTATAGAGAGATAATAATCCCTATCTTTGAACATACAGAGCTATTCTCAAGAGGTATAGGAGAAGCCACAGACATAGTCAGTAAAGAAATGTACACCTTCGAAGATAGGGGAGGAAGAAGTTTAACTCTAAGGCCGGAAGCAACCGCATCTATAGTGAGAGCTTATTTAGAACACCATTTTGAGCAAAAGCCCCAACCTCAGAAATTTTACTTTTTCGGTCCTATGTTCAGGTATGAAAGACCACAAGCTGGAAGATATAGACAGTTTTGGCAAATAGACTTCGAAGCCCTGGGATCTCCAGATCCTCTTTTGGATGTTGAAGTGATAGCCTTAGCTTGGGATTTAATGTTTTCCCTAGGAATAAAGAACTTGGAGATCCAGATAAATAGCATCGGATGCCCTAAATGCAAGGAAGGCTATAAAATCGCTCTGAAAGAATACCTTGCGGATAAACTAAACCTTCTTTGTGAAGACTGTCAAAGAAGATATGAAACAAATGTCCTGAGGATCCTGGATTGCAAGAGGGAAAGCTGTAGATCCATAGTGGAAGGTGCTCCAAAAATCACAGATTATTTATGTGCTGATTGTAAAAATCACTTTGAAGAGGTAAAAGAAGGGTTAGATCTTCTGTCTTTACCGTACATTTTAAATCCTTATCTTGTAAGAGGCTTAGACTACTACACTAGAACAACCTTTGAGATAATATCCTATAAATTAGGAGCTCAAAATGCTTTATGTGGCGGAGGGAGATATGATCTACTCGCCTTTGAAATAGGCGGTTCTATGGTTCCTGGCGTGGGATTTGCAGCAGGTTTAGAAAGGATAGTGATGGTTCTCGAAGAAGAAGGTTTACTCCAAGACACAGAAAAGGGTATAGATATATTCATCGTTTCAATAGGAGAAGAAGCTAAAAAGCAAGCCTTTAAGCTTCTGCATATATTAAGAAGAGAGGGAATATCTGCAGATATGGATTATACCAATAAGAACTTAAAAGCCCAGATGAAAATCGCAAACCAAAAGAAAGCAGCAAAGGTGCTTATAATTGGTGAAGATGAACTTTCGGTCGGAATGGTAAAAATTAGAGATATGGATAGTGGTAAACAGGAGGAAGTTTCCTTAAGCGACGTTCTCTCTTATCTTAGGAGGTGGAAAAAATAATGGAGCTCCTAGGAGATTGGAAAAGGACAAATTACTGTGGTGAACTCTCTGAAATAGATATAGGGAAAAAAGTAACCCTTATGGGTTGGGTAAACAGAGAGCGAGATCATGGTGGACTTACCTTCATAGATATTCGAGATAGGACTGGTATTGTTCAGCTCGTATTTGGTCCAGAAATAAACCCAAGAGCTCATGAAAAGGCGAAGAAAGTCCGTTCAGAATACGTTATAGCCATAAGAGGAGAGGTAAAAAGAAGGCCACCTGGAACGGAAAACCAAGCTTTAAAAACCGGAAATATAGAAGTCTGGTGCGAAGAAATTAAGATACTAAACGAGTCTTTGCCCCCTCCCTTCCCTATAGATGACGACTCTTACATTGAAGAAAACGTTAGACTAAAATATAGATATCTTGATCTAAGGAGACCCAAGATGCAAAGAAACATCATCCTTAGGCATAAAGCAGCATTATGGGTAAGAAACTTTCTATCCTCTGAAGGCTTTCTTGAAATAGAAACTCCTTTCTTAACCAAGAGCACTCCGGAAGGAGCGAGGGACTATCTTGTTCCAAGCAGGGTTAACCCGGGATGCTTTTACGCCTTACCCCAATCTCCTCAGCTATTTAAGCAAATCTTCATGATATCTGGTTTTGATAGATACTTCCAAATAGTCAGGTGCTTTAGAGATGAAGACCTAAGGGCAGATAGGCAACCTGAGTTCACGCAGATAGATATGGAGATGAGCTTCCCTCATGAAGAGGATATATTCAATATAAGCGAGAGGCTAATCGCTGGCCTATTTACCGAGCTTCTTGGCATAGAGATTAAAACCCCTTTCCCTAGGCTAACTTACCAAGAAGCAATGCTTAGATATGGAAGCGATAAACCAGACCTAAGGTTCGGTTTAGAGATACAAGATATAACCGACATCTTCAGAAGTACAAATGTAAAGGTATTTAGGGAAATTATAGATAGGGGAGGAAGAATAAGAGCGATAAGGATACCCGAAGGACATAAGCTATCCCGCAAGGATTTTGATGATCTAACCGAAGTAGCTAAGACCTTTGGAGCAAAAGGGCTCACATGGTTTACCCTTACCTCAGAGGGAGTGAAATCTCCTCTAGCTAAGTTCTTAGGACAAGACGAGCTAGCAAAACTGAAGGAAGCCCTTCTCTCAAAAGAGGGAGACTTAATACTTGTGGGAGCCGATGAGAACGAGGAAAAGCTCGCAGAATTTATGGGAAGAGTTAGATTAGCCCTTCCGGAAAAGCTTGGCATAAAACTTGAAGGGTATAAGTTCTTATGGATAGTGGACTTCCCGCTACTTCAGTGGAACGAAGAAGAAGGAAGATACGAAGCAGTTCACCATCCCTTTACATCTCCAAAGGAGGAGGATATACCCTTGCTCGATACCGAACCGCTTAAGGTAAGAGCAAGGGCATATGACATGGTGCTTAACGGAATAGAGCTCGGAGGGGGAAGCATAAGAATACACAACAAAGATCTTCAGGCTAAGATTTTCAAACTACTAAACATTAGTGAGGAAGATGCCAAACAAAAGTTTGGATTTCTCTTAGATGCTCTCTCCTATGGGGCTCCACCTCATGGGGGTATAGCCTTTGGATTTGATAGAATCATCATGCTTCTAGCGGGAGAGAGTAGCATTAGAGACGTAATAGCTTTTCCAAAAACGCAAAAAGCCGTCTGTTTAATGACAGGAGCTCCGTCACCGGTCACTCCAAAACAGCTTAAGGAGCTCCACATAGAGGTGAAGATATAGCTGGCGATAATAGGCATAGGAGTAGACATAATTCGAATCAGTAGATTCAAAAGCTTAAGCGAAAAGGTGTTAGAAAGAATTTTTACTGCTGAAGAAAGAGGTATATTTATGCAGAAAAGGATAGAAAGCCTAGCTGCAAACTTCGCCGCTAAGGAAGCTTTAATCAAAGCGATGGGTAAGCTATTTAGTTGGAAAGAGATAGAAGTCCTTAGAGACCGTGAAGGAAAACCTTACTTAAGATTAAGCGGAAAGACCCTAAAATTTATAAAGGATAAAGGTATTGGGAATATTCATCTTTCCTTATCACATGAGGGAGAATATGCTATTGCCTTCCTCATACTGGAAGGAGGATTATAAATGAAACTGGTAACTGCAGATGAAATGAGAGAGATAGATAGATATGCTATAGAAGAGCTTGGTATTCCAAGCATTGTGCTTATGGAAAACGCTGGACTCAGAACCCTAATAGGAATGATGGAAGCAATCCCAAACCTTCTAGATAAAAGAACCTTAGTGGTAGCAGGTAAGGGAAATAACGCAGGAGACGGTTTTGTCGTTGCCAGACACCTATTTAACTCTGGAGGAACAGTTAGAATAGCCCTTTGCTCACCTTCCTCGGAAATAAAAGGTGATGCCAAAGTAAACTTAGAGATCGCAAGGAAAACTGGCATTGATGTGTTTGAAGTAAGCGATGTAGAGAAGCTAAGGGATCTATTAGCTTGGAGTGACATAATTGTAGATGCGATCTTAGGAACCGGAATAAAAGGCAGGGTTGAAGGGTTCTTAGGCGAGGTCATAGAAGAGGTCAATCTCTCAAGAAAACCCGTAGTAGCTATAGATTTACCGTCAGGACTTGAAGCTTCCACAGGGAAGGTCTACGGCCCTTGTATTAAGGCTAACTGGACATTCACTATGTGCTTACCTAAGCTTGGGCTCTGGCTCTACCCAGGAGCCTACTATACCGGTAAAATCTTCGTGGTCGATATAGGCATACCCTCCTGGGTCTGGGAGGAAAAGTTCAATATTAAAAGAGAATTATTGACCATTCCTTATGTAAAAAGCATTTTTCCTTCCAAGAGAGACCCCCAATCGCACAAGGGAGATTTTGGCAGGGTACTTATTATCGCAGGATCGCGGGGATTCACAGGAGCAGCAGCTTTAACCTCATTGGGAGCCCTGAGAATTGGCGCAGGCTTGGTTTATTTAGCTGTACCTGAATCTCTAATCGATATATTAGAGGCAAAGCTAACAGAAGTTATAAAGATCCCTGTTTCAGAAAGCGATGGGGCTTTCGATATAAAATCTTTCTTGGATCTTAAGGAGCACATCGAGAGGAGTGATGTCGTCGTCCTTGGCCCTGGAATAGGAACATCACTGCCAACAAAGGTCTTCGTTCATGAACTTTTAGAAAAAATAGACAAACCAATAGTTATAGACGCTGACGGATTAAACTGCCTTTTGGGAAACCTTGACCTTCTTAAAAAGTATAAAGGAAGCATTGTAATAACACCTCACCCTGGAGAGATGGCAAGATTAATGGGAATAAAAACCTCAGAAGTTCAAGAAAATAGACTTGACATAGCAGAAAGATTTTCATCTGAGTACAATGTCACACTAGTCCTTAAGGGAGCAAGAACCATAATATCATCGCCAGATGGTAGAACTTACATAAACCCAACAGGTAACCCTGGTATGGCTACAGGAGGAACGGGGGACGTCCTAACAGGGATGATTGGAGGGTTAATGGCACAAGGATTAGATCCGGTAGAGGCAAGCTGCATAGCGGTCTTTTTGCACGGTTTAAGCGGTGACATAGTATCTTCCAAGAAGGGAGAACTTCCTCTAATCGCATCCGATTTACTAGACTTCATCTCAGAAGCTATTAGAGAGGTGTATTAATCCTGAAGTGGGAAAAGAGAAAGCACCGTTTAGAGGAAAGCAAAAAAAGATTGAAAAACATCTATAAGAAGAACATCAAGATATACATAATGAGTCTTGTATTTATGACCTTAATGTTACTCTTAGCTAAAAGGCTAAATCCTGGTATAGACATAAGCAACCCAATTAAAGTTTTAATAGCTCTCATAGGAGGGTGGGTGATAATATTAGTTTTAACTTCGCTAAGAAAATAAAGGTTCACACTTGCTCTGAAAGGGAAACAGAGCACTTGGGAAATATAATAGCATCTTGTTTAGAAGGGAAAGAGATCATCTTTCTGATTGGAGATTTGGGGAGTGGCAAAACGGTTCTTACAAGGGGTATAGCTATAGGAAGCGGAGTATATAAGAAGATAAGAAGCTCAAGTTTCGTTTTGTTAAGTCAATACAAGGGAGAACGATTCCAAATTTACCACGTTGATCTATACAGAGCATCAAAAGAAGATCTCCTCGACATTGGTTTTGATGAGCTCGTCGATAACGGTATCATCATAGTAGAGTGGGGAGACAAAGCAGGTGATCTATTAAAACCCTCTATCATGATCAGCATAGATATTTCCGGAGAAAGAGATAGAAACCTTATTATAGAAGGCGAGGACAGGATAATAAACTGTCTGGAGGGAAGGATAAGAAAGGATGCTCATCTTAGCGATAGATACATCTTGGTTTAAAGGAGGAATAGGATTATTTGAGGATGAAACCCCCCTCTTCTATATTACCTTCCCGGAAGAAAGAAAGCATGCTATTTATCTCCCTCTTTATGTTCAAAAGGTGTTAAACGAATCTGAAAAAAAATTGGAAGATATATCTCTGATATCTGTAGCCCTCGGTCCTGGTTCCTTTACTGGATTAAGGGTGGGAATATCCCTAAGTAAGGGGTTATCTTATACCTTAAACATACCTATTAAGGGTGTAGGGTCATTAGAAGCGATCGCTACTAATTTTAAAGGACAAAGAGTTTTACCTACAGTGAGGCTAAGAAAAGACTTTTACGTCGGCGCAATATTCGAAGGTGGGGTTCCTCCATATAGGCTCTCGGAAATTCTCTCGGGAAATCTCTCCTTCTTCAAAAACAAAGAGGGTGCCCTTTTAATATCAGAATCCGAACAAAATTACCCTTTCTTAATCCTTAGAGGAATTGCTAGGCTGAGTAAATATCTCTTTGAAATGAATGGAAGTGACAACCCATTAACCTTATCCCCAATATATATCGGAGGAGGACAACCGACGTGAATAAAACCCTCGTGAAGTTCCTTTTAATATACGCCACCATAATTGGAAACATTGCTCTATTTTTTCCATTTGTTTTCAGTGCCCTATTAGCTACTATTGCTATAGTTATCCTATTGGAACCCTTATCTCTAAGGTTAAGTAAAAAGCTTAAGATATCAAGGCCAATCTCACATGCTATAGCGCTAATAGTCCTTTTCCTCTCTCTTACCACAATTCTTGTCTTTTTAATACCACCACTTATAAAAGAAACAGCCAACTTCTACGAAATGGTAGCCAAGTTTTTCGAAGGAAAAGAGTGGGAAAAGGTTTTATCTCCCACTCTGGCAACCAGGATAAGTCAGATAGTTTCTCTACTCGAACCAAAGCTATTAAGATTTTTCGAAAGTATGGTCTCAGCTATAACAAAAACGCTTCCTCAGATCTTCACATTTCTATTTTATGTAATCTTGGGTTCAGTATATCTAACCTACTATTTCCCATCGCTGAAAAAAAACGTCCCCTACCTCTTTCCCAAAAGTTGCAGAAAAGAAGCAATGTTTTTCCTGAGGGACGCTTACATTCAACTAAGGCAATACATCTTTTCCGTAACAATAGTAGCTATACTAGTTGGAATCCTAATTGGATTATTACTTTGGATTTTGAAAACAAAATATGTGGTCCTACTAGGCTTTTGGGCAACCTTCACCAACTTTATTCCCATAATCGGCGTTTTCCTTGAACTTATACCTTTATTTTTAATGACCTTTTCTCTAGGGCTTAAGTCAAATATTGCACTAGCTATAGGCGTAACTATAATACACATTGTAGCATTTTTGATATTTTTGAAACTTATGGAAGGATATATAAAAATAAATCCTGTTTCCATAATATTCATAATCATGCTCTTTAGTAGCGCATTAGGTATCTTAGGAGCCTTGATAGCGGTACCCTCAGCCATTATTTTCAAGGCCTTTTGGTTAAGATTCATAGCACCCTTTCTCAACTCCAAGTAGATAAAAGAAGTATTTACATTGCGATGGTAATTTTGTAAAATATATATAAAAAACTACTACGTGCGTTAAAGGAGGGGGGACGATGGCACGGTATTTAGCAGCACACTCAGAGGCCTGCAGTGGCTGCAAAACCTGTCAACTTATCTGTGCCCTAATTCACTTTAAGGAAAATAACCCTAAAAAGGGAGCGATCATCGTCAAGTCTAACTTACCTGAACCTGGGTTTAAGATAACAACTTGTACGCAATGCGGAGTTTGTGCAAGCGTATGTCCAGTAGAAGCTATATATGAAGAGAATGGAGTCTACAAAATAGACAGAGGGAAATGCATAGGCTGTTACGCTTGTGTAAGCGCTTGCCCAGAGGAAGCCATGGTAAGGCATCCTGCGGAAACTGCTCCTATAAAGTGCGACCTATGTGGAGAGTGCATTCCCTACTGTGGGCTTAACGTCCTTTACATAGCTCAGGTATAAGGGGGGGAATTAAATATGTTAGGAGGATATATGAATAAGGTATTAAGGATAAATCTAACAACTGGAGAAATAAGAACAGAACCCCTTGATCTTAACATGGCAAGAAAGTTCTTAGGTGGAAGAGGTTTTGCCTCTTATACCCTTTACAAGGAGTTAAAAAAGGGAATAGATCCATTAGGCCCAGAAAATAAGCTGATAATGGCATCTGGCCCTCTTGCAGGTTTATTCCATCCTTGCAGCAGCAAGATCACATTCGCAGCAAAGTCTCCTCTAACTGGAATCTACGGAGATAGTAATATGGGAGGTCATCTAGCAGCGGAGCTTAAATACGCTGGTTATGATATGGTAATATTCGAGGGATCCTCAAACAAGCCCGTTTATATAGTTATAGATGACGATAAGGTTGAAATTAGGGATGCTTCCCATCTCTGGGGTAAGGGGACAATTGAAACAGAAAAGCAGCTTAAGGATGAGCTTGGAGATGATTTCCAAATAGCAGTCATAGGACCAGCGGGAGAAAATTTAGTTAAGGTGGCTATAATAAGACACGATTTCGGTAGAGAATCAGGAAGGACTGGTGTGGGTGCAGTTATGGGGTCCAAAAAAATAAAAGCTATAGCGGTTCGAGGCACTAAAAGCATACCAGTAGCTGATTTCGATGAATACCTTAGGATTGGTAAAGAGATGTTCAAATCTTTAATGTCAAGTCCTATATTCCCAGAATTTCAAAGGTATGGAACCACAATGGTTGTAGATTGGGTAAATGAAATAGGAGCATTCCCAACAAGGAACTTCGCTACAGGCTATCATGAAAATTACAAAGAGCTAAATGGAACCGCAATGAAGGAAAGAGTCTGGATCCATGACAAGGCTTGTGGTTTCTGCCCCATAGCTTGCGGAAACTACTCTCGAGTGGAGTATAAAGGAAAAACGTATTACGTAGAGGGACCCGAATATGAAACCATAGGTATGATTGGCGGATGCTGTGTGATGCCATCCATATACGAGGTAACTTACGGAAATTATGTTTGTGATAACCTCGGCTTAGATACTATTTCCACAGGTGCGATAATAGCCTTCGCTTACGAATGTTACGAAAAGGGAATAATAACTAAAAATGATACCAATGGGCTCGAATTGAGATGGGGAGATATAGAATCCTTTGCAAAGCTTGCTGAGATGATCGCAAAGAGAGAGGGAATAGGAAACATATTAGCTGAAGGAGTTAAGAAGGCCGCTGAAAGTTTCGGTAAAGACTCTATAAAATTCGCCATGCAAGTAAAGGGTATGGAAATAAGCGCTTATGAATCCCACTGGGCACCTGCTATGCTCCTAGCATACGCTACATGCGATATTGGAGCACATCATAATAGAGCTTGGGCTATAACATATGATATAGAAGTAGGAAGAGAGAAGATCACAAAGGACAAAGCTGAAAGGGTTGTGTTCCTGCAACATGCAAGGCCCATGTTCGATGCTCTCGGGGTGTGCAGGCTGACATGGGTCGAATGCGGATTAAACCTGGAATATTATGCTAAAATCTACAGTGCAGTAACTGGATGGGAAACTACTTTAAACGACCTCCTTAAATGCGCTGAGAGAGCCTGGAACCAAAACAGGCTATTTGCCATAAGAGAGATTCCCGATTTCGGAAGGAAATATGATTACCCACCAGCAAGGTGGATGGAAGAACCAGCCATAAGCGGACCAACGAAGGGCAGGCTCATTCCTAAAGAAGACGTAGATAAACTACTTGACTTCTACTACGAAGTTAGAGGTTGGGATAAATATGGTAGACCTACTCCTGAAAAAATAAAAGAGTTAGAACTGGAGGTGACAGAGTAATGGGAAGGGGAAAAAACCCCTTCCCATTACATTAACATGGCGATAAAGATTAGAACTGGAGGGCTAACTCTTAAAAGATATATCCCAGATATCTATTATGTAGATATAGATTCGCCCCTTACCGTTAGAGATCTACTCACTAAACTTGGCATACCTGAAGGACTAATCGCTGGGGTAATCATAGATGGTAAAATAGTAGATAAGTCATACGAGATTAAGGATGGACAGGAAATCGTTCTAATGCCGCCTATCTCAGGAGGTTAAACAGTATTGAGAAGTTCCGCGGAAGCGGTTATCATCGGTGGAGGAGTTCAAGGCTGCTCACTGGCTTATAACCTCGCTAAAAGGGGATGCAAGAACGTAGTTTTAGTTGAACAAAAATTCTTAGCCTACGGAGGAACGGGAAGATCGGGCGGGGGAGTAAGACATCAATTTGGAACAGAGATAAATTGCAGACTTGCTATCTATAACGTGAAGTGTTTCGAATACTTACAAGATGAATTAGGTTACAAGGAAAGCATAGAGTTTGAACAGGGAGGTTATCTTTGGATAGCTTATACTGAGCGCCAGCTGGAACAGCTTAGAAAAAACGTTAAGCTCCAGAATAGCTTAGGTATACCCTCCATGCTCTTATCTCCCACAGATATAAAAGAATTAATCCCCCAAATCAACCTGGATGGGATAATAGGAGGCAGCTTCTGTGAAAAGGATGGACATATAAATCCATTCCATGTCACATTAGCTTACGCTGAAGCTGCAAAAAGGCTCGGTGTTGAGATAAACACTTACACTAAAGTTATAGGAATAAAACTAAAGGGAAATACAATAGATGGGGTATATACTGACAAAGGATTTATATCTACCCCCATAGTTGTTAACTGCGCTGGTCCCTGGGGTAAGGAAATAGCCAAACAGATTGGTATCGAAATTCCCCTATATTCTGAAAGACACCAAATACTAGTCACAGAACCAGTAGAAAGAACGCTAAGAAGCCTTATACTATGTTTAGACGATGGATCTTACTGGAAGCAAACACCGCATGGTAACTTTATGCTCGGGATAGGAAACCCAAACGAGGCTAAGGGCTTCAACATGAGTTCGAGTTGGCAATTTCTTGAAGAAGCTTCAAGGAAAATAGTGAAAAAGATGCCAATATTATCAAACCTCAGGGTTATAAGACAATGGGCAGGCCTATACGACATAACTCCTGACTCTCAAGCTATTTTAGGACCAACTAAGATAAATGGATTTTACCTTAATCTTGGATGGAGTGGTCATGGCCTTCAGTTCGCTCCATCCATAGGAAGGGCTTTATCTGAGCTTATACTTGGCGAAAAACCTTTCATTGATATAAGTCCATTTTACATTGAAAGATTTGAAAACGGAAAGCTCATTCCTGAACCTGCTTGCATCTAGGGGTGATATGATTTTAACAAGAGGTGATGCATTTGCTTATCATTAGGAAGTCAGACATTGAAAAAGCCATAACGATGAGTGATGCTATTAAAGCCATAAGAAGAGGATTTGCAACCTTCTCCAAAGGGAGAGCAATTGTTCCATTAAGGATACCCATAAGCATAGAAAAGAATACCGTTCTATTTATGCCAGGAGCCCTAACGGACGAGAAAAAAGTTGGTATTAAGGTCGTTTCTGTATATCCCCAGAATATAGAGAGCAACTTACCCCTGATACATGCAGCAATCCTTCTCATAGATGGGGAAAAAGGCATACCTAAGGCTTTAATAGAAGGAGGTTACGTTACAGCTATAAGAACAGGAGCTGCAGGCGGTGTCGCAGCTGACCTTCTAGCGAGAAAAGATGCAGAGGTCGCTTTCGTTTTTGGAGCTGGTGTTCAAGGAAGAAGCCAGCTCGAAGCTTTATGTGCTGTTAGGAACATAAAGCTCGCTTATGTATACGACATAGATTCGACTAAAGCTAAAATCTATGAAACAGAGATGAAAGAAAAGCTTGGAATAGAAGTAAGGTTCGTTAAAAACTATGAGCGATTCATTCCCGAAGCTGACATTATAGTCACCGCAACACCATCCAGAGAACCTTTTTTAAAAGGTGAGCTTCTCAAAGAGGGAGTTCACATAAACGCCATAGGTTCTCACACAACAGATATGAGCGAACTAGACACGAGTGTCTTCAAAAGAGCCTCGATTATAGCGGTCGACTCAAAAGAAGCAGTTCTTAAAGAAGCAGGGGAAGTTATAAATGCTATTAAAGCCTCTGTAATTAGAGAAAAAGACTTAATCGAAATCGGAGAGATAATAAACGACCCATCTAAGTCTAGGAAGCATGAAAGGGAAATAACTATTTTTAAGACCGTAGGTATAGCTATAGAAGATGTAGTAGTTGGAGAGCTTATATATGAAAAAGCCAAAGAAAAGAGCGTTGGAATAGAAATAAAGGACTTTTTCTGATCAAGACCCAACCCAGCAGTTTAACAGACTAGCCAAAGGAGTGATTTCATTGAAGCTTAAAGAGGTTATGAACACCCTAGAAGCTAAAATCTACACTGGGGAAGAGCTTCTTGAAAGAGAAATCAGTTTTGGTTGTGCATCAGATATGATAAGTGATATTCTAGCATTAGCTAAACCTGGTTCACTTTTGCTTACAGGTATAATCGCCCCCCAGATAATAAGGATAGCGAAAATACTAGATCTATCTGGAATAGTTATTGTTAGGGGTAAAGAGCCCATGGAAGAAACAATAGCTAAAGCAAAAGAAGAAAGGGTTCCCCTCTTAGGAACTAAATTTCTTTTATTTGATGCTTGTGGAAAACTTTACGAGAAAGGGCTAAGGGGTACATGAGCGAGATAGAGCTTGATTTAATAAGCCACCTAAGCGAATATAAAAGGATCTTTAGCTTCTTGACCGCAGAAGATATAATGAAAAAAGAGCTAATAACCTTAACTCCAGAGAACTATCTCTCTGAAGCAAGAGTTATAATGCGCGACAAGAGAATCTCAGGCATACCTATAGTAGATAAAGAAGGTAAACTTGTTGGTTTAGTTAGCACAGAGCGTATAATAAGAGCTCTCGAGGAAGGGATAATAAGCAATAAGATAAAGGAATACATGACCCCCCGAGAGAAGATCGTATACTTCAGTCCGAAAGATACCTTCGAAAAAATCGTAGAAACCTTTGAAAGATATAGATACGGCAGATATCCTGTGATAGACGAGCATAACAAACTTTTAGGCCTTATAACCAAGCACGACATCTTAAGGGCTATCCTAAAACAGTTTCATTCAATATATATTCACGACAGAAGGAGAGAAGAGTATCTAAATAGGGAAGTTTCCATTCTTGCAAGTGATAAGTTTATAGAAGACAAGGCCTCTTTCAGATATGATATAAATACCCAATCCATATCAGAAGCAGGAGAGGGAACAGCCCTTCTAAAGAAGGTATTGGAAAAAAGAGGATATCATAGAGATTTCATCAGAAGAGTAAGCATAGGGACATATGAAGCAGAGGTAAATGTAGTGATACACGCGGGAGGAAAGGGCTTGATATTAGCTTTTTTTGAAGAAGATGGTGTTGTAGTTTTTGTCAGGGACTGGGGGCCAGGAATAGAAGATATAGATTTAGCGATGAAAGAAGGTTTCTCAACCGCACCAGATCATATAAGGGAGCTGGGCTTTGGGGCTGGTATGGGATTACCAAATATGAGAAGAGCTGCTGACAGACTTGTAATACTATCGCAAAGTGGGAAAGGGACTAGAGTAGAAATGGTATTCAACCTAAAGGAGGGAAGAGATTGAAAGTAAGGGAGATCATTGAGATTTTAGATTGCGAGGTCCTAACCGGAAACGTAAATCTAGAGGAAGAAGTAAAATACGGTTACACAAGTGACCTTCTAAGCGAAGTTATAGGCAAAGCACATCCAGACTCGGTTTGGATTACTATACAAAGTCACCTAAACATCGTTGCTGTAGCAGTATTGGTAGGTATAAAGGCAATTGTAGTCTGTGAGGGGAAAACAGTAGATCCCAAAGTAGTAGAAAAAGCTATTCAAGAAAAGGTAGCTATAATAACTACAAGAGAAAACTCATTCAGAACTTCTGGAAAGCTATACGAAGCTGGACTAAGATAAAGCTTCTATGTTATAATTTAGCAGGATGTGGTATAAAGCTGACCTCCACGTTCATACGGTGCTTTCGGCCTGTGCGGACTGGGAAATGACCCCAACCAACATAGTGCACAGAGCCAAGGAGGTAGGGTTAAACATATTAGCTATTACTGATCACAATACCGTTAAGAATGTGGGAGCAGGCATTAGAGCAGGTCAAAGAGAAAACATCTTGGTTATACCAGGTGTGGAGATACAAACGAAAGAAGAAGTCCATATAATAGCTCTTTTCCCCTCTGAAGAAAAAGCCCTCGCGTTTGAAGAATGGTTAAAACCCCTCTTGCCTAATTTAAACAATGATGAGGATCTCTTTGGAGTCCAAGTTGTAGTAGATGAAGAAGACAACGTAGTAGAGATAGATAAGAGATTACTCCAAATCTCTGCTAATGCTTCAATAGAGGAAGTTATGCTTAAAGTGAAGCAACTGGATGGAGTGGCTTATCCAGCTCACATAAACAGAGATTTTTGTGGAATTATACCCACCCTAGGTTTTATTCCCCCTGATCTCCCATTTAAAATACTCGAAATTAACCATAACACTGATCTTTCATCTTTCCTCAAAACCCATCCAGAGTTAAACGATTACGTAATATTAATTTCATCAGATGCACATTTTCTATCATCTATAGGAAACTCAAGAACGGCCATATACCTACGAAATTTAAGCTCCAGCGAGTTAATTGAAGCAATTCAAGACAAAAGGAGGGTTAAAGTATGGTAAAATTATCAAAAGAGAAGCTTGATAAAGTTGAAACCATATTGGATCGCTTTCCTAAAGGGCAGTCATCGTTAATAGGGGCTCTTCATGCAATACAGCTTGAAATAGGTTATCTTCCAGAGGAAGTCCAAAAGCTTGTGGCTGAAAAACTTGAAATTCCAGAAAGCACCGTCTACGGTGTTGTAACATTTTACAACTTTTTCCGTAAAGAACCCGTCGGAAAGTATATAATAACCGCTTGTCAGGGAACAGCTTGTCACGTGAGGGGAGCAGGAAGCGTAATCGAAGCTTTCGAAAAAACCCTAGGAATAAAGGTAGGGCATACAACACCAGATGGAAAGTTTACGCTTGACATAGCAAGATGTTTCGGCGCATGTGGATTAGCACCTGTTGTTATGGTCAATAACGATATATATGGAAGGATGAGCCCAAAGAAGGTAGAAGAAGTAATAGCAAAATACAGAGATTAATGGAGGAACTATCTCTACACCTAATAGACTTAATTGAAAACTCTATAAGCGCTAAAGCCTCTTTAATAAAGATCCTTATCGAAGTAAGTAAATCAAACGATCTAATAAAGATAGTTATAGAAGATAACGGAGAGGGTATGAATGAAGAGGAAATCGAAAAGGCAAAAGATCCATTCTTCACAACCAAAAAGAACAAAAAAGTTGGTTTAGGTATTCCTATATTTGCTCAAATTGTTGAGTCTTGCGGAGGAAGATTTGAAATCGTTAGCCAAAAGGGGAAGGGAACAAAAGTCAACGCTGAGATGAAGCTTAGTCACATAGATCGCCCCCCATTGGGAGATCTCGCTTCAACCTTATTCACATCTATAATAGGGCACCCTGATGTAGACTTTTTAATAAAGATAAAGACTGATGAAGGAATCGTTGAGATCAACACAGCAGAAATTAAAGAGTTTTTGGGGGAAAGCTCCTTCAACCATCCTGAGGTTATAATCTTTTTAAGAGAGAACATTGATAGAGAAATAAAAGGCATACTGAAAGGAGGTATATAAATGAAGATTGAGGAGCTCAGGAAACTCAGAGAAAAGGTGAGGGAAGACCTTAAATTAAGGGAAGGAATAGAACCTAGAGTAAAGATTATAGTTAGCATGGGGACATCTGGAATAGCTGCAGGAGCAAGAGAGGTATTAAAAGCCTTGTTAGACGAGGTAGCAAAGAGGGAATTAAAGGATGTGATTGTACTACAAACGGGAGAAAAGGGATTAGCATCAGCTGAACCAATAGTAGAGGTTGTTACTAAAGAGGCTACAATAACCTACGGTAGAGTAACACCAGAAATCGCGAGAAAGATTGTTATTGAGCATGTGATAAACGGAAGGGTTCTATCCGAATATGTAATATAACATGACCCTTAAAGGAGGCGGTGAGAAATTGCCTAAGAGAACTGACCTTCTAATATGTTTGGGAGCGGGTTGCGTTTCCTCGGGCAGTGAGCTTATAAAGAAAAAGCTTGAAGAAAAAATAAGAGAAAAAGGACTTGAGAATGAAGTAAGAATTATAGGTACAGGTTGCATGGGTCCTTGTGAAAGGGGACCCGTTATAATGATATACCCAGAGGGGGTATTTTACCAGAGGATAACCTTAGAAGATGTCGACACTATCGTTGAACAGCATCTGCTTAAAGGGAAGATCGTTGAAAAGCTTCTCCCCAAGGAAGAATTAGCCCCAAGCATTAAAGAAAAAGAAATTCCATTCTTCACCAAACAGAAGAAGATAGTTTTATCTAACTGCGGTATTATAGATCCAGAGAAGATAGAAGAATACATAGCGGTAAACGGATACGAAGCTTTAGCCCGCGTTCTTGAAGGCATGACTCCAGAGCAAGTTATAGCAGAAATAGAAAAGTCTGGATTAAGAGGCAGAGGTGGCGCCGGATTTCCTACAGGAGCTAAATGGAAGTTTGTGAGAAACGCCCAAGGCAAGCCTAAATTCGTCGTATGTAACGCTGACGAAGGAGACCCGGGTGCCTTTATGGACAGAGCGGTATTGGAAGGAGACCCTCACGCTGTCTTAGAGGGAATGCTTATCGCCGCTTATGCCGTAGGAGCGGAGCAAGGGTACATCTACGTGAGAGCTGAGTATCCCTTAGCCATAAAGAGGCTTCAAATAGCTATAGACCAAGCTCGTAAGTACGGATTCTTAGGGAAGAACATACTGGATACGGACTTCTCCTTTGATATAGAGCTCAGAATCGGAGCTGGAGCTTTCGTCTGTGGAGAGGAAACAGCTTTACTTGCCTCCATAGAGGGTAAAAGAGGCATGCCAAGATCAAAGCCTCCATTTCCAGCAACTCATGGACTTTGGGGTAAACCTACCTTGATAAACAACGTAGAAACCTATGCCAACGTGAGGCATATTATACTTAACGGTGCAGACTGGTTTAGAAGTTTTGGAACCCCATCATCTCCTGGAACAAAAGTATTCGCCCTATCTGGAAAGGTTAGGAACACAGGCTTAATAGAAGTTCCCATGGGGACAACTCTTGGAGAGATTGTTTTCGACATAGGGGGCGGAATAATAGGAGATAGAAAGTTTAAGGCTGCACAAACGGGAGGTCCTTCAGGAGGTTGCTTGACTGTTAAGCACCTTAACCTACCGTTAGATTATGAATCTGTGAAAGAAGCAGGAGCAATAGTTGGCTCAGGCGGACTCATAGTCGTCGATGAAACTACATGCATGGTTGAACTTGCTCGTTACTTTCTAGAATTCTGTCAAGAAGAATCCTGTGGCAAATGTACACCATGCAGAGTAGGAACTAAAAAGATGCTCGAGATCCTTGAAAGAATAATTCATGGAAAAGGAACACTTGAAGACTTAGATAGGCTTGAGGAAATTGGAATGTGGGTTCAGCAAACCGCTCTCTGTGGATTAGGGCAAACGGCTCCCAACCCAGTCCTAAGCACTCTTAAATACTTCAGAGACGAATATGAAGCACATATTATAGATAAAAGATGTCCAGCTGGGGTCTGTGCCGACCTATTTATAGCTCCTTGCGAAAACGCTTGCCCAGCTCACGTGGACGTCCCAGCCTACATAGCTCACATCTCAGAAGGGAGATTCAAGGAGGCCTTCTACGTACACATAAAGAATAATCCGTTCCCATCGGTATGCGGTAGAGCTTGTCCAGCACGCTGTGAAAGCTATTGTAGAAGACTTCAGGTAGATGAATCCATAGCGATAAGACAGCTCAAGAGATTTATGGCAGATAAGGCTATTGAGGAAAAGTGGGAGCTTCCTAAACCTGAAAGATATAACGGCAAGAAAGTGGCCATAGTTGGAGCTGGTCCTGCAGGATTAAGCGCAGCTTACTTCCTCAACCTTAAAGGATATAAGGTCACCGTCTTCGAAGCCCTTCCTGAACCTGGAGGAACCCCTACTCACTATATCCCTGAATATCGTCTACCAAAGGAAATAATCCTGGAAGAGGTAAGAAGAATAGAGAGATCTGGAGTCGAGATAAGGGTCAATCACCCAATAACTGATTTAGAAGCCCTTAGAAAAGACTATGACGCAGTTTTCTTAGCGTGTGGAAGCATGAAAGAGACGAAGCTTAACGTTCCTGGAGAGAACCTGAAGGGAGTCCTAAGTGGCATGGAATTCCTAGGTAAAGTCAAGAAGGGAGAGAAGCCAGATATAGGCAAGAAAGTAGTAGTCATAGGAGGAGGAAACACAGCTATCGATGCTGCAAGAACGGCTTGGAGATTGGGAGCAGACGTTCATGTTATCTATAGAAGAACGAGAGATGAAATGCCAGCCCTTCATGAAGAAATAGAGGAAGCAGAAAGAGAGGGAATAAAGTTCACGTTCCTTGCAACACCAGTTAAGTTCCTAGAGGAAGATGGAAGGGTTAGAGCTGTTAGATGTATAAGCATGAAACTTGGAGAGTTTGACTCAACTGGTAGAAGAAAACCCATACCGATAGAAAACTCGGAATTCGATGTAGAAGCTACAAGCGTCATAGTAGCAGTTGGACAAAGAGCTGACCTCGCGTTTAAGGTAGATGGTCTTGAACTAACCAGTTGGGGAACTATAAAGGTTGACCTAAGAACGCTTAAAACCTCCTTGGAAGGGGTCTTCGCAGGCGGAGATGTTGTTCGTGGACCTTCAACAATCGTAGAAGCTGTAGCTGATGGAAGGTTAGCAGCTTCAATGATAGACAAATACCTTGGTGGAGATGGTATACTATGGTACGAAAGTAGGGAATCAGTGAAAACCACATATAATGAGGAAGAATATCTCAAAACCCAGCCAAGGAGAAAGCCTGTTATCCTACCAGTAGATAGAAGAAGGAACTTCGCTGAGGTAGAAAAAACTTTCTTTGAAGGACAAGCTGTGGAAGAAGCAAGAAGATGTTTACACTGTGACATAAAAGAGGAGGTCTTATTAGAAGAGGGGTGATTAAAGCATGATTGGAGAGATCCTGAAGAGGTTCGAGCCGAGGAGAGAGAATCTATTGGATATACTTCATGCCATGCAAGAAGCATCACCCACCAACAGCCTTTCAAAAGAAGACATAGAAGCTGTTGCTAAGTATGTCGGTATAACACCAGCAGAAGTCTGGGGAACCGCTACATTTTACTCCATGTTCTCTGTCAAACCTAGAGGAAAGTACGTAATAAGGGTCTGTACCTCACCAGCTTGTCATCTATTAGGAGGAGAAAGCGTCTTAGAAGCACTTAAAAGGGAACTGGGAATCGATGTAGGAGAAACGACGAAGGACGGAGTTTTCACACTGGAAACCTCGAGCTGCTTAGGAATTTGCGGTGTAGCTCCGGCTATGATGATAGATGAAATAGCATATGGGAACCTCACCCCTGAGAAAATTAAAGAGATAATTCTTAGCTATAGAAAGAGGGGAGAAGAATCATGATAAGAATAGAAAGGGCGCATATTCTCGTCGGCATAGATCAGGGCTCGATCTTAGCTGGAGCAAGGGACGTCCAAAAAAAGCTCGAGGAAGAGATTAAAAAGCGCGGTCTTGAAACCGAAATAAGAGTCCTTGAAACGGGAAGCCTTGGAATAACAGGAAGGGGAGTCGTTCTTCTAGTTTACCCCGAAGGCGTATATTACGTTAACGTAAAAGTTGAGGATGTTCCAGAAATAGTGGAAGAACACCTGCTTAAGGGCAGATTCGTTAAACGTCTCATGCTCGAACCTCAACTGGCAGAAATCCTCGCTAAAGGAGAGTTTCCTAAAAAACTCTCAAAGCAAAAAAGGGTGGTTCTTCAAAATGCAGGTGTTATAAATCCAGACAGCATAGAAGAATACATTGCTGTTGGAGGATACGAAGCTTTAGCTAAGGCTCTTGAGTCATCTCCAGAGTGGGTTATAAACGAAATAGATAACTCAGGCTTAAGAGGCAGAGGTGGTGCTGGATTCCCAACAGGGAAGAAATGGAAGTTCACTGCTGAAGTTAAAGCTCCTCAGAAGTTCATAATATGTAATGCAGATGAAGGAGAACCAGGTACTTTCAAAGATAGGCTTATACTTGAAGGTGATCCTCACAAGGTCCTTGAAGGCATGGCCATCGCAGGCTACGCAGTAGGTGCAAACAAGGGCTATCTCTATATAAGAGGTGAATATGACCTGTCTATTCGTAGGATAAGCAAAGCTATAGAAGATGCTTATAAGATGGGATTACTTGGTGATAACGTATTGGATAGCGGCTTTTCCTTCCATGTGGAAATTAAGAAGGGAGCAGGTGCCTATGTATGCGGAGAGGAAACGGCCTTAATAGAGTCTATAGAGGGGAAGAGGGGAAATCCTCGTCCCAAACCACCTTACTACCCTGGTATAAAGGGACTTTGGGGGTATCCTACAGTGGTAAATAACGTTGAAACCTTAGCTAATGTCCCTCCAATAATACTGAACGGAGCAAGTTGGTTTAAGAGTATGGGAACGAAGGAATCCCCAGGCACCAAGGTTTACACCATCTTAGGACATGTTAAAGAACCAGGGTTAATAGAAGTAGAAATGGGAACAACGCTTAGAGAAGTTATCTTTGAGTTTGGTAAGGGAATGAGAAATAATAGAGAATTCAAAGCTGCACTAATAGGGGGAGCGGCGGGAGCTTTCTTAGGGAAAGAAGCCCTTGATATCCCTCTATCCTATGAAGGTCTTAGGGAGTATGGGGGAGTCTTAGGATCAGGAGCTATCCTTGTGCTTGATGACTCGACATCAATCACCGATATGCTACAAAACGTGATATCCTTCTTCAAACATGAAAGTTGCGGGAAGTGTGTCCCGTGCCGAGTAGGAATTACTAAGCTACTTGAAAGGATGGAGAAAGGTACCCTACTTGAAAAAGATCTCAAGGAAATGATAGAGATATCAGAAAAGATGGCCGATACAGCACTTTGTGCTTTAGGCCAATCGTTAATTCTTCCCGTATCAAGTGCAGTCCGTTTCTTCAAAGAAGAACTTACAGCATAGGAGGTGTTTAATACTGTGAGAGAGGTAAAACTCAAGATAGACGGAAAGGAAGTTATAGCAACAGAAGGCATGACAATACTTGAAGCAGCAAGAAAGGCTGGTTTTGAAATTCCTACTCTTTGCTATCACGATGGATTATCTGCACATGGTGGATGCAGACTCTGTGTAGTCGAAGTTAAAGGTTCTCCAAGGCTTCTAACAAGCTGTACCACCCCTGTAACCAACGGAATGGAGGTATCTATAAACACAGACCGTGTTAAAGAGGCTCGTAAATTCGTAATGAACCTTATAATGACCGAAAGAAACCACTTCTGCATGTTCTGCGAAAAAAGCGGAAGATACGAAGAAACCGATTGTGAACTTCAAAAGAGAGCTTACGAAGTCCAGATAGAACACTTCCCGTTCCCAGTATATGTTAATAAATATCCAATAGACACAACGTCACCAGTTATGGTAATGGACCACAACCGTTGCATACTCTGTGGCAGATGTGTTAGAGTCTGTTCGGAAGTCGTAGCTAACTCAACCTTAGACTTCAGCTTCAGAGGTTCAAAAGCCTTGATAGCTTCAGATACAGGCTTGAACAGGGGGGAATCAAGCTGCATATCCTGTGGAGCTTGCATGCAAGTATGTCCTGCGGGAGCGTTGTTCAGCAAGTTTGGAGGATATAAAGGAAAGAAGAGCTTGTGCGAAAAGATAGAAACATTCTGCCCCATATGTGGTGTCGGTTGTGAAACAACCAACTATGTGCGTTATAACAACATAGTTGAGATAGAGGGAAGCGGTCTGGCTAAGGGAAACTTAGATGGAGGGCAGCTCTGCGAAAAAGGAAGATACGGTCCCTTGATGGAAACGAGGAACAGGATATCTCTTCCGCTCCTTAGGGATTCCAGAGGAAGATTTGTAGAAAGTAGCTACCAGGAAGCAATAAACAAAAGTATACAGCTGCTTAAAGCCTATTCCCCAGACAAGATAGTCTTCAGAGTCTCTTCCTTCCTACCAGCGGAAGACCTAGCCTACATAAAAGGGTTCGCTCTCAAGCTTGGAGTAAAAGATATAGACACCTTCGATGGAGAAATATATAGGAATTTGATATCTTTCGATTACCCTAAAGCGAACTACGAAGACATCCTTAACTCAGACCTAATCATACTTGTGGGTGGCGACATTGTGAAAGAACATGGAGTGGTTGGATCTTACATAAGGAGAGCCGTTAGGAATAAAGGCGCTGAATTAATCATAATCTCTCCAGCAGAAAGCAAGATGGATAGATTCTCCAAGGAGGTAAGGAGAGTTGCGGAAGGCAGTGAAGGTTCAGTCGTCAAAGAATATGAGGAGAAAATAAGGAAAGCTTCTAACCCAGTGATAATTCTTGAGGGCGCTTATCTTCTTAAAAACAGGGAAGCAATAGAATCATGGCTTAAATTCGCTGAAGCGTCAAAGGTTAAAACTCTACCTCTACCCCCCACAGGTAACAGCTTAGCAGCTTGGAAGCTAGGTATATCGTCTAAATCCAACGAGAATACAGAATCCGGAAAACTTCTTTTCCTCATCCTCGGAGATATAGATTCTAGCTACTCACCCGCATCCTTAGCTGAGCTAGGCTTCGAAGCAATAATACTCCATGGAGCTTATATAGACCCGATGATGAAGCTAGCTGATGTCGTTTTGCCTGGAAAAAGTTGGCTTGAAAATGAAGGAACATATAAGCTAATAAGCGGAGAAGTTAAGAAGTTTACGCCTATACTCCGGGCAGAAAAGGATGCGAAGAGCCCAAGGGAGCTACTTTCTGAGCTTGCAGACGCCTTAAGATTAGGTAAAATTGATATAGATAGTTTAATTACAAGTTTGTAATCATTTAAGGAGGAGATTAAGTTGGCTAAGGTAAGGGTTGCCACTACATGGCTCGAGTGTTGTTCAGGATGTCACATGTCCATTCTAGACTTGGATGAAAAATTAGTTGACTTACTATCCAAGATAGAGTTCGATGCAAGTCCAATAACAGATATAAAAGAGTTTGGCGAAGTAGATGTGGGAATAGTAGAGGGTTCTGTCGGAAATGAAGAACAACTTGAGGTGCTGAAGAAGATACGCGAAAAGGCCAAAATCCTTATAGCCCTTGGTGATTGTGCTTGTTTCGGAGGCATACCTGCCATGAGGAATTTCTTCAACAAAGATGAGGTGCTAAAGAGGGTCTACATCGAAACTGAAAGCACTGTTAACCCAAGCAAGGTTATACCAAGCTTAGATGTTCCTAAGATATTTCCAAGCGTTAAATCTATAGATCAATTTGTTAAGGTTGACGTTTATATACCCGGATGCCCACCAGACCCAAGAGCTATAGAATACGCTATAAAGGAGCTCCTTGAAGGCAAGATACCCGTATTACCGCCAGAGCTCTTATCGTATGAATGAGGAGGTGCTTGTTCTGTGGAACAAAGGATAGAAGTTTTTCCCGTAACCAGAGTCGAGGGACATGGAAAGATAACAATTCATTTAAATGAATCAGGAAAAGTAGAAAAGACCTTCTTCCATGTAACCCAAATAAGAGGGTTCGAGAAGTTCTGCGAGGGAAGGGTCTTCTGGGAAATGCCTGTAATGACACAAAGAGCTTGTGGAATCTGTCCTGTAAGTCACCATCTTGCCTCAGCTAAGGCTACAGATAAGATCCTAGGAGTAGAGATACCACCGACAGCTAAAAAGCTCAGAGAGCTTATGCATATGGGGCAGTTAGTTCAATCTCATTCATTACACTTCTTCCATTTAGCAAGCCCAGATCTCTTACTGGGAATGGATGCTGATCCTAAAATAAGAAATATCGTAGGAGTGATAGAAAAACACCCCGATCTTGCTGTAAGAGGAGTTAAACTAAGAAAGTATGGACAAGAAGTAATAAAGACCCTTAGTGGGAAAAGGATTCATCCGCGCTTCGCTATACCAGGTGGGGTTAACAAAGGACTTTCCATAGAAGAAAGAGATATGCTTTTGAGAGACATAGATTGGGTAATAGATAGCCTTAGAGACACGGTTAAGCTTATCAAAAATCTCGCTGAGAATTGGGGAGAAAGGTTCAGAAGGTTTGCTTCCTTCCCTTCTTTCTATATGGGGCTCGTTGATGAAAATGGGAATCTAGACCTATATCATGGCAAGATAAGGCTTTGTGACCATCGTGGAAGAATTATAGATGAGTTCAGCGAGGATAACTACCTTGAAAAGATAGGTGAATGGGTTGAGCCTTGGTCTTACATGAAGTTTCCATTCTATAAAGAGCTTGGCTACCCAGAGGGAAGCTACAGAGTAGGTCCATTGGCAAGACTAAATTGCTGTGATGATATTTCCACTCCCTTAGCTAAAGAGGAACTAACAGCCTTTCGCCAAATGATAGGAGACAAGGTAGCAGAAGGGTCGCTATTCTACCACTATGCAAGAATGATAGAAGCTTTACATGCTGCTGAACGTTTAAAGGAACTCCTAGAAGACCCAGATATAACTGGGACAGAACTTCGAGCAGTAAGTAGAGAGTTCAAACCCGAGGGTATAGGAGTTTTAGAGGCACCCAGAGGAACCCTAATTCATCATTATAAGGTGAACGAAAACGGCGAAATAGTAAAGGCCAACCTAATAGTAGCGACGGTTCATAACAACCACGCCATGAACAAGGCCGTTGAACTTATAGCAAAAGAGTACATTAAGGGACCGGAGATAAAGGAAGGATTCCTAAACATGCTTGAGGTAGCGATAAGATGCTATGACCCATGCCTTTCATGCGCCACTCATGCTCTTGGAAAGATGCCTCTTCAGGTTATCATCTACGATGCTGAAGGTAATAAGGTTAACGAGCTGGTGAGAAATCACTGATTGCAGTAGTAGGATATGGAAACTACTTGAGAAAAGACGATGGCATAGGTCTGTGGCTTGGAAGCAGGTTAAGGCTAAAGTTTAAACAAAAAGTAAGAGTTTACCTTTTGCATCAGTTGGTACCTGAAATCGTTGAGGAGCTCAAGGAAGCCGATCACATAATATTCATAGATGCTTCATCTTCAAATGAAGAGTGGTCATTAAGAAGGCTCAGTTTAGGGGAGGAAGAGTTTCAACCTCCCCTAAATTGTGATTTTCATACCTTCTATCCGGAAGAGCTGGCTTATCTACTAAAAAGACTTTATGGGAAGAAGCCGGAAATCTGGATATTAAGCGTGAAAGGTGAGAATTTTTCTTTTGGGGCTGGCTTAAGCTTAAATGCACGAAGATTGGCAAAGGAAGCAGAAAACCTGCTTGAGGGATTGATAAGGGTGAAACTAAAAGATGCATGAGTTTTCTATCGCAGAGTCTTTAATGGAAATAGTTTTAGAGGAAGCAACAAAACACAGAGCTTCGAAAATACTCAGGGTAAAAATAAGAGCTGGAAAGCTGATGGGAATAGTTCCTGACCTCTTAACCTTCGCATTTAAATCCCTCTCAGAGGAAACTATAGCTGAAGGGGCTGAACTTGAAATAGAAGAAATCCCTTTCCAGGGGAAATGCCGCAATTGTGGTTTCTTCTTTAGCATAGGTGATTTCTTTGGTATATGTCCCCAATGTGGAAGCGATAACTTGGAAATAGAAGGGGGCAATGATTTAGAATTAGTCGGACTTGAGATCGAAAGGAGTGAAAATTAGTTGGAAATAAAGGTCATAAGAAAGATACTTGAAGCAGGTTCGAAAGTAGCAGAAACGAATAGAAAGATTTTGAAGGAAAAGGGAATTATTTCATTTAACTTCATTGGAGCTCCGGGAAGCGGAAAAACCTCTCTTCTATTAAGAATAATAGAAGCCTTAAGTGATAAATACAAGATAGGCGTAATCGAAGGAGACTTGGCAACAACTAAAGATGCTGAGCTCATACACGAAACCGGGGTTCCCGTAGTTCAAATAAATACCGACGGAGGCTGCCACCTTGATGCAAATCTAGTAGGAAAAGCACTGGAGGAGCTACCTCTTGACAGGATAGATGTATTAATAATAGAAAACGTTGGCAACCTTGTATGCCCAACAGCCTTTGATTTAGGTGAAGACTATAAAGTAGGGGTCCTTAGCGTTCCGGAGGGAGATGACAAGCCAGAAAAATACCCTGTGATAGTCAAGGTATCCAAAGCCATAGTCTTAAATAAGATAGATATGCTACCTTACTTCAGATTTGACAAAGAGAAGTTCTACCAGCCTATAAAAAGGATTTCTCCAAATACCCCCGTCTTTGAGGTCTCTTGTGAGACAAAAGAAGGTATAAGTAGCTTCGTAAACTGGATGATTTCAAAAATAAACCAAAAGGGGGGCGAGGGGAAATGAACAAGAGGATTCTTATCATCGTGGGGGATTTTGTAGAAGACTATGAGGCTATGGTTCCATATCAGATGCTTCTCATGCTCGGATATAACGTAGATACGGTCTGCCCAGGTAAGAAAGCAGGGGAAAGGGTTAAAACCGCAATACATGACTTCGAGGGAGACCAAACCTATAGTGAGAAACCTGGTCATCTTTTCGCCATAACCAAGGATTTCGACAGCGTAAAAGTCGAGGATTACGACGGATTAGTTATCCCTGGTGGGCGAGCTCCTGAATATCTCAGGACCAATCCGAAGGTCATCGAACTCGTAAAGAAGTTCGCAGACGCTAAGAAACCCATAGCGGCAATATGCCATGGCCCACAACTTCTAACAGCAGCAAGAATCATAAGCGGAAAGAAAATCTGTGCTTACCCTGCAGTGGGAGCTGAAGTAGAACTTGCAGGGGCAACATATGTACCTCCAAATGAAACCTTCTCAAACGCTGTGGTAGACGGGATATTCGTAACAGCACCAGCCTGGCCGGCACATCCGGAGTGGATCAGAAAATTCGTAGAGTTACTCGGGGCTAAGATAGAGATATAGAGGCCAACGGCGTTGGAAGAAAGAGCCGCTAGTAAGCTCTTTCTTCCAACCCAAACAGATTTAAGCTTCAAAGACATGAACGGCAGTAGCCTTAAATCCAGCAAAGAGTTTCTTGCCTGGCTGTATGCCAATTTCAACTGCTGAGGAACGCGTTACCAAGGCTTTGAGTGTTAACCCTCCAACATCCAAGGTAACCTTAAATAAACCTCCAATATCCATAACATCTACTACAGTAGCCTCAAGCATATTTCTAAGCGAGCTCCTAAAAGGCTCTTCGGATAGAATTATATCCTCAGAGCGAACAGCTATCCTAACTCTACCAAAGTACCTCGTGGGAAGCACTATCCTGACTCCATTGGCTTCAAGAAGTTCACCGTTAGCCATACCCTCGATTATGTTCTCAAAACCCAAAAAGGAGGCAATATTCTCATCCCTAGGGTTAGAAAAGACTTCCTTCACACTTCCAACCTGAGACATCCTTCCATCTAACATTACCCCCACTCTATCTCCAAGAAGCAGAGCCTCCTCGAAGGAATGGGTAACATGTATCACAGTTAAGCCAAGCTCTCGTTTCCAAACCTTCATCTCAAGGATCAACCTAGAAGTAGTTGATGGATCAAGGTTAGCGAAGGGCTCATCTAAAAGCAAAAACTTACTACCAATAGCTAAACCTCTAGCAATAGCAACGCGCTGCGCTTCGCCTCCGCTTAGCGTTGAAGGCCTTCTTTCAAGAAGGTGCTCTATGTTAAGTACTGACGCTATATTTTTAACTACGTTTGAAATCTTATCTTCGGAGAGTTTTCTAATCTCAAGCCCATAGGCTATATTTTCATAAACGGTCATATGGGGGAAGAGGGCATAGTTTTGAGGAACATAGGCAAAGCCCCTTTTTTCCGGCTCAAGAAACGTGATATCCTTCCCCTTCCATATTATCCTTCCCCTATAGGGGAAAAATATACCAGCTATAATCTCAAGTAATAAAGTTTTACCGGCCCCGCTTGGTCCAAGAACTATAAAATAATCCCCTTCGTAAACCTTGAAAGACACATCGTTAAGACTAAAATCTTTCCAACTTCTATATACACTTTGAAGCTCAAGCACTCTTACTTAACCTCCCTATCAATGCCCTAAGTAAAGCAAAGGCTCCTAAGCTTAATCCCATAAGTATTACGGCAATGGGTCTTGACGCAGCAAGACCATAGTTGTTGAAATACTCCATAACAACCACCTGCGCGGTCTTAGGATAATAAGCTACCACCATTATCGCTCCAACCTCGCTCACTGCCCTCGCCCAAGCCATTACCCCCCCAGTTGCTATAGAATGAAAGGCGATAGGGAGAGAAACAGTAAAGAAAACTCTAATTTTAGAGGCACCAAGGCTCCGCGCCACATACTCAAGCTTAGGATCAACAGCCAAGAACCCATCTCGGGAGGAGTTAACTACAAAAGAAACGGACACAAATAACATAACCATGATTATCCCCGTGTAACTGTCAAGGATTCTCCTAGAAAAAGCAAGTAAAAGCATTATACCTACCACTGAATGGGGGATAACTACTGGGAGATCCACTATACCCTGAACTAAAGCTTTACCCTTAAATTCCCTTTTAGCCAAAAGATATCCTAAAGGAACCCCAAGGATCAAGGCCAGGAAGGTGGAGATTAGAGAGGTAAACAGAGTATTTCTTAATGCTTCAAGAACAACTTCATCGCGAAAAGCTTTAAGTAAGCTACCTATATCTACAATCTGCTCACCAAAAAGGGTTAATATAGGGTAAAGGACATAAGCTATTAAAACGCTTCCTATGCCTGCAAAAAGATAGTCGAAATAATCCCGCTTAGATTTATTCACCTTACCTCCACCAACCTCTCTATCTCCTTGGGAACTTCTCCAAAGGCAATGGGCTTTTCCAGAAAATCATGATAATTATCTATGAAAGCCCTTCTACCCTCACTAAGCATATAGCTTATAAAGTCAAGAGCAAGATCCCTATTGGGAGCATCCCTAAGCATAGCAATACCATAGACCACAGGGATTCCTTTTATTTTACTCCCGATATATTCAAGAAAAACAATAGTCCTCTCATAGATGTTATCGAAAGAAATGTTTCCCAAGTTTATCTCAGAAGGCAGCTCAACATAGCCCAAACCATGTTGCTTTGCAACGCTTTTATAGATGAAAAGGTAGTCCAGGGCACCACTTTTTACCAACCCAGCCAGATCTACTTCCTTCGGTCTTATAACTATCTTTCTTGAATTAACCTTTATAATTTTAGGAACGTGTATCTCACAGTTTAAAGAAGTTATATTAGTATTAGAAGCAATCAAAGAATTAAATACCGGTTTACCGTAATAGAACTCAGAAAGCTTGATAACCATTAGGCTTCTATATCCACAGGGATCCTGATTAGGATCACCAAATCCAAAAGAAACACCTTCTTTAGATAGAACATCATACCAATTTTGAGAGTTTATACTATCCCTATACTTACTTTTCTCAGAGTAGGCCAGCACTATCTCATTAGTTGCAAAAAGAATGTAGAAAGAGGCATGTTTAGGAAAGAGAAGCTGAGGAATTAAAGCATAGTCAGCAACGGCTATTATATCACCCCTTTTACCAAGATCAGTCACCTTTCTTATCGCCTCAATGCTTCCAGATATCTCACTTCTAAAAGACACTTCTTCCCCGAACCTTTCCATATAGTAACTCTTAAAACTCTCCTGAAGCGCTTTAAACGGGATGCTTAAGGAGCCTGCGTGAAACATGATGAGTTCTTTACTCCTCACACTTGATAGAAAGCTTGAGGTTAAAAGCAAAACCAGTAAGAAGAATATCGATACCTTCTTACATGGCAAGTTAAACATGGTTCATCCCGTTAAGTTAAAAATTAAAGTTCCTTTCACAAAGCTAAGCAAGGGAAGCATCTTTCGATCATAGACGACCTTTAAAATTATAACATATCTTCAGGGCTTATCTATAAGCGATTGACCAAGTCTTGGAATTGGGAGTATAATTCAAGTAACTGTTTTTATTTTTACTAAAGGAGGTGAAAAAATGACTAAGAATAGATTTATAACACTTGATATTTGTCTATTAATATTCTTACTATTAGCCTTAGCTGAAAGATCGGAAGCGCAAAGCATTTATTATAAGGAGATACTCACAGACGAAGATGTAAGCCTAAGCCCACGCACTTGGGTTATCCTTAATGAAATAACTACATGGGACCAAATAGTAACCTACACTGGAGATCCTAACCTCCATAACCTTGAAAATATTATAAGGTCAAGCCCAAAAGTCCAACCAGATTCTGATGTATATTTATACGGACTAGGAATGTACTTTTGGAGCGCGGTAATTGAGAACGATCTGTTCATCACCATCAGCTCTCTATATTATGATAGCCAAGAAGACCTAGTCATAGCTTTTAACCCTTGGATAAGAACTTGGCACATTATAGATGAATTCTCCTCAGGAGCTTACATAGAAAACGCTTACCCACTAACGTTATGCATCGAAGATGACTCTATATATGATGCAACTCCTGGAACTCCCCAACCAGAGATAACTTTCATAGTCGTAATAGCTAAGGTCTATAACTATGGTGGAGGAGGTGGATGTACTACAGGAGAGAAAGAAAGCCTAAATCTTTTGTTATTACTACTTCCTCTCGGACTAATGATATTTAAAAAACGTTAAGATTGGATTTAAAAGACGAAACTAAACTTTGCTAAAAGCGGGGTAGCTCTGATAAAGTGAAAAGGAGCTGCCCCGTACTTTCTAAAGCTTATTAAAAGGGAGGTATAAGCTTGAGGGTATCCATAATAGGAGTAGGCCTCATGGGAGGATCCCTTGGAATGGCTCTCAGGAAAAGGCTAAAAGCCTTCGTTAAAGGACATGTTAGAAGGGAAGAAACAGGCATGAAAGCGGTAGAGCTTGGTGCCCTAGACGAGTGGAGCCTATCTCTCGAAGAAAGCGTTAAAAATGCTGATTACGTATTTTTTGCCACCCCCGTAAAGAGCATAATTAACATCTTTAAGGAAGCCCAGCCTTTCCTAAAAAAGGGGACTTTAGTAAGCGACCTTGGAAGCACCAAGAGAAGCATAGTTAGGGAAATAACCCCCGTTCTAAGAGACGATCTTGCCTTTATAGGAGGTCATCCCATGACGGGATCAGAAAAAAGCGGTATAGAGCACGCAAGAGCTGATCTATATGAAGGAGCAACCTACATACTAACACCAGTTCCCCCCTACGATAGAGGAAGAATTGACGAGCTCATAGAAATAATTAAATCCTTAGGTGCTAACCCTTTTATAATCGATCCGGAAAAACACGATCTACTCGTAGCACTTGTAAGCCATCTACCATACCTGATATCCGTTTCCTTGGTTAAACTTCTCGATGAAGATCCGGAAGCAGAAAAGGTAGTCGCAGGCAACTTCAGGGATTTAACCAGACCGGCATCGAGCGACCCAACGATGTGGAAAGACATACTGAGAGATAACAGGGATTTTATAAAAGGTAAGCTCTTTAAACTCTATGAGATCATGGTAAAAGTGCTTGAAATGAAAGAAGAAGACTTATACCAATTCCTTAGCAGCATCAAGAATAGAAGAGATTCCATATTTCTCACAAGGCTTTCTTAACTAACCTGACCAGATGGATAAGAACCAAGAAGCTTTACAAAGATAGACATTTCTTCAAGTTCACTTAAGGCCTCCTTAACTTCTTTATCTTTTAGACTTCCCTTAAAATCCATAAAGAAGATATAATCCCACGGTTTAGTTTTAACCGGCCTTGAATGGATGCTAGTTAAATCTATCCCTCTCTCAGCAAAGGGACGTAAAGCGCGATAAAGAGCTCCGGGAACGTTTTTAACGCTAAATATTAGACTCGTCTTATCCCCTTCAACTTGCTCCCTTGATATAACTATAAACCTAGTATAATTGTTCTTCCTATCCTGGATCGACCTCTCTATAACCCTCAATCCATATATCTCAGACAAAAGCTCAGCTCCTATCACCGCTTCTCCCCTCTCTTTAGCTATCTGAGCTGCTTTCGAGGTACTCTCCACACTTATAAGCTTCGCATTGGGGAACCTTTCAGAAATATAATCCCTACACTGCTCCAAGGCGTGAGAATGAGAATATATCTCTCTTATATTGCCAATGTCTTTTTCAGAAAGAAGACATAAATCTATCCTCTCGTACCTCTCCCCAACGACATAAACGTTCCTTTCCAACAACAAATCTAATACTTCTCCAACTGGACCAGCCAAACTGTTATCTATAGGCAAAATTGAAAACTCACTCCTTTTACCCTCAACCATATCAAAAAGCTCCCTGAAATTCCTACAGGGGCTTAACTCCACATAATGCGAAAAGGCATTTATAGCAGCTTGGTGAGAAAAACTTCCCTCGGGTCCCAGAAAGCAAACCCTTACAGGCTCCTGAACCCTCCTACAAAGACCGATTATTTCTCTGAAGATCTCTTTATACCTCCCAGCCCAAAGAAGTATCTCCTGCTCTCTCTTGGGATCCCAAAAGGGAATATTTTCCCTCCTTTTATACTCTCCCAACTTCTTAGCAATTTCAACTCTCTCATCCAGAAGAGACCTTATCTTCTCATCTATTTGAGAGATCCTTTGCCGCAACTCTTCAAGCATCCCCTGAACACCTCCTTTCAACTATAAATTTAGTATAACACACAATCGCCAAAAAGCGATATTTCCAAAGGTTGTTCTGTAATGAACATTCTATTCCAAAGGTAGAGGATGGATTAAACATATTTTCTATTTTATCAAAAATTTTCTTGCTTTTTTTGATAATTAGTGATAACATATTTATATCTTCAGGAAAGGGGATAAAAACATGAAAAGAGTTTTGGGGAAAAAGGGGATGTTTTTAACACTACTTGCTATTGTTTTACTCTCACTGGCATGTGGAAGCGGAAACTCCTATAATGGAGGGATTGGGGATGCTGCTGAACCCACGTTCTACCAGTTAAAGGAAGACATAGCACGCGGCTTAGAAACCCTAAGATCACCGCAAGGGTTGTTATATACCTCTACGACAGAAAAGAGTTTCTTATCTGAGACCATAGGTCTTGAGATGCTTTGGCGTGTGATGATAGAAGACAAGGCAAATTTCGACAAGCAATACGCTCTTTTGAAGAAATATTTTATCTCCCCAGGGGGATTACTTTACTGGAAGCTAAGCGCAAATCTGAAACCCTCTAACGCAAATGCATCCGTAGACGATTTAAGGGTCTGTAAAGCTCTCCTATTGGCTTACAAGAAGTGGGGAGACTCAAACTATCTTAGCGCCGCAAAGCAGATAGCAGATGGACTACTTAAATATTGTGTTAAAGACTACATACTATTAGACGGAGCTTCTTGGCAGAGCGGGGGAATATACGGAGGCGTGAAAATAACCGGAGTAATTAACCAGATAACGCTTTCTTATCCAGACATTGAAACGATGATACTTTTAAGAGACATTAACGGCGAATGGCTCAAGGTTGCTCAAAAAACAGCTGGTGTGGTCCTATTGGGAGCAACCCTTAAGGAACACGATGTATACTGGGGATATGATTTAGTAAAAGAAAGCTACTTTGATCTAGGTGAAGAAAACTTAATAAACGTATTTCTTCATCTTTTTCATCTAGCAAGTATTGGAAGCATACCTGTAAAAAATGTCAGCTATTTCGCATCCAATTTAAAAAGCGAGGGAGGAATATACATAAATGGAGTTGATGAAAACGTAGCCGTTTACGCTGTTGCAAGCATGGTTTTTCATTATAGCGGATTCCCGGAAGAGAGAGACACCTGCCTTAAAAAGCTATTTGATTTTCGCTTAGATAACGGTCTTTTAGGCTACTTGCTCGATGGGGGCAAAGTAAATGCGTGGGCATTTGACAACTTACTTGCTCTAATTTCGCTCGAAATAGCGATGAAAAGTAAGGAGGCTCAAACAAGTAACCCATGAGAAAAGAAAGCAATTCAAGCCCTAATGACCCAACCCCCTTAGAGAAAAGCCTTAAGGAAAGGTTCTATATTCTTACAAGCATCGTGCTTATACTATTTACTATTTTACAAACATGGCTATTTATGAATGGCGCCTATAACATAGAGCAATTCATATTACTTACATTAAGCATCTTCTTACTATATGTGGGATTAATTGGTGGATTGAAAATCACCATGATTGCGAACCTTATTTTCGTGCTTGGATATGGACTTTTGAACACCTTCCTATACTTTAAATTTTATTTAGAAGCGAAAATAGGAATCAACCAGTTTATATGGCTAATAATCACTCCACTAATAGCATACATAGGAGGGCTAATACACGAAGAGTGGAAAAAGCTTTTAACACAGCTTGTAGCTTTGGTAAGCGAGGGTGAGAGCTTTAACACATTAGATAGGACAGTTGGGCTAACCAAGGCAGAAAGCTTCGCTCTCAGAGTTAATCAGGAAATCTCAAGGGTTAAAAGGCACGGTGGAACTTTTAGTATCCTGCTAATTAAAGTTGAACACCTCAAGGAACTTTCGGACATATACGGAGAAAGGATAAGAGATACGGTTTTGGGAAAGGTGACCGAAGCTCTTAAGAAACTCAAGAGAGAAGAAGACTCCCTTTATTACATATCAGAAGGGGAATTTGCCCTTCTCTTACCAGATACCAACAAAGAAGGGGCTAATCTGATGTTAAAAAGAATTAAGCAGGATCTGAACTATGTTGATATCTCGGGTGAAAAGGATTTTATGAGAATAAAGATCAATATCCGGATAGGAGCATCAACATACCCAGACGATGGAGAAGATTACATACCCTTGATATGGGCAGCTAGAAAGGAGTATGAGTATGACATTAAATAACCGAAGGACAAGGATTATACATTTTATAGCTTCTTACCTGTTCTTCTCCTTATTTATAATAGCGCTATCTAATCCCGCCACAGCACTCGGCAAAAGATCAGCCTTAGTTCTATACGATGAAGTAACGCAAGACTATGGAACTAGTTTAGTAAATATCTTAGGACACTTCTACAATGAGTATGATGTAAATCTGATTAACATCTCTAAAGCCGATCTTGAAGAAGTTAAAGAAGTAGATGCTCTATTTTTACTTGCCACTTACTTTTCTTTTAACTACGATATCAACCTGATTAAAGTGATAGGGGAGAGGGAGATTCAAGGAAATAAAATAACATGTCTTATAGGAACTCCACCCTGGCTTAAAAGAAGTAAAACCATGAAAAGCTTCACATATGTAAGCTACAAAGGTAATGACTACAGAGAGGGAACTTATGACCTGTTTCCTGTAGATATAGATTTTGACATCACATTAGCAAAATTACATATGGGAGACAAAACCGACGAAACCCCTTTAATAGCAAGGAGAGGAAACCTTTGGATCATCCAAGGGTTTCCCATATTTGGCATACACTCCTGGATTTTAGGCGATGCACTACACGACATCCTTGAGGTGAAACACAAAGATGACAAAAACGTATCTCTTAGGCTCGAAGATGTTAACCCTTCTTACTCTGATCGAGATATTAAGAACTTAGAAGAATGCATAGAATATCTTCATAGCGAAAACATTCCCTTTTTCGTAGTAGTCTATCCCGTATTCATAGACCGTAAGAGTAATAAGATCATAACTCTAGCGCAAAATCCAAAGCTTATATCCGTACTTAAGAAGGCTGAAAAAATGGGAGGTAACATAGTGATGCATGGAGTAACTCACCAGCATCAATACATGGAGGTCTCTGGAGAGGGATCTGAGTTCTGGGACATGATTGAAGACAAACCGCTATATAATGAAGTGGAATTCTTTAATGAAAGGATATCCTATGGGCTTAAAATCTTCAAGGAGGCCGGATTAAATCCATTGTTTTTCGAAGCACCTCACTATAACCTTTCATTAAACTTACAGTTCGAACTTTCTAAATACTTTAGCACGCTACTCGGATCAGTTTTGATAAGCGATAGAACCTATAGAATCTCCCAAAGCTTTCCATTCTTAATATACAAAAGCTACTCCGGATTGATGGTTATTCCTGAACAGCTGGGCTATATCTCAGTGGACGATATCTCTGGATCGATAAGCTCGATAAAGGAAAAAGCCCTAAAACTTAAGAACATCGTCAGAGACCCTATGGCCTGTTTCTTCTATCACCCCTTCGTCAATGGCGTAGTTCCCTTAAAGGAGCTAATTTCCTTCTTCATAAATGAAGGGTTCAGTTTTGTTAATATCTCTTCATACGTTCAACCTCCAAAAGCTCTCACGATAGATACTTCTTCTTCGAAACCCATAGAGGATATAACAAAAATTGGAAGAAAACCGATCTATATAGGAAAGACCTTCGCAACGTTTTCCATAGCTTCCTCTATACTCTTTTTTCTAATTTACCTTAAGATTCTAAAGAAGAGAAAGAGGAGGCTTTTTGAAATTGATAAACCTTCTTGATTATGCCTTCATCTTCTCTGTAATGGTGATATGGACCCTACTGTTGTACCATGTCATACTGTCCTTCTTAGGCTTTAGATATTCTCTAATCTCAGAAAGAGAAAAGGAGAGGTTCGATTTAACACCCCTTAACGAAAGCAGTCTTCCAAAGGTAACGATACTTATACCTGCTCATAATGAGTCAGCTGTTATAGAAAGAACCTTAATAGCTATGGGAAACCTTAACTATCCTAAGGAGAAGCTCGAGATTCTTTGCCTTAATGATAACTCCACCGATAACACTGAATCGATCGCAAGAAGGACAGCTGAAAAAATAGGAAAGCATATAAAGGTGGTCAATGTCCCTCGTGAAAGGGGCAAGCGGGGAAAGTCGTCAGTCCTAAACTATGGCTTAGAGATAGCTACAGGAGAGGTAATAGCTGTATATGACGCTGATAATACTCCCGAAAGCAATTCCTTACTCTACCTAGTCCGAAACCTTTTAGAGGGTAGAGGGAAAATTGGAGCAGTTATAGGTAAGTTTAGAACCAGGAATAGGGAAAGAAACCTTTTAACCCACTTCATAAACTTAGAAACCATATTTTATCAGTGGACAACGCAGGCCGGCAGATGGCATCTATACAAGCTAGCTACACTTCCAGGAACAAACTTCGTAATATGGAAGAGCCTTTTAAATGAACTAAACGGATGGGATACAAAGGCCTTAACAGAGGATACCGAGCTTTCTTTGAGAATCTACCTTAAAAACCTGCTTATAAAGATGGTTCCATATGCAATAACCTGGGAAGAAGAACCCGAAAGGTTAAGCGTTTGGTTCAAACAAAGAACAAGATGGGCTCAAGGTAATCTCTATGTTCTTAGGAAATACTTTTTCCCTCTTCTTTTTTCCGGAAACTTTATGCTTTTCTTCGATTTACTTTACCTCATAATAGTGTACTTCCTTTTTCTTTCGAGCATCGTAATTTCCTTGTTTATATTCCTAACAGGAATAATGGGGTTATGGAGAGTAAATGTAGAAGGACCATTTAATCTGCTATGGTTCATGGCCATTATCCTTTTCATACTTGAACTGGGAATAACGCTTACGTCTGAACCAGGGGAAAACAGGCTAGGAAATCTTTTGCTTGGGCTATTGATGTACTTCACATATACTCAGCTTTGGATTTTAGTTGTGATAAACGCCCTATGGCAATCTATAAAATCGATTTTAAAGAGAGAAGGACTCTCTTGGTATAAAACAGAAAGGGCAGGGTGAGAGAAATTGACAAAATTATGCTTAATACTGATGTTTCTTATAGTAGCGCTACAGGAACCAACCCTAGCTAACCAGAATGCTTATCCAAACGAGGAAAAACCGGAAAGCTTAAACATATTTCTAACTATAGAGGATATAAGCATATCCTCTATATTTGGTTATAAGGATTTCTATTTCACAATACCACCATCATGGAAGCTTCTACCAGGATCATTTCTAGACCTAGTTATAAGTCATTCCAAGGCGATTAAACCTGATTTATCGGGTTTAACAATCTACCTAAATGGAATGCCAATCTATTCAATCCCACTAGATGATAGTAACTCATTGAAAACATCGATCAAAATTCCAATTCCAGAAGGAAACCTGAAGAGGGGCATTAACATTTTAGAAGTTAAAGGCTTCTTGAAAACTACCGGTAGGGGACTCACTGACGTGGGCAATCCTATCAATTGGGTAAAAGTTCATAAGGAGAGTTATGTCCGCTTAAAATACTTCCTAAGAAAGGATCTGAGTATAAAAGATTTTCCTTCTCCATACTTTGAGGAAAACGTTCCACAGGATGAAATGACCGCCTTTATTCTTCCACAAAATTGGTCTGATACCGAGCTTAAGGCTGTCCTAGTAATAGTCCTCGATTGGGTTCGAAGATCACCGTTAAAGTGGTTCGCCCCTAAAATATTCACATTTGATGAGCTTAACGAAGAGATAAAAGAAACCTACAATTTAATCTATATAGGAAAAGCCACTTCCTTTACACCTGAGGTCTTAAAGGAGTTCAACGTAGATATTCCAAGCTTAGGAGAGGGTACCATCATTTCAAGCCTTATAAGTAAAAATAAAAAAGCAAAACTTCTCGTTTCATCTAAAGGAGACGATGGGATAAGCAGAGGAGCTTTATCTCTTCTATCCCCAGAAATTACAAAACAAATCGAAGGCGATAAAGCTTACATTCCACCCTACGTAAAGATTCCTTCACTAAGCCAAAAAGCTTTAACCACAGGAAATATCGTATATTTTAATGACCTAATAAAAAGGGATATAGTATTTAAGGGGGCCTATTCTCACTCAGATGCGATTGCACTTAGAATACCTCAAAACTGGTTGATAAAGGGAACACCATATTTAGCGATTCAATTTAGGCATTCCCCAAATCTAAATAGTAAACGTTCAGCCTTAACCATATTGATAAATGGCATTCCAATTAAGTCGGTAGAGCTTTCTCCCCAAAATGCAGCAGGGGATAAAGTTACCATACCTATACCCTATGATTCTATAAAGCAGGGCTTAATATACGTTACTTTCGAAGCTTATTTAGACATAGATATTTTAGACACTGATTACAACTATCCAGAAATAGCTTGGCTTGTAATAGAAAAATACTCTTATTTCAGCATACCTCATGAGATAGGACTTATGGCAACGACCTTAGAAAACCTTCCTTATACGATCCCAAATGCTATAGGGGTTCTCCTGGGAAGGGAAAAGAGCAGCAAAGCTCTAAACACCTTACTTTACTGCCTAATGGGCCTACAAAAGCTAAATCCACAAACCCTGCAAATCTCAATATTAAACCTAGATAAAGAGAAACTTCTAGAGAACAGCTTCAAAACCCTGATAGTACTAGCACCTATAGAGGAACTCGAAAAAGCTGGCATAAAAATTCCTTTGAATGAAATACCAGCTCTTCCAAGCTTCATTGAAAACGCAACATTGTGGCAAACTCAAAACCTTAAAGGAAAAGAAAACCCTTTAGTATTAGTAATATCTTGGATAAAGAATCATCCCAAACTATATCCTGAGTATGAAAAGACTCTTTTAGAATGGAAGCTCAAAGGGAATATAGCGATGGTTTCCGGTAATGGAGAGGTAATTCCATTTTACATCTCTGAAGCTCCTACCAAATTACTAGAAGTAAAAATTAAAGAGCAAAGCTTCTTTGAAAAGATATGGGCAAATCTCTCACAAAACCGAAATTTCTTAGGCCTATTTTTGCTAACGTTTATCACTATCTCGATAGTTATATTAATAATCTTCATAAAAATTAGGAAACAAGAGTAAAATATCTTAGAAGATCAGATGCTTGACTCTCATGAAAGAATAAAAATTGAGATCGATAACATCCTTAAGAACAAGTGGATCTTGACATCATCTTATGTGGCGGTATAGAGGATATTGATAAAACCTATCAGTTTGAAAGGATCTTTTGAAAAGAATCTATCCTTCCTAATCGGTCTATTTAACATAAGATACATTATCCGACATAATGATCTAGAGCATATATTTTATTAAATCCCACGGACGAAGAAACATAAAAACTGTGTTTTTCCTTACCCATCGGCTCTTCAACATTCTGGGACGTTAGAAAGAAGTCAGAGAGTAAGCTATCTCTAGGGCTTCATGTGGTCCGAATATGCCACTCGGGGCTTCCAAAGCTTTCTTAAGAAAAATCCTCTCAGTCTTAAGCTTTAGGGCCCCTATAGCTTTCGATCCTATACCATAAACGCCGGAAAGAACCTCGTTAAGCATGTGATTCGCAGTTATTCCCTCTATACCATGAGGAGGAACAGGATTACTATCTACAAGAAGTCTACATTTGTTAAGCTTCCTTAAAAGCTCCATACTCACAATTCTAACCCCTGGTGGACCTGTAGATATTATCAAATCTGATGCAAGGCAAGCCTCCTCAGCTTCCTCTAACTTAAAAAGATGCACTTTTTCGTCCCCAATCTCAAGATTAGTAGAAGAAACCGACTCCATAGCACGTCCCAAGTCTATATCCACTACATTAACCTTTACTCCCTGATAAGCAAGAAGATAAGAAGTCATAGAACCTATATTTCCTCCACCAGCAAAAACAGTAGCAATCTTACCATCTAAAGTTTCTCCTAGCTTCGCAAAAAAGCGCTTCACGAGAGCCACTATAGCTGCCGAAGTTGTAGAAGCCCCTCGAGGGTCAAAAGCAACGGATATTTCAAAGGGCGGGAAAAGGGTTCTCTTAACCTCCTCAAGCAGCCTTTTCCCTTCTTTAACAGTGCTTCCACCCACGAAAATAGCTGTATTTTTAATACCCTCAGGCCCTCTAGAAAACATCGTATCGATTATCAAATTTCTAACTTCCTCAGGAAGAACGTTACCATAAGGAATAACTATATCAGCACCTGCATCATACATCACAAAAAGATCAAAAGGACTAGGGTGCTTTTCACTTGTTATAAAAAGAAATATCTTTTTCCTATCTTCCAAGCAAAACACCACCTTAAAGGGCTAAATCTGCATTCTTAATGTCAGTTATAAACATATGGCCTGGCGAATGGGTTATCATTAGCTCTGGTCTAACATGCATGGCAACAGCCTGAGGAGTAACTCCACACGCCCAAAAGACCATAACATCTCCATCCTCAACTACCGGCGGATCCCCAAAATCCGGCTCCATAATATCCCTTATACCTATTAACTCTGGATATCCTATATGAACTGGAGCACCATGAACCTTAGGAAACCTAGAAGTGATTAAGACAGCTTTCACCACAAGATTATAGGGAATGGGACGAGCACTGACCACCATTGGACCATGGAATCTACCTGCAGGAATGCATTGAATGTTAGTTATATACATCGGTACATTTCTCCCATTTTCTACGTGTCTAACTGGTACCCCCTCTTCCATAAGCGCCCATTCAAAAGAAAAACTGCAACCGATCAAAAAACCCACTAAATCTTCTCTCCAATATCGCTCTATGTCCGTCGGTTCATCTACCAGCTCTCCCCTGACATAAACTCTATACTTGGGCAAATCGTAACGTATATCAGCATCTGAAGCTGTAATCTTAGGCTTAGGATCTCCTACATCTAGGACCTCCAATATAGGACAGGGCTTAGGATTTCTCTGAGCGAAGAGAAGAAAATCATAAGCATGGTCTTTCGGTAATATAACAAGATTAGCTTGAGCATAAGATGGAGCCAACCCCGCTGTAGGCTTATCCCATTTCTTCTCCCTAATCATCTTTCTTATCTCCTTAGGTGTCATCTTCCTATTCCTCCCACATTCATTCTTCGTATCATTATCTTAAGTATACCACAAAGGTCTATGATATAATAATTAACATGAGGAAAGAAGCAATAAAGGTAGCTCTTGTGGGAAGCTTGTATGCCGCTCTTACTATAGTTCTAGCTCCCATAAGTTATGGCCCTGTCCAAGTTAGAATCGCAGAAGCCCTCACCGTTTTACCTTATATAAGAAGAAACTACATGTGGGGATTGTTCGGAGGATGCATAGTAGCTAATATATACGGAGGTTTAGGAATATGGGATATCATCGGTGGAAGCTTATTCACCTTGTTAGCAGCCTTTCTAACATCGATCATGCCAAAGCCGGTTCTTGCCCCCATTCCACCCATAATAGTGAACGCTTTTGGGGTTAGTCTATATCTTCACCTGATATTTAAGCTCCCCTATTGGTTAACGGTAGCCTATATAGCCCTGGGCGAAAGTATCGCTTGCATGGCTTTAGGCTATCCCTTACTAAAGTGGGCGATTAAAAGAAAGGACTGGTTCTAAGGACAGGGTCAAAATAAAGGGAGGTGAAACAAATTGATAAGGGGGTTCTGGGTAACAGTTATTGCTTTAAGTATAGCTATTGCCTTTCTATACCCAGGAGCGTTGGCTCAGGAAATTGGAAATATAGAGATAAAACCCCCCTTGGGGAAAGCAGCTATTCCATTAGAAAATTTGAAGGACATGCTAGAGCTTTTAAAATCTTTGGAGAGCGAAATCCAGAAGATTTCGAACGCTATAGAGGTATTGAGGAACGACATTCAAAAGAACCTTAGAGAAATTAAGGATTTCTCAAAATCCAGTAGTAACGAGATAGCAGATCTTATTAAAAACTTAAAGATACCTGATCTTGACTTAAAACCATTGGAAGAAGAAATTAAATTACTTCAAAATATGCTCGATAGATTTCAAAGCGAAGCTTTAAAGAAGATGGAAGATGAAGTTAAATTCCTAAAGGAAGAAGTCTCTAGCAAGCTCGACTTCCTTACAACGGTTATGAAGAGGGCTATGGTTGTATTTAAAAACATGGAAGATTTATCACAAGAAGCGCAAGCTTTAAAAGAAGAAATTAAGACCGCAGGAGAGGAGGCTAAAAAAATAAGTGAGCTTTCTCAAAAAACCTTCATTGAGTTAAAAAGCTCTCAGAGCAGAGTAACCGGGCTTTTGATGGTTAACCTTATACTCTTAGCTCTATTAACCTTCCTTGAAATCGAAAAGAGGTTCAGAAAATCACCTACTCAAAGGAGCGATAAAACAGAAGGAGGAGAAAATAGAAGTTGAAAAGAGTTCTATTAACCCTAATCTTAATTGCGCTAAGTTTTAGCTTGTGCTCCTGCGGAGAGGAAGAAGGTAGCGAACTTTGGAGCTACACCATAGGTTCTCTTATACCACCATCTCCAAGTATAGAAGAGAACAAAATTGTAGTCAATAGCCTAGATGGGAAAATCCTTTGCTTTGACCTTAACGGAAAAATCCTATGGCAGTATGAGATAGAAGAAGAGATCTTCTCTTCCCCACTCATAGCAGGAGATAAGGTATATATAAGCTCGGCAGGGGGTAAAATCTACTGCCTAAGCTTAAACAACGGTAATAAACTCTGGGAGTACAAGGCTTCTTTTCCTATCGTTTCATCTCCAGCCTTTTACGCAGACGGGATTTTCTTCACTGGAACCGATGGCTCCATGTACGCAATATCAACTAACGGAAGCCTTATCTGGTCAAAAAAAGTAGAAGGATCAATATACGCAACTCCAGCTGTAGAAGATGGAAAAGTTATAATAGGTTCTCTTACTGGTAAGGTCCACTGTATAGATGCTTATACAGGAAACATAATTTGGGACTTAGATTTGAACGATCCGATAGAAAGCAACATTTGCATAGATGATACGGGACAAATATACGTAGCAACTGCATCAGGCAAACTTTATTGCTTAGATATAGACGATGGAACCGAACTATGGCAGATCTCCTTCAGCAGTAAGATAGTCGGTTCTCCTGCTTACTACGATGAAAAGGTTTTCCTTTCCCTCTTCGATGGAAGCGTATATGCTTTAACTTCCAAGGGTAGAATCCTCTGGACATATAAAGCTGACGGAGCTTTAACCACATCTATCTGTCCCACAGATAATTACCTTTACTTTGGGGACTCTAAAAATAACCTTTATTGTCTTGATGCATCGAACGGAGAAAAAAAGTGGACCTTCACCTTAGACTCCCCTGCCTCCTCAGCACCTATAGCTAAAAAGGATAAGGTTGTTATAGGGACCCAAAAGGGCAAGCTCTACTGCCTAAAAGCAGAAGGCTCCGATGCCAAATGGCCAACATTCCAAGGTAATACTGCAAGAACAGGAAAAGAATCCAAATAAGCTTAAAAACCCCTTAAAATAGCCTTCTTATCCCAATTTACTACATCGCAAGCCTCATAGGGCTTAAAAAACCTAAAAGAGGGATCATAAGAGTTCTGAGGAATGAAAGACTGAAGTACATATCTTGCGCTCTCACCTATGATTTTTCTTATCTCTTTAACATCATCAGCATCAACAATAGATGGAACAACGGTTGTTCTAAATTCAACCTTAACGTTTAGCTTAAGAAGCAAATCTATACTTTTAAGGATAGAAGCCGTATCAACCTTAACTCTAGTTGCCATTTGGTATTTGGAAGGAGAAGTCTTGATATCCATAGCTATGAAATCAACAAGATCTTCATCGATTAAGAGCTTAAGCATATCTGGATTAGAGCCATTTGTATCAAGCTTTATCTTCCAACCTCTTGCCTTTATCTCCTTAAGAACTTTAGGTAAATCTTTATGAATAGTAGGCTCTCCCCCAGTTATCACCACTCCATCTAACCAGCCTTTACGGTTTTCCAAATGATCAAGCACCTCTATTAAGGGTATCCCCTCTCCTTCATAGAATACTATCTCATGATTATGACAGAAAGGGCAACGAAAATTACAGCCTGAGGCAAAAAGAACAGCTGTGATATTCCCCTCCCAATCTATAAAGCTCGTTGGAAGCCAAGTTACTAATTTAAAGCTCAAGCTATCTTCACCCTCTTTCTATCCTTTAACTCTGCACGCTTACCTTTATTCCAGCTTGACGTTCTTGTGAAGTAACCAGTTATTCGAGTTATACCATCCACGCTCTTGGAACCACAATAAGGGCAAGACTCTCTGAGACCTCGCGAGGTTTTACCACAACTCAAACAAACGGTGAACTCGGGAGAAAAGGCTATCTGAGTGTTTTGGCTATTCCTAAATGCTCTCTCAACAAATTTAGCAAGAGCTTTAGGATCCGGCTTATGCTCTCCCATCCACACATGGGTTATCGCCCCTGCCTTTATGAGGGGGTGGAACTCCCCCTCCTTGATAACCCGTTCAATTGGATCAATATCTACGGAGTAATTTATATGCGTGGAATTGGTATAGTAAACGCTACCATCTTGGATATTCCCTTTAACAACACGTACTGCTTTATCAGGATAGTGCTTAAGATCAAGCCTGGCCAAGCGATAAGCTGTTGATTCAGCTGGTGTTTGTTCGAGAACAAGCTTAAGGTTAAACCTCTCTCCAAGTTCCTTACATTTTAACGACATGTAATTGACTATAGCTAAACCTAACTTATAAGCTTCCTCAGACTCGTGAAGCTCATAACCAGTCCAATACTGGACCATTTCATTAAGACCAAGGAGCCCCACTAAGAAAGACAGCTTATTCCAGCGAAGATAGGGTTCCCCATCATGATCTATTAAGAGAAGAGCTAACGGACTTGATTCTCCTAAACTCAAAAGTTTTCTTATGAAATCTTTCTTCTGTAAATGTGCCAAAGTTGCGAGTTCCATAGCTTTATCTATGCCAGAGAACAAGTCCTCCTGAGTCTTAGCCTTATAAGCTATCCTAGGAAGGTTTATAGTGACATTTTGAAGCGCAGCAAACCTCATCTTCCAAGGAGTCACCGCTTCCCTCAAATCATCCTCGGTTAACTCAAACTGGAGCCTACAACATTCTGAAAGCTTTGCTTGTCCACCTCTGTCGAACACAAAATAGGTGTTTCCCTTCTCAGAAGAAACTTTACAAGCAAGTTCCAGAAACTCTTCCCATCCCGGCGTCTTAAAGAAGTCCTCAGTTATGTGTAAAAGAGGCTTAGGAAAGAAGAAGGGCTTTCCCTGAGCATCCCCCTCGAGATAAACCTCAAACAAAGCTTTCAAAAACCTCTGTGAATCCTTCAAATATTCCCCATAGGTTTTACCTGTAAACTCTCCTCTAGGCCCCAGCGCCGGAACGTCCCTAAAGTGAGCAGGTATCTCCCAATAAAGGTTTATATCCGTAAAGGCAACCTGCCCCCCTCTCCCTCCTGCAAGCTGATTAAATTCAAATATCAACATTTGAGCCAACTGCTTGACATCTCTATCAGACCTACCCTCAATAAAGGGAGCGAAAAATACGTTAACCGCATCCCAACCTATCGCACCTGCAAAATGATTTTGAAGAACAGATGTCATTTTCAAGAGATGAGCAAGCAAAACCTCAGCATGACGAGCAGGGTGAGAAACAGATGTAATAGAAGGGATGCTTAAACCGAACTTTATAACATAAGATGGAGATTGACCAGAACAATAAGGTCTATTTATCATGCCCAAGTCATGGATATGAATATCGCCTTCAAGATGAGCATCTGCTACATCTGGAGAAAAAACTTTCTTCAAGGCATATTCCTTTAGGATGGTTTCAGCTAATGTTAGGTTTATCGATTCGGGATTATGAGAAGTGTTGGAATTTTCCTTGTTCGGGAAAAAGATGACCTCCTCTACATCGTATATGGGCATACCCACACGAGCATGATCCATTATCCTACCAGGCAAACCATGCTCGAAAAGCTTAACGTTAACCAATTCTCTTATGAAAGCAGTAGTTATACGCTTTATACCGCTATTTAAGAGAATCTCTTCCACTTCTTTAGTTATCTGATGCGCTATTAGGGGTTCAACCTTCGCCTCCTTTATAAGAGCCTCATATATCCTTCGAGGATCCCAAGAGCTGGTTTCCTCCCTCGATATAGCCTCAACAAGAAGGGCTTTATCTGTAGTTTCACTAATGTCAAAGAGGCTAAGACTTTTTGGCATCTTCCTTCGCCTCCTTTATCTCTATCGTTTTATTTAAAAGTGTTTCAAGCTCCTTTATAAAATGGGTTAAATCTGTAAATTCCCTATAAACCGAAGCAAACCTAACATAAGCGACCTTATCGATTTCTTTTAAAGCCTCTATAACTTTTTCTCCTATCTCTTTACTCGTAACCTCCTTTCTCCCTTCAGCTCTAAACTCAGACTCTATCTCACTCGCTATCTCCTCTATTTTCTCTCTCGGGACAGGACGCTTTTCACAAGCCTTCAACAAACCTCTAACTATTTTCTCCCTATCAAACATCTCTCTTCTCCCATCCTTCTTTATAACAAGTATGGGAAGGGACTCGATTCTCTCATAGGTTGTGAACCTCTTTCCACAACCTAAACACTCCCTCCGCCTCCTTATAACTGACCCATCCTCAACGGGTCTTGAATCTATAACCTTGCTCTCTTGCTCTCCACAAAAGGGGCACTTCACATACATCACCTCAACATATAGAATCCATTTCTAATATATACCCCAATATATAGAAAGGAGAAACTGCGCTTGATAAAGAAACCTAAAGATAAGCTTTATAATAATAAGATAACAATCATATATGTGATAAAATAGAAGAAAAGGGGGGATTAGCTTGGGGAAAAAGCTTTACGTGGGAGTAATAGGTGGGGGTTATAATCTTAGCCAAGACGTTGAAGAAATTATAGTAAAAATGGGAAAAATCATAGCAAGAGAGGGATGGATAATAATCTGCGGTGGCAAAGGCGGAGTCATGGAAGCAATCGCGAAAGGAGCCTCTCAGGAAGGTGGAACAATTATAGGAATACTTCCCGGTACATCAAGAGATGAGGGAAATCCTTACTTAACTTATGCTATTCCAACCGCCCTTGGTCACTTTAGAAATTTCATCGTAGCTCAAGCATCAGACATACTAGTAGCATTCGAAGGGGAATACGGAACCTTAAGTGAAATAGCTATAGGACTAAGGTTAGGAAAACCAGTTATAAGTTTAGCTGGCTGGGAACTCGGTAGAAGAGGATTTAAGGCTGAGGGGATATACGAGGCTTCCTCACCTGAGGAAGCTATAGAACTAATAAAAAAGATCTTAAAGGTGGAAAGGAGGTAAGAAATGGAGTTCATTAAGAGAGTAGACCCTGAAATAGCCGCTTTAATTATGAGTGAGGATAAGAGACAAAAGGAGCATCTTGAGCTTATCCCTAGCGAAAATTTCACATCTCCAGCAATACTTGAAGCCCAAGGCTCCATTTTAACTAATAAGTATGCTGAGGGTTACCCTGGAAGGAAATACTACGGTGGGTGTGAGTACGTAGAAAAGATAGAAGAAATAGCTGCAAAAAGAGCCTGCGAGCTTTTTAAAGCTGAACATGCAAACGTTCAGCCTCACTGTGGGACCCAAGCAAATATGGCAGTTTACTTTGCCTTTTTAAAACCAGGAGATAAGCTTATGGCTATGAATCTATCTCATGGAGGACATCTCTCACATGGAAGCCCGGTTAACTTCTCTGGAATATTTTACGAAGTAATTCATTACGGAGTAGATAAAGAAACTGAAACCCTAAACTATGAGGAAATCTATAGCATTGCCGAGAAAGAGAAACCAAAGCTTATAGTTGCTGGCGCAAGTGCCTATCCTAGAATAATAGACTTCAAAAAGTTCAAAGAAATCGCTGATTCTATAGGAGCTTATTTAATGGTAGACATGGCTCATATAGCAGGACTAGTCGCAGGAGATGTTCATCCAAACCCAGTCCCTTTTTCAGATTTCGTAACATCTACAACCCATAAGACCTTGCGCGGGCCGAGAGGTGCTTTCATCCTATGTAAAGATGAATACAGCTCACAAATAGATAAAATGGTTTTTCCCGGAATACAGGGAGGCCCCTTAATGCACGTTATAGCAGCCAAAGCCATATGCTTCTTAGAAGCATCAAGACCAGAGTTCAAAAACTATTCTCAGAAAGTGGTAGAAAACGCGAAAACGCTCGCAAATTCGCTAAAAGAAAGAGGTTTCAGGTTAGTAAGCGGAGGAACAGATAATCATCTTATCTTGGTTGATTTAAGGAACTTCGACATCACAGGAAAGGAAGCTGAAAAGCTACTAGAAAGCGTTGGTATAACCGTAAACAAGAATATGATACCCTATGATCCAAAACCTCCCTTGATAACAAGCGGTATCAGACTCGGAACACCGGCCCTTACCACAAGAGGAATGGGTAAAGAAGAAATGGAAGAAATAGGCGACCTCATATATAGAACGATCAAGAACAGAGATAATGAAAAGGAACTTTCCATAGTAAAAAGTAGGGTAAAAGAGCTTTGCAAACGGTTCCCTCTATTCGCGTGGTAAAGGTTAAATCAGATAGCTTAAGCAAAATATACTTTCTCATAGAAAGTCTTTTTTCCTTCGGTTTACTCCCTATCAAGGTTTCAGAGGTCTTAGAATATCTTCCAGGAAATTGGGAAATTGAGCTCGTCCTCGCCTATTTTCTAAATGAGGATGAGCTCAATAATCTTATCTCTCTAATCCTCGCTAAAGGAGGTGAAGAGGAATGAAGATTCTTTTCGTTATAGACATGCTAAACGATTTCATAAATCCTCAGGGAAAACTCTACATTGGGGAGTCCGGAAGACGCATAATTCCATTCATCAAAGAAAAGGTAGAGTATTTCAGAAGAGAAGGCAAGGTTCTATTCATATGCGATGCTCACTCAGAGAAAGATAAAGAATTCAGCGATTGGCCTCCCCATGCGATTAAGGGAACATGGGGAAGCCAAGTGATTAAGGAGCTTGAGCCGAAAGAGGAGGACCTAATAATTGGCAAGGAAACCTATGATGGGTTCATAGGCACTGATCTTGAAGAGATCCTTAAAGGTTTATCCCCAAAGGAGATATACGTCGTCGGGGTTCTAACGAACATCTGTGTCCTTTACACTAGCGCACACGCTAAGATGCTCGGATACGATGTGAAAGTATATAAGGATGGCTGCGCAAGCATATCTAATGATAAACATACATGGGCCCTTAAAGAGATGGAGGAAAGCTTAAAGATAGAGATCCTATAGGCGCTCTATAACCATAGCTACGCCTTGTCCACCACCAACGCACAAGGTTACAAGACCAAACTGCTTATCATATGTATGAAGAGCATAAAGCAAAGTGGTTAATATCTTAGCCCCTGTAGCTCCTATTGGATGCCCTAAAGCGATAGCACCACCATGTACATTAACCTTCTCATGATCCAAATTAAGCTCTCTCTCCACAGCGATAACCTGGGCAGCAAAAGCCTCATTCAGCTCTATTAAATCTATATCTTTTAAGGACAGGCCTGCTAACGTAAGAGCCTTAGGCACAGCCTTAACCGGGCCTAATCCCATATGGTCAGGCTTAATCCCTACACTTGCGTAGGAAAGGATTCTAGCCAAGGGCTTTAATCCTTCTGAACGAGCCCAATCCTCATCAACCACAACAACGGCAGCAGCACCATCACATAAAGCCGAACTCGAACCAGCAGTTATAGTCCCATTTTCCTTAAAAACTGGAGGAAGCTTAGCAAGCTTTTCCAAAGAGGTATCACGACGTGGGATCTCATCTTCCTTAAATATAATTACCTGCCCCTTGGATCTTATCTCAACAGGTAAAATCTCTCGAAGGAACTTTCCAGAATCGATCGCAGCTATAGCTCGCCTATGAGACTCTAAGGCATATTCATCCTGCTCTCTTCGAGATATTTTATACTCCTCAGCTAATATTTCTGCCGTTTCCCCCATCATCATTTTAGCCATTGGGCAGAAAAACCCATCTCTGTAAAGAACATCGTATATCTCTTGATGTCCCATCTTATATCCCCATCTAGCTCCTTGAAGTAGATAGGGAACCTGGCTTGTGGCCTCGGTCCCCCCACCTACAGCAACCCTCTCTCTTCCTAAGAGTATGTTATCAGCTGCAAGCATAACTGCTTTCAACCCAGAGGCGCATCTCTTATTCACAGTAAAAGCTGGTACGTTCTCAGGTAAACCTGCGAACACAGCACTTATCCTGGCTACATTCGGCCCAGCACCTGCTTGCCATCCATTACCCATTATAACTTCACCAACTACTTCTGGAGAAATTCCAGCCCTATTTAAAGCTTCTTTTATAACCAAAGCCCCCAACTCCGCTGCGCTAAATGAAGATAAAGATCCACCAAACTTCCCTCCCGGGGTTCTAACAGCGGAAAGAATAACAGGCCTACCCATTTTTACACCTCCATAATACCCAAGGGTTCTCTAACCTTAAACTCCGCTTCTGTATACTCCTTGATCACCTCTACACTCGCCTCAGGAGCTATCTCGGTGAGAAGAAGACCACTCTTGGTAATTTCAAAAACAGCCAACTCCGTAAATATCTTATTAACTACCCTCCTACCAGTCAAAGGCAGAGAGCACTTCTTGACTATCTTAGGTTTACCCTTAATCGTATGAAGCATAGCCACAAAGACCTTCTTCGCCCCAGTTACTAAATCCATAGCGCCTCCCATACCTGGAATTAGTTTCCCCGGTATCATCCAATTAGCCAGGTTCCCCTCCTCATCCACTTCCAAAGCGCCTAAAACCGTTACATCTATATGCCCACCTCTAATCAAGCCAAAAGAAACATCGCTGCTGAAGAAAGACCCTCCTGGAAGAACAGTAACTTTTACACCACCAGCCCCTATTATGTCGATAGTTCCCTCCCCTTCCTTAGCCCTCGGTCCCATACCGAGCATTCCATTCTCAGTCTGAAAGATAACCCGAATCCCCTTGGGGATATAATCGGCTACAAGAGAAGGAATACCTATCCCAAGATTCACCACATCCCCATCTTTAAACTCTTTCGCAATCCTTCTGGCTATCCTAATCTCCGCTACTTCCTTTGGGATCTCAGGTAGCATAGTATTCACCCCCAGCCACAACTATCCTGTCAACCAATATGCCTGGTGTATGAACATCATTTGGGTTTATCTCACCAATGCCTACCACTACATCGACTTCCGCTATCACTATATCAGCAGCTGCTGCCATAAGAGGATTAAAGTTCCTTGCATTTCCCCAATACCATAGATTCCCCACTCTGTCAGCTTTCCTGGCACGTATTAAGGCAAAATCCGCTCTTAAGGGAAGTTCAAGGAGGTACTTTCTACCGTTTATTTCTATAACTTGCTTACCCTCCTCCGCTAAGGTCCCAACCCCTGTAGGGGTAAGAATTCCTCCAAGACCAAAACCACCCGCCCTTATTCTTTCTGCAAGCGTACCCTGAGGAACAAACTCCACCTCTAATTTCCCCTCATTATAAAGCTTTTGAGTAATCCTATTCAATCCTATGTGTGAGGCAATGACCTTTCTAACCTGCCCGTTCGCTATTAGCTTTCCATGACCCACATCTTCATAGGCAGTATCATTGCATATTAGGGTTAAATCCTTGACCCCTTTCCTTATAAGAGCTTCGATAAGGCTGTATGGAACCCCACCAACATTAAAGCCCCCTATCATGATCGTAGCTCCATCAGGAATATCCCTTACAGCCTCATCGGGACTCATTATGGGCTTAAAATAAGAACCCATATGAGAGAATCACCTCCTAAAGTAATATTTTCACTGATTCTTCCAAACCTTTCTTTAAAAGGGAGACTATCTCATCAGCCTCCTCCTTCTTCAGCGTTAGGGGCGGGGCTACCATAAAGTGATCTCCATTGACACCATCCGCCGCCCCGCTCCCAGGATAAACGAGTACCCCCCTCTCCATTAACACCTTAGCAACCTTAGAAGCAACGTTCTGCTTCCTAAGGAAAGGCTCTCTCGTTCTCCTATCCTTCACTATCTCGATCCCCCACATCATCCCTATACCTCTTATCTCTCCAACTATGGGGATATCCTCCAGCTCTACCCTCATTGCACGTCCAAGATATTCTCCAACTTCATGAGCATTCTGAATAAGATTGTGTTTAAGCATATATTTAATAACTGCCACTCCTATAGCACAAGACAATGGATTACCACCATAGGTATGGCCATGAATAAACTGTCCACTCCCCTTCTTCAAGACGTCCACTATCCTTTCACTCGCTATTACACCAGCTAATGGGCTATATCCAGCTGCCATCCCCTTTCCAAGAACTATCATGTCTGGAACGACACCCCAATGGTCTACTGCAAAGTTTTTACCCGTCCTTCCAAAACCACACATAACCTCATCTGCAATCAATAAGATATCGTACTTATCGCATATCTCTCTAACTATTGGCCAATACTCCGGAGGAGGAACCAAAGCACCTACAGTTGCTCCAACAACGGGCTCGGCTATAAAAGCAGCTATATACTTAGAACCCTCTCTCTTTATAACATCTTCCAATTCATAAGCGCATCTCAAACCACAATTAGGATATTCTAACTTAAAGTAGCAGCGATAACAATAGTGAGTAGATATATGGGGGAATTCCTTTAGCATCGGAACATAGGGCTTTCTTCTCGAAATATGCCCCCCAATAGCTAAAGCTCCAAGCGTATTCCCATGGAAGGAATTCCATCTTCCTATGATCACATATTTTGATGAATTTTCTCCGTCCCTCTCAATGAAATACTGCCTCGCGAGCTTTACAGCCGATTCAACAGCCTCAGATCCTCCAGAAACAAACCATGTATAATTAAGATCCCCTGGAGCAAGCTCTTTTATCATGTGAGCTAATTCAATGGCTGGTTCACTCACAAGCATGGACAAATGAGCGAAAGCTATCTTTTTGGCCTGTGCATACATCGCCTCTACGATTTCCTCAACCCCATGTCCTATGTTGGAAACAAGAGCCCCTGAACAAGCATCAATATATCTCTTGCCTTCCTTATCGTAGATGTATATACCCTCTCCCCTCTCAACTATGGGGTGATGCTGCTTAAAGTTTCGATAAAAAACATAATCACTTATCATTAGCTTTCCCCCCTTTATAACTTTCACGCCAATACACCGATTTCTCTTCCCATACCTTTTCCAAACCTTGTAACCTCTCCTTAATAGCTTCAAGATTTCTTAAACTTAGAGCAACAATTACCGCATTAACTAAACTCATGGGCCCTGTTAGTGAATCAACAAATGAAATGAAATCGGTTGGAACAGTCAAAACATAAGAAGCCTTCGAAGCTATTGGAGAAAGGTAATCATCAGTAATGGCTACAGTTTTCATCCCTCTATCTGCTGCAAAGGAGAAGAGCTCCACAGTTTCTGAAGAATACCTTGGAAAAGTTATGCCTATCACGACATCATCCTTATCTCCCAAAGTTAAGACCTCGTAGGAAAAATCTTTTCCTTTAAGAAGAACGGCCGGAAAACCCAACCAATGAAGATAGAAAGCCAAATAATAACCGATGGCATAAGCACTTCTGTGAGATACTATATATATCCTCTTAGCATTCTCCAGCGTCTCTATAACGTTATCAAAATCCTTAATGGAAACGGTTTCCAACAGAAGATCAAGCACTGCCCTATCTTTTTTAACGCTTTGAAACAAAATATGCTCCTCTTGCCCCTTCTCAAGATACATACTCAGCCTCTTAGAGGTATCCAGCCTCTCGATAACAACCTCTCTAAGAGCCTCCTTGAGCTCTGGAAAACCCTTATAACCAAGCAGTTGAGAAAACCTCACAACCGTGGACTCACTAACACCAGCCTTCCTACCGAGAACAGAAGCTGACATAAAGGCCACTTCTTCTAAATTCTGTAGAACATACTCAGCAAGCTTTTTTTGAGCTTGAGTAAGTTCTCCCTGCTTTCTCTTCAACTTCTCCATAAAACCTTCCTTTTGCAGGAAAATCACCTTCCTCTATAAATTATTGAAGAAAATTTTTCTTCTCAAAAGAGAGTATAACACTGCTCCTTTTCCTTGTCAATACCCCTTTTCAAAATAGCTTGGAAAAAGGCAAGTTAGGGTGTATAATTTAAAACAGCTTACTGGGGAAATCAAGGAGGGATAAGTCTTGCCTAATAATATTTACTCTAGACAAATTCCTCTATGGGGAGAGGAAGGTCAAGAGAAGTTAATGAAGAGCTCAATCGCAATCGTTGGTTGTGGAGGACTGGGAGGCTTTCTAATAGAAATTCTCGCCAGAACTGGTGTAGGAAGGATACTAGCTATAGATCCTGAGGTTTTCGAGGAAAGTAACCTAAACAGGCAAATCCTTTCAAAGATAAGTAATATTGGCAAATCGAAGGCAGAAGAAGCTTACATAAGGGTTAGGGAAATAAACCCTGAAGTCCAGCTTCTACCTTTGAGGGTTAGCCTTTCCGAGGAAAATGCCCAAAAACTTATCTCTGGCGTAGATGTAGTAGTAGATGCTTTAGACAACATTCCATCGAGAAGGACTCTTGTAAGAGCAGCTTGCTCCTTAGGTATACCCGTCGTTCATGGAGCTGTCCACGGTTGGTGGGGAAGAATATGCGTAGTGAGAAAAGAAGAAACGTTGAAAAAGCTTTATCCAGAAGGGGTGAAAGCACCAGAAGTTATACCAGCAATAGCGCCAGTTGTAGCCCTAACCGCTGGATATCAAGCGTGTGAAGTCCTTAAACTATTACTTAAGCTTGGCAATCCCCTTGAGAACAAATTGCTAATGATAGATGCATTGGAGGGTGAGATATTTATCGTAAACCTATGAGGCATAGGGTCGTTATCGGGTTAAGCGGAGGTGTGGATAGTGGGGTTTCGGCCTTTCTTCTAAAAGAAGAAGGGTTTGATGTGATAGGAGTGACCTTCATACTAAATAAAGGGCAAGATATAGAAAGGGTAAGGAAGATAGCAAAGGTATTAGATGCAGACTTAAAGGAAGTGAATTTAATAAATGACTTCGAACAAAAAATCATAAACTACTTTTTAGAAGAGTACTCCAAGGGAAGAACCCCAAACCCATGTGCTCTTTGCAATCGACTCATAAAGTTTCCGGAACTCTTAAAGCAGGCAATCTCTTTAAACGCCGACTTCATCTCCACAGGACACTACGCTCTAATAAGGCGAGAACCTTTCGGACTATTAAAAGGGAAAGACCCCAAAAAAGATCAATCTTACTTTCTCTCCCTGGTTGATCGGGAGATATTAAGGAAAACCATTTTTCCCTTAGGGGAAAGATCGCGAGAGGAAGTCATAAACTTGGCAAAAAAAATCGGAATAGATAAATTTGTAAGCTTTAAGGGAAGTCAGGATGTATGCTTTATCGAGGGTAGCTTCAGAAACTTCATCAAGAAAACTCTGAGGGATAAACTTAAAAGGGGGTTAATAAAGGACCTGTCTGGGAAGACACTCGGAGAGCATGAAGGAATCGCCCTTTATACCGTAGGGCAGAGAAGGAGGCTTAATGTCGCAACAGGTATAAGGCAATATGTGGTAGCCTTAGATGCAGAGAACAACGAAGTTATCATGGGAAGATTTGAGGATTTGCTTAGAAAGGATTTCATAGTTAATAATGTTAACTGGTTCATAGATGAGTCCGAGATTCAAGGAGAAGTGAAGGTTAGGTATCATACGCCACCTTCGGAAGCTCGCGCCATACCTATAGGAAGCGGAAGGGTAAAGGTAATACTAAAGGAACCCCTAGCCGCTATAACACCAGGACAGTTAGCTACCTTTTATATAAAAGACCAGGTTGTATGGGGAGGAATAATCGAATGACTAAAATATGTCAATCCTTAAACGAATTTTCAAGGGAGCTAATCTATCCCCTATTCCCTATATTCATTACGAAAGTCCTAGGTTTTAGCATCCTTCAGCTAGGGGTAATAGAAGGGGCTTCTGAAGCGGCATCAATTTTGACAAAAAGAGCCATTGAAAGAAAAAGTGAGAAAGAGACACATAAAGTTCTTCTTCCGCTTTTAACACTACTTGTTTCTTCTATAACAAGGCCTCTTTTTGCTTTTTTCGAGGGCATATTTCCTATTTCTTTAATAAGATTCGCTGACAAGCTCGAAGGAAACAAGAGCATGATTGCGAAGCTTTTAGGCCCCTTAGCCGCATTCTTGCTCCTTCCATACTTGGATTTTAATTACAAAAAACTTTTTCTCATAACAGTTATCCCGGGCGCAATAGTGGCTGTCTTAATCTACATATCAATAAGGGAACTTCCTCGATCTGTAAAGGTGGATAAAGAAAGCGAATTTCTTCAAGGTAAGAAAAGTAAAACCTTAATTTTACCAAAGATCTTCTTTAGTTTAGGAAACCCAAGTGGATCCTTTCTTATGCTTCGGGCACAAGAGTTAGGAAGTACAACCTCTGTCCTACCAATACTCTGGCTTATTACGAACTCTTTCCTCATACTATCATCCCGCTATGGAGGGAAAACAAAGAATAAAAGCAAGACCTTCCTTATAGGGATCTTCCTTCGCTCTATAGCTTATATCTCATTCACTTTCATTCCATTCGATTCCCATCTTTGGCTTCCCTTTGCCCTTTATGGAACAGCTATGGGATTAACAGAAATACCAGGGGGGAAATCCTATTTCGAGAGCAAAAGAGATAAAACAAATAGGATTCCCCCCTATCTACCACCGTTAGCCGAAGGGCTAACTCCCATCATTGCAAACTCTTTTATTGGCTTCCTTTGGAACTGGTGGAGCAGCTTCTTAGCTTTTATGATTTGTGCGGGATTGAATTTAATAGCATTAGGCCTTCTCTTTCTCCTTACTCCCTCTGATAACAGCTAAAAGCTAAAATAGCCCGCTTATATTACCCATTGAATCCACATCTACGAGCTCAGCGGCTGGTCGCCTAGGTAAACCAGGCATGGTCATGATATCCCCCGCTATAGGAACTATAAAACCGGCTCCCGCAGATAGAAGCACTTCTCTGATCCTTATCTTAAAGCCTTGAGGTCTACCTTTGAGATTAGGGTCATCTGAAAGTGAAAGCTGCGTCTTAGCCATACAGATCGGCAAGTTACCATATCCCATCTTCTCTAACTCCTTTATCTCCTCTTCTGCCCCACGATCATACTCAACCCCATCAGCACCATACATAAACTTAGCTATCTTCTCTATCTTATCCTTTATAGGGGCTTTTAAATCGTAAAGATATCTAAAGCTAACTTCATCCTCCTCTATAGCTTTAAGGACCTCTTGAGCTAACTCCTTTCCACCCTCTCCCCCTTTCTCCCAAACCTCTGAAAGCGCAAACCTGGCACCAGCAGCCAAAGCAACATCTTTCACAAGAGCAATTTCATCTAAGCTATCTGAGACAAATCTATTCAGAGCCACAACCACAGGCAAACCATAAAACTTCACATTCTCTATGTGTTTCTTAAGGTTCTCACACCCTAAGCTTAAAGCTTCAAGATCAGGCTTGCTTAACTCCTCCTTAGACTTACCTCCATGCATCTTAAGGGCTCTAACCGTAGCTACGATAACCACAACCTCCGGCTTAAAACCTCCAACTCTACAAACTATATTGAAGAACTTCTCAGCTCCCAGATCGGTTGCAAACCCCGTTTCAACTACCACATAATCTCTTAGCTTCAACGCCATCTTGGTAGCTATTATACTGTTAGTTCCATGAGCTATATTGGCAAATGGACCTCCATGGATAAACGCAGGAACACCCTCTATCGTTTGAACAAGATTAGGACTTAAAGCATCCTTTAGCAAGGCAGCCATTGCCCCTTGAGCCTTTAAATCCCTGGCCCTAATATATCTGCCATCATAGCCTTTACCTATGACTATGCTTCCAAGCCTCTCCTTGAGCTCATCTAAGTCCTTAGATAAACAAAGGATGGCCATTACTTCAGATGCAGCTGTAATATCGAATCTGCTCTCCCTGGGAAAACCATTAGATGGGCCACCAAGACCTATGACCACCCTCCTTAGAGCTCTATCGTTCATATCAACAACGCGCCCCCATCTAACCTTTCGAGGATCAATGCCAAGTTCATTTCCCTGATGAATATGATTATCTATCATCGCGGAAAGGAGATTATGTGCAACACCCACTGCATGGATATCACCAGTAAAATGAAGATTTATATCCTCCATAGGAAGAACTTGAGAGTATCCCCCGCCCGCGGCACCCCCCTTCACACCAAAGCACGGCCCCAACGAAGGCTCCCTCAGGCAGAGCATGGCTTTCTTACCTAACCTAACTAGCGCTTGGGTTAAACCTATGGTAGTTGTCGTTTTACCTTCACCAGCAGGCGTAGGGGTTATAGCTGTTACCATTATCAGTTTTCCATCATCTCTGCTCTCTAACTCTTTTAAGTAGCGCCAATCAACCTTAGCCTTATACCACCCATAAGGAATCAGCCTGTCCTCAGGTATGCCTAAACTAGAAGAGATCTCGCTTATCTTTCTAAGCTTAGCGTTCCGAGCGATCTCAATATCACTCATCATATAGACCCCCCCATAAGTATAGTTAATGTCTGAAATGCCTATCCTCAACAAATATTAAGTCTATACCTAACTCCTCTGCTCTCCTCCTTACTTCATCATCCTTCTTAGACCCCTTTGGAGCTATCACTAACCTTATTCCGTACTTATTAGCCTCATCTATGCTATCAGTAAAAGGGAAAAACCCATCACTTGCGAGGACCCCTCCACTACACTTTCCCTTCGCTCTTTCAAGAGCTATCTTCACAGCATATATCCTACTGGGTTGCCCACCGCACAAGCCTAAGGTTGCACCATTCTTCGCCACCACAATAGCGTTAGAGTAAAGATGCTTAACCACCTTAAAAGCAAATATTGCATCCTTATCAACTACACCTTCAAAATTGAAGCCCCTATCCGGTTCTTGAACTAAAACTCCAGAGAAGGCAACCTTTAAATCCCACTCTACATCCCATGACTTTGGGACCAAATACCTCCTATTCAAAGGAATGTCTGGAAGGTCTGGAAGAACTAAGAGATCAAAGAACTTCTTTTCAACTAAACCCAACGCCTCACGACTCGGAAAGACATTAAAGGCAACTATCCCTCCATAAGCCGAAACAGGATCGCACTCGAAAGCCTTTAAGAAAGCATCTTCAGAGGAAGAAGCTATCGCCACTCCACAAGGTGAAGCATGTTTTATTATAGCGCACGCAGGCTCATCAAACTCTCTTACTACAAGCCAAGCTCGATAGGCATCGAGTATATTGTTAAAAGATATTGGCTTATCTCCATAGTAATAAAAGGGAGTCCCATCACTTAAAGGATAAAAGAAACCGCTTTGGTGAGGGTTTTCTCCATATCTTAATGAAAGTACATTCCCTCCCTGGCCTATCCAAAGAGATATCTCAAAATCATATAGCATCGTTTTTCTAAACGCCTTAAAAGCGAGTTTCTTTCTTTCCTCGAGTGAAAGAGAACCCTCTTCATCAAGTCTCCTCATTATGAAGTCATAATCCTTCTTATCACATACAACAATAACGTTCTCAAAGTTCTTAGCGGAAGCCCGAAGTAAAGCGACACCTCCTATATCTATGTTATCTATACTTTTGAAACCTTTAAAGGGATAAAGATCTACTGTAACTAAATCGAATTTTTCGCTAAACTCTGGATCACCAGGTCTACAAAGAATCCTTGAAAAAACCTCTTCGTTAAGTGTTTTAACTCTCCCCCCGCATCGTTCTGAGAAACCCGTGATAAGGGAAAGTCTTTTAACCTTTAACCCCTTATCTTCAAGGTACTTGGCCGTTCCATCAGAAGCGAAAACCTCTACTTCTCTCTCTATCAGGAACCTAACGAAGTTTTCAGCACCACTTTTGTCACTGAGCGCAAAAAGGGCTCTCTTAACCTCCTTCAGCATGTTAAGTGAAACACCCCCATCACCCTTTTCTTGGTGCTAAGATCATTATAAACTTTACAAGCCTCACCCGTAGGCAAAGCTATTACCTCTATACCTCTTGCCCTCATCTCAAGCATGACCTCATCCATCACCTTCATTATCCCACTCGCCCCCGTTCCAACAACAAGTACATCAATGACTGCCTTTGAAAGATACTCTCTTATATCCTCCAGGTGAAGCTTATGTCCCTCCAAACGCCACCAATCTGAAAAAACCCCCTCAGGAAGGATAACAACATCACTTTCATACCTAATGCCATCTATAACTATCTCTCCGAAACTGTACTTATCTATCTTAGGAGGTCCCATAGCTCTCACCCCCTCCGAACTTTTCATACAAAGAAATATTAACATAGAAAGCTAAATGAAACAACTGGACAATTGCTTTATTTTGACCTTAGCTATATAATCATTATGGGGTAAAAGATGAAGACAAGAGGGGTGGCACAAAGCAATCTGATATTCAACGCAGTTATACTAATAGGAGCAGCTGGAGTAATAATCCTTTTATTAGCCATCTTCTTAACGCTGCTGGTCCATTCCATCCCTTCACTTAAAGCCTTCGGTATAAGTTTCTTTTTCGGAAAAGAGTGGGATCCAGTAAACATGAAGTTTGGTGCTCTTCCCTTTTTAATTGGAACGTTAATCACGTCTCTCTTAGCTTTACTAATATCTATTCCTATATCCATGTCTATATCCATTCTATTAGGAGAGTATTTGAAGGAAGGGATGTTTTCATCACTTCTAAGAAATCTTACAGAGCTCTTGGCTGGTATACCTTCCGTCATCTATGGCTTTTGGGGGTTATTCGTCTTGGTCCCTATAGTTAGAGAGTTCGAAGCTCTTATAGGGATTCCACCCGTGGGGGTTGGAATATTTACCGCATCCCTGATATTAGCTATAATGATAATTCCATACTCTAGTTCCTTAGGAAGAGAAGTTATAGAGCTTGTGCCCAGCGATATTAAAGAAGCGGCTTACTCTCTTGGAGCGACAAGATACGAGGTTATAAGATATGTGATCTTACCATATGCTCGCTCCGGTATCTTCGCCGGTATACTCCTATCCCTGGGAAGAGCCCTTGGAGAAACGATGGCTGTAACAATGCTTATAGGGAACTCTAACAAAATTCCAGAAAGCATTTTCTCTCCGGGAAATACTATGGCAAGCGTAATAGCAAATGAATTCACCGAAGCCACTGAAAAACTACACCTATCCTCATTAGTAGAGATAGGATTATTTCTCCTTATAATAACTACAATCATAGGATTGATTGGGCGATACATAATTAAAAGGATCAGCTTAAAGGAGACAGAACATGCCTAAAGTAAGGAGTGAAAAAAGCAGAATAATAAAGGACAAAATCTTTAAGATCGTGATATTTCTACTGGCAACGATTACGATAATACCTCTATTTCTCATTCTCTATTACATAGTTCAAAAGGGGTTAAAGGTTGTCAGCCCAGAGTTCCTACTGAGCCTCCCTAAGCCTCCCGGGGAGGAAGGAGGAGGCATATTAAACGCATTAATTGGAACTGGTATAATTATAAGTTTAGCAAGCATTATATCAATACCCCCCGGTATAGCAGCTGGTATATATATGGCAGAGAGAAAGGAGAGCAAACTCTCAGCACTGGCCAGGTTGTGTGTAGAGGTTTTGCAAAGCATACCTTCTATAGTAGTTGGAATCGTAGCATATATTTGGATAGTTATGCCCATGCAAAGTTTTTCAGCCCTCTCAGGTGGAATCGCTCTCGGTATAATAATGTTCCCCGTAGTTGTAAGAACAACTGAGGAAACGATGAAGTTCATCCCAGGAACATTAAAAGAAGCAGCTTTGGCCCTCGGTGTGCCTTACTACAAAGCTATATTGAAGGTTGTTCTACCCGCAAGCTTAAGCGGCATATTAACTGGTGTATTAATAGGAATAGCAAGGATAGCAGGTGAAACCGCTCCCCTTTTGTTTACTGCCTTTGGTAGTCCTCATCTAGAACTTAACCTCTTTAAGCCGATGAGTGCTCTGTCTTTGTTCATTTTTAATTACGCCACAAGCCCATATGTGGAATGGCACGAATTAGCATGGGGAGCATCTTTCATATTGGTAAGTATGGTATTAGTGATAAACATAATAGCGAGGGTGATAGCTAAAAGATGGAAAACGAGATTTTAAGAACCGAAAATCTCAAGGCTTATTATGGGAACCAGGAGATATTGAAGGGAATAACGATCTCATTCCCTCAAAACAGGGTTACAGCTGTAATGGGACCTTCAGGATGTGGCAAGACTACCTTCATAAGATGCTTAAATCGCATGCATGAACTGTCTCCAAACGCAAGGGTCGAAGGGAAAGTATTTCTTCACGGTGAGGATATATACGCTATAGATCCTATGTTAGTCAGAAGAAAAATAGGGATGGTCTTCCAACGCCCTAACCCTTTCCCTACCATGAGCATATACGATAATGTGATTGCTGGATATAAGCTAAATGGAATTAAGCTACCTAAAAACGAGATGGACAGAATAGTTGAAGAATCGCTTAAAAAGGCAGCTTTGTGGGACGAAGTTAAGAACCACCTACACAAGCTTGGGACATTCCTATCAGGGGGGCAACAGCAAAGGCTTTGCATAGCTAGAGCCTTAGCTATGAACCCTGATGTCTTACTCTTAGATGAGCCCACCTCAGCCCTTGATCCTATAGCTACTTCAAGAATAGAAGAGTTAATGATAGAGCTTAAGAAAACAGTAACAGTTATACTTGTTACTCATAACATAGCCCAAGCGGGAAGGGTTTCAGACTATGCGGCTTTCCTTTATCTTGGAGAGCTTGTAGAGTTTGGTCCAACAAGAACGATGTTTACTACTCCAAAGGATAGAAGAACGGAGGAATTCCTCACGGGAAAGTTTGGTTAAAAACTGATGAAGTGTGTACTACTCTTTTCGGGAGGATTAGATAGCATTTTAGCTGCAAAGTTACTTCAAAATGAAGGAATAGAAATACTCTTGTTATTTTGTTCTTCCCCATTTTGGGAAAGCACCAATCCAACTAAGGCAGCTCAGAACCTTGGCCTTCCCTTAGAAATAATAGATATCGGTGAAAAAATCTGGAACGCTGTTAAAAGACCCAAGTATGGTAGAGGGCGAGGAGTAAACCCCTGTATAGATTGCAAGGTAATAATGCTTAAGGAAGCTAAAAATTACATGAAAGAAACCAGAGCAAAATTCGTTGCAACTGGTGAGGTATTAGGCGAAAGGCCCATGTCCCAAAGAAGGAAAATCATGGAAGTAATAGCCCAAGAAAGCGGTTTGAAAGATATCTTACTTCGACCGCTCTCTGCGAAGCTATTACCTCCAACCCTACCGGAAAGGGAAGGATGGATCAAGAGAGAAAACCTATTGGACATAAAAGGTAGAGCAAGAAAGGTACAAATAGAACTCGCTCAGAAATGGGGTATAGATTTTTTCCCGTCTCCAGCAGGAGGATGCATCCTAACGGATCCATCCTTCTCAAGAAGAGTCAAGGACCTTCTAAAGTATACCCCTGAAGCAACTCTAAAGGATGCAGAACTACTAAAATATGGAAGACATTTTAGGCTCGAACGAGATATAAAGCTTATCGTTGGTAGAAACGAAAAGGAAAACGAAATATTACTCAGGTTCCTTATGCCTTCTGATATCCTTCTCACAGCTAAAGACTTTCCAAGCCCCTTAGCAATACTTAGAGGAAATAAGATAACTCCACCTATATTAAATTTAGCCTGTGGAATCGTCTTAAGATACAGTGATGCTCCTTCAAATTCCATAGGCGAAGTTAAGGTCGTAGGTAAGGAAGGAGAAGTCACCTTCATAACGAGAAAACTATCCCCCGAAGAAGTAAAGAAATGGATCATATAAGACCTTAGAAGCAACTATTCCTTCAAGATAATATTAGAGAAGATAATTTTTCTTCACAAGAGACTACCTCCTTGACAATATTTATTAGTAATGTTATCTTTAGAAAAAAAGAATTTTTAAATAGGAGGTGAAATTAGTCATGTGTAAAAAGGTGGCAAGTGTTTTGTTAATACTCTCTTTTACGTTGGCGGTGCTTTTCTCCTTTGGAAGTGTTACAGTAGCTGCCAACAAATTTGAGGTTACGATTTATACTGGTTCTGGACCTGGAAGCGTATACTTTGCCATAGGTTCCATGCTCGCTAAGGTAATCAATCAGAAGAGCCAAACGCTGGCAGCTAAGGGAGTTACGAGCGGAGCGAGTGTAGCTAACGTAAAAGCTATAGCAAAGGGGGAAGCTCAGGTAGCAATCGCTCAAAACGACGTAACTTACTATGCAATTAAGGGCATCGCTCAGTTTGAAGGAAACCCAGTAAAAAACATAAGAGCCATTGCAACGCTCTACCCCGAACCGCTTCAATTAGTAGTGAGAGCAGACAGTAACCTAAAGAGTTTAAACGACCTCGTAGGTAAGAGAGTAGTCGTTGGGGCAGCGGGCAGCGGTTGTGCTCAAACAGCGGAGAGGGTCCTCAAGGCAGCAGGAGTGTGGGATAAGATAAACAAGATATATCAGACCTTTGAAGAAGCCGCTCAGAGTCTGGTTCTTGGTCAAGTAGATGCGGAATTTACAATCATTGGCTACCCTGCACCTGCCATAGAGATGATAGCTGTGAATGTCCCCGTTAACCTTATATCAATCCCCGACGATATCGTTAAAAAGCTTCACGACCAGGGTTACCCCTTCTACGTAAGGGTAACTATACCTAAAGGAACTTATAAAGGAATGGAAAACGATGTTCAAACCATAGCGGTCAAGGCTACGCTCGTAGTAGATGAAAAGCTTCCTAACGATGTGGTATATGAGATAACGAGGGTTCTTTACACCAGCATTGATGATCTTGCAACAGCTCACCAGCTTGCAAAGCAGATAAAGATGAGCGATGCCTTTGAAGGAGTAACTATACCTCTTCACCCAGGAGCCATAAAGTTCTTTGAAGAAAAGGGGCTTAAGATTCCAGAAGAGCTTAAGCGTTAAGATAGCCTTAATCTTAACGCTATTGGGAATATCCCTTCTACCGATCAATGTTTTGGAAATACAGACGGAAGAGGGAACAGAAACCTGTTCCCTCTTCCTTAATCCAGAGATAATCCTTGAGGTATACTACACACATAGCGTTTCCCTAACCGCTGTCGTAGATATTTACAGGATAAATAAGAACGGAATATGGGCAATAGAGGAAAGATGGCAACAGTTTGACGCAGGTCAACCAATTGACTTTAGCAAAATCGAAAAGGGCTTTTTTATAAAGGAAATGAATATGTTTCTAGGAAAGGAGTGGAGTTATTGGTTTATCCCTCTAAACAGGGCAAGTATAAAATTAGGGTCAAAATATGTATTCCATGAGATTAAAAAGGAAGGAAAGGTTATATTTAGAGTTAAAAGAGCTCCCTTTCTCTTTACTTTAATAAATTAGGAGGGAGGAAGATGGAAAATAAAGAAAGCAAAGTTGCGATTGTTATTGAAAAGACTCGAAGTTTACCGCAACCTTTAGACTTGCTATTAAAAATTGCCGCCATTTCTGTAGGAGTATATGAGATACTTTTCATATTTAGATTTCACTTTTATATTTATGATCTTCTGGCTAAACTAGGAATAGAAATCCCCATACTCCAGCAGGGATTTCAGGATAAGCAGGGTATGGCTTTCGTACTAGGAATGTTGCTTCTGATAGCCTTCTTACGTTATCCCTCAAGAATAAAAGAGAAATATGTTGTAAAGGTTCAATTCTATGACTATATTTTGATTATTCTCGGGCTTGCAAGCATGTTTTACATGTTCGTGAGGTACCCCGCATTCACGGTATATTACGAGGTATATAAATGGGATATTCCTTTTGGCCTCATAGCTATAGCCTTGGTTTTGGAGGCAACGAGGAGAAGCTTGGGCTGGATTCTTCCCACCATAGTTCTTGTTTTCTTAGTTATAGGTATAAGAGATACTAACTATAACTGGGGTAGGTTTGTTCAATATCTTTACCTTGACCAAGGGATCTTTGGGATACCCTTTTTTGTTATGACAATATACGTATTTGCATTTATATTTTTCGGCGCCTTTCTTCTAAAGATAGGAGTCAGCGATTATATGACTCAGCTAATGATATCCATCTTCGGAACACGCCCTGGAGGGCCCGCTAAGTCTGCAGTTGTCTCAAGCGCTCTCATGGGAACGGTAAGCGGAAGCTCGGTAGCAAATGTGTTGACCACAGGAACTTTCACCATCCCCTTAATGAAAAAGGCAGGTTATCCTCCGGAAATTGCTGGAGCGGTTGAGCCTGTCGCCTCTACAGGTGGACAACTAATGCCTCCAATAATGGGAGCAGCAGCTTTCATAATGGCTCAGTTCCTGGGCATACCTTATAATAAGATAATAATCGCTGCAGTGATTCCAGCCCTTGTATACTATATAGGAGTTTATATATTTATAGATCTTGAAACGAAGAAACTGGGACTAAGAGGCTTACCTAAGGAGCTGCTTACGCCAGTTCGCTATTTTGTGAGGAAGCTTTACCTCATGCTTCCTATAGTGGTCATAACAGTTGCCCTCGTATGGGGGATATCCCCCCACATAGCTGCCATCTCTTGCTTAGGTATAGCTATATGGGTCGCTTGGGTATCAAAAGACAACATACCTGGAAATGAAAAGATCTACGCAGGATTAGTTATTCTCACTACTTTTTTGATGTTTACAGAAGATCATATAGCGAAAGAGGTTTCCTTGATTTTCCTAAGCTTTTTAACTTTACTGATCCTAATAGGACTTTTCTTGAAAAAACACATCAAGTTCAACGAAAAGTTCTTTATAAGCCTGCTCTTCATCGGTTTTTTAGCTTTAGCTAAACATATGGGAATAAGAAAAGAATCAGTATTGTTCATGAGTGGTGTATTTGGAATAGTCTTGTCCCTTTTCATAGGGCTCCTCTCTAAAAGCGATGACGGAAAGAAAATGTTTGATGCAACTTTCGATTCCTTGATCGACGCCGGAAAAACAAGCGTTACAGTCATGCTTGCAGCTGCCAGTGCTGGCTTAATACAAGGAGTTTTAACCATGACTGGACTGGTAACAAGCTTAGGATATAAGCTTGTGGACCTAACAGGAGGCATACTTATACTAATACTCTTAATGAGCATGATATTTAGTCTAATACTAGGTATGGGAGTACCAACAACGGCAAACTATGTTATAACATCCCTCGTTGCAGCTCCTGCAGTATACAAAGCTGTGTCTAACATAGGAGGAGTATATTTAGAAAAGGTCCTTGGATATGGTCCCGCAGTAGCATTGCTTGCTGCTCACTTTTTTGTCTTCTACTTCGGTATTCTAGCAGATCTCACACCACCAGTAGCTCTAGCTTCTTACGCTGGTTCAGCGCTCGCTGGAGGCGATTTCTGGAAAACCTCGATAAATTCCGTAAAGTATGCCTTGGCTGCATTCATTGGCCCCTACATCTACTTCTATAACCCTGAGATGTTTATCATAACTGTAAGCTCTTGGAATCTGCTCTCTATATTAAGAATTCTATACTGCTTTCTATCTACCATATTAGCGATGTACATAATAGCAATAGGGGTAACAGGTTATCTTAAAGGGGAACTCAGGATTCCACTAAGGTTGCTTCTAGTAGTGATAGGTACATTAACTGCCACCTTAAACCCAATCTTAGTTGCTTTAGGCTTAGGGATATTTGCAGTTGTGTGGATTGCCAAGAAAAAGACAACTTTAAACCCTTGATCATTCATTCTTAAGGTAGATGTTTCCACAACTTTCACACTTTACAATATCTACGTCGAAAGTTTTCCTTAAAATATTTAAGGTTAGATTTTCGTGAAGAGAACCAAAAGAAAGCATCTCGCCATCTTTAAGAAACATAATCTTATTTATCCCTTGGAAGGCTATGTTTAGCTCGTGAAAAACAGATATTATAATTAACCCTCTATCCAAAAGTTCCCTAAGAAGCTTAAACAAAAGAGCCTGGTACTTCAAATCAAGATGGCTTATCGGCTCATCAAGAAGAAGTATCTTGGGGGTCTGCGCCAGAGCCTTAGCTATAATTACACGCTTAAACTCACCACCGCTTAAAGAGGACAAGCTCCTATTACGCAGATCTTCTAACGCAAGTTTGGTGATCGCCCACTCTACTTCTTTCCTACCTCTTCCCCCATAAGGATAGCGTCCCATGGCTACTACCTCTTCTACAGAAAATGGGAAGATAAAGTTTACCTCTTGGGGGACCACAGCTACTATCTTAGCTCTCTCTCTCGGCGGAAGAGAAAGGAGATCAACCCCTTCAAAACAAGCACTTCCCGAAAGGGGCTTAACAACGCCAGATAAAAGCTTTATCAAAGTGCTCTTTCCAGCACCATTAGCTCCAAGAATAGCTAAAAAATCCCCTTTTTCTAATCTGAAATTTATATCCTTCAAAACAAGCTTACCATTATAGGCAACAGAAACACCCTTAACTTCAAGCATCGCTTTTACGCCACTTCCTTAAGAGGTATATAAAGAAAGGAGCTCCTCCAAGGGCGGTTATAAGCCCCACGGGAACCTCAGCGGGAGAAACTAAACTCCTTGAAAGGGCATCTGCCAAAACTAAGATCCCCCCTCCCAACAGCACCGAAAAAGGCAATAAAACCTTATGATCAGGGCCTAACATTATCCTGACAATGTGAGGAGTTACTAACCCCACAAAACCTATAATACCAGACGAAGCTACAGAAATAGCAGTGATAAGTGAAGAAGAAATTAAAAGGCTTTTCTTAACCCTTCTTACGTCAACGCCCATCTGAAGCGCATGCTCATCTCCCCAGAGCATTATGTTAAGATCATCAGCATGTCTGACTAAAAGGAAAAAAGTGAAGAGGAATATTGGGAAACCCCTGATGACATTGCCCCACGAGGAGGTCCCGAAGCTCCCCCACATCCAAAAAAGCAACCCATGAAGCTCTCTCCCAACCATATACATCAAGAAACCCAACAAGGCGGAAAGTAGCGCATTTATTGCAACACCAGCGAGAAGGAGATCTTCCGTGGGGAGAAACCCATTTCTAACCGCTATTTTATAAACCAATATCAGAGAAAACATAGAACCCAAGAAAGAACAAAGCTCTATACTCCAAGCAAGTTTCAACAAAATACTTATGGAAACGCCCACAGCAGCTCCTGCAGATACCCCAAGAAGATAGGGTTCTGCAAGGGGATTTCTAAAAAGAGCTTGTAATACCGATCCTGAAAGAGATAAGGAAGCTCCCACCATAAAAGCGTTAATTATACGTGGTAGCCTTATCTTCCAGAAAACAGGAGATCCAGTCATAATTTCTCCAAGGCTTATTCTAACAGAACCTTCAAATAGAGATATAAATATGGAAAATATTAAGAGAAGGAATATTAAAAGCCCTCTTCTTTTCATTTAAGCTTAAACTCCACCTTCTTTCTGACCACACACTTTATAGGGTTACCATTAATCTTAGCAGGAACGAACCTCCATTTCTTAGCTTCCGTAACAGCCGCTTTATCAAGAACTTCGTATCCAGACGACTCTATAACTCTCACATCACCGACACTCCCATCGATTAATACCTCTATTTCCAAGAGCACACATCCCTCATATCCCATTTTTCTCGCAATGAGAGGATAAACGGGCTCACTTAACCTTAGAAGTTGAGGAGGCATCACGGCCTGATGAAGATCAGAACTATCCATCTCTTTAAAATGTGGAGAATTTCCTCCAACAGCAGAGCCTTTATGACCAATCTCTCGATTATCCCCACTCCTATTAAGTTCACCAGTTTTTTCAACCTTCGCATCTCTTTTAGGAGCATGCTTTATACTAACTTTAAGGGATCCCTTCAAGTGAAGCGAGGCTTTCCCTTCGATCCTAAAATTTTTCCCGCTTAACAGATGAAAATCTCCACCTATGGAAGCTCCTTGGGACACCAACCCCTTTAAGAGTTGAACCTCACTCGCCTTCCACTTTTCCTCCTTCACCTCAACGAGGTCCACCCATATAGGCGAGGAAAGATCTAAGATAGTTAAAGACGGTAAGAGACTTACCAAGATCAAATGAAAAAAGAAAGATAAGGACAAAAAGGCATAAAATCTAGTGTTCTGGCTCCACAACCAGTCCTAACCTCCTTACCCCCATCTTCTTAAGCTCGCTTATCAAAGCTACGACCTTACCATATTCAGCTCCTTTATCCCCTCTTATTAAATATTTCACTTCAATCCCTGTAGTTTCCACACGCTTGGGTAACTCAGAAAGGCTTACAACTTCCTTATCCCAGTATATATCTCCCCCTTTAGTCAAGGTTATAACTACGACCCTTTCCTCATTAGAAGGTGAAGATAAAGCTTTGGGAAGCTCCACGTTTACAAGAAAGGGAACGAAGGCTGTAGTTAAAACAAAAAATACTATAAGCTGAAGTATTATGTCTATCAAGGGAGTAAGATCTATTCCAACATCCTCTTCCTTTAGTCTTTTCCTGCCCATCTCTCAAACACCTTATATAAGATACCAATACCTTCCACTATCCTGGGAGAAAGCCTAAAGATGAGATCCCCATCTATCTCATACACATTTCCTCTTTCCACGGCCCTTATTCCTTTACCGCTTAGGGCTTTCAATAATCTATCCCTACTAAGCCCCATTCCGCCATTCCCCCCAGCGACCAAAATTATATCAGGGTCCCCCAAAATTAATCTCTCTATGCTATATATAGGAAAGTAAGCTTCTAAGTCCGATGTTATACTAAAGCCGCCCGCTATTCTAATGACCTCGTGAATATAACTTCTCCTCCCAATAGTTGCCAAGGGAGAATCCCAAAGAGCAAGAAAAACCTTAGGGTGCGCCTTCAAAGCCTTGCCTCTATCCTCAATACCCTTGATCCTTTCTTTAAGTTCACCAATGAGCAAGTTAGCCTCCCTTTCATTACCTGTTATCTTCCCTAAAGCATCTATCATTGCATATAGCTCTTCAAAGGTATCATAAAGTTTGAAAGTGTAACAACTAATACCAAATTCCTTAATACGCTTCATCAATCTGAAGTGAAGGTTAGATATCCCTAAAACTAAATCAGGCTTAACACTAATTACTCTCTCTAAGTTTGGATTAGAGAAATCACCAACCTTAAAGATTCTTTCCACTTCTTTAGGATAATTATCAAAGAGTGTTACTCCAACGACCCTACTTCCCGCCCCTATGGCGAAGAGGGTTTCGGTTATAGCTGGAGCGAGAGAAACTATTCTACTAAATTTATGCTTTACATCAATTACGTTACCTAATTCATCATAAAGAAAAGGTGGGCAAGAAAAAGCGATCTCTGATAATAAAAAAAGTAAGATAAAACTAAGCTTTACCCTTAACATATCTAATAAGCACTTCTTCCCCAAGCTTTAGCATCTCCTCCTCTATCCGAGAAATCATGGATGAAAGCAAACCATGCATAAAAACCGTTGGGATAGCTACCGACAAACCGAACACAGTGGTCAAAAGCGCAACCCATATACCACCCGCCAAGGCTTCAGGATTGCCCAACTTCCCCGCGGCTACATTCCTAAAAACCTCAACCATTCCCAACACAGTTCCTAAAAGACCGAGAAGAGTGCTCACTCGAGCTATCAAAGATAGAGCTCCTATTCCTCTTGAGAGGCTTACAGTTTTACCCTCTATCAGCATATCTATAGCATCCTTAAGCCCCTTAACCTCAAGATTTGGGTTATTTAAAAGTTCGTCTACCCTCCTTTGAAAATCAAGAAGAACCCCCTTCTTTCCTTTTAAAATATAAAAAAGCCTTTCAAGAAATATAGCTAGAGAGAAAATAGAACACCCCAAAATAGGATACATTAAAGGCCCACCTTTACTAAACCAATCCATCTTCCTTTCTCTCCTTATGTTAAGTTATAATTTATTATGTTGGGAGGGGCTGAGGCTCTCCTGGGGGAGCGGGGTGGGGGACAGCCTCGTTTTGCAAGCCCCTCCCAGTGAATCTTGTCTTAATCGAAAGCAGCTATGTCGATGGAATAAGGAGGATAACCAAGCTTCTCTTCACCAATTTCTTCTACTATCCTCTTCTTTTCGGTATCATAAATTACCAACTTGCCATCTCCGCTACCTGTTCCTCTATCAAGAATGAAGAGATAACCAGAGTAGCTATCATATCTAATTGATGTTATATAGCCTCCTTCATAAATCATTCCTCCAATTTTCCCATCTCTAAGGTCAAACTCGTAAACCTTATAATTAGGCCATCCCCCTCCAAGAAGATAAGCTGTACCATTCTCCGTTATCTCAAGAGCATATAGATCCATACCCTCTTCCTGCAATGGGTTATCACAAAGCTTTCTCAAGTTGTAATCCCTCAAATCCATAACATCAATAGCATCGTCCGAAGGATCAAACAATCTACCAGCTTGAACTATATATAACTTCCCACCATAGTGATCCAAATCTTGAGGGTTCTTACTGTTAAGTGTTATATCTCTATCGATACTATCTTCATTGGGATTGATCACGATCAATTTCCCTTCTCCATAGGAAAATGTTCCTACATCGTATCTCTGAAGGATAACAAATAACCTTCCGTTTGTAAACAACCCTTTCGCTGCGTTAGGAGACCCATCACTTCCATAGGAATATGAAGAAAGATCTACTTTTCTAATCTCTTCTCCAGTCAAAGGCTTGATCTTCTGAATAAATGCTTCTCCCCATGGTATAGCATAAGCTACACTCTCATTAACGAATACGATGTCATAAACGTTCTTACCAAGAGTATAATTCTTCAATGGATTATCCCACTCTCCAACCTTATAAACGTATATAGGAGAATCCACCGTCCCCCAGCTAGGTCTTTCCACTATAAAAACATAATCCCTGTAGGTTTTGACTACCGTGTCTCCACAAAGGTTAGAAATCAAGGATGGCGATATACTAAACTCTTCCTCATCCAGACTAACAGTAGAAAGGTTAGCTGTGCTATAACTTGAATCTACCCCTATAACTATAGCGAGCAGATTCCCGGGTGTCCAGCTTCCTCCACCCCCACCACAACCCCAGAGGAGAAAAGCTAAAACCAGCAGTAAAGATACAAGAGCTACCTTCTTCCTAGTAACCATACTTCTTACCCTCCTTTCAAAAGTTCTTTATATAGGTTAAGTAAAAAGCTCTTCCAATAGGAGGATAATCAGGCATCTTTTCTGGACCATAACCAACAGGTTTAACCCTTAGGTCCTGATTATTAGTAAGGTTTTTTATCACCAGACTGAGCTTTTCCTTCTCAGAAAGTTCATGAGAAAGCCCTAAATTAAGCTCCCACCAATCACTAAACTTAACCAACCCACCAGTATCAAAGTAATTCTCACCGATAAACTCTCCTTCTACAAAGAACTCCCAATCCTTCCAAGAACGAGCTAACCTTAAGCTAACGCTATGCTCTGGCCTGTTAGGTAAGGGTTTTCCCTCTCTATAACCTAAGATTTCACTTCTTGACCTCATATAGGTGTAAGATAAATTGGCGCTCCATCCCATACTCCACACCTTAGAGAACTCCAGCTCAATCCCTTCCACTTTAGCCCCCTTGATGTTCTTATAGTAAGCAAACTTGGGATTAGCCATGACAAACTCTATAAGGTCATCTATATCGCTTCTAAAGTATGTAACGCTAATCATTAGATCTTTGCTCATGTATTCTAAACCAAAATCGAAGTTTTCTCCACGTTCACTTTTAAGCTCTGGGTTAGGAAGAATAAAAGCACCATCACCAAACTTTTCATAAAATGTCGGCAATCTAACAGCTTTTCCCCATGTAGCCTTAATCGCCCAATTCTCATCAAGGATATATTTACTTCTGATCCCATAGCAAAAGCTGTCATCGGTTGAGTTCTCTTCAACACCATCAAGTTTTTTCGAGCTTTCCCACAGGCTTAAAAATCTAACCCATGGGACAAGAATAAGCTTACCCTTGCTGATATTATAATCAAGGGAAAAGTTTATTAAGCCCCTCTCATACTCAGATACCCCCTTTAAGGGAGACCAATAACCCTGGGAAACTATATCCCCTCCGGGGATAAGCTTTTCAAAGGAAAAGTCCAAATAGGCTTCAAGCAAGCCTTCCTCACTAAGCAGATAATTTAGAGAAGCCCTCCCTCCAAGCTTGTAAGAGTTATACCAGTTGTGCTTTTGTCCCCCCCATCCAATGTCGCCATAGGGGTTCCTAAACTCTCTCTCCGAAAGAAGCCCGTAGATAGAGAAAGCACCCATGGTCTTATTTGAAAGCCTAAAATTAGTCGTTATCTCTCCCAAGAATCTCTCTTCCGAAAGATTAGAGCGAGAAACGAAATCATCCCTATCGCTACCTGGTGCTGGCTTAGGAAGCTCTCTATGTTTCGAAAAGTAGTTCAAAAATATCTTGGTCCTATCTCCTACCTTCCTGGAGATCTTGATATCGTTTAATCTGTAAGCGTTGTTTTGCCTCCTAGCTTCGTAGTCATCGGAGGGGTTAAAAGGAGTCCCATTATCATTATCGTAGAGATAATCCCCCCTGCTGCATTCAAGGTTCAAAGATATTAGAGCCTTTCCTACGTTATTGATTGACTCAGCACTATAACTCCTAAAAGAGCCAGCAGAAGCTTTCACCACGTTAAACTTACTCTCTTCAAAGGTTACGATGTTTATTACCCCTCCTATCCCAGATATTCCAAAGCGCGCAGGAACGCTTCCTCTATAGACCTCAATTCGCTCAACAGCGCTTAAGGGTATAGTTGATAAATCCACAGCCCCCTCCCCACCCATGTTCATCAAAATACCGTTAAGATATATAGCGACCTGTCCAGCTGTGCTACCCCTTATGGATACCACTGTGTAACTTCCCCTTCCTCCCAATTTCGTAACCCTAACCCCAGGAATCTTAGACAAAAGCTCGCCAAGATCCTTAAACTCTCCCTCATACTGTGAAGGAAAAATAAGAGAACAAGAAGATGGCTCATCCCTTAAAAGGTCCAACCGAGAACCGTAAACTTCAAGCGTGCCAAGCTCAAAAACCTGAGCATTAGCTCCAGAAGCTATTAAAAGGATCACGAAAACTACAACTAGGTTCTCCCTTTTCACAGAAGCACCCCCTTCAAAACTAAGAGCCTGGCTCCCACCTTAGAGCGGAGTGAAAGCCAGGCTCTTTACATCCTCTTAAAGAACTCCTCCTCCGTCCGCAGGAGCCTATTTTACTATCACCGGGCCGGTCTCCGGGCTTGAGGGATCTCTCTACTCGGTCTACCTTCCCAGAGATCTCACGATCTCCAGTGGTATCAAAGACCTTTCGTCCCCCTCTTACCGTGGGCGGGGCCGCGCCGGACTTTCACCGGACTTCCCGTTCACCCAGTGAACCTATTAAGCTAGATTATATTATAGCATCAAAAGTGAAAGTCATCAATAAAACATTAATCCTTACTTATCTCTATCCGCAAAGACCTCTTTCTTTATCTGTACCTGGTATAACATTATCAAGGGTTAATCCAACTATAGCAGCAACAGCCATTTCCGTCGATAGAATCGCATTCAGAGCATTGGCCAGCCATGGAGCCCAACCAATATTGATAGGACTAGGATTATAAAGCCCAGGAACACCCTTTATGTAAGCCGGAAAGCTCAAAGCCATGAAAAGCGTGAACCCAACTATAAGAAGGTTTCTCCCAGACTGCATATCAACCTTAGTTAATTGCTGAACACCAATAGCAGATATCATACCAAACACAGTACAATACATAGCTCCCACAACAGGCTCAGGTATAGTAGCGATACATGCTCCAAATTTGTTAAACACCCCAAGTAAGATAAGTAAAATAGCAGCAACACCAACCACATATCTCGATGCTACCTTCGTCAAGCCTATCAAACCAATGTTCTCAGAATAGCTTGTAGTTGCAAAGCCTCCCCATATTCCAGAGAGAAAGCAACCTAATCCCTCCATACTAATACCCCTGTTTATAACTTTAGATGTCGGTTCAGAAGCCCTTGACATATAAGCACAAGAAAAATAATCTCCAAAGGACTCAATCATAGACGCAAGATAGCCCGCAAGTATGGTTAAAAAGAAAGCTAGATCAAACTTGGGCAATCCCCAAGGAAAGATCATCTTATCTATGGGTCTGATCCACGGAGAATGAGCTATTAAAGAAAAATCTATGTAAGCAGGATGTCCTTTAGGAAAAATCCCCGTTAAAGTTCCTACAGCACAGAAGGCATATCCCACGATAATAGCCAGTAAAACAGGGAAAAGCCTAAAAAACCTGTATCTCGAGCTTAAAACTTGAGAAAACAAGAATATGGATACAATAACAATAAGAGCAGTAGGCCAATGCGTCCCTGCTTTTGGAGCACCTACCTCAAATAGGGAAAGACCTATCATTATTATCACGGGACCTATAACAACAGGGGTAACGAATCTCCTAAGCTTTCCTATTAAGCCGCTCCAACCAACGACGATCTCAATTAGGCTACCGCTCATTACTGCACCAGCAACGTATTGCATACTAACAACTCCGCCCCCAGTTTGTTTTATTATAGATAAAACCGGACCGATAAAGGAAAAAGACATACTTTGAACGATGGGAAGCTTCGTACCAAAGAATATCTGAAGCAAAGTGGCTACTCCCGCCGTAACCATAACCGCACCTATGAGTATAGCCGTCTGATCAGGAGAAAATCCCATAGCTCCCCCAAGTATAAGTGGAACAGCTATCGTAGCCCCGAATAGCGTTAGAACATGTTGAAATCCCAGCAATATGCTTTCACCTAAAGGTGGTACCTCATCTACATAATAAAGTATGTCCTTCGTTGAGAGTTTCGAAGCACCGCTTCTTTCACCCACAACTTTCTACCTCCCTTCAAAGGTCATTATATCCTCACCGTCAACCTCAACCACAAGAGTTAGACAGGCGTTGACAGCTCGCCCATTAAGGATAACAATACACTTCCCACACTCCCCCTTCCCACATCCTCCACTCAAGCCACTCAAGCCAAGATCCTCGGTTAAAAACTCAAGCAGGGTCTTTTGAGAGGGAACCTCAGCTTTATAAATTTTACCATTCACTCTAACTTGTACAAGATGATTCATCCTAAGAAAGCTCCTTAAGTACCCTTTCCAGTAACAAGACTTTCCTTTCGTCAATTTTAGCACTATACTTTTTAAGGAAAAGCCCAAGTTCTTCTAAAGATCGAAGTAACCAAAAGCCCAGAAACTCATCACAAATTGATATCTTCAAGGAGTTATCAAACTTGACATAAGCCACCCCAAAGGAAGGTCGTTTCAAGCCTTCTTTAAACCTATAATAATTTCCCTTAGCAACCTCCAAACAAGGTATAAATATAGAGGCAACGATCTCTCCCTTCTTAAGCCTTTCGCTCAAAGAAAGGAAGTCTGAGAGGCTGATGCTCCTTCTTCCACATCTGCCTAATATCTCCAGACTACAGTTATAAAGCAAAAGAACAGGAATAGTATCTGCCGTTAAAAAACCGCTACAGATGTTACCAACAACCGTAGCCTTATTCCTCAACTCTGGAGTTCCTATTGCCAAACAGCACTTAAATAGGATGGGATACAATTTCTTAACGACAGGAGATTCTATCACTTCGCTCAAGGTAAGAGTAGCTCCTATGGTTAACCCCTTTCCACGATCAAAGGAAAAGAACCATAGTTCGTCTATCCTCTTTAAATCTACAACTATCTTTGGGTGAGAAAGTCCCTTTCTAATTCTCGTGAAAAGCTCTGTCCCACCAGTGAAAACTACAACGTTCTCCTCATCAAGGATATCAAAGAGATCATCTAAAGTTCTAGGAGAGTAGTAATCAAAGGGCTTAAGCATCATGATTTATCCCCTCGGAGAGTTCAAAACCAACATTCCATAACCAAAGACCGTTAGGAGCTAATGCTGGAGAAGAGAGAATCCTTTTACCAGTTCTAAGAGCTTCCTCAATGTCTCTTTCACTCTTTTTCCCACAAGCCACGTCTATAACGGTAGAAACCATTATCCTAACCATGTGTCTTAAGAAGGCATTCGCTCTGACCTTAAAAATCAAAAGGGGTCCCTTAAGTTCAAAACCAAATTCATAAACCTCTCTTACCTTACTGCTCGCAGGATCCTCTCCATCACAGAAAGCAGAAAAATCATGAACACCTATAAAAAGGGAACAAACTTTCTCCAAGATGGAAAAATCCAGCTCTCTTTTTAAATGATAGCAATATCTGACCAAGAAAGGGGGGATTACTTCCCCCCTATATATGAAGTACTTATACTCCCTCCAAACAGCATTTCTCCTTGCGTCAAAATAGGGAGGAATATTTTTTACAACCTTTAAAACCCTTATGTCTGGTGGAAGAAGAGCATTAAGAGATCTTTTAAGCAAGAGGGGGTCAAAGTCAAAAGGGGATATAAAGTTTGCAAACTGCCTTAAGGCGTGGACACCTCTATCCGTCCGCCCTGCTCCCTTTACCCTAACCTTGGAATTAAATAACTTAGATAAGACCCGCTCCAGTTCTCCTTGAATTGTCGGGACTCCAGGCTGCTTCTGCCAACCAAAAAACGATGTTCCATCATAAGAAATGATCAATAATGTGTTTAAAACCATCCCCAAGCTATATTAAGTAACGCGAAAGCCAAAACTATAATCCCAGCAAAATAATCCTCAAATCTTAGCTTCAGGCTCTTCATCCTCGTTCTTCCTTCTCCTCCCCTATAGCATCGAGATTCCATAGCTATTGCAAGTTCCTCTGCCTTCCTAAAAACCCCAACAAATAGAGGGACCACAAGGGGAATATAACTCCTGATCCTTTGCAAAAATTTTCCTGTACCAAATTCCGCTCCCCTCGCCATTTGAGCTTTCATTATCCTGTCCGCTTCTTCAAATAATGTTGGAATAAACCGTAAGGATATGCTCATCGTCATAGCTATCTCGTGAGATGGAACTCTCAAAAACTTAAAGTATTTTAAGAGCTCCTCAATACCATCGGTAACAGCAACTGGAGATGTGGTAAAGGTCAAGAGATTAGTCAGAAAGACAAGAAGGAGCAATCTCAGAGTTATAACAGTAGCAAGATTTAAACCCTCTTTAGTTACGGAAATAAAGCTAAGCTTAAATATTATCTCACCTGGCGTGAAAAAAATCTGAAATACAAAAGCAAAGCTCAAGAGGAATAAAACAGGTTTTATACCCTTAATCAAGACCTTTAAAGGAAGCCGTGAAAGATAAAACAAAAAGGCAGTAAGAAAGATGTAGGGAATAAACTTAACAATGGAATTGGTTAGAAAAAGTAAAACCAGTAAGATTAATACCGAGACTATCTTAACTCTAGGATCCAAGCGGTGTATAGGCGAATCAACAGGGATAAAAGTCCCAACACTAAACTTTCCCATGTAAGACATTCCAAACTATGTCCTCCTCTAAGCTATCCATATCCACCAAGCTCTTTCTAAAAGAGAATCCCTTTTTCTTAAGCTTACTTAAGAGCTCTATCAAAGAAACATATTCGCGAAGCTCATCTAGGTCGAAAAGGCTCCTTAAATCCCCAAAGGCCTTTACTCTTCCTTTGTAAAGAAAAAGAAGTTTATCAACCAAGCCCAAAAGCTCATCAAGAGTATGAGTAACAACGATAATAGAGCATTTACCCTTTAGATTCTTAAAAAGACTCAAAAGAGCTCTCGTGCCAGGATAATCCATTCCAGCAAAGGGCTCGTCAAGCACCAGATACTTCGGCTTTCTCACAAGAATGCTCGCTATAGCTACCTTTCTCTTTTCTCCACCGCTTATCTCAAAAGGAGACTTTTGCAATATATCTGCGGAAAGTTCCAGAAAGTTTATAGCCTCGAGAACCCTCTCTCTAACTTTCTCCTCGGATAACTTAAGATTTCTAGCTCCAAAGGCTATCTCATCATATACCTTATCCTCAAAGAATTGGTTCTCCGGATATTGAAAAACAACGCCTACAAGCTCCCTTATTTTGCTACCATTTTTTTTATCCTTCGTGTTCAAACCATCGACTAATACTTCTCCTTGCGTAGGAATAAGCAAAGCATTTAAAAGCTGAATAAGCGTAGACTTTCCAGACCCTGTAGGACCAAGTATGCCAAGATTCTCTCCATGCTCAAGTCTAAAAGACACGCCATCTAAAACCTTGGTTTCGAAAGCAGAATCCAAAGAATAGGAAAAACTTACATTCCTGACTTCAATCGCCATAGCTCATCGATAAGCTCCTCTGGATCAAAAACCGGGAAAGTGAGAGCCAATCCTCTTTTCCTCAACCTATAACACAAGTGAGTTATTATAGGGAGCCTAATCCCAAATTCCCAAACCATGTCCGGGTTAGAGAAGAACTCTAAAGGTGTTCCATCAAAAGCTATCTTACCATTGACCAAAGCTATAACTCTTCTCGCAAGCACTATCTCTTCTGGATTATGGGTAGAATATATGATGGTTAGATCTCCTTTGCTGTAAAGGTAATTTAATATCCTATTAATTTCCCTTCGAGAAGGAGGGTCAAGCATAGATGTAGGTTCATCCAAAACTAGGTACTCCGGCTTCATGGCCAATGCCCCAGCTATAGCAAGCTTTTGCTTCTGCCCACCAGAAAGAGCATACGTAGGAGATGATCTAAAGGGAACAAGATCAAGTACTTCCAAAACCTTATCTACCCTTTGCCTTATTTCAGTTGGATCCAAGCCTAGATTCTCAGGTCCAAAAGCAATATCATCCTCTACTATCGAAGCAACTATCTGAGTATCAGGGTTTTGAAAAACTACCCCCACCCTCCTTCTTATCTCCCACAAAGCACCTTCATCACGAGTGTCCAATCCATCGATCAAAACGTGACCTTCCGTAGGTATAAGAATAGCATTAAGCAGCTTCACCAAAGTGCTTTTACCTGAGCCATTAGCCCCAACTAAAGCTACCCATTCCCCTTTTTTTATCTCAAGGTTTATGCCCTCAAAAACCTTTCTTTCCCCGTAACTAAAACTTACATCGACAAATCTAATCATCTAAACGAGCTCAATCAAGGCCATAAAAGCAGAATCTCCTTCCCTTTCTCCTATCTTAAGTATCCTCGTATATCCCCCATTTCTATCTTTATAGCGTGGAGCAATCTCATTAAAGAGCTTCCTGACAGCCTCTTTATGGGGTATGAAGGCTATAACTTGTCTCCTTACATGAAGCGTTCCCTCTTTAGCCTTGCTTATGAGCTTCTCCACCACTCTTCTTAGCTCCTTAGCTTTAGGCTCTGTAGTTACTATCTTTCCATTCATTATTAGAGATATAGCAAGATTTCTCAATAATGCTTTTCTATGGCTTAAGGTTCTACTAAGCTTCCTCCCCTTTTTACGGTGACGCATCTTACTCTCCTCCCTCCTTAGGAGTTGTTTTCTTATCTTCCTCCTTAAGGCTTAGACCCAATCTACCAAGCTTTTCCTGAATCTCATTCAATGATTTCTTCCCCAAGTTTCTTATCTTTAAAAGCTCTTCGGGTGTTTTTTGAATAAGCTCTCCTACTGTCCTTATACCCGCTCTTAACAAACAATTTTCAGACCTAACAGAAAGCTCAAGCTCCTTTATAGGAAGGGAAAGCAAGTTACTCTCTATGCTCTCCTGAACCTTGCTTTCTTTATCACTATCAGAAACAGGTGCTATTCTGGAGAACTGAGAGAAGTAATTAACAAGTATACCCGCTGCTCTTGATAAAGCTTCCTCAGGAGAGATCCTCCCATCAGTCCACACTTCCAGCGTAAGCCTCTCACATTGTGTAAACTGCTCATAGCGAATATCCTCTACCTTATAAGCAACCTTCACAACAGGGCTGAAAACAGCATCTATTAGCATAAAATCAAGAGGTAAATCAGGTTTTCTTTCCCTATCCAGCGGGAGATAACCCATTCCCTTCTCCACATAGAGATCCATCTTCAGAACCGCTCCTTGATCCAAAGTAGCTATATGCAGGTCTGGATTCACTATCTCAACATCGCTATCAACCTCTATATCACCAGCCTTTACTTCCTTCTCTCCCTTAGCCTCTATCCTTAAAATCTTAGGTTCATTAGAGTAAAGCTTTAACTTTATATTTTTTACGTTAAACAGGATATCTATAACATCCTCCTTGACCCCAGGAATCGTAGAGAATTCGTGTAAAACTCCCTCTATTCTCACAGCAGTTACAGCCGCTCCAGACAGAGAGGATAAAAGGACCCTTCTCAACGCATTACCTAAGGTGTTTCCGAATCCCCTATTCAAGGGCTCAACTATAAACAACCCATACTTGGGGTCAGGCGATCTCGACTCTATATGAGGAGTTAAAAGCTTCATTATACAAAACCTCCTAACGAGAGTAGAACTCTACAATAAGCTGCAGGTTAACCATTCTAGCCGTATCTATTTGATCGATTTCGGGCAAAGATAAAACCCTTCCTCTAAAGTTTGCTGCATCAAGCTCAAGCCAATCGGGAACGCGGGCCCCGTTCGAAGTTTCAGGAATATGCTTAAAGAGCACAGAGTCCCTGCTATCAGGCTTTACCTCTATAGTATCCCCCGGATCCACAAGATAAGAAGGAACTGTGACCTTCTTGCCGTTGACTAGGATATGACCATGACTTACAATCTGGCGCGCCGTCCTCCTATTAGGAGCAAACCCTAACCTGTAAACTACGTTATCAAGTCTTCTCTCCAACAATATCAATAAATTATTACCCGTCATTCCTTTCTGCTTACTCGCCATCTCAAAGAACCTCTCAAACTGTTCCTCTCTCATTCCGTATATCCTCTTTAGCTTTTGCTTCTCCCTCAACCTCATTCCATATTCCGTAAGCTTTCTCCTCCTTTCCCTCCCATGCATGCCCGGCGGGAAAGGCCTCTTAGAAAGAGGGCATTTATCTGAGGAACACTTTTCCCCTTTTAAGAAAAGCTTAACTCCTTCAGTTCTGCACAGTCTACAAACTGGACCAGTGTATCTTCCCATTAAACTTAAACCTCCCTTCTAGGCTAATTATACCCTTCGTCTCGAAGGTGGACGACAACCATCGTGAGGTATAGGAGTCACATCCTTTATAGATTTAACCTCAAGCCCTGCTGCCTGTAATGATCTTATAGCAGCCTCTCTCCCTGCACCAGGTCCTTTAACGTACACATCTACCTCTCTCATGCCGTATTGATCTACAGCCTTTTTAGCAGCTTGCTCAGCTGCCAGCTGGGCAGCATAAGGAGTAGACTTTCGCGTTCCTTTATACCCCACCGTTCCACCACTTGCCCAACATAAAACGTTTCCTTCCTTATCCGTTATGGCAACTATTGTATTATTGAAAGTAGCTTTTATATGTGCTATACCAGACAAAACGGTTCGCTTTTCCTTCCTCCTCTTTTTTGCCCGTGATTTCGCCTGCGCCATACATAAACCCTCCTTTTATAAGGTTCACTTACTCCTCTTAGCACCAACGGTACGTCTTGGACCTTTTCTAGTCCTGGCATTACTCCTCGTCCTCTGGCCCCTGACTGGCAAACCCAACTTATGCCTTATACCTCTATAACATCCAATCTCAATCAGCCTTTTAATATTCATAGCTACCTCTCTTCTAAGCTCTCCCTCGACCTTATAGTTCTTCTCAATATAATCCCTTATCCTAGCTATCTCTTCCTCCGTCAGATCTTTAACTCGCTTATTAGGGTCTACCCCTGTATTCTTAAGTATTTCCCTAGATCTAGATAATCCGATTCCATAAATATAGGTTAGCGCAATCTCTACCCTTTTTTCCCGAGGAAGATCTACCCCTGCTATTCTAGCCATCGCATCATTCCTCCTTTAAGTTAACCTTGCTTCTGTTTATGACGAGGATTAGAACATATAACCCTTATCTGCCCCTTACGCCTAACTATCTTACACTTTTCACACCTTGGCTTTACAGAAGCTCTAATCTTCAAGAATACACACCTCCTCATCATTTATAACGATATACAATCCTACCTCGCGTAAGATCATAGGGTGATATCTGAACCAACACTTTATCTCCGGGTAGGATTCTTATGAAATTCATTCTCATCTTCCCAGAAACATGAGCTAAAACCTCATGCCCATTCTCTAGCTTAACCCTAAACATAGCATTGGGGAGAGGTTCTACCACCTTACCCACAACTTCAATGACATCATCCTTGGGCATAAACTATTTACACACCTCCCCTTTCACGAGTCAATTCTCTTAAACCTTCTTTTATTTCAGAATCTAATATCTTTTCCCCTTTAATTAGCTTTTCTCTAATGCTATCTAAATAGTAATTAGTGAACTGTAAATGAATTGGATTCTTCTTTTTAGGCCTATTTAAGCTTCTTCTAACCCCATCGCAAACTAACAGTCGTTCTTCCTCGAAGTCAACACTCACAACAACATACCACTTTCCTTTGTCCTTTCCAGCTTTAGATATCACAACTCTGCCAATTAACTCTGTTAAATCTGCGTTAATATTACTGCGTCCTCCCTTCTAACCAAAACAGTATGCTCAAAGTGAGCGGAAAGGCTTCTATCTTTCGTAACCACCGTCCAACCATCGGGAAGAAGCTCAACTTCATATCCGCCTGCATTAACCATAGGTTCTATAGCTAAAACCATTCCTTCCTCAACAACCGGTCCCGTACCACGCCTACCAAAGTTAGGAACTTGTGGGAACTCGTGCAACGCTTTACCAATGCCATGCCCCGCGTAATCCCTAACAACTGAAAAACCCTGAGACTCCACGTACTCTTGGATAACTTCACCTATATCTCCTATCCTTACCCCAGCTTTGAGACATCTTATACCCAACTCCAGTGAAGCTTTAGTAACTTCGATTAGCTTTTTGGCCTCGTCACTTACCTTACCCACACCAAAAGTCCACGCTCCATCACCATAATAGCCCCTATACTGAACCCCCACATCCACACTTATGATATCCCCTTCCCGTAATATCCTACGCCGTGATGGTATCCCATGAACCACCTCTTCATTAACTGAAGCACATATAGTTGCAGGATAACCCTTGTACCCCTTAAAGGCAGGAATACCCCCACGCTCTCTTATATATCTTTCAGCTAACCTATCCAGATAGAGAGTAGTTATCCCCGGCTTAATATGCTCACCTATTTTAAATAAGGTTTCAGCAACGATCTTACAAGCTGTACTAATGAGCAAAAGTTCCTTATCCGACGTGACTACCAGTTTCTAACCACCTCTTTATATCCATGTATACTTCGTCAACTGACCGATTTGCATCTAGTTCCACAAGAACCCCTTTGGCCCTATAGTAGTCAATCAATGAAGCTGTTTGCTCTTCATAAACCTTTATTCTTCTTAAAATCGTCTCTTCCTTATCATCATCCCTTTGATAGAGCTCCCCTCCACAAAAGTCGCACTTTCCGTTGACCTTTGGAGGGGAATACTTAAGGTGATAGAGAGCCCCACAGTTTCTGCACACTCTCCTATTTACAAGACGATCGAGAATCACATCCTTACTCGCATTGAACAGGAAGACCGCCGTTAGTTTAACGTTCATCTTCTTAAATAGGTTATCTATCGCTTCAGCCTGTGGCAAAGTTCTCGGAAAGCCATCAAGGACAAACCCCACACTTAGGGAAGATTGTAGAAGTTTCTCCTCTATCATCTCTATCATAATATCGTCAGGAACAAGCAATCCTCTATCCATATAATCCTTAGCCTTTTTCCCCAAGGGCGTTCCTTTAGCCACAGCCTCTCTAAGCATGTCACCCGTAGATATGTGAAGAATACCGTAATCCCTTTTAAGCAAAAGTGCTTGACTTCCCTTGCCCGAACCCGGAGGACCTAAGAATATAAGATTCAGATCCAAGGTTAATCCCCCCATGAAAAATGGCTTAGAATCTAAAGAGATCTTTACTACCAGTTTTCTTAATAAAGCCTTCATAATGTCTCATTATGAGATAGGCTTCTATCTGATGAACCGTCTCAAGAGCGACACCAACTACTATAAGAAGAGCGGTTCCACCAAAATAGAAAGTGGTAATGTTAACTAACTTCGTCAGGATTACCGGTAAAAGAGCTATACCCGCCAAAAATATCGCTCCACCTAAAGTAACTCTCGCTAGAATTCGTTCAATGTAATCAGCAGTAGGCTTACCTGGCCTTATCCCTGGGATAAAACCCCCGTACTTCTTGAGGTTATTAGCAACATCCGTAGGATTGAATATAACCGCAGTGTAAAAGTATGTAAAAAATATGATAAGTAATGCATAAGAAATCATGTATACAGGGTGCCCTGGCCTAAATATAGATAGAATTCCTTGAAAGCTTTCAGGTAAAAATTGAGCGATAGTGCTAGGAAAAACTAAGATAGAAGAAGCGAATATAATCGGTATAACTCCACCCATATTAACCCTCAGTGGGAGAAATGTAGTCTGCCCGCCATAAATCTGCCTTCCAACGATTCTCTTGGCATACTGAATGGGCAACCTTCTTTGTCCCTCCTGAACTACAACTACACCTGCAACTACAAGAACAGCTATAACAGCAAAGAGAATTAGATTTATAAAACTGATCTCCCCAAGACTAACAAGCGATAAGGTTCTCGCCAATCCTTCCGGAATCTGAGCTACTATACCTGCGAAGATAAGTATAGATATACCATTACCCACACCATGATCAGAGATCTGCTCTCCCAACCACATAAGAAAAACGCTACCTGCAGTTACAGTGACAACTATTATCAACCTCGCAATCCAACTCGTATCGTACAAAACTCCAAGATGCTCCAACCAATAGGTTAAGCCAAAGGACTGTAAAGCTGCAAAAAGTATGGTCCCATACCTTGTATATTGGGTTATTTTCTTTCTGCCCTCTTCCCCCTCTTTAGAGAGCTTCTCAAGGTAAGGGATCACCACCGTTAAAAGTTGCATTATTATAGCAGAGTTTATATATGGAGCAACCCCCAAAGCAAAAACAGAAAATCTCCTTAAAGCACCTCCAGCGAAAAGATCAACGAAACCCAAGATCCCCCCTTTCGCGAAAAGGTTCATCAAAGCAGCTGTATCTATTCCCGGAGTTGGAATATGAGCGCCAAGCCTATAGATAAACAATACAAGCAAGGTAAAAAGTATCCTCTGCTTTAAATCTGGGAGTCTGAAAAGATTCCTTATAGGTTCAAACAATTATATCACCTCAACTTTCCCTCCGGCCGATATTATCTTTTCAATAGCCGATTTGCTAAAGGCATGAGCTTTAACCAAAAGCACCTTTTTAATCTCTCCCTCACCGAGAATCTTAACCCCGTCAGCTAAATCTGATATTAGACCTCTTTCAAGAAGAAGCTCGGGAGTAACCACCTCATTATCTTCAAATATATTCAGATCCTTAACGTTAACAACAGCATATTCTTTCCTAAAGGGACCGTTATTGAAACCTCTCTTTGGAATCCTTAACGCAAGTGGAGTTTGCCCTCCTTCAAAGCCAAGTCTAACCCCTCCACCTGTCCTAGCCTTCTGACCCTTATGTCCTTTACAAGCAGTCTTCCCATGACCAGATCCAATACCTATACCTTTCCTCTTAGGCTTTTTCTTAGCTCCTTTAGGTGGACGAAGCATATTTAGCTTAAGCACTTTCTATCCCCTCCTCAACCTCCACGAGATGCTTAACCTTACTGATCATACCCCTTATTTGGGGAGTATCAGGCTTTTCCACAACCTGATAAAGCTTTCTTAAACCCAGAGCTCTTATGGTATCTCTCTGATCTTCAGAATATCCTATAAAGCTCTTAATCCACTTTATCCTAAGCTTTTTCATTGCTTAGCCACTCCCCCTCTCAACTTTTCCACATCTTCAACTGTTTTAAGCTTAAGCAAAGCATCTACCGCAGCTCTGGCAACATTTATGGGGTTCGTTGTCCTCCCAATTGACTTAGTTAAAACGTCCTTCACACCCCCAAGCTCTAAAATCGCGCGAACAGCACCACCAGCGATAACGCCTGTCCCCGGAGCTGCAGGCCTCAAAAAAACCTTAGCAGCACCAAACTCTCCAACCACGGAGTGAGGAATCGTCGTTCCAACCTTCTTTATCTCTATCAAGTTCTTCCTAGCATCCTCTATTCCTTTCCTTATAGCCTCTGGAACCTCTCTAGCCTTACCCATACCCACCCCTACATATCTATCTCCATCCCCTACCACAACCAAAGCGCTAAACTTATACCTCTTTCCTCCCTTTACAACTTTGCAAACCCTGTTTATACTAACAACCCTTTCCTTGAGATCAAGACCAGAAGCATCTATACGCTTTCTTTTCTCTGCCATACCCTACACTCCCCCTTTTTCAAAACTCTAATCCTTCAGCCCTTGCAGCATCAGCAAGCGCTTTCACAGCACCATGGTACTTATGCCCACCTCTATCGAAGACAACCTTTTTAATTCCCTTTTCTAAAGCCTTACGAGCTATAAGTTGTCCCACAAGTTTCGCAGCCTCAACGTTACCTCCATGCTTATACTTTCCCCTAAGTTCAGGAGAAAGGGTAGAAGCGGAAACCAAAGTTTGACCAACATCATCATCTATTATCTGAGCATATATATGATTTAAACTCTTAAAAACACAGAGTCTCGGCCTTTCTGCAGTTCCTCTTATCTTCTTTCTAATTCTTTCGTGTCTTGTTTTTCTCATTTCCTGACGAGAAGGAACATTAATCAAAGCGAGATCACTCCCTTCCTATGCTGTTTTCGCAGCTTTTCCAGGCTTAAGTCTAACTTCTTCACCCTTATAGCGTATTCCCTTACCCTTATAGGAGTCAGGTTCTCTAAAGGAACGTATTACCGCCGCAACCTGTCCAACAAGCTGCTTGTCTATTCCCTTAACTATGATCCTCTGCTGATCCGGAACCTCTATAGTTATCCCCTTAGGAGGCTCATATTCTATAGGATGAGAATACCCCAACGATAGGACAAGCTTCTTACCTTCCACCCTTGCCCTGTACCCTACACCGACGATTTCAAGTTCCACTTCAAATCCTTTGGAGACTCCCTCAACCATGTTAGCTAATATCGCTCTTGTAGTTCCATAAAGCGCTTTATGAAACCTATCATCTAAGGAACTATAAACCCTTAGAACATCCCCTTCCAACTTAACCTCTATATCTGGATGAATCTCCAACTCCAAACTTCCCTTTGGTCCCGAAATCTTAACCCTCTTATCCTTTATCTCTGCACTTACTCCCTTAGGAAGCTCTATTGGCATCTTACCTATGCGCGACAAAACAAATCACCTCCATCACCATACGTAACAAAGGACTTCTCCTCCGACTCCCTTTTCCCGCGCCTCTTTATCGGTAAGAATTCCAACCGATGTTGAAAGTATAGCTATACCAAGTCCCCCCATGACTTTCGGAAGATCATTCTTACCAACATAAACCCTAAGTCCAGGCTTGCTAACCCTCTTTAGCCCTGATATAACCTTTTCCTTATTGGGACCATATTTCAAAAATATCCTTATCATTGGAATATTGTCTTCCTTAACCACCTTAAACCCTTTGATAAATCCCTCTCTCTTCAAAATCTTAGCTATCTCTAATTTTATCTTAGACAGAGGAACGTCAACGATTTCGCGATAAACGGCATTAGCGTTCCTTATCCTTGTAAGCATATCGCCTATAGGATCAGTCACATACATATTCTCATTCCCTCCTCACCAACTCGACTTTATAACGCCAGGAATCTTTCCTTCTCTAGCGAGCTTTCTGAAACATATGCGGCACATATTGAACTTCCTAAGGAAGGCACGAGGTCTACCACATAAGGGACATCTATTGTGCTTTCTAACTTTGAACTTCGGCTCTCTCTTAGCTTTTTCCATAGATGCTTTTCTTGCCAATTCTCTCACCTCCGCCTAAAGGGCATGCCTAAAAACTCCAAAAGCGCCCTTGCTTCATCATCTGTTTCAGCTGTTGTGACTATAGTTATGCTCATCCCTCTAACCTTCATTACCTTATCATAATCGATTTCAGGAAATATTAGCTGTTCCCTTATCCCTATAGTATAGTTCCCTCTCCCATCAAAAGAACGAGGAGAAAGCCCTCTAAAATCCTTTATCCTTGGCAGGGCTATGTTTACCAACCTATCCAAGAAATCATAAGCTCTATTACCCCTCAAGGTAACAAAGCACCCAATAGGAGCTCCCTCACGAAGCTTAAAACCAGCAATAGACTTCTTGGCCTTAGCCACAACAGGTCTTTGACCCGATATCATAGCCAACTCCTCCATCGTAGACTCAAGGTACCTTGTATCATCCTTAGCTTCGCCAACTCCTACATTTATGACTATTTTCTCTATGCGAGGAACCTCCATTACATTCTTATACCCAAATCTCTCCATCATTTTAGGTATAACTTCATTTCTATATTTCTCTTTCAGCCGTGGAACCATTATTATACCTACCTCCTTAGACGCTATCTATTACTTCTCCACACTTCTTACATACCCTGACCTTCCTTCCATCCTCTAAAAAGGCATGACCCACTCTGGTTGCCTTACCACACGCAGGACAAATTACCATGACCTTACAAGCGTATATGGGCGCCTCTTGCGGAACTATACCACCTTGAGGTGTCTTTTGGGTTGGCCTAAGGTGTTTTTTCACAATGTTTATTCCCTCAACAAGAACCTTTCCCTCTTCAGGAAAGACCTTCAACACCTTTCCCTCTTTCCCTTTATCTTTTCCTGAAATTACAGCAACCTTGTCTCCCTTTTTTATGTGCATCTTATATACCTCCTTAAACTACCTCTGGAGCTAATGAGATTATCTTCATGAAGTTCTTGTCCCTTAGCTCTCTCGCTACTGGTCCAAAGATTCTCGTTCCCCTTGGTTCCCCAAAGTCATTTATTATAACCGCTGCATTGTCATCAAACCTAACATAAGAACCATCCTTTCTCCTTATCTCTTTCTTAGTTCTAACTATTACAGCTTTAACAACGTCTCCTTTCTCTATACCTGAGTTGGGAATGGCCTCTTTAACCGAAGCTACTATGACATCACCAACCCTACCAAAATATCTTTCACTCCCGCCCAAGACCCTTATGCACTTTATAAGCTTAGCTCCAGAATTATCAGCAACCTTTAATGTAGTTTCCTGATAAATCATAGCAACTCCTCCTCCTCTTTAAGAAGAAGCTTCTCCGTTTTCGCCCTTTCGATTATCTCTACAACCTTCCACCTCTTGGTCTTGCTAAGGGGCCTGCAAGGCTTTATTTTTACCTTATCTCCCAAACCACATTTATTTTCGGGATCATGAGCCACGAATTTAGACCACTTTTTAACCGGCTTCCCGTATAAAGGATGGAGGATCTGCCTTTCAACCTGAACTATCACAGTCTTATCCATCTTATCACTCACGACAACACCTATGACCTCTTTAGCCATGGCCCCTTATCACTCCTTCCCTTCTTTAACCAGGCTGATACCAAGTTCCTTCTCTCTAATAATAGTCTTAATCCTTGCTATATCTCTCTTAACTTGTTTTATCCTCATAGGGTTGCCTAATTGCCCCACAGCTTTCTGAAATCTAAGGTTAAAAAGCTCCTTCTTAAGCTCCTTATACTTCTCCATAAGCTCCTCTATAGTTAAGTTTCTGAGATCGCTCGCTTTCATTCAGCACCACCCCTTAAACTCTCTCTTGAAACAATTCGAGTATGAATAGGAAGTTTAGCATCAGCTTGACGTAATATCTCCTCCGCCTCTTCTTTGGAAACCCCAGTGATCTCAAAAAGTATTCTGCCAGGTTTAACCACTGCAACCCAATGGTCAACGTTACCCTTCCCCTTGCCCATTCTTGTTTCAGCCGGTTTCTTAGTTACAGGCTTATCAGGAAAGATCCTCACCCATATTCTTCCACCCTTTTTAATGGAACGCGTTATGGCTATACGCGCAGCCTCTATCTGCTGAGCGGTTATCCATGCCGGCTCTAAAGCCTGCAACCCGTAATCACCAAAAGCAAGGGTTGTTCCTCCTTTAGCACGTCCCTTCATCCGTCCCCTCTGTTGCTTTCTATACTTAACTCTCTTAGGCATCAACATCTTCTATTTACCCCCTTACTATGACTCATTATCAACCTCCATCGGTGCTGGAAGCTCTTTCTCCCTTTCCTTGGAAGCAGGACCAGGTAAGATCTCTCCGTGGAAAATCCAAACCTTTACTCCTATCTTTCCATATATGGTCAAAGCTTCAGCAAAACCATAATCTATGTCAGCTCTAATGGTCTGAAGTGGCAATCTCCCCTCCAAGTACCACTCCCTCCGGGCTAACTCAGCTCCTCCTAATCTTCCACTACACATTATCTTTACTCCCTTAGCTCCAGCCCGCATAGCCCTCATAATTGCTTGCTTCATGGCCCTTCTGTGCGAAACCCTCTTCTCTATCTGAGCTGCTATATGCTCAGCCACAAGTTGAGCATCTATTTCAGGCTTTTTAACCTCTTGGACGTTTATGAATATACGCTTGCCTCCCGTAAGCTCACGAAGCTTCTTGCGAGCATCCTCTATCTCAGCTCCCTTCGCACCTATAACCAAACCTGGACGAGCGGTTAAAACCGTAATTCTAACGATATTAGCTATGCGTTCGATTATTATCTTAGATATGCCAGCATGATACCATCTCCTCTTAAGATAATCCCTTATCTTTATGTCTTCATGAAGCTGTTCAGTGTATGTCTTACCCTCCGCGAACCACCTTGAATCCCACGTCTTTATAACACCAAGTCTAAATGCTATGGGATGAACCTTTTGCCCCACAACTATCCCTCCCTCTCCTTAACAACGACAGTAATATGACTTGTCCTCTTTCTTATAAGATAAGCTCTACCCATAGCTCTAGGTCTTATTCTCTTCATCATCGGCCCTTGATCAACAAATATCCTGTGAACATAAAGCTTATCCACATCCATATTGAAGTTGTTTTCAGCATTCGCTATAGCAGACTTTAGCACCTTCTCAACGATCTTAGCTGCCTTCTTAGGTAAAAAGCGCAGCTTCAAGAGAGCTTCGTTCACAGATTTGTTCCTTATAAGGTTTATAACCTGTTGAACCTTTTTGGGCGATATCCTCACATACCTAGCAATAGCTCTAGCCTCCATGATATAAACACCTCACTTAAGAGCTGTTGATCGCTCTGTTGGAGCGCTATGCCCACCAAACTTCCTAGTAGGAGCAAACTCTCCTAACTTATGCCCAACCATCTGTTCAGTTATGTAGATAGGGATATGGGTTCTACCGTTATGAACGGCTATCGTATGTCCCACCATCTCGGGGACTATAGTTGACCTCCTTGACCAAGTTTTTATAACTCTCTTTTCCCCTTTCTGGTTCATCTCCAAAATCTTCTTCAAAAGCTTAGGATCAACATAGGGCCCCTTTTTACGAGATCTACCCACGAACAAAACACCTCCCCTACTTACGCCTCTTGACTATCCACTTATCGGTAGGATGATTCTTCTTCCTCGTCTTATATCCCTTCGCAGGAACTCCCCAAGGAGAGCAAGGATGCTTATTGCTCTTAGTCCTACCCTCTCCGCCTCCCATAGGATGATCAACAGGGTTCATCGTCATACCTCTAACAAATGGTCTCCAACCAAGCCAACGAGCTCTTCCCGCCTTACCTATGACTATATTCTCATGATCTACATTCCCAACCTGACCGATGGTTGCCATACAATCGAGGTGAACGAGCCTTATCTCTCCTGAGGGAAGCCTTATATGGGCATAATCCCCTTCCTTAGCCATTATCTGCGCAGCTGCTCCCGCTGCCCTAACCAATTGTCCTCCTTTTCCCTTCTTCAGCTCTATATTATGTACTAACGTTCCTTCCGGGATATACCTCAGCGGAAGGGCATTACCAGGCTTTATATCGGCCTCGGGACCAGCCATAACCGTATTACCTACTTCAAGTCCAACAGGCGCAAGTATATATCTTTTTTCCCCATCAGCATAGTGAAGCAAAGCTATTCTCGCAGACCTATTGGGATCGTACTCTATAGCCACAACTTTTGCAGGAATTCCTATTTTATCTCTCTTAAAGTCTATTATTCGATACATACGCTTATGTCCGCCACCTCTATGGCGCACAGTAACACGCCCCATAGAGTTTCTGCCAGCTTTCTTCTTAAGCGGCAGCAGCAAAGACTTTTCAGGTTCCTCCTTAGTTATTTCCTCAAAGGTAGAAACCGTCATAAACCTTCGACCAGGCGTGACTGGCTTAAACCCTCTAACACCCATAGGAAAACCCCCTTCACACTCCCAAATTCTCAAAGAATGGGATCTTATACCCAGGTGCAAGCGTAACTATTGCCTTTTTCCAATCGGGTTTTCTCCCTCTATATACTCCTAATCTTCTTGGCTTACCCTTCATTCTAATGGTGTTAACCTTGATAACCCTGACCTTGAATATCTCCTCAACCGCTTTTTTTATCTCCACCTTGTTAGCATCTATAGGGACTTTAAAGGCATACTTTCTTTCTTTTTCTATTGCCTTAAAGCTTTTTTCAGTTATTATCGGCCTTATAATCACATCATGCGGGTCTCTTTTCAAGGCCATACACCTCCTCAATCCGCCTAAGAGCAGATTCGGTCAGAAGGAGCTTCTTGTGTAGCAAGATATCATAGGTATTTATGCTATCTACGTGAGAAACACTAACGTTTGGAAGGTTACGAGTACTTTTATAAAGAACATCATCACTTCTATCTATAACTATTAAAGTTCTTTCGTCCTTTATACCAAATCTATCAAGCAGAGATAAAGCTTTCTTAGTCTTAGGAGGAGCTTCCAACCTTATATCCTCAACAACGAGAAGATCTCCTTCCTTAAGCTTTGCAGTTAGAGCTGCTTTTAATGCTATCCTTCTCATCTTTTTGGGAAGCCTCTGATCATAATCTCTCGGCTTAGGACCGAAAACTACTCCTCCACCTACCCACAGAGGAGACCGAATGCTTCCATGGCGAGCTCTGCCCGTTCCCTTTTGACGCCATGGCTTTCTACCACCACCGCTCACCTCGCCACGCGTTTTAGTGCACGCAGTACCTTGCCTGTTATTAGCGAGATAAGCAACGACAGCCTGATGAACTACAGCCCTATGAAGAGGAGCATCGAAAACATTCGAACTAACTTCTAATTCCTTTTTCACTTCGCCAGTTTCACTATCCAAAACAGGAATTCTTGGCATGAAGCTTCACCCCTTCTTTGACTTCTTTATAAGCACAATGCTATTTCTGCTTCCAGGGATACCCCCCTTAACTAAAAGCAGATTTCTATCCGGATAAACTTTAACAACCTCAAGGTTTTTAACTGTTACCCTAACGTTACCCATGTGACCTGCCATTCTTTTTCCCTTCAGCACATGCCCTGGCTCCGTGTGAGCACCAAGGGAACTACCATAACGGTGAAAGGCAGAACCATGACTCGCCGGCCCTCCACTGAAACCATGTCTTTTCATAGGCCCAGCAAAGCCCTTACCCTTACTTATACCTGTGATATCAACACGCTCTCCCTCTTTAAAAATATCAACCTTTATTTCCTGCCCTATTTCAAAACTATCTACACTATCTACCCTAAACTCCTTAATATACTTTTTAGGTTCAACCCCAACCTTTTTGAACATCCCACGTAACGGCTTATTAACCTTATAGGGCTTAACATGACCAAAACCCACTTGGAGAGCGTTATATCCCTCTTTCTCCACGGTCCTCTTAGCTAACACAACACAAGGACCAGCTTCTATAACAGTAACAGGAATAGCCTCCCCATTTGGCCTGAATATTTGTGTCATCCCTAGCTTCCTACCTATCAACCCTAAAGGCAACTTCATCAACCCCCTTAAGTCTTGATCTCTATATCTACCCCAGAAGGAAGATTGAGCTTCATCAAAGCCTCAATGGTTTTAGGGGTGGGACTTATTATATCTATAAGCCTCTTGTGAATTCTTATTTCAAATTGTTCTCTCGAATGCTTATCCTTATGAGGAGATCTTAATACGCATATCTTATGAATCTCCGTAGGTAAAGGTATCGGTCCACTAACTTCTGCATCTGTCCTCTCAGCTGTTTCCACTATCTGTAGCGCTGATTTATCCAAAAGCTTATGATCATATGCCTTTAACTTTATTCTTACCCTTTGTGTCAAGGAACAACCCTCCTTATCTATTCAATTATATCTGTGACTACACCGGCTCCTACAGTTCTTCCTCCTTCTCTTATAGCAAAACGCAACCCCTTCTCCAACGCAACAGGCACTATCAACTCAACCTCAAAGTTAATATTGTCACCAGGCATAACCATCTCCACTCCCTCAGGCAACTTTATAGTCCCAGTAACATCAGTAGTCCTAAAGTAAAACTGAGGACGATAACCAGTAAAGAAAGGCGTATGACGCCCACCCTCCTCCTTCTTCAATACATAAACCTCAGCCCTAAACTTCTTATAAGGCTTTATACTACCAGGAGCCGCAACAACCATACCACGCTCCACATCCTTCTTCTCAACTCCCCTCAACAAAACCCCTACATTGTCTCCAGCTAAACCCTCATCCAATATCTTCCTAAACATCTCCACACTCGTAACAACAGTCTTCAATACCTCATCCCTCAAACCAACCACCTCAACAGCATCTCCAGCCTTAACCCTGCCCCTCTCTATCCTACCAGTAACAACCGTACCACGCCCAGTTATGCTAAATACATCCTCAACAGGCATCAAGAAAGGCTTGTCAACATCACGCTGCGGCAAAGGTACATAATTGTCCAAAGCATCCATAAGATCCCATATCCTACCACAATACTCACACTCCCGCTTACCACACCCACACTCCAAAGCCTTCAAAGCACTACCCCTTATAACAGGTACCTCATCCCCAGGAAAACCATACTTGTCCAATAACTCCCTAACCTCAACCTCAACCAACTCCAATAACTCAGGATCATCCATCATGTCAACCTTGTTCAAAAACACAACTATGTAAGGAACATTAACCTGACGCGCTAACAAAACATGCTCCTTCGTCTGCGGCATAGGACCATCAGGCGCACTAACAACAAGTATGGCACCATCCATCTGAGCAGCTCCAGTTATCATGTTCTTTATATAATCAGCATGCCCAGGACAATCTATATGAGCATAATGCCTCTTCTCACTCTCATACTCTATATGAGATATCGATATCGTTATCCCCCTCGCCTTCTCCTCAGGCGCCTTATCTATCTGATCAAAAGGAACATACTGCGCTAAACCATGCTGCGATAAAACCCTCGTTATAGCAGCCGTCAACGTAGTCTTACCATGATCTATATGCCCTATAGTCCCCACATTCACATGCGGCTTCTTCCTCTCAAACTTCTCCTTAGCCATATCTATAATCACCCTCCTTTAAGATTTTGAATTTTTAAATTTATTTCTTTCTCAAATTTGCTGCTCCAGCAATCAGAAGTTTTTCCGCAACCTCACTGGGAACCTCCTCATACTTAGCGAACCTCATAGTATAACTAGCCCTACCCTGAGTCTTAGACCTTAGAACAGTTGCATAACCGAACATCTCAGCAAGAGGAACTAAAGCCCTAACTACACGTGTACTTCCTTTCTGATCTATAAGCTCAACCTTACCTCTTCTACTATTAAGGTCTCCTATTACCTCACCAAGATATTGTTCGGGTAAAACCACTTCCACCTCCATAATCGGTTCAAGAAGAAATGGATCTGCCTTTTTCATAGCCTCCTTGAAAGCTATAGAAGCAGCTATCCTGAAAGCGAGTTCAGATGAGTCCACCTCGTGGTAAGAACCGTCGAAGACTATGGCCTTAACACCCGTGACCATATAACCAGCGAGAACACCAAAAGTCAGGGCTTCCTTAATACCCTTCTCTATAGCAGGGATAAACTCCTTAGGTATACAGCCACCAACAGTTCTATCCTCGAACTCAAAACCCGTATAACCAGGTAAGGGCTCTAACCTAAGCCATACATGCCCGTACTGCCCTCTACCACCACTTTGTCTTATGAATTTGCCTTCGGCCTCAGCAGGTCTTCTTATAGACTCTTTATATGCAACTTGAGGCTTTCCTAATTTTATACCGACATTGAATTCTCTAACCATCCTATCAGCTATTATCTCTAAGTGAAGCTCTCCCATACCCCAAATCAGGGTTTGCCCAGTTTCTTCATCATATCTAACCCTAAACGTAGGATCCTCCTCAGTAAGCCATTGAAGAGTTTCAGCAAGCTTAACCTGGTCTGCCTGTGTTTTAGGTTCTATCGCTACAGAAACCACAGGCTCTGGGAAGGTCATCTTCTCAAGAAGTATAGGATGATCAGGATTGCTTAAAGTATCGCCCGTTACAGTAAACTTAAGGGCAGGAATAGCTATGATCATTCCTGGGCCAGCTTCTTTTATATCTTCCCGCTTATTAGCATGCATCCTCAAAATTCGAGATACTCTCTCCCTCTTGTCCTTTGTGACATTATAGATATAACTGCCAGCGGTAATCGTTCCAGAATAAACTCTACAGTAAACAAGCTTTCCAACATAAGGGTCAACCATGACCTTAAAAGCTAAAGCTGCAAAAGGCTCATCATCAAAAGGCTTTCTTTCCTCAACTTCATTTGTAAGAGGATTTACCCCCTTAACTGGCGGAATATCTAAGGGAGACGGCAAATAATCTATCACAGCATCGAGTAGAAGCTGAACCCCCCTGTTCTTAAAAGAAGAACCACAGAGAACGGGAACAAGCTTAAGTTCTAAGGTCGCTTTCCTTAGGGCAGTTTTAATTTCCTCCTCAGAAATAGGCTGTTCAGCCAAATATTTCTCAGCTATACTGTCGTCTAAATCTGCAACCGCAGCTATAAGTTCTTCTCTTTTTTCCAAAGCCCTATCCCGCAACTCCGAAGGAATATCAACGTACCTATACTGGGTTCCAAGCTCATCAAGATAAACAACAGCTTTCATTTTAACAAGATCTATAACCCCACTAAAGCTCTCCTCCGAACCCAAGGGCATCTGAATCGGAACTGCGTTAGCCCCAAGCTTCTTCCTCATCTGCTCAACTACAGAATCAAAATCAGCACCTATTCTATCCATCTTATTTACGTAAGCTATACGCGGAACATGATACCTATCAGCCTGACGCCAAACAGTCTCCGACTGAGGCTCTACACCACCCACTGCACAAAAAAGAGCCACTACTCCATCTAAAACACGAAGAGATCTTTCTACTTCTACTGTGAAATCCACATGGCCGGGCGTATCTATAATGTTTATACAATATCCCTTCCAATAACAGGTCGTAGATGCTGCTGTTATAGTTATCCCTCTTTCCTGCTCCTGTATCATCCAGTCCATGGTTGCAGTTCCTTCATCAACTTCTCCCATGCGGCGAACACGACCTGTGTAAAAGAGGATGCGCTCTGTTGTCGTGGTCTTACCCGCATCTATATGAGCCGCTATACCTATATTCCTTAACTTTTCAATAGAATACTCTCTACCTAATACTTCTTTTCCCGACATCTTGCCTCCCTCAGATCACCATCTGTAATGAGCAAAAGCGCGGTTAGCCTCCGCCATCCTATGAACATCTTCCTTCTTTTTAACTGCCGCCCCTTCTCCCTTATAAGCATCCATTATCTCCTGGGCAAGCTTTTCAGCCATAGGCTTACCTTTCTTATTCCTCGCAGCGTTTATGATCCATCTAACAGCTAACGAAAGTTGCCTATGAGGAGGAACCTCAACAGGAACCTGGTAAGTAGCTCCACCAACCCTTCTTGGTCTAACCTCTATCACAGGTTTAACGTTCTCAACCGCCTTTTCTAAAACCTCTAAAGGAGGCTTCCCCAATTTCTCCTCAACTATCTTCATAGCCTCATTAAACACCCATTCTGCAACTATCTTCTTTCCATCCCACATCATGCAATTAATGAACTTGGTAACCAAAGGACTACCATATACAGGATCAGGAAGAATCGTTCTTCTTTCCACTCTACCCTTTCTTGGCATTATAAACACACTCCTCCTTTACTTCTTGGGCCTCTTAACTCCATACTTTGAACGAGATTGTTTTCTTCCCTCAACGCCTGCCGCATCTAAGGCACCGCGTATTATATGATACCTAACACCTGGAAGGTCCTTAACACGACCCCCTCTAACGAGAACAACAGAGTGCTCCTGAAGGTTATGACCTATTCCTGGAATATAAGCTGTAATCTCTATACCATTAGTAAGCCTAACCCTCGCAACTTTCCTCAAAGCTGAGTTCGGCTTCTTAGGTGTTACCGTGTAAACTCTTGTACAAACCCCTCTTTTCTGAGGACAACCCTGAAGAGCAGGAACCTTAGACTTGCTCTTCTTAGGTTTCCGTCCCTCTCTAACAAGCTGATTTACAGTAGGCACAATCCTCCCTCCTTCAAAAGAGTTTCTTCAAGAAACCTTTCCAATTTTACCAGCGAAGAGAACTTCTGTCAACAAAAATCAAAAACCCCCATATAAAATTATATTGAAATACAAGGAGTTTCACAACGCATAAAAATAACGTCATCTACCTCATAACGAGGTAGATGACGTTACTGCTTCCTCTTCCGGTCGAGTTAGTAAGGCCCCTAAGTAATAGAATACAACCGACATCATCAAACCAGGAACAACGCTATATATGAAGAATTTCTTATAGAAGAAAGCCTCCCACACCATACACGTTACTACCGCACCTACCATAGAAAGAATTGCACCTCCCTTTGATGGATGCTTGGAATAAAGCCCGAAAAGCAAAGGTACAAGAAAGGCTGATGTAATTACAGAGAAAGCAGAACCAATTATAGTTACTATAATACCAGGGGGATTGAGAGCTAAGATAGGAGATATTAAACCCAAGAAAACTACCGAAATACGAGCTAAAGTTACGTTTCGTAAACCGAGTATGTCCTTAACTAGGGAGCTTGCTAAAACCATGAGGTTCGAATTTATTGTTGACATAGCTGCAGCCAAAGCAGCGACCAGAATTAAGGAAGCAAAGGTCCCTGGAAATAGTTTCTGAACAAGCATCGGAACGACTAAATCAGGATCCTTAAGTCCCTGAACAAAAAGATGTGCAAACGGACCTATAGAAAAAACGGTAGCAGCAAAAACTCCTATAAGAATCGGAGTCAAAAACATCCCCTTCCTTATAACCTCCTTATCCCTTGCAGCATAGAACCTTATAATAAGCTGAGGGCTTGAAAGCTGAGCTACACTTATTGCAAAAGTTAAGCTTAGCAAGAAGGGGATCATCATGCCCGACTTAAGTATAGGAGGAGGTCCATAACCTCCCAAAACCATAAGAGCTTTACCAGAAACACCTCCGGGCAGGGTAACCTTGCTTAAAGCCTCCAGTCCTGCTGAAATCCCTCCCATTTTATAAACCAAGGCACCAAATAGAGAGAGAGCTCCAAATAAAAGTATAATCCCTTGCACAAAATCGGTTAAGACAACAGCTCTAAATCCACCTATAGAAGTATAAGCTATCACAGGAAGGGCAACTAAGAAAATACCATACTCATAAGGGATTCCCATCATTACCTGAAGCAGGTTTGAGGAACCCTTATATATAGATATCATATAAAATTCAAAGAAAATCAAAACTACCAAAGATGATATTACCTGTAATGCTCTACTATTATATCTCGCCAGGAAAAATTCAGGTATGGTCAAAATCCCCTTTTCCTGAACAAACTCCTTGAGCCTAGGAGCAACTACAACCCAAGACAAAACTGCAAACAAAACATGAAACATGGTAAGATAAGCGCTCCAACCAAAACCGAATATATATCCAGAACCACCACCCCCTAGAAGAGCACTTGTACTAAAGTAAGTCGCAAAGAATGATATAGATACAAGCCAAGGACCGAGCTTCCCCTCAGCTAAAAAATAGCCTCTCTCTCCTTCCCTTCTGTAGCTTATAAACCCTATGATAAGCATAGCTAAGATATAAACAGATAAAGCTATAATGTAACTCATACCTCTTTACCCCCTCTCAAAGCGTAAATCACACCACCAACTAAGAAGGTGAGAGCTAGCACATACCCCATAACGACACCCAAACTCATACGAAACACCCCCTTTAAAAGTTTTAGGGAGCCCTCCAGGGCTCCCTATTAGTAAAAAGAAAGCCATGGAGGCACCTTCCCTCGTCGGGACCTGCCTCCATGGCTTAATTAACTAAAAAAACACCATGGGTGGCAGGTGCCCTACAGCACCTGCCACCACCAATTATTCGATTTAAAAACCCAAACTCCTCGTCTCCCTCTCCTCAAAAAACCCTTCACTTTAACTCCCCTCACCTAAAAATCTTATAAATAATATAAGCATGAAAAATCAGAAAGTCAAGAGGGTATCAACTAAAATCTTAAAATATTTTCGAAGCAAGTTCCTATGTTCAAGACCTATCCTCAGCACAATTTTTACACACGCCACGTAGAGATACCCAAACCTCATTAATTAAGTGTCCTTCTTTGTTTCCTACATCTCTAATATCCTTAAAGTATTCGTCACTAAGCTCTATATCGTATATCCTGCCACATTTAACACACAACAGATGAGCATGAGGGGCAATATTAGGATCAACTCTCAGTTCAACCTGATCGATTATCAAAAGACTAACGATACCTTTCTCTGCGAAAAGCTTTAAAGTATTATAGATCGTAGTTTTTGAAAGAGTTGGGATATCTGAGATTAAAGCATCATAAATCATGTCTACCGTGGGATGAGATTTGTTTCCTTGAAGATACTCAAATATTCTCATGCGCTGATAAGAGGGGTTTATCCCTCTACTCCTAAGGATATCTCTGACTTTTTCCAAATCTATCCCACCTTTCAAGACTTACTTAAATATCCTTCCGCTTTCCCTATACCAAAAAACGAAATCTAGATGAGATATAGGGATACCCACCTCTAAGGAGAAATTCCTTAAACTTCTCTCAAGACTAATATACCTAGCCCTAGAAAGCGTTTTGGGTAAGTAATCAATTATATCAAACCTTAGCATGCTTTTAAGCACATGCCTATCAAGTATAGCAAACTCGCTCCCTAAACTGATGTTCCTCAGGAAGTGACTTGCCTCCTTATATCCCATTCCACGAAGACTGGCAACAAACCAATCTCTCAAGCTAAAGACATCTGAAAAGGACCTCAATACCTGCCTCACCGTTAAAACTCCATCAACCAAAAACTTGTCTCGAGCCTCCAAAATATAACGAGCTTTAGCACGCCTAAAGCGAACCCCCCTAAGCACACTTACTATCTCCTCATAACCACCTCTTAAAAGCAATCCCTCACTATTCAACTGTTCAACCCTATCCCAACAAACCTCAGCTTTAGACTGCGGTGTCAACAAACAAAAGACCAACTCCTTAAACAAATCCTCTTCACTACCATAAAGCCATAAATTCTTAAAACAAGCCTCCCGCACCAAAATTTCACTTAGAATGGACTCATATATTTCTCTAATTTCCTTCACCACTTCAATTCTTAGGGTCATCGACCTATATCTCTACTCTCTTAGCTTGATTCCATATCCTCTCAAGATCAAAAAACATCCTTCCCTCTGGCGTAAAGATATGGACAACTACACTTCCATAATCCAGAAGTATCCACCTTCCTCCCCTCTTTCCTTCAACTCCCCAAGCAAAGATCCCATTTTTCTTAAGCTCAAACTCCAATTCCTCAGCAAGAGCATCAACATGAACCTCAGAACGCCCACTACATATTACGAAGAAGTCCGTCACATAGGTTAGTTCCCTTAGATCCAAGACAGTTATATCTTCTCCTTTATGCTGCTCTAAAACATGAACTATCATTCTCATAAGTTCTTCCGACGCTATCATTCTTTCATATCCCTTCCTAAGATGATAGTAACCGATGCTTCCACATTCCTTTTCTCACTAGAGAAAACACCGTAACCTAGTATCTCAACTATCTTCTTTGCTACATCGGGATTTGCACCTGTGTTATCCACGACCTTGGTTATAGAATAATTGAGCCTATCAGCATTTCCTATCTGAATAACCTTATAACCATACCCTTCCAATATTTTACTAACCTTTGAAGCTGCTCCATAGATACCATTACCATTTAGAACCTCCACTGTAATTTCCTTACCTACTTCATCAACCCTAGCTTTCTCTCCCAACAAAATCCACCTTTTGATACCCTCAAGCTTTTCCAAATCAGGTAACCAATAGGACACCCCATCTATATACCCTGGCTGTCCAGGTATCATCTCCCACCTAACACTAGATAAATCGAAACCTTTGAAGAAAGATACCAAATACATTATCTGCTCAGGTGCTAAATCCGTTTTAAGAAACTTGATAGCCTCTATCGCAAGGGATGGAAGCCTCCCAGCTATATCCTGACCCCTCAACTTATTCACAACAGCTTCTATGAACTTCTTCTGCCTCCTTATCCTCCCTATATCTCCTTCTGGATCATTTCTATACCTTACATATTGTAAAGCCTTATTTCCATCCAAAGTTTGGAATCCTTTCCTTAAATTAATATAAAAGCCAGCCCACCTATCAGAATACTTCATATCCTTCTCAATATAAAGCTCCACACCTCCTAAAAGGTCAACCAGCCTCACAAAACCCGTATAATCTATAGTTATATAATGATCAATAGCGATACCCAGAAACTCCTCTAAGGTTTTCTTTAGTAGGCTAATACCTCCATAAGCATAAGCATGATTAATCTTTGTCCATCCCCTATCGGGGATGCGAACCCTCGTATCTCGAGGAACAAAAAGAACACTTATCCTTCTATCAGTTAGATCAAGGCTTATCAAGGCCATAGCGTCAGCTCTATGAGATCCCTCCACGCTATCTATCCCAACGAACAGGATATTAATGGGTTTCGCCTCATTCTGTGCCAAAGATGCCTTAACAGCTTTAATATCAGGGTTCATAAAGCTGTAAAATCTAATGATACCACCAATCAGAACTCCTATTAAAGCTAAAACAATAAAAGTCAACCTTGACTCAAGCATCGATCTAATCACCAACATGTCCTCATCCCGAAAACATTATATCAAATAAAGTCTTCTTCTCTTAATATAATTTTCCACCAAAGATGGGACAAGATACCTAATGCTCTTTCCCACCTTAACTCTATTTCTTATCTCAGTGGATGAAATCGGAGGCGAAGGTATCTCAACTACATCTATCTTTTCTAGAAATTCTTGAGGCAATCTCTCCTTAAGAAGACTCAAAGAATAACCCGACCTTGTAACAGCTATAAATCTGCACAAGCTCAAAAGCTCTTTAGGACTCTTCCAGCTTTGAAGATCCAGAACAATATCCATACCTGTGATGAAAAACATTTCCACCTCCTCATCTAAATCCTTCCTAAGCTGCTTTACTGTATCCACGCTATAGGATATCCCTTCTCTCTCTATTTCTATCCTTGAAACCTCAAAATAGGGATTATCTAATGTGGCTAAAAAGACCATCATGTATCTATCCTCAGGATCGCTCATCTGGACCCCAACTTTATGCGGGGGTATCTTAGCAGGAATGAATATAACTTTTTCCAAAGAAAAGAGCTGTCTCACCTCCTCAGCTGCTATTAGGTGCCCATAATGTATGGGATCGAAAGTTCCACCCATGATTCCTATTCTCCTCATATCTACCCCTCTTTGTATTCGAACTCTATATCACCTATTCTAACAGTATCTCCCTCTCTTATACCAAGCTCCTTAAGCTTCTCCTCCAGGCCAATTCTCCTCATCTCTTTTTGGAACCTAAGCAGGGCCTCCTCGCTCTCAAAAATGGTTATCGAAACAAGCCTTTCAACCTCATCTCCTTCTACTACAAAAATCTCCCCTTCTTTGTAAACTCTAAGCGGTCTAATCTGAGGAACATAGTCTACCTTTTCTCGAGGGATATCCTTCGGAAGCTCCTTAACCTTGCCAATCAAAACATCTCTGAGAAAATTTAAGCCATCTCCTCTAAGAGCCGAAACTGCAACAAAAAGATAACCTTTGCTTTCAAACAGCCCCTTAAGAGACTCTACTTTTCCTTCCTCAAAAACTATATCCCGCTTGTTGCCAACAACTATTTGGGGTTTAAGAAGAAGCTTATCAGAGTAAAGCTTTAACTCTTCCATTACCTTATCAAAGTTTCTCTCTACATCTTCCACGGGTAGAGACATATCTACAACATGAACAAGTAGCTTAGTTCTCTCTATGTGTCTTAAGAAATCGATTCCCAAACCCTTACCCATATGAGCACCTTCTATTAAGCCTGGAATATCAGCTAATACTATTTTGTTCCCTCCCTCAATCTCCATAACCCCAAGGACTGGTGAAATCGTCGTGAAAGGATAATCAGCGATCTTAGGTTTCGCATTCGAAAGCTTAGATATAAGGGTAGACTTTCCAACGTTAGGCATACCTATTATTCCAATATCAGCTATAACTTTTAACTCAAGAATTATCCAGCGAGATTCTCCTTTCTCTCCCTTCTCAGCTATTCTAGGGGCCTGATTGGTGGGAGACTTAAAGTGAGCGTTTCCGTACCCTCCTCTACCCCCTTTAGCCACTATGAACCTTTCGCCCGGTTCAACTAAATCAGCCATAACTTTTCCGGTTTCAGCATCCCTAACTACCGTACCTGGTGGAACCTTTACTACAACATCCTCCCCATCCTTACCTTTCCTATTCTTACTGCTACCAGGCTTCCCATCACCAGCCTTAAAATGCCTCTTGTGCTGAAAATCCAATAAAGTAGAAAGGGAGGGATCCACTTCCACTATGACATCCCCCCCTTTTCCACCATCCCCTCCATCGGGACCACCACGAGGTACATATTTCTCTTTTCTGAAGCTTATCGAACCGTTGCCACCTTTTCCTCCCTCTACATATATCTTAGCTCTATCTATCATTGGGCGAAAACGGGTTCGGGGTAAACACTAACTTTCTTCTTATTCTTACCTAATCTTTCGAACTTAACATAACCATCTATCAAAGCGTATAAAGTAAAGTCATCACCTATCCCCACATTCTTACCCGGATGGACCTTCGTGCCCCTTTGACGAACTATGATGTTTCCCGCCCTAACAAACTGCAGATCATATCTTTTAACACCTAATCTCTTACCACAGCTATCTCTCCCATTTTGAGAGCTTCCGCCACCTTTCTTGTGAGCAAAGAGCTGAAGATCAATCATTCCTCTATCACCTCCTTACATCTCACATAAGGGGAATACACCTTTTCTATCTCTTTTAAACCCTTCCAAAGAACTTTTAAGACAAGATTTATCCTATCGTCCAGGGGAAAATCCACATCTAAAAAACCTTTCTTCTTTTCAAATCTTATCTTATCATTATACTCCTCAATAAGCCATAAAAGAAAAGTTTGAAGCAGAGCAGATACACCAGCACATACTATATCTTTACCCTCTTCTGCATAACCAGTATGTCCCTCAGCTAAAAGACGGCCTCGTCCTTTAGCACAATGCAAGAAAATTCCAAGCATAAGCTACTAAGCGGATAGAATATCCTTAACCTCTATTTTCACAAAGGGCTGACGGTGTCCCCTCTTCCTCCTGTAATTTTTCTTCCTCTTATACTTAAATATTATAACCTTTCCATCTTTACCATGTTCCACGACTCTAGCTTTGACCTTCACTCCCTCAACGTATGGACTACCTATAATACTCTCCCCATCCCTTTTTATGAACAACACCTTATCCACTTCAAACTCTCCTCCCTCAGGAACATCGAGCTTCTCAACCTTGATGACGCTTCCTTTTTCAACAACATACTGTTTACCACCTAACTCAATAATAGCGTACATCCTTCATCTAACCCCCCTTATTATGGTCCCGAAATCGCTTGCAAAATTCTATCACAGCACATTTAGGCATGTCAAGGCATTCAAGACCCAAAAGCAAATTAACTACTGCCCTCCCTACCGGTGTTCTCCCACCAACTAAATAGTAGGCAAGATGAGCGTGTAGACATTTCACACCACAACTTTCAACTACACCGCCTATCCCCCTACTCCTTATCACCTCTAGGTAAGAAGGAAACCTTTCCTCTAGATGTTTTCTTACTCCCACGCCCAACAAAGAAAACCTCTCACTTGCATATTCTCTATGCGCTTGCCTAAGCTCTTCTCCAAAATCCGAGTCATGAAGGGCCAATCTACCAAACTCCTCTATCTTCCCTTTGCTTTCAAGCTCTCCAACATGCTTATTTAAGTAGGGACAAGTTAACCAATAAAGCGTAGGAAAAGGCCTACCTTTATTCAAGGGATAGCACATAATCACCTGGGGATACCCCCATCTACACCTCTTGGCAACTTTTAAAAAGCCAGTTATGTTTCTTCCGAGCTGGCTTTTTACCAGTTCAAGATCACTGAAATATTCTTTTCCACCAGGGAACATTAAGCTTAAGTAAATAGTTAAATCTCTCCTTATAAACCTTAGCTACATTATAATCATGAATCACGAGAAGGTTTTCCTCGTTCTTTTCCTCTGCTGTGGCTGTCCAATTATAACTCCCCGTTATGACTATTTTATCATCTATGATACAGAACTTGTTATGCATCAAGCCAGGCATCCTATCATAAACTACAAAAATACCCCTCTTACTTAGGAAAGTCCCCTTAGAGTATTTATCACTTGCCTGTTGCCCATCAAGAAGAACCCTAACCCTGACACCTCGTTCGTAAGCCTTGACCAAAGCCCACGCTATCCGACTATTTGTGAAAGTGTACATAGCTATATCTATAGAATGCTTAGCAGAAGATATTAGCTCCGTAATCCTTCTCTCACAACCTCCTTTAGGACTAAAGTAAACCTCTACAGTAAGAGAAAAAACCAAATCAGTAAAAAGCAATAAAAAGATTATAGCAAAGACAAAAGCTCTTTTTAGCTTTAATCTAGCTCTCAACAGGAGGTGCCTCCCTTAAAAGTTGTAACGATGAACTTAAATTTTCTCTCTAAAAAGTCCCGGAAGTCAGATGGATTAAAACTGACATCGTCAAAGATGGCAAAGACAGTAGACCCGCTCCCCGACATTAAAGAAATTTTAGCTCCCATTTCCAAAAACCTCTCCTTTAGCATCCTAAGATCAGGACAACGTTCAAAGACAACCCTTTCCAAATCATTTTTAAGCCTTTTCCTCAGAAACTGCCAATCAAGCTCCCTAAAAGCCCTTAAAAAGGGCTCAACGCTAAAGGGATCTGCATAAGGAGGAGTTAACCAGCCATAAACCTCACGCGTACTTAATCCATAAGGAGGTATAGCGAGCAAAACGCTTAACTTTTCACTTAACGAAAAGGGTAATTGCTTTACCCGCTCCCCTCTACCATAGCAGAAGCTAAACCCGCCTCTAATGAAGAAAGGAACATCACTACCTAACTCTGAAGCAACTTTAAATATAAGCTCTTCATCCACACTTATATTCCACAACTTTAAGACCCCTTTAATAGCAGCTGCTGCGTCAGAGCTTCCTCCCCCTAAACCAGCTTTTAAAGGAACCTTCTTGCGTAAAAGAACCGTCACACCTCGCCTAACTCTTAGAACATCCTTAAGATTTAAAAGGGCTCTCCTAACTATATTCTCCCCCTCAACATTCTCCCCTTCCACAAAAACCTCAATATCTTTGCTATTCCAGAAAAAAAGCTCATCCTTCAGGGATATCTCGTGCATAAAGCTACATATCTCATGATATCCGTCTTCCCTCTTCCCCAAAACCCATAATCCAAGATTTACCTTTGCAAACGCTTCCTCTTTTAAAGCAACTTCTGCTGAGTGGAACAAAGCTCAACTTCTACCTCTCTTGTTAGAAGTTCAACATAGCTATAGGAAACCTTATGCCCCGCCTCTATAACTTTAATAGTGAAAAGACATGGATAAGTCTCCTCTATTATCCCATATTTCTCTTCAACCCTTTTTCTCCCTTTATTAGCTCTTACCTTTACCTTTTCTCCCAGATGAGCTTCTACTATCTTTCTTATTTCGTTGAGAGAATTTTTCACCTCTCCCACCACCTTTAACTACTAACACTTTAAGATCCTATACATCTAATCACCCCTTCTGCTGACGCTAAGTTTAACTACAGACCCATCTCCAAATATTTCAAACAACCTGTAAACAACACCATGAACTAAAAGGGTAGTTTCATATTTTGAACTTACCCTTATATATAAAGGATCAGGTAACCTATCAAGGGATCCGCAAGATAATAAGCCAAGATCTAAACCCAGATCAGTCTTCCCTTTTTCCCTTTCCTTAATCCTCACATCCTCTCCAAAAGCTCCACTCTTAACTACATACAAACAACCTTTAAACAAGAGCAGGTAATCCTCAACCCAAGCAAGATTATAAGAATGGATAAACTTGAAAACTATGATTTCCCCATCCCTCACTGGAACAAGAAGCCTTTTCCCATCTCCAGATAAAACTATAAAAGAAACACATCCCCCCTCCCACCCCCAAGAAAACCTCTCCACACAAACTAACAAAAATCCGACAATAATTAAAAGATAAAGCCTATTTAAGTAATCCCTTTTCCTTATAAAAGCTCTTAGCTCCATCATGTAAGGGAGTAGTCACACCCTCAAGAGCAGTATCAAGAGTTATAAGTCTCATCTTAGGATGAAAGAAATAAGTTTCATTTATATGAGTGAAGCATCCTTTAACCATCTTATAAGCTATATCCTCTGGAATGGAAGAAGCTCCAATCCACAAAGCCATCACTGAAATAGTTAAAATGTTTTCTTCTTGCCACTTATAAGTCTTCGCTGGAATAACATGCCTGCTAAGCCAAGGGTACTTTTTACCTATCTTCTTTATAAGATCCTCACTTAGAGAAAGAATGCTAATCTCCTTTGTTGAAGCTAGCTCTTCGATTACCACAGCTGGATAACCCACAGTATAAAAAAATGCGTCGATTTTGCCTTCCTTCATCCTCTGAATAGCAACACTATATTCCAGGTAGTTAACGTCTATATCCTTGTACGATAAGCCAGCCTCTTCAAGGATAAGCCTAGCATTTATCTCAGTTCCACTTCCCACCTCACCAACTGCTACTCTTTTCCCCTTCAAGCCATAAATATCTTTAATCCCTGAGGACTTTAGGGTTACAAAATGAAAGGCCTCTGGATAAAGGGAAGCTAAAACCCTAATGTTAGCAAAAGGCTTACTAAAGATAAAGGCGCCCGTATAAGCCCAATTAACGACATCATTTTGAGCAAAAGCCATTTCAGCTTCCCCACTACCTACCAAGGTACAGTTAGAAACTGATGCATTTCCTGTTTCAACTATAACGTAAACTTCTGGAACGTACTTGTTAATCAAACCGGCTATAGCGTTACCTATAGGATAATAGGTTCCCCCGGGGTTTCCCGTAAGGAGCGAAAGATAAACCTTCCCTCCAAACGCTGATGAAATAAAGCTTAAAATTGCAATAAATGCTACTATGAATCTTACCATCCAAACCATGATCCCTCAGACTTACAATTCAAAGCTTATGGATGTTCCCACCCTTACATCTATAAAACCCGGAAATTGGGAAAGGGAATGAACCAAAGGCCCTGAACAATGACATGGTCCTAAAATCTCGGCTTCCTCACTTGCTAGAAAGGACACAGTCCTTTCCAAGTACCCTTTAGGTTGCCCGATACCATGAAAGCCTCCTATTATCGCATAAACTCGATCAACCCCAAGAACTTCCTTGGCATGCTCAATAATATTTATGACACCACTATGCCCACAGCCTGTTAATATTATTATCCCTTTTTCTCCTAAAATATATAAGGATGTATCATCCAATACCTCGTCAATAACTTCGCCCTTATCGTTCCTAACTGGATGCACAGGATTTCCATCTCTTCGGGGAACGCTCCCAGAAAACCAAATACCCTTATAGACGAGTAAAGGAGTATAAGAGAGCCTTAAATCAACCTTCATATCAAGCAGGTCTTTCTTATCAGAGTTCATCTTTATATCAGCCTTCCGATTGAAAGCTAAGGGATGAATAAATATTGGTATTCCATCTCTGCCTATATAATCCAAAATGGGAATTAGATCATTTCCGTGATCGTGGTGACCATGAGATACAACTATTGCATCGATGTCCTTCAAGCTTTTACCCAAAAGAAGAGCATTATGGACGAGAGCTTCCCATTGAGGCCCAGTATCGTAAAGGATCTTAAAGCCGTCTTCTGTCTCCAAAAGGATAGACAAACCATGCTTACCGATGGCTCCATAGGGCAATCTATCGACCTTATTTTCAACTAAAACAGTTACGTCAAGTCTCATAATCCCAACTCCTTTGATATATTAAGCATCGCTTTAAAACCAATATCTATAAACTCCTCTAGGGTTATCCCAAAACTCTCACAGCTTTTTATCTGCTCTCTATTCGCACCAGCCGCAAACCTCTTCTCCTTAAATCTTTTCAGAATAAAGCTAGTGTCTATCGAGCTTAACTTTTTGGTAGGATGTATTAATGCTGCTGCAACTATAAGCCCTGTAAGAGGATCTACGGCATACAAGGCCTTGTCCAACAGGGTCTGGGGTAGCAACTCTGGATGACAGGCGTGAGCTATTATTGCACGGGCCATATCCTCAGGAAGGTCATACCCCTCGTTCTTTATTATTTCAACACTTCTATAGCCATGCCTTCTAAAATCTGACTTCGTCTCCAAATAATCCACATCATGAAGTAAACCAGTTAAACCCCACTTATCTTCATCCTCACCAAACCTCTTAGCTAAGGCTCTCATAACAGATTCAGCCGCTAAAAGGTGCTTCTTCATATTGATATCAGAAACATACTTTTCTACGAGCTTTAGAGCATCCTCTCTAGTTATCTTATTCACTTTCGTTCCCTCCTTTTATTATAATAACTCATTATTAAAACTTTGTCAATTACAAAAATATTAGTCCAACTTTCCTACACAAAGCAAGATAAAACTAAACTAAAGCAGCAAATATACACTTTAGCCTTTCTCAAAATTCCAACTTGCCATACTTTTTAATATAAGATATGACTCCTCCTTCCTCAATCAATCTCAGAAAGCTTTCACTAGGAACTTTAAAGCGAAAGCTTAAAATTCCATCGAAAAACAAACTCCCTTCCCTAAGAAAGATTGAAACCTTCGCACCACCCCTTATCTCGTTAAGCTTAAGTTCAGGCACATCTAAAAGGAGCAACCCTTGATTCAATGCATTTCTGTAAAATATCCTTCCAAAGGATTTGGCAACGATAGCCCTTACTCCTATCTCTTTAAGAGCAATGACTGCATGTTCTCTTGATGAACCACAACCGAAGTTTCTCCCAGCCACTACAACAGGCCCTATCTCAACCAACTGAGAAACTTTTTTGACAAAATCTGGATCAATCCCCTCCATAGCATGTAACGCTATCTCTCTATGATCAGACAAATCCAAGTATCTTCCAGGGTAAATCTGATCTGTGTCCACATTATCACCAAAAACGAAGGCTATACCTTCTATAACATCCATACCTGATCATCCTCCTAAAATTATATAAAGTGCAAGGGATTAGTTATCCTACCATAAATAGCAGAGTAGGCAGCAACTAATGGAGAAGAAAGATATATCTGGGCATCAGGGCTACCCATCCTACCAGGAAAATTTCTGCTAGAGGTGGAAATGCACCTTTCACCGGAGGCTAAAACCCCCTCATGAGCTCCTAAGCATGGTCCACAACCTGGGGTCGAAAAAACTGCACCTGCCTTAAGAAGCTTTTCTACATATCCTTTCTTCAATGCTTCCATAAAAATCCTCTTAGATGCAGGGATAACTATTAATCTTGTGCATTCGCTGACCTTCTCACCATCAAGGACCTCAGCTAACACTCTAATGTCATTTAACCTACCACCCGTACAAGTTCCAACGAAAATCTGGTCTACCTTTATACCTTCGCAATCACTCACACTTACTACATTATCAACGCTTCCAGGCAAGGCTACTTGAGGAGTAAGATCACTCACATCAAACTCATACTTAGCAGAATAAATATAGTCACTGTCTGTCTGGTATTCACTAAATACGCTTATATCACAACCTAGCCCCATTAGGTAGTTATAAGTGCTGGAATCAGGCTGTATATATGCCGTTTTAGCCCCCATTTCCACCGCCATGTTACATAGAACAAATCTTTCATCCATAGAAAGAGCCCGAACAACCCCTCCATTAAACTCGATGGCCTTGTATATAGCAAAATCCTGCTTTAACCTCCCTAAAATGTGAAGGATTATATCTTTAGCCATAACCCCCACAGGAAGCTTCCCTTTAATCTCTATTTTTATAACCTCTGGAACTTTAAACCAAAGACGCCCTGTCTTTAATGCTATAGCTAAATCGGTAGACCCAACACCTGTAGCAAAAGCCCCTAATGCACCCAAAGTGGTCGCATGAGAGTCGGTCTCTATAACTACCTTACCAGGCCCAACGAATCCTCCTTCAACTAAAACCTGATGACATATTCCTTCTCCAATATCAAACAGGTTCTTAATCCCCTTCTCTCTACAAAATTCTCTCATCTTCTTATGATTTTCCGCAGATCTTATAGTAGGCGCAGGACTGTAGTGGTCAAAGACAAACACCGTCTTTTCGGGAATAACGATCTCTCCATCACCGAGCTCATAAAAGGACTTAATCACCTGAAGGTATAGATCATTAACCTCGGCAACATCTATACGCGCAAAAACTACCTCTCCCGCTTTAACTTCACTCTTACCTGCAGCAACCGCTAATATCTTCTCTATAGCGTGCAAATTCTCCTCCCCCTTGCCTAATATACTAAATGAAATTTTATCCTAAGAAACCATAGATTGCCAGCAAAGAAAATGTTATAATCTTGTACGAAAAACTAGTTTGGGAGGGTATGAGGAATGGCGATCGAGGATTTCTCTTCTTTTCCTAAGGAATATGAAGAATTTAAGAAAAAGTTCTTAGACATCTCCGGAATAGACCTAAACTTTTATAAACATCAGATCCATCGGAGGGTCCATATGTTCATGAAAAGATGGAACATAAATAGCTACGATGAACTTCTCAATCTTATAAAGCTTGATAAAGACAAATACAAAGCCTTTTTAGACTACCTTACAATAAACGTTTCTGAGTTTTTCAGAAATCCGGAGCGCTTTGAGATCCTTGAGAAAGAAATCATCCCACTTGTGATGCGAGAGGACAAATCAATAAAAGCATGGAGTGCGGGCTGTGCTACGGGTGAAGAACCTTATTCTCTCGCAATAATCTTTGAAGATCTCAAAATAAAAAAGTTTCCTCCCATTCTAGCCACAGATATAGATCAAACCGCTTTAGATAAAGCCAAGCTAGGCATATACGATATAAAGCAGCTTCAAAACGTTCATCCTCAAAGGCTTGAGAAGTATTTCCTCAGAAAAAAGGAAAACTTATACGAAGTAATTCCATCCATCAAAGAGAGGGTTGAGTTCAAAAAGCATGATCTCTTAAACGATCCTTTCGACAGGGACTTTGACCTAATCTTATGCAGAAATGTCGTTATATATTTCGAAAAGGATGTGAAAGAAAAGTTATATTATAAATTTAGGGATGCCCTCCGCATCGGAGGTGTTCTCATGGTAGGAAACACGGAACAGATCTTTGGATATAAGGAGATGGGATTAAAATCAATTAAGCCGTTTTTCTATCAACGCGTTAAATAGGTCTTAGCAAGCTCCCAGTAATTTAAAGCGTGCTCCTCAAGCTCTTTTTTCTCTTCATCTGTGAGTTCTCTCACAACCTTACCTGGAACACCCATAACGAGAACGCCTGGGGGAATCTCCTTACCAGGCGTTACAACCGTCCCCGCAGCTATTATCGTATGATCACCTATAGAGCACCCATCAAGTAATATCGCTCCCATACCTATAAGGGAATAATCTCCAATATTGCAAGCATGGATAATCGCAGAATGTCCAATCGTAACCCCCTTACCCAAGATCGTTGGAACACCTTTATCCACATGAATAACTACATTGTCCTGAACATTAGTCATGTCTCCAATCATTATAGGCGCAAGATCAGCCCTTAAAACTGCACCAAACCATATACTAACCCTATCCCCAAGTCTAACATCACCGATGATCTTCGCCGTATCTGCTATGAAAACGCTTCTCTCAGCCATAGAATAGACCCCCCTAATTCAATGCTTCCTCACTATCTCTTTTATCTTCATAAGCCTCGTTAAGGCAGCCCTCTCCACCTCATCAAGCTTCATGGTTATGAAAGATATTGTCTCCTCAAGCTGAGGAATTAATACATACTCCAGAGCGTTGACTCTTCTCCTGGTCCTTTCTATTTCATCAGCAAGGAGAATCACAGCTTTTTCCATCTCCGCAAGCTTTATGAGCTTCGGTAAGAGTTTAATAAAGGAATAAAGAGCAGCATCAAGTTCCCCAGAAGTCTCCCAAAAACCGTAATTAGCCGGATCACCCTCCTGCATAAAGTCAAACCTCGGCACGAAAACGCTCATCAGATTCACCTTACCAACCTTAAGGTAGGATCTTATGCCAGGGATTAAAAGAGCTTCCTCCAAGCTCCTACCACTCATAACCGCTCGCGCACCAATGAAGTTTAAATAAGCAGACTGAAGCTCCCTCTCCACTTCTTCCCTTAACTCCTTATTTTCCTTAACTAAAGCTATAAACTGTTTTATCAAAGCATCTTGTTTGTCCTTTAAGAGCTTATGCCCCCTTCTAGCTATAGCAAGCCTCCGCCTTAGGCGGAGAAGCTCCATCCTATTAGGGTTAACTCGCAGCTTCATAGCTCTTTTCCCTCACCCTAGGTTTAAGATACTTCTCTTTAAATTCGTCTCTTACCCTCTTAAGTTCCTTCACCGGAAGCATAGAAAGAAGCTCCCAACCCAGATCAAGTGTTTGCTCTATACTTCTATCTTCATACTCTCCCTGCATAACATACCTGTTTTCGAACTCATCTGCAAATCTAACGAAAGCCCTATCCTCCTCGGTTAAAGCCCCTTCACCAAGTATTATCGCAAGCTCCCTTGCCTCTCTCCCCCTCGCATAAGCTGCAAATAACTGGTTCAAAAGATCCGCGTGATCTTCCCTTGTCTTTCCAGGACCTATCCCCTTGTCCTTAAGGCGCGAGAGTGATGGAAGAACATCAACTGGAGGATATATGCCCTTTCTGTGCAACTCTCTACTCAATATTATCTGTCCCTCGGTTATATAACCAGTAAGGTCAGGTATAGGATGGGTTTTATCATCTTCGGGCATGGTCAATATGGGGATCTGGGTTATAGATCCCTTCTTCCCCTTTATTCTACCGGCTCTCTCATACATGGTAGCAAGATCAGTATATAGATAGCCAGGATAGCCTCTCCTTCCTGGAACTTCCTTCCTTGCAGCGGATATCTCTCTAAGAGCCTCACAATAGTTAGTCATATCTGTAAGTATAACCAAGACATGCATATCAAGGTCAAAGGCCAAATACTCAGCAGCAGTTAGAGCTAAACGAGGCGTTGCTATACGCTCTATAGCTGGGTCATCGGCTAAGTTTATAAACATAACTGCTCTCTTTATAGCTCCTGTCCTATTGAAATCCTCTATAAAGAAGTTAGCTTCCCCGAAAGTTATACCCATAGCAGCAAACACCACAGCAAACTTCTCCTCCGAAGACAATACCTTAGCTTGCCTCGCTATTTGAGCAGCCATCCTAGAATGAGGAAGCCCGCTTCCAGAGAATATAGGAAGCTTTTGCCCTCTAACCAAGGTATTCATCCCATCTATAGTAGAGATTCCTGTCTGTATGAACTCAGATGGGTAATCACGAGAATATGGATTTATTGGGTTTCCATTTATATCAAGCCTCTTCTCAGGAATAATCTCAGGACCTCCATCTATAGGCTTTCCAGAACCATCAAATATCCTGCCAAGCATATCCCTACTTACTGGAAGCTCCAACGCCTTGCCAAGAAACCTCACCTTTGCATCTCTGATATCCAGCCCACTAGTCCCCTCAAAGACCTGAACCAAAGCCTTATCTGTTGTAATCTCAAGGACACGCCCTCTTCTTATCTCCCCACTCCCAAGCTGAATCTCAACAAGCTCATCATATTTAACGTCAGCAACTTTTTCTACGATTATTAAAGGACCCGAGATCCCACTTATAGTTCTATATTCCTTTATCAAGTCTATTCACCCCCTGCAGGGATAAGGGCATATATCTCTTTTCTAAGCTTCTCCTCAATTTCATTAAACCTCTCAAGATTGTCCTCCCGTATATACTTCATGCGCGCCATATCCTCAAGAACCTCCATCCTCTCTATATCTCTAAGGGAAGCCCCTCTCTTAAGGGCATCCTGAGCAAGCCTATAAAACTCCATTATTACCTTAAGCATCCTATATTGTTTTGCAAAGGATGTATAGGTATCTATCTCATGAAAGGCACTTTGATGAAGAAAATCCTCTCTTATGGACTTCGCAGCTAGGAGCTTAAGTCTATCTTCCCTGGACAATGCATCTATACCTACGAGCCTGACTATCTCCTTAAGCTCGGCTTCCTCCTCAAGAAGCTTCATCGCCTCTTTCCTTATCTCAACCCACTCATCCCCAACTTCTCTCCTCCAATACTCCTCAAGCTCATCCATATAGAGAGAATAACTATTTAGCCAGTTTATAGCAGGGAAATGTCTTTGATAAGCAAGCTCAGCATCCAACCCCCAGAAAACCTTAACAACCCTTAAAGTGTTTTGAGTAACAGGCTCAGAAAGGTCTCCACCTGGTGGGGAAACAGCTCCTATAACGCTTATAGACCCTATGCGGTTATCTTTGCCCAAGCATACAACCTTACCTGCTCTTTCATAAAAGGAGGCCAACCTTGTCCCCAAGTAGGCTGGATAACCCTCCTCACCTGGCATCTCCTCAAGTCTCCCAGAGATCTCCCTTAAAGCTTCCGCCCATCTCGAAGTAGAATCAGCCATCAAAGCCACATCATATCCCATATCTCGATAATACTCAGCCATGGTTATACCTGTATAAATAGAAGCCTCTCTCGCCGCAACTGGCATGTTAGAAGTATTAGCAACAAGTATTGTTCTCTTCATAAGAGGCTCCCCAGACTTTGGGTCCGTAAGCTCTGGGAACTCTATTAAAACATCGGTCATCTCGTTCCCTCTTTCCCCGCAACCTATATAAACCACGATATCAGCACTCGCCCATTTAGCAAGCTGATGTTGAATAACGGTCTTTCCACTACCAAATGGTCCCGGAACACAAGCTGTTCCACCTCTGGCTAAAGTGAAGAAAGTATCTATTACCCTTTGTCCCGTCGTAAGAGGTTCCTCTGGTGGGAGCTGTTTCTTATAAGGTCTCCTCTGCCTCACAGGCCATTTCTGCATCATTGTAAGCTCCACTTCCTCTCCATCGTTATCCAGCACAGCTATCACATCTTCAATCGTATAATCCCCATCTTTAGCTATCTTCTTAACCTTTCCTCTCTTACCAGGGGGAACCATTATCCTATGCTCTACCAACACCGTTTCTCTCACTACCCCAAGTATGTCTCCTTCCTCTACAAATTCTCCTTCCTTAACTCTGGGGGTAAAGCTCCATCTCTTGCTTCTATCAAGGGCGTTGATTTTCAACCCGCGCGCGATAAAACTGCTTTTTGTTATCTCCTCTATAAGATTCAGTGGCCTCTGAATACCATCAAAGATGGATTCTATCAACCCAGGCCCAAGCTCAACGCTTAAGGGCATACCCGTAGAAACAACCGGTTCCCCAGGACCAACCCCAGAGGTCTCTTCGTACACCTGAATATAGGCTTGGTCCCCTTTAAGCTCTATTATCTCCCCAACAAGCCCATACTTACCAACATAAACCACATCATACATCTTGGCTCCGAGCATATTGTCGGCAACTACAAGAGGACCAGAAACTCTTATAATTCTACCCTCTTTCATCCCCCGACCTCTCCTTTTAAATAATTATTGTGAGGATTTAAATATATCTATACCAACTGCTCTCTCAACGCTTTTCTTTATCCTTTCCTTACCTAAACCTTTAGAGCCCTTAACGCTTGGGATAATGAGCACTGCACATTCGGTATCCCTATTAACTTGATCGATTGTATCCTCCAACAGGGAAGCGATTTCTTCAGTCACAAAAACGATCCCATAACCTTCTTTAGCCAAGGCAAGAAGCATAGCTTTAGCCTCAGCCGGAACTTTAGCGATGTAAGTATCTATCCCCGCTGCTTTAAAGCCTATAGAAGTCTCATAATCACCTATCATCCCAATCTTAAACGTAGACATATCTCAATCGCTCCTTCAAGATACCCTCAGAAAGACCAGCTTGCTTACCCGTTATGACTATCCTAAGGTTCTTAATCTCCATATCTTTAGCAACCATAAAGGCAACTATGGGTTGTATACCAAACATCACAAATTTACAATTTTTTAAGGTCTCAATCAAATAGTTATCTTTAAGCTTTTCTAAAGAAGCCAAGTCTTGCCCTTGCTCAAAAAGTGCCGCCATCTTCTCAACCAACCCACTATAGGGAGAGTAATGAAGCACCTTAACGAAGGAATCCAGGTTATCCTGATATACATCCACGAGCCTATCTTCATCCACGAATCCTCCAGAGATCAAAACATCAGATAAGAAGCTCTTGCTCCTTCCAGCAAATTTTGCCCTGAAGAAGGTCATTATATTCGTTAAATCTATGAGAAGCTTAATATATTCCACCAAAAAGGATTCACCCATCTCCCTAGCTTCGTTAAGCATGAAGTTAAAGTAAAGCTTATCTAAAAAGAGGTCTACGAACTTGGTATCCAGCTCTGCTTTCTCCATTCTATCCAGAAGATCCCAAATAATGTAAACGCTATCCTTTTTGTGAAAGGGGAGGTAAACATACTGTTCGTTCTCAACTATGGATATCATTTTGTCTACAGGAACGGTTCCCATATCCACCAGTATATCCCAGTTTTTCTTCATACCTCGCTTCGCTAAAAGCTTATTCTTTAGCAAAACCTTAAGATTAAAGATATCGTAGGAGTAAGAGAAGAAATCCTTTAACCTTTTATTAGGCAGTACATCCTTCACTATAGACAAGGTTCTCCTAGACTCCCTTTCCCAAAGAACGTCAAATTCCTCTCCTTCTCTAATTCCATAAACGGTCTCCTCTAAAATTTTTCTAACCTCAGATAAGGAAGATGCTCCTATAAGTCTATGGAAGAAAGAAAGCGGCAAAAGTTCTTTTTCCAGGCACCTTATACGAGTAGCAGCGTATGTATACCTGAAGTCCCTTTCCACCTTAATAACTAACCTCCTCTGAGAAAAGCTTCCTTACGATTTCATCTTCCCACTTCTCCCTGATCTCCTTCAATATAGCCTCGATGGATAAATTTACATCTATGTCTCCCTGCGTCAGGATTAACCCTCTTCTAAAGTTTCCACGTGAGCTCAATAGCTTAAGGTTCCATCCGTTTCTCTTATTCAATTCCTGGAAGAAATTCCCGTTTAGAAGCATCTCCTCCCTACCTAAGATCACGCTTTCCTCCTTCGTCTCAACAGCTTTATTAAGCAATCTCTCAAAGAAAGCAATATAATCATGCTTTGGAAGATTTTCAAGCTTAGACTGCAGCTTATTAAACACCTTCTCAAGTAAGGTTCTCTTCGCCAAGAGCATTTGTTTTCCTACCTCAAGCTCAGCCACGATCTTTTTGTTCTCTATTTCACGTCTTTTAATCTCCTCAAACTCAAGTTTAGCTTTTTGAATTATCTCGTTTACCTTAAGCTCCGCTTCCCTTATTATCTGCTCCCTCTTAAGCTCAGCTTCCTTGAGTATCTTTTCCGCTTCCTTTTTGGCGTCTCCTATAATCTTGAGCTTTATCTCCTCTAGGGACATCTCTCCTGCCTCCCTAAATCTTAATGCCGTTAAGAAGAAGCACAGTCATAAGCAACCCTAAAACCGCATATGTCTCTACCATTGCAGGTAAAATTACAGCTTTACCAGCCTCCTCAGGCCTCTTAGCTATAAGTTGAATAGATGCCGCTGAAGTCTTCCCCTGCGCTATCCCTGAAACCAAGCCAACTATTCCAACGGGCAAAGCTGCAAAGGCTATTGCCAATCCCTGCTGGATCGTAAGGCTAACAAGCTGCCCCCCAAGTAACCCTATCTTATTCATTATAAGAAAGCCAGCGAGAAGCCCATATATACCCTGTGTGCCTGGAAGCGCTTGAAGTAAGAGAACCAACCCAAACTTTTTAGGATCTTCAGTTAGAACGCCAGCTCCAGCTTCTCCTGCGATACCTACCCCCAGAGAGGAACCGCAACCAGCTAATCCTGCAGCTAAGGCAGCTCCACATATGGCTATGGCTGTGCTCAATTCCATCTTTCACATACCCCCTTTTTAATCTACGATATCAGTAAACCTGGTTTTAATAGCAAAGGGCTCAAAAGCCTTGCCTCCTCCAGAATAAAATTTACTGAAAAACTCAACATATTGAAGACGAGTTGAGTGAACGAAAGCCCCCAAAGCGTTGACTAAAAGACTCAATGAATGACCTACAATCAAGATCACAAGAGCTACTATAATACCAACGATCGGAACATTAGAAACCATCTTTGCAAGCATGTTAACTATCATAGCTATTACTGCGCTACCTAAGCTTAGAGCTAGTATTCTGCTATAGGATAGAACATCGCTCAAATAACCTGTTACACCATAAAGGCTTAAAACCCCCTTAACTACTCTCTTAAGTGGGTTCTTTTCACCTCTTCCCTGAGTCAATATTAAGAAGACAGCACTTAACAGAACCATAACCTGCGAGAATCTGTACAAGGAGATGTATATCCAACCCGCATTCACCCCTCCAAAGAATAGCAAAGATGAGAGGAACCAAAGCCAGCCAATTTGATCATAAATAGCATCTTTAAGGTTCCCCTGTTTTATATTAACATAAGCCTTAAGAACAACCCCTAAGAATATGTGTATTATACCCAGAGCTAGGGATATACCCAAAAACCTCATGGGATCTTCTAAAGGATCAATAAGCTTTACCTTGTTTAAAACACTTCCTAAAGGCTTCAACCAAGAGACTTGATCAAATAAACCATCAAACCAAGTTCCCTGAAGGGCTCCAAATATAATGGTAGAAATGCTCCCCAAAAGAAGAAGTGAGAGAAATCTCTTAACGCTAAAAGACATTCTAACGCCGTACTTTAAAAGAAACCATGTTATAAGCAGGGTCATTACAAGACCATAACCAGCATCAGAGAGACACATCCCGAAGAAAACGAAAAAGAATGGAGCAAGATAAGGAGTGGGATCTATGTCTTTCCCATAAAGTGGAAGACCGTAAAGGCTTGTCAAAACCTCAAAAGGTCTTATCACTGGATGATTCTCCACTACAACTGGAACATCATCCTGGAATGATGGTTCCTCAAAACTATAAGCTATCAAACCCTCATATCTGCTAAAGAGTCCTTCCACCTTCTCTCTATCCTTTTTTCTAACCCACCCCTCAAACATGAAAGCTTTAGAAGTAGCTAGAAAATTGGAAGTTGCCTTTTGCTTAGCAAGAGCTATGGAAATGTAGTCGTAGATGATTTTCATATCGTTTAAAAAGACAAGATATTCCTTTAGCCTGGCTAAGATGCTCTCCCTCTCCCTTTCGAGTTCTAAAATGTCCTCTTCTATATCTTTAATCGCCTCCTTAGGTGTGCCCTTTCTCTTAGGAACAGTAAAAGCATTAAAACCGTAACCCCTGAGTATCGCTTGAAGTTTTTCAGCTTCCTCTTTTAAATAAACTAGCGCGAATGCCCTTTCACCAGGCGAAGATGGAAGAGGAAACATCTGCCACAGAGAGAGGTTCTCCCCAAGGTCCTTAGAGAACCTCTCAAATTCCTCAAGTTTCAGAGAGCCAATTAATCCAGCGGTCTTCAAAGTCCCCTCCTCAAAGAACTCAAGGGGAATATCTAACTCCTTCCAAGATTCTAATAGATCCCTGTCAGAGAGAAGCTGGGCTTTCCTAATTTTAAGATCGGCAAGCTTCCTCTCAATGCTCCTTATCTCCTCAACTATGTTTTTATAGCTTACCCTTTTAACCTTCTCCTCTAACTCCACTCTTGAAACACATATCCTCTCTCCCAGCAAAGAATCGATTAAACCTCTTTTATTCTCGTTCGCACTCTCAAGGAAATCTATAGCAAGACGAAGATCATTAAGAAAGGTCTCCACTTCGGAAATAGCTTTTCCGTCCCCCTCCCTATACAAACTTAGATCCTGGATCTTCTCGCTCAAAACCGACGGCAAATCCACAAACTCTACAATCCCCATTCTTAATAGGGAATCGACTATCTCATCCTTAACCGATTTGTGAGATATAACTCTCAGCTTTAACATCTCGCTAACTGCCATATCTATCAAGCACCTCTTTCAATAAAAGGTTAGCCACCTCTTCAACCTTATGAGCATAACTATCCTCAAAACGCTGGGCTTTCTCCCTTCCTTCTTGAACCATCTCCGTAAGAAGCTTTTCTCCCTCCTCTCTTCCTTCCTGAACCGCTCTCCTCCTTATCCTCATGGACTCCCTTCTTGCTTCGGCAAGCATCTCAACCGCTCTGTTATTAGCTTCCTCTATAATCTCCCTTGCTTTCTTTCTAGCTTCCTTAACTATCTCCTCGGCTTCTGCCTCAATCCTCTTTATCTCCTCGATGATATTCTCTTCCATTCTTACCACCTCCACGTCTCATTTTGATATTTTAACCAGCATACAAAGCTATGTCAACGTCAACCCTCGCAATTCCCTCAACTTAAACTTCTAAGTCATCCAAGATAAGTTTAAGAAAGGGCTTTAACTCTCCAACCCTAGGCTTAAGGTGCAGATATACTCTGTTCGTAGAAGGAACCAAAGCTAAATGCTTCACGATCCTAACATCCCCCTTATATTTTCTGAAGATCCTTAAAAGCCTATCAAGGGAGCTTTCACTCTCATAAAGAGCCTTAAAGTTAACCCCAAGTATAGAAAGGGACCTTTCGCGCAACTCTCCCCTCCTTCTAATTTTAGGGGTAAACCAGAAAGCATCCTCCCTTATAAGGTGAACTTCACTTGAGATCTTACCATCCCTAGGTGTAAGTAAGAAGAAAGCCCTGTCCCCCTTAAAGATGAGCAAGGAGATTGGTAAATAAAGTAAACTTTGACGAGGCGCTAAAATGAGGGAAACCTCAAAAAGAGAAAAGAGGGGATTTTCGATCTTATAACCTGCTTTAAAGCCCACGTATCCCCCTATCCATGTATACTCTTTATCCCTTATACGAAGGATAGACTCGATCTCACTCAAATAAGTTCTCATTAGGACTATATTTATCCTTCTTCCTTTAAAAAACTGAAGCGTAAGCATGGCTGATCCAATTATGAATATCAAGAGAATATTTATATCAGACAAGTAAGGCAAACCTCCCTTAAGGCCTTTAAGCCCCTTGGGCTAACATCCATGTAAGGTATGACTTTTATCTCATAATCCTTGAACTTCTTAAATATCTCTTTAATGACCTCAGCCTGCTTAGGTATCCTCTCCGGCATGTATTTATTCACGATTATCCTTTCAATATGCATGCCAAAACGCCTTAAAAAAGAAACCAACCTTTCTGTTTCAATAAGGGGAACCTCTTCCGCATTTAAAATCGGTATATAAGTAACATCTTCACTTTTAAGCTTCTCCTCAATAGCTAAGCATTCCTCTTTAATTCTCTTAAGCTCCTTCATAACCTCATCTTCCTCTTCCTCCGAAGGTGGAGAATCGGGCATTTTCCCCTTAACCCTCTCAATCATTCTACGTCTATCAAGTATCACCCTTCTGACCTTGATCAGCTCCTCTACCCATATAAGTGACACAGAAGGTAGGCTTAAAACTCTCAACGTGTGACCTGTTGGAGCCGTATCAAACAAAACAAAATCAAATTCGCCTGAAAAAATATGTCTTTTAATAGCTTCAAGAATAGCCTGCTCTTCCATCCCTGGAGAGAACTTAAGAATATCGATATAACCTTCCAGATTAAGCACAGAAAGATACCTATACGTCGCCTTAAGGCCAGCAGCTATCTTAGATAGATAGCGAGCTATCTCCCTATCTATGTCTACTTCCCTTGCGAAAAGATCATCATCCACTCTAGTTACATCATCGCATAAAGCGAAATCTAAGATATCGCCCAAGTTATGAGCAGGATCAAGAGAAACTATGAGGGTTCTATACCCCTTAGATGATAAGTAAGCCGCGTATGAAGCTGCAACGCTCGTTTTCCCAACCCCACCTTTGCCAACGAAAAATTTAACTTTCATACCTCAAAATACCCCACAATTCTACCGAAGAGATCATCAAGATTAAGCGTTATAGAAGACATAACCTTCATCTCTCGTTCCAAAAGGGGAAGAATACGTATAGTTAAAGTGGTTGGGGGACTGGGTATCCCCACTAGTCCCCCAACCACTAAAAGGGCAAATATATTTTCATACTCGGCACACTCAAGCTCTATCAAGCTTACCGCATTTTCTCTAAGACCTTGGCAAAACCCCCTCAAAAAATCTTTAAATAGCTTAAATAGATTCATTTTGTAACCTCTAAAGCCTCCGGGCCTCTCTTAAGAGCCTTGAAGAAATCCTGAAGCAGCAGGAAGTTAAGAAGAAGCATTACAGCTACAATCGTTCCAACGCTATATTTGACCATACCAGTTTGAGCGGGAACAACAACGATAAGGAACCAGAGTAAAGCTGCAGTAACAGTTACCCATAAGAAAAGTCCGGGGATCAAAACCGCTAGCCTATATCCTGAAGAGGCCTTTTGGACGTTAGTTGCCCAAATAGCCACTGTAAGCAAGGCTATAGAGGCAAGAAGCTGGTTTGCTCCCGCAAAAGCTGGCCAAAGTAGGTTAAGAGCCCCCCCCCAAGCGAGGCCAACACCTAAAACCGCTGCTACAAGGGAAGCAATCCACCTATTGGTAATGACCGCATGCAAGCCAGGAGAACTCTTGCGAAGAGGCTCGAAGATCTCAGTCCAAGCAAAGCGCGCTAACCTATTTGTGGTATCCAGCGTAGTTAAAACAAAGCAAGAAACCCATAGACCAGCAAAGGTCCTACCCAACTTAAACGGAATCCCTAAGACCTCCTCAAGCCCTTTAGCATATCCAGAATAGAAAGGTCCTAACGGACCGCCAACCGCTCCAGCAGCTTTAAGATAATTTTGACCTAAATAGGCTCCTCCAGCCTTCAACATATCCAAATTGATTCCCATTCCTGATATCTTTTCAGCTGCCCCTTCCAAAACAGAGAAGCCAAATACCGCTATAGAGGTAACAACTATAGTGGAGAGAAATCCCTCGGTAAACATAGAGCCATAACCTACAAGCAAACCGCTTAACTCGCTATCAAGCTGTTTGGACGAAGTCCCAGAAGCCACGAGGGAATGAAACCCAGAAAGGGCCCCACAAGCTACTACAAGGGGAACCGCTGGCCAGAAGGGAGAAGGCTTACCACCGACTATATTAGGACTAAAGGTAGTAAAGGCAGGGAAAGCGAACCCTTTAGCAAGCACGAGGAAAGATATGCCTCCCAAAATAAGACCAACCCAGAGAATATAAGCGTTAAGATAATCGCGAGGTTGAAGGAGAATCCAAACTGGTAAAGACGCTGCGCATACGATATAAATTAGCGTAAGAACATACCAGGTATGAGTCGATAATTTTATTGGAACATGATACCCAATCCAAATGGAAATGACCAAAAGTATAATACCTATAATAGTTCCAACCCTCATGCCTAACTTGGTTCTATACATCAGGTATCCAGTTATAACAGCAGCAATTATAAAACCTATTGAAGCAGTGGGAATTGCAGGATTAGCCGTAAATGTTTGCGCCAGTGTAACCGTAAAAGCAGCAACAACTAGAATAAGGGCGAAGTAAACGAATAGCTCAAAGATGTAAGAAGTTCTCTTGCTCATTATCCTTCCAGCAACATACTGAATGGATTTCCCCTCGTATCTCACCGAAGCCATGAGAGATAAATAGTCGTGGATGCTACCGATAAATATATTACCAAGCCAAACCCAGATCAAAGTAGGAAACCATCCCCAAGCCATAGCCAAAGCAGGACCCAATATCGGACCAGCACCAGCTATAGATGCAAAGTGATGCCCATAAAGAACGAAGGGATGAGCTGGGTAATAATCCACACCATCCTTTAAAGCTACAGCAGGAGTTTTCCTTTGGGGATCTGCTTTAACCACGTTTTTCTCAAGTCCCTTGCCATAGGTGAAGTAAGCTACAAGATAGACCGCCGCCGCTATCAAAACTATTAAACTTGACAACTTACCCACCTCCTCATTTATAAGAGTAAAACATCCGACCATAGATTATAGCATAAAGTAAAGATTTTTTCCAGAAAAGCTTTTTAAAATAGAGCTTGAATCTTATTTAGTTTTGTAGTAATATTAGCTTTGGCAGAGTAGGCATCACACGTTAAGTGCCAGGGGATGGGATGTTGCCCCTGGATGAAAGGTAACTTAAGAAGTTACCTGCGTTGTGATGTCGCATCCGCTGCCACATCTTCACTAAACCCTCATCCCCTTTCCTTAAAGATGTGGCAGTCTCTGCCCATCTTTGAGGAAAGGAGGTGTGCACGATGAGAATTTCCACATCTTACATCGTCCATGGCGGGATCCTGATGGCAATAAGTATTGTCCTCACTCGATTTGCAAGTTTTATGCTGACCCCATACATAAGACTGGGGTTTGGAGCCGTACCTATATACTTAAGCGGAATTCTGCTTGGCCCTTGGGCAGGAGCAATGGTCGGAGGACTTGCAGACATAATAGGCTTCTGGTTTAACACATTTGGAGCCGCTTTTCCGAATCCATTCATATTCCTAGCATCAGTATGCAGAGGGCTTCTACCTCCTCTCTTCTTAAAGCTTTTAGGAAACAAACAGCTTACCTTCCGTTCCCTTTTAATCTCTATAATTTTAACCGAAATTGTAGCTGGCATTGGGCTCACTACATACGGTTTGACAACCATATATAAGGTGCCCTTTACAGTCCTTCTTGTTCCAAGGCTTATATCAACATCTATGCTTGTAGCTATATACTCTATACTAATTTACCCCATAGCAACCAAGTTATTAAGCTTGAAGCCTTTCCGCAAAGAAGCTCCTATAGCAAAGGGATAACAAATAAGGGGCGTTCTTCTTTAAGAACGCCCCTTATCACTTTCTAAGCTTAGAGATTAGTACCCTCGCGATTTCAACATCCAAAGGATAAGTTATCTTTATATTATAAGGGCTCCCCGAAATGAGATATACTTTCTCATCCTTAAAATACCTTAAAATAAGGCTACAGTCATCAGAAGCACCCTTAAAACCCTCGTTCCAAGCCTTAACATGCGCTTCTTTTATGAGAGAAAGGCGAAAACCCTGAGGAGTCTGAAGAGCAAATATTTTATCCCGTTGAGGAATAGATTCAACAACAGGAATTAATGAAGAAAAGGCTATTGCCATCGTTTCCTTTGCAGGAGAAGCAAGAACAACTGCTTTTTTATCTTTAAGCTCCTCTACTAACCTATTTATGTCCTCAAGAGGAACAAATGGACGAACACCATCATGAATCAAAACAACCCCCTCATCATCCTCTATGAGCCCCAAACCAATCCTCACACTATCCTGTCGCGTTTCTCCTCCTATCGAGAATCCTCTAAGTTTTCTATATCTACCACTCTTTAAGATTTCCTCAGCTAAATGCTTATACTTACTGTTAATAATGAGAAAAATCTCATCTACCTTATCGCTAACTTCAAAAGAGTCTATAGCCCACTCAAAAACCATCCTACCATTAAGATCAAGAAACTGCTTCGGAACATCACCACCAAATCTAATTCCTTCCCCTCCTGCCAATATTAGAGCATACACTTTAAGGAACGACATCTTAATTTCACCACCTTAAAACTGTAGTATAATTTATACAAGGAGGTGATTTTAAATGCCAGACATCTTAGATGAACTAAGACTAGAAAGAAACGAATCTATCTATCGTGACCCCTCTATTCCTCCCGCCTCTAAGGAGAAAATTTTAGACGCTATAGCAAGATCTGCCTATAACTATGAAAGGTCCTATAGCGGTTGTACGCGATCTGTACTTTCAGCTATAAACGACCATCTATACTTAGTACCTAAAGACGCCTTCGAATACTGCTTTAAAGCTAGCTCTACTCTTCCAGGCGGTATAGCAAGGATGGGAGAAGTATGCGGTACTCTCACAGGTGCTCTAATGGCTATAGGTTTAGCTTTTGGCCCAGAAAAGCCTCAAGATACTCAGAAATATGCAACAGTTATGAAACTAGCGCGTCAGTTCTTTCAAAAATTTAACGAAAAATTTGAGCAATTTAAATGTCGTGAACTTCTTAAAAAGCTCGTTGGAAAAAGCTACGACTTTTGGAACCCTCAAGATAGAGAAGAGTGGATTAGGAACGGAGGACCCGAAAAGTGTGCTCTTTTATGCGCTGAAGTAGCACGCATGGCAGCAGAATTTATAATTGAAGTTAAAGAGAGACAAAGTTCTTCCTAAGTTTTCTCTTTATCCTTTGGAGAGCATTATCAACAGTTTTAATGCTGCACTTTAACTCCTGAGCTATCTCACCATAAGCTTTTCCTTCAAGATATCTCTTAAGAATCTCAATTTCCAAGTCACTCAGATAAAACTGAAGGCTTCTCAAGAAAGTATCAAAGTTAAAATCTCCAATATTTCCACTAAGAGCTAAAGAGAGAGTTTCATTGAGTGGAACTTGCTTTCCTAGAGGAATGTCTTTCTGCCGCGTAGCCCGCCTTAGAGCACTTATGATCTGTCTCTTAACGCACATTTCTAAAAAGAGACTGAAATCTTCATTTTTGGAAGCATCAAAAGAGTTAACAGCTTTCAACAAACCAAGTAAGCCCTCCTGCACCACATCCTCAGGATCTGCACCAGGAATAAAATACTTTTCAGCTATCGCCCTAATGGTGGGCAAATATATTTTAACGAGCTCCTTCCAAGCTTGGGAAGAACCATTCTTCGCAATGCGAACTAACTCGCTAACCTTCAATTTCAGAAGCTCTCACCTCTTCAACTAGCTCTGAGTACAAAATCTCTATAGTTCCATTGACATCTAACAGCAACCCACCATTAGGGTCCAACCCTAAGGCCTTACCCATAAAAATTTTCTCATCCTTCTTAAAACTAACGGTTTTACCAATGGTTGAGCAAAGGGAACCATATTCGGACAAAACCAAATCCGGGTTAAACTCGAGTTTCTCAATACCTTTGCAAAGCTTAAAAACGATCTTAACGAGCAAATCTAAAGGATTTATCGGATGTCCCATCTCCCCTTCAACTGATGTGGCATTAAAATCACCAGGAATATCTTTCAAATTCACGCCAATCCCTAAAAGACAAAACTCCAATTTATCTCCTTCAAATATGCCCTCAGTCAGTATACCACATATCTTTTTACCAGAAACTAGAACATCATTAGGCCACTTAAGCCAAGCATCTAATCCCAAATCTCTAAACACATAACACAAAGATAAACCCGCAGCTAAACATATAAGCTGAAGTTTGGAAGACGGTAAGGATGGCTTAAACGCCACAGTAAACCATAAACCCATGTCACGCGGAGAAACCCAACACCTACCATGTCTTCCCCTACCCGAAGTTTGCTCTCTAGCCCATATTATAGTCCCGTCAACCAGTTTTCCCTTTCTATAAAGCCTCTTCGCCTCTTCCTGAGTAGAATCCACTACCTCCAACACTATCAGCGGATGTCCCCACGGACATCCTTTAAGCAAATCCCCTATATCCTATCACCTTCCTCTTCATTCTCCTCCTTCTCAACCTTTTCTTCCTTCTTCCTTCCCCAATCCCTTAAAGTTTCTGCCATTTCTCTTAACTTTCTTTCTACAATCTCATGGAACTTTTCTGGTGCAACTCCTGTTAATATCTCGACCCCCTCATCTATGGTCCTTATAGCATAAATATGGAATTTCCCCTCTCTAACAGCATCGACGACATCTTCTCTTAACATAAGGTTTTCCTTGTTTCGATAAGGAATTATAACCCCCTGCTTACCAGTTAACCCTCTTATATTGCAGAAATCGAAGAACCCTTCTATTTTCTTATTAACACCACCAATCGGCTGAATATTACCCTTCTGATCAACAGAACCTGTGATCGCAATATCCTGTCGTAAGGGTATCCCAGATATGGCAGAGAGAAGCGCATAAAGCTCCGCAGCAGAAGCACTATCCCCCTCAACCCCCTCATAAAGCTGCTCAAAACATATGCTTGCAGATAGAGTCAATGGAAAATCTTTAGCATATCGAGAAGCCATGAAATTAGAGAGAATCATCACCCCTTTATCATGTATTTTCCCACTCATCCTACTTTCCCTCTCTATGTTTATAACCCCTCTCTGACCAAGATGAATTGTAGCTGTTATTCTACTAGGTTTTCCGAAAAAGTAATCACCGATGTTGAGAATTGCAAGCCCATTTATCTGGCCCACCTTTTCTCCCTCTGTTTCAACAATGATCTGATCACGAGCGAACATTTCTTTTAACTTTTCCTCATACTTATTCTCACGATACCTTTTCTCATAAATCGCCTTTTTAACATGCTTTTCCGTTATATATTCACTTTTATCCAACCGAGCCCAAGCGTCAGCCTCAACAAGGACGGTTATAAGATCACTAAACCTGGTGGAAAGCTTTTTCTGATCTTCCGCAAGCTCACTGCTATAGTCTATCAAGGCAGCCAAAGCAGTCCTATCACAGTGCAATAACCCCTCTTCCCTACAGTAATGGGATATAAAGGCACAAACCTGTTTCACATTATCTTCGTTCCTATCCATCTCAACATCAAAATCTACTTTTATTTTAAAGAGCTTTTTAAAATCCTCATCAAACAATGAAAGAAGGTGATATATCAATGGAGAACCTATCAACAAAACTTTAACCTTAACCGGTATAGGCTCAGGAACCAAACCCGATATTGGTATGAGCCCCACATGTTCAGCTATATTCTCTATTCTAACCTCACTAGTTTTAAGAACCCTCTTTAGAGCATCCCAGGCACCAAAGTTTCTTAAAACATCAAGAGCATTAAGTATAAGATAGCCTCCGTTTGCCTTATGAACAGCCCCAGCTTTTATCTTAGTGAAATCAGTAAACAGAAAACCCATCCTCTGCTCATATTCAAGCTTTCCCACGAGGTTATAGTAAGTAGGATTGCTCTCAAATATAACCGGAGCCCCCTCAAGGCAGGAGTTATCCACCAAAAGATTTACCCTATATCTATCAAAAGAAGGCTGTGCCTTTTTGGGGTCACCCTCTTCGCTCACGAGAAAGTCATGCAAGTGGTCAACCACATCTTCCATCATATCTTCTAAGAAAGCTACAACCTTAGGAAGTTCCACATATTTCTCTTTCAAATCCTTAAATAGCCCCCCTATAACAAAGACGCACAGCTCCCTCTCTAACCTTTTTATCTTATCCCTGGCCTCCCTTTCCAAGCGCTGGACTTCCCTCATGACCTGCATGGTTCTTTCATGCAGTTCGAGCGATCTAACTTCGATCTCCTTCCTTTTCTCAATAGGAAGAGTATTAAACTCCTCTTGCGTCATCTCTCTACCATCGATTAACGGAATATTTATAAAACCTGTAGGGGTTCTCTTCAACGCAAATCCAAGAAGCTCAGCTTCTCGATTAAGCGCCTCCATAAGCTCAGATACCTTCTCTTGGAGCTCCTTAAATACAGTCCTTTTCTTGGCCTCAAATTCCTCTCCCTCAAAAGCCTTGGGAATCCTTATCCTAAGCTCTTCAAGAAGCTCCTCTATATCCCTCCTAAACTCCACACCCTTACCCGCTGGAAAAGCCAAAGCTATAGGACGTGAAGGATTCTTAAAGTTATAAACATAACACCAATCTGGTGGTGTAGGTTCCGTCAACGCTACCTCCTGAGCAACCTTCTTAGCATAGGTTGTTCTACCCGTTCCAGTTATGCCAACAAAAAATAGATTGTAGCCAGGACTCTTTACTTTAAGACCAAATTTAGCCGCCTTGACAACCCTATCCTGCCCTATTATGCCTTCCTTAAGTGGTTCTATATCCTCAGTAGTGTTGAAGTCAAAAGTATCCAAGGGACACCTAACTCTAAGCTCTTCATAAGACAATTCCAATAAAGACACCCCCTTTTACTAACTCTCATAAGAATTATATCAAACCTTTATGGTATAATTCTAAGAAGCAGGGTTAAAAGATATAAAGGAGGTAATAAACATGTTCAAGACCTTAAGAAGCCAGATGAAACTTATCTTCATCATAGTCGCTGTTTTCTTTGCTTTATCAATCTATATAGGATATGGCATCTATACGCGAGGCAGAGGAACAGCACCAGCATCAACAACCGCTGCAGCCATAGTTAATGGTGTTCCGATTTCAGTCGCTCTCTTAAACTCAGCTTTAAGAAACGAACTCTCAAATTACAAAACAGAAGACCTTAAAAACTTAACGAAAGAGGATTTTGAAAACATAAGAAGAAATGTTCTACAGGCATTGATAAACTACGAGCTCCTCTATCAGGAAGCAGTTAAAGAAGGCCTAAAGGCATCTTCCAAGGAAATAGATGAGGCGATAACCGTAATTGAAAAGAGGTTCCCAACGAAGGAAGAGTTTCTCAGCTTCCTTCAAAGACAAGGGATAGCTATATCAGACCTTAGACGAGAATTAGAAAGGGAAATAACGGTTAATAAGATCTTACAGAGGGTCCAGGAAGGTGTAAAGGTTGAGGAAAAAAGCGTAAAGGACCTGTACGAAAAGTACAAGAGCGCGTTTGTGGAACCTAAGAAGTACGAGATAGTCTACAAGATCTTCAACAACCAAAGTGAAGCTGAGGAGTTTTACAAAAAGTTAGCAAGCGGCAAGAAGTGGGAAGAACTTTATCCAGAAACGAAACCGGAGAAGAGAAGCCTATCTGAGCTTCCAAAAGCCTTTTCGCAAAATGAAAAAGAATTAAAAGAAAATAGCCCCTTCATAATAAAGAGTGAAGAAGCATCATGGGTAGGATATGTCTTTTCGATAACCCCATCTCGTCAAAAAACCTATGAGGAAGTAAAAGATCATATTGAAAATATTCTTAAATACACTGAGGGCTTAGAAGCACGCAGAAAGTTTATTCTTTCTCTGAGAGAAAAGGCTAATATAACGTATCCTGATCCTAGCTTAGCGCCTCTTCCGCCATCGCCTCAGGGAGAAACCACTGAAAGTCAAACTGTAAAGCCTGAGAATGAAGCTACAAGCACTACAAATCAAGACAATGAACCTAAGCCTAAAGAGAAAGCCACGGAAAGCAACAAGAATTAGTAAAACTTAAGGGGGGGAAGCTTGTACAAGCTTCCCCCCCTTAAGTTACTCCGCCTCTAAAGTTCTTTCAACCCTTCTAATAGATAGGGATTTCAGAGTATCAAGGTCGATTTCAATGACAACCCCTTGTAATGAAACTTGCCCTTTCGCTACCTCAAGCTTCTCAGGGATACCAGTTAAGAAGCGTCTTAAGACTTTTTCCACGTCCATACCTATTATGGAATTTACAGGTCCAGTCATTCCTACATCCGTTATATAAGATGTCCCCTTAGGCAAAATTCGAGCATCCGCTGTAGGCACATGTGTGTGTGTCCCCACAACAGCAGAAACCTTGCCATCAAAGCAATACGCAAAGGCAAGCTTTTCCGAAGTAGCCTCAGCGTGGAAGTCAACCAAGATAGGCTTCCTCACATCAAGTTGGCCCAAGAGCTCCTCCATCCTATAGAAAGGACAATCAATAGAGGGCATAAACGTTCTACCTTGCAGATTAACGACAATGATTTTCTCAAGCACGATACAACCTCTACCAGGCGTCCTCAATGGATAATTGTAAGGCCTTAATATGGGATACTTATCCTCCTTAAATAGCTCAAGAACCTCTTTCTTATCCCAAACGTGGTTCCCCGTTGTAATAACGTCAACACCCAAAGCCAATATTTCCTCTACAACGCCCCGTGTAAGACCAAACCCACCTGCAGCGTTTTCTCCATTAGCTATCACTACATCAGGGTTGAACTCCTCTTTTAAAGAGGGAAGGAGTTTCTCAAGCGCCCTCCTCCCCGGGTTACCCACTATATCTCCTATAAAGAGAACCTTCAACCTTTTATCAGCGGGCATAGTCAACGCTTCTCGTCTCCCTCACAACAGTAACCTTTATTTGCCCCGGATATTTCAACTCACTTTCTATCCTTCTCGCTATATCATAAGCAAGTTTTGCAGAAAGAACATCATCCACAACCTCAGGCTTAACGATGACCCTTATTTCCCTTCCAGCTTGGATAGCATAAGCTTTCTCAATGCCACTAAAGGATGTAGCTATCTTTTCCAGGTTCTCTAACCTCTTTATATACTCCTCGAACGTTTCTCTTCTTGCACCAGGTCGAGAAGCAGAGATAGCATCAGCCGCCTGAACCAAAACAGCCAAGACCGTCTGAGGTTCCACCTCATTATGATGTGCCTCTATAGCATGCACAACCTCAGGTGGCTCTCCATATTTTTTAGCGAGCTCAGCACCTATCTGAGAATGCGTTCCGTCAAAATCTGCATCTACCGCTTTCCCAATATCGTGAAGCAGACCGGCTCTCTTAGCTAAGAGCACATCTTCTCCAAGCTCGGCTGCCATTACCCCCGCGATGTAAGCAACCTCAAGAGAATGGATAAGCATATTTTGTCCATAGCTCGTCCTATATTTCAGCTTACCGAGCAGCTTAACTATCTCGGGATGCATCTTTCCAACTTTAGCTTCGAAAACCGCATCCTCCCCAGCCTTTCTGATATCATCTTCCACCTCTCTTGTCGCCTTATCAACCATTTCCTCGATACGTGCGGGGTGAATTCTTCCATCAGCTATTAGCTTTTCCAAGGCACGTCTTGCTATCTCCCGCCTTATAGGATTATAGCAGGAAACGATAACCGCTTCAGGGGTATCATCAACTATAAGATCAGCACCTGTTAGTGTTTCAAAAGTCCTTATGTTTCTTCCCTCTCTTCCTATTATTCTCCCCTTCATATCATCGTTAGGAAGAGGAACGACGGAAACAGTAGCTTCAACCACATGGTCTACCGCACATCTTTGGATCGCAAGACTTATTATCTCTCTTGCTTTTGCCTCAGCATCCCTCTTCGCTTGGGCTTCGATCTCCTTTATCATCAATCCGACATGCTCCTCGATTTCCTTTCTAACTTCGTTAAGAAGCATGCTTTTAGCTTCTTCCGAAGTCAATCCTGCTATTTTCTCCAAGGTCGCTTTCTGCTCAGCTATAATCTTATCGATCTCCTTCTTAAGGTTCTCTATCTCCCTTTCCTTAACCTTAAGATCCTCCTCCCTCTTAGAGAGGATATCGCTTCTTCTCTCAAGAAGCTCCTCCTTCTGAAGGAGCCTCTTCTCAAGCCTTTGAAGCTCACCTTTCCTCTCTCGATACTCCTTATCCCACTCAGCTCTGAGCCTTTGGATCTCCTCCTTAGCCTCATTTAATCTCTCTCTTTTAACCAGCTCCGCATCTTTCTCGGCTTTGCTTAGTATCTCTCTAGCTAACTCCTCAGCAGCCTTTACCTTCTTTTCAGCTAAGTGTCTTCTAAGCCAATAACCGAGAGCAATTCCCCCAATCAAAGCTAAAAAAATGTTTAAAACATAAGTAAAACCGATGGTAATCACCTCCTCTATTCTATTTTCAAGGATCAGTAAAAAGCTTCTCAAACCTTAGTTTTTAGGACCTTCCTCAAAAAGCACTTCCTTCTTGGAAGATTCCGTTTCCGAAACCCTCTTCCGCTCCCTAATCTTATCTAACACCATCTTCTCAATGCTTTCAAGCAAAGCAGGATTGGCCTCAAGGTATTCTTTCACCGCGTCCTTACCCTGGCCAAGACGCTCTTCCCCGAGATAATACCACGAACCACTTTGTCTCACTATACCAACGGAAATCGCTGCTTCCAAAACGCTCGACGAGGCCGGTACCCCAATCCCATAGATTATATCAAACTCGGCTTCCTTAAAAGGTGGAGCTACTTTGTTTTTAACGACCTTAGCTTTAACTCTCGCACCTATCAAAGCCTGATCCTTCCTTATACTTTCTCCTTTCCTGACCTCAAGCCTAATGGAGGCGTAAAACTTCAAAGCCCTACCACCCGTAGTTGTCTCCGCAGGACCTCCTTGAAACCCCATTGCGACTTTATCCCTGATCTGATTTATGAATACGACTATGCTTTTAGTTTTACCTATAAAAGCGGTGAGCTTTCTTAAAGCTTGCGACATTAAGCGTGCTTGAAGCCCAACATGAGCATCTCCCATAGAACCTTCTAACTCAGCTTGAGGAACCAAGGCTGCCACAGAATCCACAACCACCACATCTACAACTCCACTTCTCACAAGCTCTTCTAGTATTTCGAGGGCCTGCTCACCATAATCAGGTTGAGAAAATACAAGTTTATCGATATCAACACCCACGTTTCTCGCATAGGGGATGTCAAGAGCATGCTCAACATCTATGAAAGCAGCGATACCCCCAATTTTCTGGGTAGAAGCGATAAGGTGAAGTGCAAGCGTTGTCTTCCCTGAAGCCTCCGGACCAAATATCTCAACTATTCTTCCTCGAGGAAACCCTCCAACCCCTAAAGCTATATCAAGAGGTAAGATTCCCGAAGGTATAACCTCAACCGGGCCTATGTCAGCTTCTCCGAGCTTCATTATAGCTCCCTTACCAAAAGCTCTCTCTATCCTACCTATCACTTCCTTAAGCATCTTATCCTTTTCTGGAAAAATCTTGTTCAAGGTTCACTCTAACCCCCTTCCAAAGGAAATATAGCTAACGGTGTATAAACTGGACCTTCCGGAAAAAGTTGACTCCTCATGAGAATTAGTTCTCGAACGACAAAACTTCCAAAGTCTAAATCCTTTTTACCCTCAAGCTCTTTCCTAAGCCCTGGAGATATCTTCCCCATCTTTGCTCTACCTAATGTAATGTGAGGAGAAAAGGGCTTTTCATCTCTTTGAAAGTCTAACCTCCTTGCCCCCTTTTCAGCAAAATCTCTTAAGACCTTAAGTTGAGTTATACCATCCCCTTCTAGTCCAACCCATATTACGCGAGGACGATCCCAACTCTGGAAAACCCCTATACCGCGAACATATATGGCAAAAGGTTTAACACCGAGCTCGGGAATTTCTCCCTCCAAGAAATCTTTCATTCTCTCAACCTTAGTACGAGGCTCTTCGCCTAGAAACTTTAAGGTGATATGAAGACTATCCTTCTCTACCCATTTTACGCTGCTATCTAAAGCCTTAACTTTAGATATAAACTCCCCAATTCTTCCCTTGATTTCTTTAGGAATCTCAATACACAAAAAAGACCTGATTATTTCCCTTTTATCCAAAAGGATCCACCCCCAATAAAAGCCTTCTTAGAAGGTCCAAAGCTTGTTGAGTAGCCCTATACTTTATCACCTCACGTGGCCCAACGAAGAGATTCTTTTCGACATAGGTTCCCCCTTCCCACGACATCCCGATGTAGACAGTTCCTACAGGCTTACTTGGTCTACCACCCGTAGGCCCAGCTATACCCGTTATACCTATACCTATATCACTCTTGCCTATATACCTCGCATTTCTTGCCATTCTCTCGGCAACTTCAGCGCTAACAGCTCCCTTTTCATCTATTAGAGACATAGGAACATCAAGAATATTCTCTTTTGCCTCATTGCTGTAGCTGACAATACCACATTTAAAGTACCTCGAACTCCCAGAAACATTGGTTAACCTATGAGCAAGAAGTCCACCGCTACACGATTCAGCAACCGAAAGAGTTAACCCCTCTTTCCAAAGAAGCTCAGCAACAACTTCTTCAATCGTTCTACCGTCTTCTCCATATATGTAAGCCTTAAAGATACCCCTTAAAACTTCAGCGGTCTGGGAAACGGAATCCGCTTCCCCCTTTAGATAGAGAGTCACACCCGAAGGAGAAGCACATATGCCAAGCTTAACTCCCCTTAAATCCAGATCCTTAACCCTTGCGTAGACTTCCGCCTCCCTGAGTCCAGTAGTATGCAATCTCTTTAGGAAGATTCGACCAGAAAAAGGCAACTTTGGTAGGAGATACTTATTGAACATGTTTTCCGCTTCCCATGGAACACCAGAAAGAGCAGCCACAATTTTACCTTCTTTCTTTACAATAAAGCCACAAGCAGTCCCTAAATCGTTTGGGATTATCTCCGAACCTTCTGGAAAAAGAAACTGCTTCTCAGAAAGAGGAGGAAGCGTACGCCCAAGCCTTTCAAAAAAGGCCTCGATATGCTTTTTAGCCTCTTCTCTCTCCTCAAGCTTAACACCAAAAAAAGAGGCAACCGCTTCTCTTGTAAGATCATCATGAGTTGGTCCAAGCCCACCAGTTATTACCACAACTTCAGCGTTATCTAAACCAAAACTCAAGCCCCTTAAAATTTTATCCATGCTATCTTCAACTATAACCCTCGCAATGACATCGAAACCAATTGCAATTAAACCTCTTGCTATAAATCCACCGTTTTTCTCATCCACTTCACCTAAAAGAACCTCATCCCCTGTTGACAGTATGGTAGCCTTCATTCCATCTTACCCCCAAAACCAGATTCCAAGGCGTATCAAACCATTGGAAATCAAGCCAGCAACTACATCATCTAACATTATACCCCAACCATTGGGGAACCTCTCAAAAAGCCTTATGGGAAAAGGCTTAAGTATATCAAGCAACCTAAAGAAAAAGAACGCTGGTAAAAGCATAACATTAGGGAGCCCTAACATAGCCACAAAATAACCTATTATCTCATCAACCACTATGGAAGGAGGATCATTTTCTTTCAAGGATAACGCATATGTATTGGAAGCCCAAAGCCCAGCAAAGAAAACCGCAGTTAGGGTATATATATCTACATCTACTATCCACCTTATAACGAGAGCTATAACTGATGCCACTGTCCCTGGCATCCTATCCTCTAAGATTTTTCCTATACCTCCAAAGGTAGCTAAGCAAAAAGCTATATCCTCCCTTAAGGCTCGATTCTTCCCCATAGGTCGTAATCCCCAGCCTTTTCTATTTTAACATTAACGAAAGTCCCCGGTTTAACATCCTTCCTATCTATATATACTAGCCCGTCGATCTCGGGTGCATCTCTATAGCTCCTTCCAACACCAGGCTTCTCAACTAAAACTCTAAGCGTCTTCCCTATAAAAAGCTTATTTCTCTTTCTTGATATCTTCTTCTGCAATCCCATAAGAAGGTCTCTTCTCTTACGAGAAACCCTAAAGGGTGGAGGCTTTAGAAAATAGGATAAAGATCCCTTCTGAGGCGAATATAAGAAGCTCCCTAACCTGTCAAACTCAATTTTAAAGATAAAATTAAGGAGTTTATCGAAAGCTTTCTTACTTTCTCCAGGAAAACCAAGCATGACCGTTGTTCTCAAGCAAGCTTCTGAATCCAACCCTCTTATCTTTTCAAAAAGAGTCTCTACATAACTTCCAGCATATGGCCTACGCATCGCCTTTAAAACCTCATCATCTACATGTTGTATTGGGATATCAAAATAAGAGCAAACCTTGTCCGAAGATAAGATGGCTTCTATAAGCTCATCGTCCGTTCTTGCTGGATGAAGATAAAGAACCCGAATCCAAAAATCCCCTTTCATCTCAGACAACTTCCTCAAAAGCAGAGAAAGAGAGTAAGAATAGAGCGTACTATCTTGGGATACGAGGATTAGTTCCTTTACCCCTTTCCTAATGAGATCCTCAGCCTCATTAAGAACATCTTCCATAGGTTTGCTTCTGTAAGGCCCCCTTATATCAGGAATCACACAATAACTGCATCTATTACTACACCCCTCAGCTATTTTTAGATAAGCATAAAATCTCCTTCTTAATGGAAAGCGAGTCCCTCTCTCAACCCACTTGTCAGGCAAAGGCTTAAAGAAAGAGGCCTTCTTAAAGTTTCCCTTAAAGGCCCTAGCTAAGAAGGAACCCACATCTTGCGGATATCCAACACCAGCAACGTAATCCACCTCATCCAATCCTTTTAAAAACTTTCCTTTATCCCTCTGAGGTAAGCACCCTACTACAGCCAAACGTTTTATTATACCATCTTTCTTAAGATCACTTAGCTTCTTTATCCAAGACTTAGATTCTAAAATCGCTGAATCTATAAAAGCACAGGTATTCAATACAACAAGGTCAGATCCCTCTATCTCGGGAGAATACTCAAATCCCTCTTCAAGCAAACTACCTAAAATTAACTCACTATCTACCTCATTCTTAGGACAACCTAAGCTTATTATGCTAACCCTCAACCTATCTTAACCCCCTATTGGGGAAATACTATATCCACAACACCAGTTTTACTAGAAGGAAAGCGAACTTCCTCTCCATTGAAATAAACCTTAACTTCGTTAATGTTTCCAAATCTAACCGTTATGTTCTCCTCGGCCTCCCAAACCTTTTCATCTCCTTTAACCAAAACACCTTCAAAGACCTTCTTCCCATCTATTGAAACTCTTAGCCAGCACCTACCAGTCGCTACTACTTTGAGGTTAAGCTTCTCAACCTTAGGAGAGCTCACGAGCTGGGTTACAGAGGATACGCTTGACTCTAAAGCAGCCACAGCAACCGTCTCAGTTCCTAAAGCAACCACCTGAGAAGAAGAACTTTCATAACTTATCATCTCATCTTTAGAACTACCCTTAAGAGCAGATTTAGTTACCTCTTGACCAGAAAAGCTTGGAGTAGGAGTTTTAACGAAAGTCCTACTAAACAGATCAATCATGCCTGTCCTCGATGCATATAAATAGAAGCTCCCGCCTATTATCATGACCAGCAGAAACAATATTAAAATCCAAGGACGTTTAGGTTTAACCTTTTTCTCAACTTTAGCATCATAGGCTGGTAACTTTTCTTTAGCTTCTTTTAAAATCTTCTCTTCATACAAAGCAGCTCTTTGAGCAGTATAGATTTTCTTTAACTCATCAGGATTAAGCCCTAACACCAAAGATATATTCCTTATGAAGCCTTTAACATAGACATCGCCAGGTAATAAGTCAAATTTCTCCTCTTCTATCGCTCTTATAAACTCCTTACTTATCTTGGTAAGGTTAGAAAGATAATCTATACTTATACCTTTTTTTTCGCGTTCCTTTCTTATTATTTCCCCTATACCTAACTTTTCTTCAGCCTTAAACTCGATCATGAATTATTCACCTCTTAAGGCTTTTATCGCTAAAACAGGGTCACTTTCATAAAAAACTGAAGCCCCTCCAACCAAAACCGTGGCTCCAGCCTCCCTTAGTAAGGGAGCATTAAAGGGGGTAATACCACCATCAACCACGATCTCAAAGCACAGCCCTCTTTCATCCCTAAATTTCCTTATAGATTCAACTTTCGATACAACCCACGGGATAAAGGATTGACCACTAAAACCAGGGTCAACGCTCATCATTAAAACGTAATCAACCTCAGGCAGTATAAGAGTTGCGCTTTCCCACATAGTAGCAGGGTTAAAAGCCAACCCTCCCTTCTTACTCTTTTCTTTTATGCTCCTGATCAACCTCAATGGGTGCCTCTCAGCCTCCCAATGGAAGATTAATATATCCGCCCCATGTTCTATAAATCGCTCTACCCAAAAGGAAGGATCCTCAACCATCAAATGAACCTCGAGTAAAAGCTCTGGGAAGCTTCTCTTTATGTCTGAAACAAGCTTAGGACCAAAGGAAAGATTCGGAACGAAGTGACCATCCATTATATCTATATGAAGGAGATCCGCTTCTTTTTCTATCTTAGATAAGGTCTCACCTAGATTCAACAGGTTAGCTGCAAGGATTGATGGCGCTACCTTCACTCTTTTTTCCATGGATATCTATCCTCCGCATAGAACTCTCCGTCAAGTTGCACCCTTATTACATTATCACCAAACGCAGGAATTCTCAAGCTTATGACATCACCAGCTTTACACTTCTTTTTAAAGACAACATGCTGTCCATTAGCATCTATTTGTATTATCTCAACCAATCGTTCCTCTTTACCAGTAGGAACTTTAAAGGTAAAATCTATAATCCTGGCTCCCTTTGGAACAGCAAGCTCAAGCTTTTCCGCCTCTGTCTTAATCGACTCCGGCTTACGTTGAGTCGCTGACACAGAGAGCTGATTAGTAGCCTTCTCCTGAAGAGTCTCCTTTGGCTTTTCCTCTCGAACCTCAACCAAAGACTGTTTTCTAATGGTAAGGCTAATCTCTCCACCAATAGAGATGGGAGAAAGAGGTGGTGGATTCTGAGAAATAACAACTCCAGCCTCCCCACTCTCTATCTTTTCCAAAACTTTGCCTAACTTAAACCCTCTCTCCTGAATAATCCTCTTTGCCTCTTCGAGCGTCATCCCTATGAGGTCAGGAACAGAGGTTTCCTTAATTTCATAACCCGTACTAACCAATAGGTCTACTTTGCTGCCCCTCTTAACCCTTTTGGATGGTGGGATGGACTGCCCGATAACAACGTTTTCTCCTGCCAAGAGAGACCTTATATTTATAACGTCACCGATAACTAAACCAGCATCTCTTATAAAGGCGCTAACTTCATCTAACTTGCGACCGATAAATTCTGGAACCGAAACCATATCTCCTTTACCACTAATCACAACTTCAATACTACTCCCTTTCCTAATACTAACGCCAGGCAAGGGTTTCTGGGAAACTATGTAATTTGGAGGAAATGTCGTACTCTCCTCTTCCCCCACCACCTTTATTCCTAAACCCATACCATTAAGGAGCTTCGTGGCTGCAGTAAGTTCCTTTCCCACAATAGGCGGAACCGAAACCTTAGAAGCACCGAACCCTAAGTACACATAGAGAAATCCTACTAAGACGCTTGCCAACAGCATAAGTAAAACTATTAACCTCCTCAAAACAGCTCACCTCCTCCTAAGGAGAGAGAAGAAACCATCCTCAAGATAATAACCATGGCTTGTAACCATAATCGTTAGAGGAGAAACCCAACTTAAGGAAACAAGGTCATATTCAGGATGCTTCTCCAAAAACTCCCTTACCACTTCCTCATTTTCATCAGGTAAAAGAGTACAAGTAGAATAAACCAGATAACCCCCTCTTGCGATATATCTTGAAGCGTTTTCAAGCAACATCTTTTGAAGGTAGGTTAAACTGTCTATTTCCTCGGGAGATATCCTCAGCTTGATTTCCGGTTTTCCTCCAAGATCTCCTATGTTAGAACAAGGGACATCAAGAATAGCTTTAGAAGCCCAACCCTGAAGCTTTGGATTAAAAACCCTTAAGTCCAGTGCAATGAGCCCATCAACCTCATAGCCAAGATTCTTCAGGAAGTTTCTAAGAACCTTAAGCTTCCATGGATAAAGATCAATGGAAATAAGCTTCCCTCTACTCCTCAAGCGCTGAACTATATCTGCTGACTTCACGCCTCGCCCAGCACAGAGATCTAACACCCTGTCCCCCTCGCTTATATCGAGAGCTTTAACAGCCACAGCTGCAGAAAGGCTCTCTAACCAGAAAAACCCCTCTTCCCAACCTGGAATGTCTCTCGGGAATATGGGCGTCTTTATTAAAAAGTAATCTTCAATTTCTTGTTGCTCCTTGAAATCAATCCCTTTCAACGACAAAAGGGAAGAAAAGCTACCCTTATCAATCTTCCTAAGATTAACTTTTATGCGAAGCTTTGGCCTCTCATTACCCTTACTCAATAAAAGCTCCACAAAATCTCTATTACCAAAACGATCTAAGAGTCTATCCACTAACCACCGCGGATAGGAATAGATTAAAGCTAAATCTTCACGTGGAGGCTCAACTTTCTCCCTAAGGTAAGCACGTAAGACAGCATTAACGAGATTAGCAAGCCCAACGTGAAATAAACGCTTTGTCAATTCAACCAACCTAAAACAAATGTAAGGTGACTTTTCCTCAGAGTGAAATCTAAGCTGATAGAGCCCCATTAATATTAACCATCTCACCTTATCGGGAAGTTTACTCCACTTTTTCTCCCCTAGAAGTGCCTTAGCAATCCATTCAAGTAGGTAATAATAGCGGATAACTCCGTAGGATATTTCCGCAACAAATCCTGAGGCTTCCTTAGGTATCTTACCCCTATCTATAGAGCTCCTCAAAATAGGCTCTAACCAGCTTCCTTTTATTACCTTTGATAGCAGCTCAAAAGCGTACTCTTCCCAGATCTTTTCTTTCAATCGTTCTCACGAAAAAGTCTGTAGGGATATAAAGGAAGGGCAAACCCCACGCCCTAAAACCCCCTCCCCCATATTCTACACCTAATATCTCCATATCATCAACCTTGGCTGAGGTCGTAAGCTTCATTTGAATCCACGGAGATAAAAGGGGACCAAGAGCATAAGAGACCAGAAGAGCTAACAAAACATTAAGTACAGTAAGATATCCTGTCAGGAAAAGCAGGAGTAAAAAGGTCACAGCCGCTATGAAGTTAACCATAGCCATTGTCGTTCCGCATCTTTTATGAACGGCTAAGCTCTTTTCTCCTCTCTTCATCCGAAATAAAGCTACTCTTGCTGCTTCCTCAAGCAATATTGGATCAACAAATCCCTTTATGTAAAAGCCATCCTTCCTGGCTAAACCAGCTAAGTTAGTAGGACCAAAACGTTCCTCTATAACGTTTATAGTCGCATGCTCAAGAGCATGATTCTTTCTCAGTCTTTTATCTGTAGCTATTCTCCATATCTCAACTGGAACCGTAAGAATAGTATAAAGAGAGTAAATAGTAAAACCAAAGGGAAGAAAGAATATCAGAGATAAGAAAAAAAGGAGGAGAAAGGGAAACAACCAAGGCGCAAAAAGCAAAAATAGCAACAGGAAAAATATTAGTGGCAAGCTACTCCCTCTCTCCTCTCAAGACAAGCAATCTTACAAGTTGAAGAGCAGCCATGGCAGTAGCGGCAACATAAGTTAAGGCTGCAGCACCTAACACCTCTTCAATCGCTTCCTTCTCTCTTATAGAAACATAGCCACTGGAAAAAAGAGCCGTTATCGCCTTTGAGCTTGCATTAAACTCGACTGGAAGGGTTATAAGCTGAAAGAGCACGGCTAGGGAGAAGGCAAGTATCCCCACATCCATAAGACTGGGAATGCCAAATATGAACCCAAGAAAGAAGAAAGGTATAGCAAGTTGAGAGCCTATACTAGCAATGGGAACTATAGCGTTTCTTATGGACAATGGAAGGTAGCCAGTGGCGTGCTGGATAGCGTGTCCCACCTCATGGGCAGCTATACCAATAGCCGCTATAGAGGGACTGTTATAGACAGCAGAGGAGAGCCTTAAAACCCTAGACCGAGGATCATAATGATCAGTAAGCTCACCAGGAACCATTTCAATTGCTACATTTCCAAGACCATTTATGTCGAGTAGCTCTCGAGCCACAACCCAGGCTGGCTTCCTACTCGAAGCAGGAATAGCAGAATATCTTCTATAAGTAGACTGAACCTTAGCCTGAGCATAGATAGCTAAAAAAAGCGCTGGTATCAATATAATGATCGTCCAATCCCAAAAGGGAAATATCATACTATATCACCTCCCTAATTTCCATTTTTCTCCCCAAATCAAAAGCAGTTAAGTTTATCTCCTTAAACTTGGGAGAGACTATCTTTTCTATTATATTCTTCAGCTCCTCTGGAGGAAACCTCTCCTCCATTAAATAGGAAAGCTTCCCCAACATAACCACATTCAGTACCCCAGGACTCTTAAGCTGGTCAAGCGCCACCTTATAACCATCTACCGCATAAACCTCGAGCCTCTTTTTTCTTATGAAACTCTCTATAGTTGGATGCTCAACTTTAGAATGCTTGTCACTGTTAAGCAAAGCTATACCTTCCTCCTTAAGAAAGGGCAAGTTTCTTAACCCCTCATGCCAATCAAACGCTATAAGCAAATCTGCTTCGCCTCTCATAACAAGGGGGCTATTGTAATTCCCTATCTTAAGATGAGAAACGACGCTCCCACCTCTCTGTGCCATACCGTGAACCTCTGAACCTATAACGCTTAAACCCTTAGAAAGAGCATACTCACCTATAACCCTTGTAGCTAAAAGTATTCCTTGGCCCCCGATCCCAGAAAAAATCATCTGCATGTTTTCACTCCTCCTTTATAGCTTTAACTGGACAAACCTGAACACAAACACCACAATCTACACAAAATCTATAATCTATCATAGCTTTTCTCTTATCCTCATCAAAGGTTAAACCTGGGCAAACAAACTCATTTAAGCAATACTTGCAACCCGTGCAAAGACTTTCATCAACGTATATTCTTTTATCATAATGCTTTCCCTCAATAAGCTTGCATGGGTGCTTCGCTATCACAACGGCAACCCTTTCTTCCCTTTTAACGTAATCCCATGCTTCCTTCAAAGTAGATATGGTTTTAGAAACATCATAGGGATCAACTACCTTTACAAACTTAACGCCACATCCCTCAACGAGCTTAACCAAGTCTATCTTCTCTCCCTCTTTCATGAGATTAACTCCTGTTTCAGGTGTCGGTTGCCCTCCAGTCATAGCAGTGGTGCTATTATCGAGAATGAAGAGAATGAACTTATGCTTATTATAAACTGCGTTTATTAAACCAGGAACACCCATATGATAGAACGTGGAATCTCCAATCGTAGAAACTATGGGAGTCCCATCTCTTAAGGAGACACTAAAACCAGACCCCATTGTAACCGCTCCTCCCATACACATAACGCTATCAACGGCTTTTTGATTTATACCTAAGGTGTAGCAACCGATGTCGCTGGGATACACTCCTTTAGGAAAAGCTTTTCTCATGGCAAAGAAGGAAGCACGGTGAGGGCATCCAGGACATAATATAGGCTTCCTCGCCTTAATTCCTATTGAAGAAAGGACTTCGTCATATCCAGGTATATCTGCATCGAATTTAAGGCCGAGCTTCTTGGAAAGTACCCCCATTATAACTTCAGGAGTAAGCTCACCTGCTGAAGGGACCTCTCCATTCCACTTACCCAAAACCCTATGTTTATCGGGCAACTGCATTTCTATCACAGGATAAGTTTCCTCAAAAACAATAACCTCATCGCACAGGGATAGAAATTCACTTAAAGCCTCTCCATCCAAAGGAAAGACTCTACCCACCTTAAGTAGGGGAAGATCTATAGAGTATCTATCAAACATATCTTTAACTATAGCGTAGCTAACGCCACTCGCTATAACTCCCAAACTTGACTTACGATAATTCTCTAACTTAGTGAAAGGATCCCTCTCTTTTGCTATGCTTTTCACCTTCTCGTTCAGCTTTTCATGGTGCTTTCTCCTTATAGCAGGTAAACAAACCCATCTTTCAGCATCTTTAACGAACTTACCACTCCTGAAATTAGATGGTATCTTCTCTACCTCCACATTCTGCCTAGCATGACATACCCTTAAACCTGGTCTAACCATAACCAGAATAGCATATTTCTCCGAGAAATCAAAAGCAAACTTCACCATTTTCTTTGCCTCTTGAGGAGACGAGGGGTCAAACACGGGAACCTTAGCCATCATCGCAGCAAACCTGCTATCCTGCTCCGTTTGCGAGCTATGAGGCCCAGGGTCATCAGCGGATATGACCACAAAACCTCCAGCAAGATCATTGTAAGCTACACTCATAAATGGATCATAAGCCACATTAAGCCCAACTTGCTTCATGGAAACGGCAGCACGTTTGCCAGCAAAAGCTGCTGTAGCTGCTATCTCAAAAGCAACCTTTTCATTTACACACCACTCAACCACAGCATCTATCCCCTCTTCTTTGTAGAATTTTGCGACAGCAGGCAAAATTTCAGAAGAAGGCGTTCCAGGATAAGAAGTTACCACATCAGCACAACTTTCCACTATCCCCCGAGCTATAGCTTCGTTTCCAAGCAAAAGCCTTTCCACTATGGTTCAGCCTCCTTTCTAAACAGGGAAAGAAAATCATTAGGAACCCGAATCATCTTACCACTTTTATCCACAAAGCAGTGCTTTGTCCTCCCAAGAGCGATAAGTTTACCATCACGTTCAACCCTGTAATAGAAGCTAACATAAAAATCGGTAAGCTCTTCTACCCCTACCTTAAGAGTTAAAAGATCATCATAAAAAGCAGGTGATTTATACCTACACCATGATTCAACAGCCGGCATGAAGATGCCTCTCCTTTCAAACTCAGCATAAGGCATCCCTAAACTCCTACATAACTCAGTTCTTCCAACCTCAAACCAATCAAGATATCTCGCATAATAAACTACTCCCATCTTATCGGTTTCACCATATCTAACACGCAAATTAATTTCTATCTCCATTATAATTTTCCTCCCCTATAAAATGAACCGTGGTCGTGCACCCATCTTCGATCCCCCATCCCAGGACGTTTCCCAACGTCAGGCTCCAGCCAAGCACCCCCGTGGCACCCAGAGATTACTGCTTACCGTTGCTCCCTTCCGGGCCTGGCGGGGTTCACAGCTCTCTGCCGCACGGGACCCAGCCTTCAACACCCTCCTGCTTGAGACAGCTCCTAAAACGGGAGACCTCTGATGGGAATTCAACCCCGCTTTAGCGGATTGCGGGTTCAGGGCACCGCTACCTCCCCATCTAGCACGACCACGGTTCTTATAATCTAAATGGCGGAGAGGGAGGGATTTGAACCCCCGGGGCGGGATCAACCGCCCACTCGCTCTCCAGGCGAGCGCCTTCGACCGCTCAGCCACCTCTCCGCATACAGTCTACTTTTGGCGGAGAGAGCGAGATTTGAACTCGCGAGGCGACCCTGAAGCCGCCTACTCGATTTCGAATCGAGCGCCTTTGACCCCTCGGCCATCTCTCCGCCTTACCTTCGCCTCCTTGAGAAAAAATCCCTTAAGAGCTCTCTGCTCTCTTCTGCTAAAACCCCTCCCCTTACTTCAACAAAATGGTTTAAACTATCATGCTGAAGCAGGTTCATAACGCTACCTGCTGCTCCAGCTTTTGGGTCAGCCAAGCCATAAACGAGACGTTTGATCCTCGCCTGAACCATCGCACCCGCACACATAGGACAAGGTTCAAGTGTTACATAAATCACAAGGTCCACCAAACGCCATGTTCTAAGCTTTGAGGAGACCTCTTTTATAATTAAAAGCTCCGCATGTGCAAGAGGATCTTGCAGTTGCTCTCTCCTATTATGAGCCCTAGCTACAACCTCATCTCCTATAACCCCTATCGCTCCAACAGGAACCTCGTCCTCAGCTGCAGCCTTTTTAGCCTCCTCAAGAGCAATCCTCATAAAACACTCATCTTTATCTATAACACCCATCTCTACCAATTCATTGGCGCGCCCGGGAGGACTTGAACCCCCAGCCCGTGGATCCGTAGTCCACTGCTCTATCCAGTTGAGCTACGGGCGCGCTATTAATGGCGGTGAGGGAGGGATTCGAACCCTCGAGAGGGATTACCTCTACTCGCTTAGCAGGCGAGCGCCTTCGACCTACTCGGCCACCTCACCATTCACCGTTCTTAAAGAATTGTATCAAGCCACAGAATGATTGTCAAGGTATTAGAAGTCCTGCTAAAATTTTATAGTGATCCGCCAAAATAACTCTTGTATTAAAGGGAAGAGATGTGATAATCTTTATCATAGAAAACTTACACGAAAGGGGGGGCGGAAATCTGGAAGTAAAGATACTCATAGTAGATGATAGCAAGCTTATAAGATCCCTTCTTAAAACCACATTAGAGTCAGAGCTAAACTGTATAATCGACGAAGCAAAAGATGGAGAAGAAGCTTTATTTAGAGCGAAACTTGGCGGTCATGATCTTATAATATTAGACATATTTCTGCCAGATGTACTCGGTATAAACCTGATAAATCAACTAATCGATATAGAGAAAGACTGGGTTCCCATAATAATGATAACCTCGGCCGAAGACAAAAACTTATTAAAGGAAGCCCTTGAGAAAGGAGCAATAGACTATATAAGAAAGCCCTTTGATGACGTTGAAATCTTAGCAAGAGTTAAGGCAGCCCTAAGAACTAAGAAGCTTTATAACGATCTAAAGGAAGCAAACGAAGCACTCAAAGAGATGGCAATAACTGATGATCTAACTAAGCTCTATAACCGAAGATATGTAATGAGCATACTTGGAATAGAGTTTAGGAGAAGCAAAAGGTACAAAACACCCTTGTCCATCATAATTGGAGACATAGATCGCTTCAAGAACATAAATGATAGATTTGGACATCTAATGGGTGACGAAGTTCTTAAAAATTGCGCGAGGATAATAAAGGAAAACATAAGAGAAATAGATATAGCAGGAAGATATGGTGGAGAGGAGTTTTTAGTAATTTTGCCCAATACCCCTCTTGATGGCGCTGTTATAGTAGCCGAAAGATTAAGATGCAAAGTAAGCCAATATTCTATAGAGGTTCCATGCGAGGAAAAACCAATACGTATAACTATGAGTTTTGGCGTTTGCTCCTACCCAGAAGCAAAGATAGAAACCGAAGAAGATATGCTAAAAGCTGCAGATGAAGCCCTTTACATATCAAAGCAAGAGAGCAGGAATCAAACGACCTTTTACATTCACGGGCGCTTTATAACTATCCCTAAGGAGGCAATCAGAAGTGAAGCTTAAAGAAGGAGACATGGTATTGCTCTTTTCTGCGGATGGAACATCTTTTTTAACCGTTATCTCGAGGAAAAAGCTCTCAACCCACCTTGGAGAATTAAACTTAGAAGATGCTCTAGAAAAAAGTTATGGCGATTTCATAGAAACGCACAAAGGGGAAAAACTCTTCCTAATTAAGCCACCTGTGGGTGAATTCATAAGAAGATTAAAAAGACAAACACAAATCATATTCCCAAAGGAAGCGGGATATATACTAATGTATTTGGATATATTCCCTGGAGCAAAAGTGATAGAATGCGGAACAGGGAGTGGATCGCTAACTACCGTATTAGCTCACTTCGTCGGAGAAAATGGGAAGGTGTTCTCTTATGAAAGAAGAGAGGAGTTTGCATCCCTCGCCGAAGAGAACCTTAAGAAGTGGGGAATCAGGGAGAGGGTAGAAATCAAGTTAAAGGACATAGAGGATGGGTTTGAGGAAGAGGGAGTAGACGCGGTATTCCTCGACCTCCCAAACCCCTGGGACTACTTGAAACAGGTTAAGAAGGCTCTCCTGCCGGGAAGACACCTAGGAGCCATATGTCCTACCTTCAACCAACTTGAAAAGCTAGTCGAAAGCCTTAAGAAAGAGGGGTTTATCTGGATAAGAGCCATGGAGCTACTAAAGCGAGACATACGTCCGTCGCCGGGCAAGATAAGACCTGAAGATAATATGATAGCTCATACAGGATTTCTCGTTTTCGCCACCTTGATCAATGAAAAATAAGATACTACTGCACATATGTTGTGCCCCAGATGCAACCTATCCTTTTACAGTGCTATCAAAGGAATTTGAGGTAATGGGCTACTTCTACGGTTCTAATATACATCCCAAAGATGAATATGATAAAAGATTAGAAGCGGTGGTTAAGCTTTCCAAAGCATGGAGCTTTCCAACCATGGTTGACAAGTATGATCCCCAAAGATGGCTTAAAGAAGTTGAAGGGCTTGAAAATGAACCGGAAGGTGGTAAAAGATGTCAAAGATGCTTCTACATTCAACTTAAAAGGGCAACGGAAATAGCCAAAGAGGAAAACATCGCTATCTTCACAACTACTTTAACCATAAGTCCTCATAAAGATGTAAAATTGATAAATGAGATAGGTAAAGAGCTTGCAAAAGAAGCAGGACTTATATTCTTGGATATTGTTTTTAGAAAAAAGGGAGGATTTAAAAGAAGCGTAGAACTAAGCAAGGAATTGGGGCTCTATAGACAGAACTATTGTGGTTGTGTATTCAGCCTTAAAGGGGGGGAGAAGGGAGATGGAACTGGGTAAACTTTCTCCAAAGATAATAGAAAAGATCATATTCCCCTATCTTGGTGCTTCTAATCCTCGTATAGAACTCGGACCTGGAATAGGAGAAGATGCTGCTGTAATAAACATCGAGGGAGAAAAGTACATCGTAGCATCCTCAGATCCTATAGTAGGTGTTGATGAGGAACCCGGATTCTATTTGGTTCACGTGAATGCGAATGATGTTGCCTCCAAAGGTGGAGACCCCTCCTTCTTTCTAACTACAATTATAGTCCCACAAAGTTGGACTGAGGAAGATTTAGAAAATCTATCCAAGGAGATAGATAGAGAATGCAAAAAATTAGGCATAGCGCTCATTGGAGGACATACGGAGGTAACGAGAAAGTTTGATTATCCTATCTTAGTTGGAACGATGTTTGGCTTCGCCCCCAAAGTTATGAATGCGAAAAACATAAGGCCTGGAGATAAGATAGTTTTAACCAAAGGAGCTGGAATAGAGGGCGCTTCCATACTAGCAAGGGTCTTTAAAGAAAGGCTGCTTAAAAGCCTCGGCCAAAGGGAATTAGAAGAAGCACTAGCTCTTAAAAATCTAATCTCAGTTGTAAAAGAAGCCAAGATCCTTAGGAAATGGGCAGTATTCATGCATGATCCCACAGAGGGAGGAATATTAGGCGGATTAAACGAGTTAAAACTAAGAAGCGGATTGGATATTAGGATAGAAATCGAAAGAATACCTATTTCACCTATAGTTAATAAAGTATGCAAGATTCTTAATATAGATCCCCTAAAGCTTATAAGCTCAGGAGCACTCTTAGCGGTAGTCCCGGAAAGTGATGCAGAAAACGCCGTAGCTATGCTTACAACCCATGGGATAGAGAGCAAGATAATAGGTGAATTCACCGAAGGCAAGGGAAACCTGCCTTACTCAGAAGGAGATGAACTCTGGAAACTCCTAAGCTGGTAGAAGAGAAAATCCCTATTCTGAAGAGTAACCTCCACTATCTCTACGTCACTCCTTTTCCTTATCGCATTAACTACTGGGTGCTTTATGTTTCCCATAGTAGCTATTAGCCTTGACTCATCTAAGGCCTTTTCTAAGACGCTTACAAACTTCTTCGAAAATAACTCCATTTTACCTATTTCATCTACAACAAGAAGAGGGGATTTTTGATCGATCCCCTCTTCCAATTCCCTGATACCAACTTCCTCAAAACCAGCTAAGTTTACACCATATTTACCAACTTTATAAGGCGAAGGAAAACCAAAATAAGCTAATATAACTTCCCTACCTGAGAGGGTCAAGAGCTTAAACCCAACCCTAACGCCTTTATCCCTGATCTCCTCAGTTAAAAACCCCCTAATACCAGTCATTCCTTCTATCAATCTCTTTACGAGTGTTGTCTTACCAACTCCCGGTAAACCAGTTAATATTATATGTCTCTTCATGCTTTACATAGTTTCTTCGCTAAAGAAATTAGGTCAGCAAATAAAGCGTAACCAGCTTCTCTCCCACCAGCTCCTTTACCTACTATGGTAACATCTCCTACAGTATCTGTTGAAAAGGTTATAGCGTTAAGTGTTCCCAGGATATTAGCCAAAGGGTCACTTAGAGGTACTTCCTGAGGCTTAACACTGACTTTCACAACACTCCCATCTTTATAACCTTCGGCTATAAGTTTATACCTCTTCCCACGAGATAAAACCCCTTTAACATCCTCAACCTTAAGAGAAGTTATTCCTTCACATTCTATGTCATTTAGCTTTAAGTTTGCTCCCATAAGAACGTTAGCTAAGATAAGAGCTTTAGCTCCCGCATCCCAACCCTCTACATCCATCGTAGGGTCGGCCTCAGCGTAACCAAGCTCCTGGGCCTTTCTCAAAGCATCTTCAAAGCTTAAACCCTCTTCCATACGAGTCAAAATATAGTTAGTGGTACCATTAAGTATACCTCTGAAAGAGATTATTTCGCTTTCAGGTAAACACTCTCTAACCAGATTAAACACAGGAGTCCCCGAAAGCACCACTCCCTCAAAGCGAAGCTCAACTTCATTCATCTCCGCTATTCTCATCAGCTCTTTAAAATAAAGGAGTATGGGCCCCTTATTCGTGGTCACAACATGCTTTTTAAAGGACAACGCTTCCTTTATATGGGTGAAGGCAGGCTCCCCGCTCCTTAAATCTGTCCAAGTAGCTTCAAGGATAACGTTAGCATTTGTTTTGCTTATAACTGCAAATGGGTCCATATTAGTTATGACGCTTGGGTACGCCGAAATATCCGACTTAGAAGCGAGATCGAGAACCTTGGCTATGTTTAGGCCATCAGGATCAAAGGCTGAACCTCTGATCTTATCGCAAACTGCAACTACGTTGATCTTAATCCCCTTAGCTTCAAGATCCTTCTTTTTCTCAAGGAGCAAGCTCAAAAATCCCTGCCCTACGTTACCGCAACCTATAAGAGCAACATTCACTGCCACTCTCTCACCTCCCCAACTTGGTCTTTATAAACTCGTACCAACTTCTGGCATCTTCAGCTATAGCTAAACTATCATAAACCCCCTCTTTCCCCTCTAAAGAGTAAATATAAAGGGATAGCCCATGAGAAGATCTAAATATACCATTCGTAGGATGCCATTCATATAAAACTGCTTCTTTTATAGATTTCTTAAGGCTCTCAATCTTCTTCTTGGTAGATTCTCCAACGTTCAAACTTCCTATTTTCTCACAAAAGTCATATAGGTCTTTAAAGCAAGGGGATTCCCCCGGACTTATAAAGTAAGGCTGGACTTGAGCTATAACCATCCAAAGGGCAAGCGTATCGTTAAAATTTAAAAGATCGGTGCCAAGATCGTCTAAGCACGTTAAAAGGTTTGAGAGCTTCGCCAAAGAAATTACAGATATGGCCACATCGTTCCTCTGAGAGTATAGGTTCTTAAAGCTATCAAAGAAATATGAGCCAAAATTTGTAGATCCACAACTAGGATTTTTTACTACCTTACTCAATATCTCTTCATAATCAAAACCATCATCAGGCATCACTCCCTGAAGAGCAACGACAACGGAAGCATAGTTTTTAACTTCATCGAGAAGCTCAAGCTCAGCTTTAGCTGACGAATCGAAGACGAGCAGATCTATCTTTGAACTAAGTGATGAAAAGGCTTTAACGAGGTTAACCCATTCCACCATACCTTCCCAAATGTCTTTATGCCCCCTCTCCCACAATATAAGGGCATACTTCTCCGCTGAATAATTCTCAACGCACCAGTTAAACAAGGAGAGAAGCGCTTCAGAAGAGGTTGAAGAAGCATCTGGAAGAACATCCAGGAGCTTAAGGTTTCCTTTCTCCACAAGATAACGAACCATCCCACGCCCCGTTTCCGAAACTCGCTGCACTATAATCTTAACATGGTCAGTCGAACCAACCCTTCTCATCTCATAGATATCTATACCTGCAAGCTCCCTAGCATTAACGTCAGAATCATTCATGAATACAACAATCGTCCATTCAGGAAGCCCAGACCAAGATCCCCCTCCCCCATCACCACATCCATAAAGAAAGATCATATGTAAGAGCAAGGCTACAAAACAAAATCGCTTTACCATTTCCTCACCCCCAGGACGATAAGCCATCCAACAGAAAGCAATATAAGAACACTTAGACTACCACCATTTGAAACAGAACACCCCGATGAGGCAATAAACTCATCATCATCGTCATCTCCATCTCCACTGCTACTTAACTTCAATCCCCCGTACATCAAGGGCTCTAAGCGAGGAGGAATATATATCGTAGGAACTTGCTCACTCCAATCCATCGACATAAGTTGAGGATATTCTCCAACAAAGGAGGAGCTTTTCCCATCATACACTTGAACATAATAGCCTATAAGATCACCGGCCTTGAAGGGGAACCTGCTTCCCATCGGAATCCCCACTTCGATTTCAAGGTAATTGTTAGCGCTCACCTTACCCTCGATTTTGATCTCCCTACAAAGTATGGGATCTAAGGAACGCACCCTATACTCAGAGTAGTCATACCATAAAGGATAGAAATAAGCTAACCAACTCCTTCCATCATAAAGTATCCTGAGCATACCCTCACTTTGAGTCCTATCACTAGGGAAGGAAAAGCTCCTATCGGAATCTAAGTAAATAATGATCGAATCCCCCACATCCAAGGAATTATCCGCATAGATTCTAAAAGCCATATAGAGACTGGACTGATTATTCTTTGCAAAAAGAGCGAAAGAGGTGATTTCTTGGGAAGTTATCACCGCAGCATTTTTAACTTCACTATCGCTTATTACTCCATTTATCTCCATTTCTCCCCAAGCTACACTTATAATCTCCTGGGTTTCCCTCAAATAGGTCTTTAGAAACTCATTCCATTTAGTAAAACTGGGGAAATCATGTCTAGGGTCGTCGTAAAATCTGTCATAGCTTCCTTCTCCCCTGTCGGGGAAATATATGCTTAAGCCATAACTATTACCATCTCTCGAGTAATTATCTACTACCGCACCCTTGATAGATTCGCACAAAGAGGAGGCAAGTTCCGAAATAGGGCTCTTCCATCCAGCGAGAAACGCGGAAAAGGAATAAAGATCCATTATGGAGGAATCAAAAAACTTGGTAGCTTGCCTCCGCGCAAGCTTAGCTAGGGATATGTTATCCTTCAGCTTATCAGAAAGCTCCCTTAGAAGGGAAGTCATATCATCTATTCTGCGAAGATCTATTAAAGAAAGGGTTTTCCCCGAAGTTTCCTTATAGCTCTCTATCATCAGCTTACCCAAATCCTTTGGAGAAACATCTCCTTGTCTAAGAAGGCTAACTAAATCTGTTAAGAACAAGTCGTATCTAAATCCCTCTCCTGGCACCAAATCTTCTGAAGCTACCATGTAAGAAGCAAAATCCTTAAGCTCATAGGCAACCTCAACCATACCCATAAGACAAGCATCAAAAACTATGATGTCTATTTTATACCCCTTATCCTTCAAGATCCTAAGAGCAGTTTGCAACTCATCCATATACAGATAGTCACCGCTTGTCTCATCATAACCCGCGATTTTCCAAGAGCTTCTCCGTCCTTTATTAATTGTCCTCCAACCATCACCATGATCCCAAATTATAAGAGCGTAATGATTGGCAGGATATCTATCCATAGCCCAAGAAACGAAGTCCACCAACGCTTCAGCGCTTCCCATATTAACCTCACCTAGGTTTTGAACTGCGTTATTCGAGAAGGGGGCTAGAAGAGGAGATAAAACGAACCTCATGGTCCCTGCCCAGTCATCCCAATACCCCTCTCGCGCTGAAGCATAACCCGGGACTCTGTCAAGCTGAACCAAAACTTTTAGGGTGGAATCGGCAGATCCTGGAAGAGGAGCACTAACCATCTCTATGAAGTCTACCAAGGCTTCTTCCTCAAGGTTATTATCAGCATTCATAAAAACCATAATCGTCCAAGAAGAAGCAAGGACAGGGCCTGAAAGCGTAAAGGTAAAAGAGAGAAAAACCAAAAGACCAATAGATAAAAAGCTACGCATTAGCCTTCCTCCTTATAAGAGAACAAAGCAGAATTAGAGGGGGCAACATCAATAGAAGGGTAAGGCTCCCATTTCCAACTGAGCATCCTGCACTAAGGTAGATTTCCCCCTCCTTGGAGCCTGTTTTAACCTCTACCTCACTAGAGGAGGTCCTTCCAGCATCATTAAAAGCTAACACCCTATAAGTATATTTGGTATTCTCCGAAAGCCCCTCATCAATATAACTATTGGAGTTGGGAGGAAGAACAGCAATCTCAAGCCAATTATTGCCCAATTTCCTTTCGACTATAAAACCAAGCTCGTTATCAGACTCATCAGTCCATTCCAATTCTATTTCAGAAGAGGAAAGAGCCCTCCCCTTTAAGTTAGAGGGAGGCTCTGGATAACCTATAGTGGTAACAGGGGAAGAAAGCTCACAGTAGTCAGTGTAATAGCTGCCCATATAAGCCCTAACCCTATAATAGTAACTCCTTCCAGGCACAAGCCCTTCATCGTTATACACATTTACATCAGGTGGAACTATAGCTATCTGTTTCCAAGCCTCACCATAAGCCCTTCTCTCAACTATAAAACCATCCTCATCTACTGAGTTATCCCACCAAGTCAACCTTATATGAGTGGGAGATATTATCTGAGCCTCTAAATGGGAAGGCGGAAGAGGAAGAGATAAAGCGGAAGAAGCTAAAACAATTATCAAGAAACCTAAAATGAAAAATAAAAAAGCACCCCTTTTCACCTTTTCTTCCTCCTAACCTGATCTAAGAGATATTTGGCTACCTTATCCTCCTTATCCAAGCTCAAGGCCCTCTCAAGATACCACTCAGCTTTTTCGTAATAACCAAGCTCAAAAGCTACCCTCCCAGCCCAAAGATAGGCCTTTTGAAAATTTGGATTAAGAGCACAAGCTTTCTCATACAAGCTAAGAGCCCTCTCCTTATCCCCCTTAGAGTAAAACCTATATGCTTCCTCATAAGCCTCAAAAGGTTCCTTTCCTTGCTTTACCACCTCCTCGCACACCTTTACAAAGTACCTGGCGACCTTATCCTCAGGTTGGACCTCAAGCAGCCTCTGCCAAGTGGCTAAAGCCTCACGATACAATCCAAGCTCCTGATAAAGCCTAGCTAACCAATACAACGCTTTCTTATGCGCAGGGTTTCTCTCCAAAACTATTTTATAAAACTTGATAGCCATATCATATTGGCCTTCCTGATAATAGTTATAAGCACCCTCAAAATATCTTTCGGTGACAAGCTCTTCTATGTTATCAGACTCCTGAACCTGAGCTATAGCTAAAGAAAACGCACATATCAAAAAACCAAACATAAGGAGAGAAAATCCCAAAGTACGCATTTCACGGTCACCCCTTTAAAAATTATAACATAAAACTTTTTAAAGTTCTTAAACATACACTTGATTTTATACGATGGTTGGTTTTATAATTTTAGGGAACTCATTAAAACAAGGGGTGAAAAGATGAGAGATCTGTCACGCTTTAAAATACGCCTTGAAGAGATGAGAGAAATCTTGAAAAGTAGACTTAAGGTAATAGAGGGAGAAGGGCCTCGCTATGCTGGATCAGAGGAAGTAGACATCGCAAACTACATGAATGAGATGGATTCCCTTTACAGGGAAAAGGAAGAATGTGAAAGGACTTTGAAAAGGGTTGAAAAGGCCCTTAAAAGGTTTGAGAAGGGAACCTATGGCCTATGTGTGGATTGTGGCAAAGAGATAAGTGAGGAGAGACTTGAGGTTGTTCCCTTTGCAGAAAGATGCATAGAATGTGAGAAAAAAATCAACAAGGTAGGGAGGAAGTAGCGCTTTGGTAAGAGTCAGGTTTGCTCCAAGTCCGACGGGTGCTCTTCACGTAGGAGGGGCGAGAACAGCCCTTTTTAATTGGCTTTTCGCTCGAAACAAAAAGGGCGTTTTCATTTTAAGAATAGAGGATAGTGACTTTCAACGCTCAACGAAAGAGGCAGAGAAAACGATAATCGAAGGGCTAAGCTGGTTAGGGTTGAACTGGGACGAAGGCCCCTATAGGCAGAGCGAAAGACTCGATGTATATAGAAAATACGCTGAAAAAATAGTCCAAGAGGGAAAGGGATATGAAGAAAACGGAGCTTTGATCTTTAAAGTCCCGCTTGGTGAAACAACCTTCAACGATATAGTGTGGGGAGAGATTAAAATCAAGAACGAAACCCTTAAAGACATAGTGATGATCAAATCTGATGGAACCCCAACCTACAACTTTGCAGTCGTTATAGATGATCACGATATGGGGATAACACATGTAATCAGGGGAGAAGATCATATAGCTAATACCCCCAAGCAGATACTAATATATCAAGCCTTAGGGTGGGAAGTTCCCAAGTTCGCCCATCTTCCGATGATCCTAGGACCTGACAAGTCTAAGCTAAGCAAAAGACATGGAGCCACATCAGTGGCCGAATATAAAAACATGGGTTTTCTACCCGAGGCCTTCTTTAACTATCTTGCCTTACTGGGTTGGAGCCCAGGGATAGATAGAGAAATATTCTCTCGAGAAGAACTGATAGAGCTCTTTTCGCTTGAGCGCGTTATAAAAAGAGGAGCAGTATTTGACATCAAAAAGCTCGAGTGGATGAACGCTCAGTATATAAAGAAAACCCCTGCAGAAAAGCTTTACGATTTAGTGTTACCTTTCTGGAAAGAAAGGGGATGGATAACAAGCGAAGAAAACATTGACAAAGAATACCTAATTAAAGTTATTGAGCTCGTTAAAGAAAGGTGCAAAACCCTAGTTGAACTTGCTAATTTTAGCGATTACTTCTTGCAAAAAGAACCGACCTATGATAAAATTCTAGTGGAGCAGGAAATAAGAGGAAAGGAAAAGCTACTGTCCGAAGTAAGTGAGGCTTTAGAAGGAGTTAATCCTTTTAGTAGTGTTAATATCGAAGATTGTCTTAAGAATTTTGCGGAGATAAAAGGGCTTAAGTTAAAGGACATAGCTCAAACGGTTAGGATAGCCATAAGCGGTAAGAAGGTAACTCCTCCTCTCTTTGAGGTTATGGAGACGTTGGGTAAGGAAAGAGTTATCGAAAGGATAAAACGCTGGGGAATCGTCTAACTGGCAGGACACGGGACTCTGGATCCCGGCATGGAGGTTCGAGTCCTCCTTCCCCAGCCATATAGAGGAATAGATACAGTGGCGGCCCCTTCGTCTAGCGGCCTAGGATGTCGGGTTCTCAGTCCGACGACGCGGGTTCAAATCCCGCAGGGGCTGCCAATTTTTTAGAATAAAAGATTTAGAAAGGATTTAAAACCTATTAACTAAGTAAACGCCACTTAATATTAGTCCCCCACCAATAAAGAGAGATAATCCCATGGGTTCTCCTAAAATAAGGAAAGCCGTAACCATACCAATAAGGGGCTGTATATACATAAAGGCTCCAACTTTAGATGCTTCCAAAACATCTAAAGCATCATACCAAAAAGCGTAAGCAAAACCTGTTGAAAAGATCCCCAAGAAGGAGATAGCAATAAAGAGCCTCAAATCATACATAACCTTTAAAACATCTTTGAAATCCCCTTTTAAAGGCATGCTTAAAGATGTGAGTATGAGGCCGAAAAGAACTGTATAAAATATAACTACAATCTGAGGAATATCCTTGTGTTTATTAAGGAAAAACCTTGATATTACGGAAAAAAGAGCCCAGTTAAAAGAAGTAACAAGGATGATTATGTCCCCCGTGCTTCTTAGTCCGTTCTTTAGAGCAGAAGCAATATCTCCTTCCGAAACAACCATCAAAACACCAAAAAAGGATAAAAATATACCAGTTACCTTTAAAAAGGAGAATTTTTCCTTAAGCAAAAATCTCCCTAAAATTGCAATAAAGACAGGAGCAGTAGCCACTATCCATGTAGCTGTAGAGGCTTTAGATGTATAAAGCGCATAAGCTTGAACCCACTGATGCATATAAACCGCCATAAAACCAAATAGGATAAACCATGGCAGGGAGTTAAGAGGTATTCGAAGCGAAACTTGTCTTTTCCTAAGCAGAGCGAGCATAATCAAAGCTCCAAATAAGGTACGGCAAAAGACTATCGAAAGGGGTTCTATATTCGGGATTAATACCTTTGTTGCCACAAAGGACATTCCCCACACAATCACAGTTAAAAGGAGCTTAAAATAAACCAAAAGTGAAACTCCGCTTCCTAAATTCAATTACTTAAACACCCCATCCTTTAGTTGATATAAGCTCCTTAAGAACCCAAGGATATCTTAACAAAAAGGCTTTAAAAATCAAGAGGGCATTAAACTATCCTTCAGCAACTTACAGAGTCAATATCTGGCACATAGGGTTTGATATCTATAATCGGAGAACCGTCAAGAGCGTCAAGCCAAATCACCTTTAAAAATCTTCCTTTCTTCTCAAGGAGCTTAACTACACATAAGCCTATAGGATTCGGCCTGTTAGGAGAACGAGTAGCGAAAACTCCTCTTTCTTCATCTGAATGACACGGCCTTGCCAATAACTTATCCCTTTTAGCTCTATCAAGCCAATACAGGATTATTAAATATGAGAAGCTCTCTATGCCCTTTAGTCCGTCCTCATACTCGGGGAAAATTTCTATGTTCGATACCTCAGCAGAAAGCCTCCCTTGCCGTGGAGCATCTCCATCTCTCCTGTAGGGAGACCTAACTACCCCTATTGGTCTTAAATCAAAAGGCAAGAATATCACCCAACCCCCCTCAACGCTAATCTTTACATTTTTCAACCAAAGACAAAAACTCCTCATCAGTCAAACTTCTCTTTCTCTCTCTATAGCCAACCTCTTTACATCTTCTAGAAGAGCTCTCTTTCTTTCTTCTTCAACCTCTATACCATATTCCTGAAGCTTAAAGTTAATGGATGCCATTCCACTTTTCTTGCCAAGTACAAGCTTAGGCCGTTTCTTAAGAAAGACAGGGTTCAAAGCGAACATGGCAAAAGGAGCTTTAAAAATGACATCTGCCCCTATTCCCGATTCCCTGCTAAATATCTCTGACCCCACAATAGGTTTATTTTGCGGAAAGCTAAAACCTGTTAGCTCACTGACTAAATCAGAAAGCTCCTGAAGCTTAGAAATATCCACACCTATATCTACGCCCATTAGGAGAGAGATAAAGGCAACAATCTCCTCAGTACTGCAGTTTCCTGTTCTTTCCCCTATCCCATTTACGCAACAGTGTACAACTCCGGCCCCAGCCTTAAGAGCAGCTATACTGTTAGCTACAGCTAACCCAAAATCATTATGAGCATGAACTTCTACAGACATATCCCAAATAGACTTTACCAAGGTAACTAAATACCCCATAGCTTCGGGAAGAGCACAACCCATAGTATCAACGATACCTATGGAATCGGGAAGGAAGTTAAGTTCCTTTAAATCCTTCAAAAGCTTAACAAGGTCATCTTCTTCCGCTCTCGTGGTATCGTAAGGAAAGAAGACGGTATATAATCCCAGTTCCTTAGCCTTGCCTATGGACTTAGCGCTCTCCTCGACAACCCTATCTACAAACCACTTAAACTGATAATCAAGCTTAGGTTTACCGATTGGAACCTCTATAACTATTCCATCAATCTAACAGTCAGCAGCTATAACAATGTCTTCCTCTCTCGCTCTAACGAAACCAAAAATTTTAGACGGGAGCCCAAGTTTTTAATCCCCTTGAGAGCCTCCCTGTCCTCAATCGAAACAACAGGCATCCTTGCTTCGATTCTATGGATACCAACATCACTGAGCTTAGCAGCTATTCTAATTTTCTCCTCTTTCCTCAACACTATTCCTGGCGTCTGCTCACCATCACGCAAAGTAGCATCGTGAATCTTTACCGAGGGAGATAGCTTCCACCCTTCCCTAATCTCCTTCCTGAAATTATAGGGACTAACCCACCAGTTCTCCGTTCTATAAGAAAAAGCTTTCATTGATTCCCCTCCCCCTTCCTAAGTCTAAAGTTTCATCTAGAGCTTCTCATATATAGTATCCTCCCCACTGATAAGCCAATCACCAGTTTTATAAGTTACACTTACGATATCCTCTCTTAACCTCTCACAAACCGCTTCCACCTTATTTTTATAGTTTAGCATTTCCATCACCTATTATATATGATATAATGTTAAAAAAAAGAATATCGAACTGATTTCCCTGGGGGAGCTCCTGGAATGGGGCTGAGAGGGGGGTTTTAAACCCTCGACCCTTTGAACCTGATCCGGGTAATGCCGGCGGAGGGAAGGGGATAAGTCATTTAAAATCCCTCCGCTTAGGCGGAGGGATAAATTTTTAAGGAGGGCGATAAAAGTGAAAGACACAGTCATATCGAAAGCCATCATTGAGAGTTTCTTTAAGAAGCTTAGAAACTCACTGGAAGTAGATGTGGCAATAGTAGGAGCTGGACCAAGCGGACTAGTGGCATCTTATGAGCTTGCCAAAAAGAACTTTAGGGTAGCAATATTCGAAGAGAAAAACATGCCCGGAGGGGGAATATGGGGAGGAGGAATGATGTTTAACGAAGTAGTCTTAGAAAAGGAGCTTGAGAATTTCCTAAAAGAATTAGATATAAGCTACGCTGAATATGAGGACCTTTTGATAGTAGACTCATGCCACTTCGCCTCAGCCCTAATCTATAGAGCAACTAAAGCCGGCGCAAAGTTATTTAACAACGTAAGCGTGGAAGACATCGCCATGCGTGAAGAGAGGATATGCGGAGTTGTCATAAACTGGGGACCTGTCAAAAAGCTAGGACTTCACGTTGATCCAATAACTATAAAAGCCTCGTATGTGGTTGATGGAACAGGACACCCAGCAAATATCGTTTCGCTCTTAGTAAAAAGAGGACTGATGGAAAAGAAAACCGAATTTCCCATGGATGCAGAAATAGCAGAAAAATTCGTAGTTGAAAAGACGGGAGAAGTTTTTCCAGGATTACTTGTGTCAGGAATGGCTGTATGTGAGGTTTATGGTGGTCCAAGGATGGGTCCGATATTTGGAGGCATGATCCTTTCGGGAATGAAGATCGCAAAAATGATAAGTGAAAGGAGGTGAAAACTTATGACGCAGATGGAAATGGCGATAAAGGGAATCCTCTCGGAGGAGATGAGAAAAGTAGCAGAATATGAAGAGGTAGACGTAGAAACGGTGCGTAAAAAAATAGCCCAAGGGAAAGCAGTTATACCAGCGAATAAGCTTCACAAGCCCCAAAAACCAATGATAGTTGGAGAAGGCTTTTCGGTAAAGGTAAACGCAAACATAGGAACATCAAAGGGATTCTCATCCTTAGAAGAAGAAAAAAGGAAAGCAATTTTAGCCATAGAAGAGGGAGCAGATTCGATAATGGTTCTTTCTACCTGGGGAAATTTAAGGGAAATTAGAAGAGCTATAGTTGAGATATCCTCCGTACCTGTCGGATCTGTCCCAATTTATGATTCTGCTGTTAAAAGCTATGAGCTTGGAGAAAAGGTAGTTGATTTCTCTGAGAAAGATTTTCTTGACATGGTCATAGCTCACGCTGAAGATGGAATAGACTTTATGACGATACATGTTGGACTGACAAGGAAAGTATTGGAATACATTAAAGAATCTAAAAGAACGCTAAAAATAGTCAGTAGAGGCGGAAGTATAATAGCTGGCTGGATGATCAAAAACGATAAGGAAAACCCCTTTTACGAACACTTTGATGAGCTATTAGATATAGCTAAGGAATATGATATTACATTAAGCCTTGGCGATGGAATGAGGCCAGGGGCATTGGTAGACTCAAGCGACAGACAACAATTCGAAGAGCTCTTTGTGCTAGGTGAACTTGTAGATGAAGCTAGAAAAAGAGGCGTTCAAGTTATGATAGAAGGGCCAGGACACATCCCATTAAACGAGATAGAAATGAACGTAAAATTAATGAAAAAAGTTGGAAAAGGAGCTCCTATATTTCTTCTTGGACCGCTACCAACCGATAGAGCCATGGGTTATGACCATATAGCTTGCGCCATAGGAGGGGCCCTCGCTGGATATCTCGGAGCCGATTTCCTGTGCTACGTTACACCTGCAGAACACATCTCTTTACCGACTATGGAAGACGTAAGGGAGGGTGTCATAGCATCTAAAATAGCAGCTGCTGTAGCAGACGTTGCAAGGGGAAACCTTAAAGCATGGAAGTTAGAAAAAGAGATGGCTATTGCAAGAAAAAACTTCGACTGGGAAAACATGTTTAGGCTTTCCATAAGCGGAAACCTCGCAAGGGAAAAGCGGTCAAAAAGATTTTACAATGATAAGGGCTGTTGTTCTATGTGCGGTCCTTTCTGCGCAATAAAAATAGCTGAAGAGTACATTTAAAACATAAGTTAGGTTATAATTTAGCTTGTGAGGTTAAACGAATGGCTATTCAAAAAGCTCTCTACGGGAAAGGAACCAGAAAGAAAAGCCATTGGATACCTTGAGGGATGGATTAGCATCATCGGTAATATTGGCCTATTCGTCTTTAAGTTGATCTCGGGCATTTATTTAAATAGCATTTCCCTAATTGCAGATGCCTTTCATTCCCTATCTGATGTTTTAACTTCAGGAATAGTAATCTTAGGATTCAAGCTTGGAGATAAACCTCCTGATGAAAAGCACCCCTTTGGCCATGGACGAATAGAACAGATAGCCACGATCTTCATAGCTTTTATTCTCTTTATCGTAGCCTACGATCTCGCTAAAAGCTCAATAATAAGAATCATAAAACCACAGAAGGTTGAATTTAATCTTTACGTGTTTATCGTCCTAATCATCTCTTCGCTATTTAAGGAATGGATGGCTCGCTTTTCTATATTCCTTGGGGAAAGGATAGATTCTCTGGCATTAACTGCAGATGCTTGGCACCATCGTAGCGATGCCGTAGCTACCATCCTAGTAGCTTTGGGTTTACTAACCACCAAATTAGGATCATACAGAGTCGATGGAATAGTGGGAATTATAGTATCTATCCTTATAGGCTGGGTTGGCGTAGATATAACCAAAAGCTCTTCCAGCTTCCTTATAGGCCAGATGCCCGACAAAAAACTCATAGATCTCATAAAGAGAGTCACTTCCTCAATCCCCGGTGTCCTAAGCTGCCATGAGATATTCGTTCATGACTACCAGAACAAAAAGGTCATAACCTTACATATAGAGGTAGAGGAAGATTTGTCTGCAAAAGAAGCACATGAGATCGCATCTAAAGTGCAAAGCTCATTGAAGAGAGAGATAGAAAATGCTCTCGTAATAGTTCACATAGATCCAACCGAAAGAAAAGAATAATAAAACCTACTTCTCAACCATATCTGCTGAATTCGAAACTTTGCTCCTTAACCGTCCCCTTGCTAAAGAGGCAAATATACCAAGAACACACAAGACAGAGAAAATCCTAAAGGAAGTTTTTACGCTCACGATGAAAGAAGGATATACGTCTGGAGTTATTTGGGCCTTCCCCATCTTCAAAGAAAACACAAGCATGACTAACCCCATGCTAAGCATTTGCCCAATCATGCGCATAGTAGCAACCATACCTGAAGCCACACCGTAGTAGCGCTTATCTACGGAGCTCATTATGGCATTAGTGTTAGGAGAGGAAAAAAATGCAAAACCAAAGCCTAATACCACCAATGAAGTTATTATATAATTCAAGCTCGTACTATCCTCTAATAGGGATAAGGATAGAATGCCTATACCTGTAATCGACATCCCAGCCGATGCTATTAACCTCGGTTCAATTCTATCAGATAACCTACCCGCAATAGGAGAAAATATGGCCATTATGAGAGGTTGGAATATCAATATAGACCCAGCTACGCGAGGGTTTAATCCCTTTATATACTGCAAAAATAAGCTTAAAAGAAGAGTCACAGCAAAAGTTGAGCTATAGTGAATCAGGGCTGCCAAGCTTGAAAAGGCAAAAACTTTGCTTCTACTGAAGAGTCCTATATTTAAAATAGGGCTTGCAATCCTGCTTTCCCATGTAAGGAAGAGTATCATCGCTATTCCGCTTAAAAAAATCAAACGAACTCCCGCGCTTTCCGGTAAGAGAGAAAATCCGCATATCATAGAAACCAGAGTTAAACCATAAAGAACTGCTCCTACAAAATCAAATCTCTCTTTAGAAGGCTCGGATAATTCATCCCTTATCTTCCACAACGAGAGGAAAAACACCAGAGCTCCCAAAAAAGTATTTGAAAGAAATATGCTCCTCCATCCCCAGTAGTGAGTTAAAAATCCTCCAAGGAACGGGCCTAAAGACATACCAGAATACGTAAAAGCCACACTTATCCCTAAGGCCTTCCCTCTCTCGTGGAGAGGGAAGGCCGAAGTCAAAAGAGCTAAACTCGTGGCAAATACCATGGCACTGCCGATGCCTTGCAATACTCGAGAAGAGAGGAAAAAATAAATAGATGTTGACAAACTGCAAAGCAAAGAGAAAACCGTATAACAAAGAATACCAAGAGTGAATATCTTCTTTCTTCCATATATATCAGCCAGCCTTCCAAAGGGAACAGTAAATACAGCACACGACAGAATATAAGAGGTAGCAATCCAACCAAGTAATATAGCATCTATCTTAAACTCTTTACCTATGGTGGGAAGCGCAACGTTGATGGAAGACGCCATGAAAGGTATAAGGAAAGAAGTTAAAGCAACTACCCATAAAACCGTTCTTCTATTGTATGGGTTTCCCCCTGTTCCCCGGGGGTCATCCAACCGCAATGAATCCCTCCTTCCTATCGCCATTCATAGCACGGATACCCAAGCGCCGTTCCGCTGCTTCAAGAATCGCTTTTAACATGTCTGAATAAGAAAAGCCAGCGATATTTGCCATCTTAGCCAAATGACCATCCCAACACCATCCCGGATTCGGATTAACCTCAAGAAGCTTCGGAACACCGCGAGAGTCAAGCCTCCAATCGAAGCGACAGTAATCTCTAGCTTCCAACCTCTCAAACAGCTTTAAGCAACACTCTATTATGAACTTCTCAGTCTCCTCAGATAGCCTCGCAGGAACGGACTTTATATTCCAATAGGGAGAATCTGGAAGCCATTTAGCCTCATAGCCACATATTGGTGGAAGCCCAGGTGGAAGAACAGAGTAATCTTCCTCAGTTATAGGCAAAACTATGTAGTTAGCTGGAGGGTTCCCTATTATACCTACGCTAAGATCACTACCAGTGAGAAACTCCTCAACTAATATAGGCTTATCGTAGCCAAACTTCTCCCTTATATCCACTATGGCGTTAATGAGCTCTTCTATATCATTCGCAACGCTCTTCTGGGTTATACCGAAGCTCGAATCCCCAAAGTTGGGCTTAACTATGACAGGAAAACTAAAGGGTAGCTCAAAAGAGGTATCCTCAGGCTTTATAAAGAAAGCCTCTGGCACAGGAATTCCCATCTCTTTAGCAATACCACGCACGAGAGACTTATCATAACAATGGGCCAAACACTGAGGACCTGCCCCCGTATAGGGTATATCAAGTATTTCCAGGAGAGCCGGGATATGAAGCTCCTTTCTTGGATCGTTGTTAAAGCCCTCATCACAGAGATTAAAAACCAAGTCTATCTTCCCTTTGAGCTTTAAAAGATCGTAAAGCAGTGTATCATGATTATCAAGATATATAAAGTTGTAATCCGTAAGCTCCCTCAAAGCATCTTTCATTCTATTGATAGTGTAGAGATCATCATCATCAAAAACCCCAAGAGGCTTTAAGGGATCTGGCTTCCGAGGATCACCCAAGATTACAGCTACAGTTGATACCTTTTCCTTCCTCCTTTTTCTTAACGGGGTCCATTCTTTCTTAGCCACTGCCGTCACGATAATTCTTCGCTCCATCATGCCAAGATCCTGATTTCTCTGAGAACCAGGTTTCACCTCGCCGTGAATAGTCACGTCACTAAAACCTGCAGCAGTTAGAATTTCCTTTAAACCCTCCTTAGTATAAAGCCTTTCCGCATAAAACTGATCAGCTATAACACCCTTTTCAACGTGAGTTATAACCTCTCGAGATATCAGGCGCTGTTTGTCCCAAGATAGGGAGCGCTCTCTACAAACGAAGTGCTTTTTATCTATCCACTCCCAAGATCTTGCCTGAAAGTTTTCCCTTAGATACTCTCCATCAGCCACGTCTATCAAGACCCGCCCCTGAGGCTTAAGAACCCTAAAAACTTCCTTAAGGACCCTCATATCATCCTGAATGGTCTCAAAATAACCAAAGCTATTACCTAAAAGCATCACAACATCAAAGGTATCAGACTGGTAAGGAAGCTTCCTAGCATCTCCCTCCCTGAACTTTACGCTCAGCCCTTCCTTTTTGGCCCTTGACTTAGCCTTTTGGATAAGATAATGCGACCGATCTAACCCTTCTACATTCTTAAAACCTCTCCTAGCTAACTCTAAAGAGTGTCTTCCCTGTCCGCAACAGAGATCTAAAATCCTATCTTCCTTTGAAAGGCCGAGAATTCTAGAAAATAGGTCTATCTCCGCCCTCGTGATAGCCTGATCCTCAACTACATCTGCATCAGTTTTAAGATACATTGAGTTGAAGATCCTTCTCCACCAATCAGGATGAACGTGTTCTTCCAGATCCTCAACCGGTCCCAATACCTTTTTCTGCCTCTCGTGCTTCCTTTCCATCTACTCTCCACTCTCCCCTGTTAGTCAATTTATTTTAACCTTAAATTTACAACCCCAAAACCAAAGTAGCTATGCCTAGATAAATGGCAGTTCCGATTATATCTGCAAGCGTAGTTATAAGAGGCATACTTGCTGCAGCTGGATCCCTTTTCATCTTCACGAAGATAAACGGTAATAGAACACCTACAAGGCTACCAACAATAACATTAATTATCATAGATAGGACCACAACCAAGCACACCTTTAAGCTGCCGCTTCTGATTATCCCCATTATCGATATTCCTAATCCCATTATAAAACCTAATATGCTCGCTATCATAAGCTCCCTACCAAGCAGATATAGCCAATCTTTTAGACGCACAGTTTCAAGGGCTAAAGCCCTTATAACGAGCGTCGCTGCCTGAGAACCAGCATTACCAGCAGTGTCAACTAAAACCGGAAGAAAGGTAACTAGAACAATGTATCTTGCGATAGTATCCTCAAATGCTCTTATTATACCTCCCGTTATGAAATCCATAACCAAAAGTATGGTAAGCCATGTAAGCCTACTTCTCAATATTTTGGTTATGGGAGCTTCCTTTATGTTTGTTAAAAACTCTATATTTTCTGGAGGAGCCTCTATAGCAGAATACTTAACGAAATCCTCGGTATGCTCTTCCTGAATAACATCAAGAAGATCATCTATCGTCACTATTCCTAACAAGTGCCCCTCTGAATCGGTAACAGGAAGAGCTATAAGGTTATACCTTCTAGCTAACTTGATCGCCTCTTCTTGGTCCTGATCAGCATTTATAGAAACAACCTCATAATCCATTATGGATTGAACTAAATCCTCTGGGTTAGCTAACAAAAGCTTTCTTATCGGTAAATCATCAAGTAAAACCCACTTATCATCAACCACATAAACTATATCTATAGTTTCTGAGTCCTTACCCCACTCTCTTATATGCTCAAGAGCCTTGCTGATGGTCCAGTTTTGCTTAATCGCAACATAGTCAGGCGTCATTAGTCTTCCAACGCTGTTTTCTGGGTACCCAAGCAGCTGAAGCGCCTCTTTCCTCTCCTCGGAAGAGAGAAGATTTAAAAGCCTTCTTAATAACCTCGGTGAAAGCCTCTCAAAGATCCTTGTCCTCTCATCTGGATCAAGCTCGTCAACAATGGACTTAACGTACTCATCTGGTAAAGATCTTAGAATATACTCTTGTGTGTTTCCATCAAGCTCAAAGAAAACATCAGCTTGCAAATCTTGAGGTAACAACCTCAGAATAATAGGCCTATCCTTTGGATCAATCTCTCGAAAGAGCTCAGCTATATCGGGAGCCGCCCAAGATGATAGTATATCCTTAGCTCGCTTCCAATCTCTATTTTCAATAGCTTCTAAAGCTTCTAACCTCAACAATTCCTTTTCTTCTATCCCACCGGCTTCACTCCTTTCAAAAGCTATCCTTTTCTCTACCTAACCCTATTCTCCCAAAATTTTAGCAACCAAACCCAACCATATCTACTACTCCCTGTTAAAAAATTTTAACCTTTTCCCTTCCCAAAGACCTCAATGATCCATTCCTTTATCTCATCACGAACCCTCCTAAAGATTCTCATAATATCTTCCTCACTTCCACTGGCTTGAGCTGGATCCTCAAAACCCTTATGAATGTAGTTCTTTCCACCGGGAAAGAAAGGACAAGCATCAGCATCGGGAGAACCACCACAAACTGTAACAACGTAATCAAACTCCTGCCCTAAAAACTCCTCTACTCCCTTAGAGCAGTGATGCGATATATCTATTCCTATCTCCTTCATAACCCTAATTGCATAAGGATTAACTCCCAATGGTTTAATGCCAGCACTATACGCCTCATAAGCATCACCGTAAAGGGCATTGAGTAAACCTTCTGCCATCTGAGACCGAGCAGAATTATGGATACATAGAAACAAAACCCTCTTTTTCCCTTCCATATTACACACCCCCTTCTCTTGACTTTCCCTAAGCAGAGAGAATAGAATATCTTATAACCATGAGAGCGAAGGTCATACTGAAGGAAAAAGCCACATCCAAGATAATAAAAGGTTTTCTATGGGTTTATAGCAATGAAATAGAAAAAGTGGATGGAGATTTTAGCCCCGGCGATATAGTAGACCTATACGATCAAAATAGAAGCTTCATCGGTAGAGGCTACTTTAACCCTCTCTCCAAAATAGCTATAAGAATTTTAACAAGAAGGGACGAGGAAATAAATAGGAACTTTTTTAAAAATGCGATCGTTAAAGCTTGGGAATACAGAAAAAGGGTGGTTAACGGAAGTTCCTGCAGAGTGGTTTTCAGCGAAGCAGACTTTCTCCCTGGTCTAATCGTAGACAAGTTTGGAGAGGTTCTGGTAATTCAAACTTTAACACTAGGAATGGAAAGGTTTAAAGAAACGATAGCAGACGTACTAAGTGAAGTATTACAGCCCATGGGAATATACGAGAGGAATGATGCAACTGTGAGAGAAGTAGAAGGTCTCCCTAAAATAAAGGGGTTTTTAAGGGGAAAAGCTCAAACCCTATTGGAAATAGAAGAAAACGGCCTAAGGATATTGGTAGATGTAGAAAACGGCCAAAAAACAGGGTATTTCTTGGATCAAAGGGAAAACAGAAAAGCTTTAGAAGGACTTGTTGATGAAGCAGAGGTCTTAGACGTCTTTTGCTATACTGCGAGTTTCGCGCTTCACGCCATCAGGTTCGGTGCAAAAAGGGTTGTAGCAGTGGATTCTTCCGCCTCTGCTCTTGAACTCGCAAAAAATAATGCAGAATTAAACGGCTTTTCAAACAGGGTGGAACTCATTGAAGAAAACGCCTTTGATACTCTAAGGAGATTCCAAAAAGAAGGAAGGAAGTTTGATGTGGTCATAATAGACCCACCCTCCTTTGCCAAATCACAGAAAAGTTTAGAGGGAGCCATAAGAGGTTACAAAGAAATAAACCTTAGGGCAATGAAGTTAATAAGAGATGGTGGATTCCTCATAACTTGCTCTTGTTCCCATCACATAACGCCAGAGCTGTTTAAGGAGATCATAAGCTCTGCTAGTTCTGACGCAAACAGAATACTCAAACTCATTGAGTTCAGACATCAGGCCAAAGATCACCCTGTCCTTCTGCCTCATCCAGAAACCCTATACCTCAAGTGCGGAATATATCAGGTCCTTAAAAAACCCTAGGATTGCTCTAAAATAACCCTGGCTCCCAACGACTTAATCAAATTAAAGAAGTTGGGGAAAGAAACCGAAACACATTCTACATTCTGAACTATGCTTTTCCCTTGAGCGCCAAGCCCCGCTATCACCAAAGCCATTGCAATTCTGTGATCTCCATGGCTATCAACTTCAGCTCCATGAAGTCCCCCACCATTTATAAAGACCATATCATCCCTTATAGATATAGATGCTCCCATCTTAGAGAGCTCACTACACATCACTGCCAATCTATCGGTCTCTTTATATCTTAGGGTTTGAGTCCCTTTTATCACAGTCGAACCTCGAGCAAAACAAGCTAAAACAGTTAAAATTGGGAAAAGATCAGGGCAATCTGAACAATCAATCTCAAACCCAATGAGTTCCCTTCCACCTCTAATGAATAAGGAGTTATCCAAAGGGTTAACTGAGATATCAGTACCTATAGCTCTAAGGATATCCAAAATAACTGCATCGGCTTGATTGCACGAAAGGTCTACGTTTTCAAAGCTAATCTGAGATGACGTAATTGCCCCAGCAGCGATCAAGAAAGCCAAGGAGCTCCAGTCACTAGGTACCCTAAAGTTTTGGGGTTTATAAGTCTGAGGCCCATTGATCTCAAAGCAGTTTAACATCTCCAAATCACAATCCAACTTAACTCCAGACCTATTAAGCCAATCGATGGTCATCCTTATGTAAGGCTTTTCCTTGGGATCTTCCACCTCAATGCAAGTTTTTCCCTCAACCAACGGCGTAACGATCAATAGAGAAGACACAAACTGAGAGAACCTACCAGAGAGGCGTACCCTGCCACACTTTATAGGTCCCTTCACCACCACAGGAGGAGCATCTACGTTATCCCTCGTTCTAAAAGCAATGGCCCCCAAGCCTCTCAAGGCAGAAAGTAGCTCCTCTATCGGTCTCTTTCTTATCTGATAATCCCCCGTCAGGACGCTCCAGCCTGGAACAAGACTTGCAACTCCTGTCATAAAATACATAGTTGTACCAGAGTTCCCAACGTCGATAATATTATCAGGCACCTTTAGGTTACCGTTCAAACCATGAATTATCCATCTATCGGAATATCTTTCTACCTTTGATCCGTAAGCCTCACAAGCTCTCACAGCGGAAAGAGTATCTTGACTATCAAGGGGGTTAAAGAGAACACTAACTCCCTCCGCCAGTGTACCGATTATAACACCTCTAATGGTATGGCTTTTGGAACCAGGAAGACTATTTACCGACCCCTTAAGCTCACTGGGCTCAATGCAAGCCCTCACCAAACCTCACCTCTATCCCGAGATCTAAACCTTAAGAAGCTCAGCAAAAAGGAAGAGATAACCATTACCAACAAAACCAAAGTTATAGGCCTGTAAAGGAGAGCAACTATAAAGCTATCGCTCGTTTGTGCCAATGCAACAGCCTTCCTCAAGTTAAAATCCATCATATTACCTAAAACGAGCCCTAAAACCAAGGAGGCAACTGAATAACCCCGTTCCCTAAGCACAAAACCAAGAACCCCAAAAAATATCATTAAAAATATATCGAAGGTGCTATTGTTCACAGCATAGGTCCCAACAACGCATAAAACAGAAATCGCGGGTAATAGAATGCTCTTGGGCACTGTAACAATACGAGCTAACAAAGGAGCTAAAGAAACGGCTAAAATCAAAACCGCAAAAGCTCCTATGAATCCACCTATTACCACAGCATAGAAGAGATCAGGAGTCTGAACAAAGAGCATGGGCCCCGGCCTCATTCCATGAACGTAAAAAGCAGCAAGCATAACCGCAGTGACCGCGTCTCCAGGAATCGCCATGGTAAGCATTGGAATGAGAGCTCCACCTATGCAAGCGTTATTCGCAGCCTCAGAAGCTATGACCCCTTCAATAGCCCCCTCCCCGAAGGGCCTAGACGGTTCCTTAACGCTCCTTTTAGCAAAATCATAGGCCATCAGCGCAGCAATGGGCCCTCCCACTCCCGGCAGGGCACCTATGAACGTACCTATCAGCGAAGCCTGTATTGAAAGAGGCCAGTATTTCAGTATGCTTTTGAAATCAACCCTCTCATCAAGGAGCCTCTCAGCGATCATGCCAAGGCTTCTGTGAGAAACTTGCATCAAGACCTCAGAAAAACCGAAAAGACCTATCAATGCCGGGATTATACTTATGCCACTTAATAGGTTAATCAAACCGAAGGTGAACCTTCCCACACCGAATACAGGATCCATCCCCACTAAGCTAAAAAGCACTCCAATCGTAGCACTTATCAATCCCTTTAGAAAATCCTTTGACGTTAAAGAACCAACTATGGTAAGCCCGAAAAGAGCGAAAAGAAAATAGTCAAAGGGAGTAAAAGCAAGAGCGATCTTCGTCACAGGTTTAGCAATAAGAAGAAGTATAAGCAACCCAATAATGCTTCCAATGAAGGAGTGTATGGCAGCAGCATAAAGGGCTGTCTTCGCCCTACCCTGCTTGGCTAAGGGGAATCCATCTAAGGTGGTTGCAACAGATGAAGGAGCCCCAGGTATGTTTATCAAGACTGCGGAGATAGCGCCAGCATAAACCCCAACCACATAAACCCCCATAATAACCGCAAGCGCATCCTTCATAGACCAGGGCATAGTTATAGATACCAGAAGAGCAGTTGCCATAGTAACGGTCAAACCCGGAAGAGCACCAACGATAAGCCCCATTACAGCTCCAATGAAAACGAGACCTATAAACCTTAAGTCGAGGAAAGCCCAAAGATCAATCAAGTCAAGATATCACCTCACGGGAGCACAACTTTTAGCAAGACTCCGAATATATAGTATATAGAAACTGTTAGACCTATAGGAAGCCCTATTAATATCCACAGGTTCCTAACACCTAAAATCAAAAGAAAGGAAGAAAGGTATAATAGCGTAGACAAGGTAAAGTGCAGAACCGGAAGTAACAGGGCATAAGTAATGGACAAGCCAACGCTCCCCAAAGCTAAAAACCAATCTATGCTAACCCCCTGCCGCTCCTTAAACTTAGATCTATAACGCTTAACCAAAAGGATAAGCGAAAAGCAAAAAAGAACACCACCGAGTATCAATGGAAAGAGAGCGGGCGAAAGAGCCCACTCTCCGTAAGAATGAAGGGAAAAAGCGTAAACTATAATACCTATAGATAAAACTAAAAACAGTAACCCTTCAATTAATCCAACTATATAGTTAAGGCCCATTTATAAACCGTTAAGGCTTTGGTATGCCAAATTCCTCAGGACTATGCTTAGCAACACCAGCCTCAAAGAGAAGCCAAGATACAACGGACTCCCAGTGCTTCCAGTAATCTAAAACCGCCTGCCCCTCCAAATGATGCATTGTAACATAGTGCACTTTTTTAACAAATTCAATCCATTTTGGATCGTTGACTGCGGATTTTGCTGCCTTTAGCAGAACTTGCTTAACCTCCTCAGGGGTTCCCTTTTTAACCAACAAGCAATTAGGAAACTCAAGAGGGAAATATTTCTTAAGCTCAGGTATAACTTCAGTTATAGGAGGAACACCTGGAAAAGCTTCCACTGGTTTGTCCGACCAGACAGCTAAAACTCTCATATCACCTGAGGCAACATATCCCAGTGCCGGAGCTGTATTGGGAGAGGTAAACTCTACCTGACCACCTAAGACAGCGAGCATGGCTTCCGCTCCTCCACCGAAAGGTATTAAAGCGACATCTAAGCCAACCTTTCTGAGAATCAACCCTTGGATGTGCCCGCTCGCTCCCGGACCTGAGTAAGACATGCGAACCTTGCCTGGACGAGCCTTTATATCAGCTATAAGATCTTCCATGGTTTTATAAGGAGATTTAGATGAAACCGCTATAACCTTTGTATCATAAACCATCATTATTAAGGGGTCAAAATCATTAAAGCTTAGCTTGCTGATTCCCATAACGCGAAAGCTACCAGGGGTCTCCGCAGAAAAAAGAACAGTATATCCATCTGCAGGTTGAGAATAGGCAAACTCCGTGCCAATTCCTCCTGAAGCCCCCGGCTTGTTCAAAACCACAACAGATTGACCGAGATACTTCTCAAAAATTGGAGCAAAAGCCCTTGCAACTGTATCTGTGACCCCTCCCGGACTCCAAGGGACTACTAAAGTTATAGGCTTCTCTGGAAAAGCCCCAAAGGCAGGTAAGGCAAAAATCAAAATTAAAGCCATCAACAATAATAACCTCTTCATCATGGATAACACCTCCCTTAAGTTTTGATTCAGTATATCAAAAACATAACATTATGTCAATTTATACTCAAGATAGTTTATCAAGAGCTTATGCATACAAGCAAAAAAACAAGATCACGCTTTAAAACCAGCGTAGGTTCAAGGGTGACATCCTCCCCTAAATAAATTAAGGAAGACCATTGTCCTCCTCACGTTCCCCCATATTTGTAAAGAGGTTTAACACCGATCCTCCCTGCAAAGTATAAGCTTTTTATCTTTTCTGCCCCAAATGGGCAAAGGCAAATATGCCACGGAACTCATATACCTCGGGAAAGCCTCATCTGTGAAAAGCCTTAAGTATTACCTTGGTATCCGAGTTTGAGGTAAATCTATACCTCTCCATTGTATATGATAACTAGGCTCTTAAGCTCCATAGGCTAGCGAACAAAAGAAAGATCAAGAACAAAAAGCATTCTTGTGGGAGCGACTGGAAATATCACCTTAAGACGATTTTTTCTTAGCCATTTTCAGCCCAGACCATGATTGCCACCTTGGACCAGCTCTTCATGATCTGCATCAAACCGTTGCCGCTTCTATCTAAGCTTACTTTTGCTTACTTTTTCTAACTTCTTCTAAAATAGCTAATATTTCCTCTCCGAATTGGTCTTTGGTAAAACGCTTTGTTGCCCATTGCAAGGCATTCTCTCCTAGCTGCCGAGCTATATCAGAATGCTCAAGGAGATATCCGATTTTCTCTGCAAGCTCTTTATAGTCCCCTGGAGTGTAAAGAAGGCCGTTAAATCCATCACGAATTAACTCCACTGTACCACCACTTCTTGCCCCAATCACAGGTTTCCCTAACTTCATCGCTTCAACAGTAACTCTTCCAAAAGCCTCATACCTTGAACACATCAACACAACATCTGCCATCAGCATAAACTGGAATGGATTTTCGGTATAACCTGTGAACTTAACATAACCTTCTAACCCGCTCTTTGTCACTAGGTCATAAAGATATCTTTGATATTGCATATCACCCGCTCCAACAACATAAAGCTCGACTTCCATCCCTCTTTGCACCAACTCACCGATGGCTCGTATAGCATCCTCTTGTCTTTTACCTTCGTGTAAGGCACCTACTATCACACATTTCTTTCTATCACTCATGATTCCAACAGATTTACCAACTAGAACATCCTCGGGAACACTTACCGATTGATAAACCACTCTCAACTTAGCAGGATTAATATATCGCTTATATTTTTGGGCTACTGCATAAGAGTTGGCTATACAGATTGAGGAATAGTTATTAATTAACCATAGGGAGTCCTTTAAACCAAGATCAAAAACCAGACCAAAATCTTCATATCCAAACTCGTGAATATGCCAAACATGGGGAAGCCTTAAAAGTTTCGCAGCAAGAGCACCAACACACACAGTAATAGAATTTGTATACACAACATCACATTTCCATTGTTCAATTCTTAATGCGAGAGGTATCACCGTAATAAGATTTAGAACAGCTTTCACCATTTGCTCTTGTTTTAGAGATTTTTTGCTCATCCACCATTTAAATGGAAGGATGCAATAAGTTATTCCACGTTTATCCAGTTCTTCAACTAATGGCCCATGTGCAGGCAATACAACATAGCACTTTACACATCTCTCTTTTAGAGCATCTATAAGCTCAAGGAGCGCTCTCTCTGCTCCACCCTTCCCAGATGTGTGCGAAATAAAACAAACTCTCATCCGCTCCACTTTTTCATCCTTCCCCTTTTCTTCACTAAAATCTTCCAATATGATGATCGCAGTTTTCTTTCCATTATAACATTACCTTTTACAAAAAGCATTATACCGAATGATGACATAAAGCAAAAGAAAATAAAAAGCAAATCCCATTTTTTCAAAAATTTTTCCCTTTCAGGGCAAATGAATACGTGGACCTTATTATTCTCCATCCATAATAGGAGGAAAAGCAGACAAGCTGGAGGGAAAACTTTTAAAAGAGGTTGAAACAGAAATAAAAAAATGGCTCCCCGCATTGACGGCTCTTTCAAAATCTGGCCAGGCTCTTGATGGACAAGTTCTGGAAACTCAAAGAATTCAACATCTATCTTGTCATTTAAGATTTTGACTTCTTTTATAAAAAGCCTTGCCAATGATTGCCTTTCCTTTGGTTCAAGAGAGGGATATACTTTATAAAATCCTTCAAATCCTTTCTTTATTATTTCAAAATCAATGACCGTGCTTTCTTTTCTTCTTATTTTAAGCATTATTTCCTCAAGTTTTTCCTCTAATTCTTCTTTTTCCTTTGACCGCTTATTGACTTCTTCCCTTACACAATACCTTTAGGTTTGTAATTACAATATTGGTTTAATTTGTAAATCACAAAACCAAGACATAAATTTGGTGAAAATATTACTTGACAAATGCATCTTTTTAGAGTATATTTGTAATGTTATGAAAGAGAAGATCTTAAAAGGACAGAAAGCATGAACGCTAAAAAGAATATTTTGAGATTTACGGTTTCAATGGATAAAGACCTGCTTGACGAGTTATTGAAAATCACAGGACAAAAAAAGAAAAGTAAGGCTGTTAATATTGCTTGTAGGGAGTTTGTAAAAGTGAAACAAAAAGAAATTTTATTATCTCTTAAAGGTAGTATTACCTTTAAAGGTGGAGCGAATGAATAGAATAATAGCAAATAGCATAATTTGGAAAGAATACTTACAGAAAGGAAGTACGAAAGAGGCTGAAATTTTAGAAGAGTTGATTAAGGATAATAAAGTTGTGATTTGTGGATATACTCTTGCAGAAATTTTGAAGGATATAAAAGACAAAGAAACTTTTGAGAAACTTTTAAAAGGTTTTCTTGCTTTACCTTATGTGGAGATAGAGAAAGAGGACTGGATAAGAGCAAGTAAGCTTGTGTTTGCGAATAAAGAATTAACATTAGAAGTAGCTCTTGTAAAAGTATTAGCACAGAGATGGAATCTCAAAGTTTTAGGAGTTGCTGAAAATGACTGAAGAGTTGGAAATAGAAGGCTTATGGTGGTTACCTGAAAAACCAGATTTAAAGTTGCCAGGAACCCTAAGTTTTTCTCCCTACAAAGGATTTTCTTTAAAAATTCAAGGTTTGTTTAAAGAGATGAGTGAAATGAATAAATTTTTAACGCCACATATAATTTTAGGATTTTCTCATCAAGGTAAAAATATTACCTTATATAAATGTTTTGAAACATCATGCAAAGTAAACTTTCCGGGAATTCCTGAATCAATATTCTCAGCAAATGTTGGATTTATAGGAGTACATTTTACAAAGTTGTCAGAGATAAAATTTAAAAAATTTTCTGTGAGATATAATTATCTGGATGAATGGCTAAATATAAGCGGTTTTAATATTTCTTACCCTAATCTTGAAGAGAAATCGATTGAAATAAAGTATAAACTACCAGCACCTATAGAGATCAATTTAAAAAAAGGCCTAAAGATTTTTTTGGAAATTAAGGCAAGTATGCCATCTATTTCCGTAATACAAAAAGAGGCTTGTATAAAACAGGAAGCTTTCTTTAGTCTGGAATTTCTAAAAGAAGCAAGTTTCGACGAGATTCTTAAATTTATACATATTTTCCAAAATCTACTTTCTCTTTTAACTTCTGAAATTGTGTTTCCTATTAAAATTTTAGGGAATTCTGAGAATGCAGTAAAAATTATTGAAAATAAGAAATTCTATGAACCAATAGAAATTGTTTATCAACTATCATTGTCTCAAGTTAAAGGTAAAAAATCTGTACATCCTTTTGACATGCTTTATCCTTACACTTCCATCAAGAATAAAATAGAGACAATTTTTAATAATTAGTTAGAGAAAGCAGAATTATTAGAGCCGGTCTATAATTTGTACTTTGGAACCATTTATAGTGGAGATATGTATTTAGAGTTTCAGTTTTTAAGTTTAATTATGGCATTGGAAGTGTATCATAGAATAATAATTAGAAATGAAGATATTCCTAGTAAAGAGCATGAAGAAAGAGTAGAACAAATTTTAACTAATACACCTGATAAGTATCGTAACTGGTTAAAAGAGAAACTTACATATAGCAATGAACCGAGCCTACGGAAAAGAATAAAAGAAATTTATGATAGAGTAAAAAACTTAGGGTATATAACTGCTCTTATTCCTAAAAAGAAAGATTTTGTTGATAAAGTTGTTAATACAAGAAATTATTTTGTCCATTATGACCAATCTCTGAAAGAGAGAGCTTTAAAAGGAACTGAATTATATTGGCTCATTCAAAAACTTAAGGCACTAGTTGAGATTTGCTTATTAAAAGAAATAGGCTTTCTTGATACAGAAATTGATAATATCTTTCAGAACAAGAAAATATAAATGGTTGATGGAACACTAAGGAGGAGTTGAAATGAAAAAGTATAGGGAAAAAGAAATTGTCAGGTGTGCGGTCTACACAAGGGTTTCCACGGACAATCAAGTTGAAAAAGATTACAGTTCTCTTGAATCTCAAAAAGAGCATATTTTGAATTTTATAAGAAGTCGAAAGTTTGAGGGCTGGGAACTTTTTGATATTTATAAAGATGCGGGCTTCTCCGCATAATATTTCTCAAGTCTATCTTTGAGTAAAGTAGAAATTTTTTGATAGGGTGCCAATTCTTGATTAGTGAAGTAGTTTAGTATCAAGTTAAGCGTTTGTCCGGTTCTAAATATTGCTTTTATTATGCCTTCTTCCCATAATTTCTCATTCTCCAATAATTTTCTCCAATATCTAATTTCTAAATCTTTAATTTCTTCAAAACTATCCCGAGGTTTTGTATCAAAATTTATCTCTGGTATTTCTGGAAGAGATTCCTTCCATCGAGTTAACCAATCAAGCAATCTTTCCCAATATTCAGGTGATTTCAGAAACTCAAATAATTCCTTTCCGTAAAATAGATAAAGAGGAACTTTATAGTATTCATTAAGACGGTTTAATTCGCTTATGTAGAAATTTTTGTTTTTTACCAAGTCAGGATCAACAAAATACATTATCCCAATAAGTTTATTCTTGTATGTCTTAAAAAGTTCTTCCAATTTTGTCTCAAAATTTGCTATTTGTCCCCTTTTCTTTGTAGAATCGTGATCATCTCTTATTTTTTGCTCGATGAAATAATAATCTTTCCCATCTGTAAAAAACTGATCTAAAGACAATTGTTCTCCATTAGCACTAGTTATACTTTTAGGTAGAATTGAATATCCTAAATTTTTTAATATCTCTTCAATCAATTCCTCTAAAGCATCTCCAAATCTTATTTCGTGAGATTGTAATAAATGTTGCAATATTTTTGTTCCAGGTTTTGAAGGTCTGAATAATCCGATAAATCTTTCGGGACTATCAGCTACTTTCTTAAGAAGTTCCCTTTTTTCGCCCTCAAAAATATGCTTGTTTAATATTGCACAAAATTTCGAGTAGTCCATCATAGTCTATCCCCCAGATTAAAGTATCGATTAATCTTTCTCTCACTGACACGTGACTTATCAGTCACTTTCAAAGGTTTCTCAAACCTCTTTTTTATCCATTCTACATATTTGGGGTTTATTTCAATCATTACAAAATTTCTCTTCAAAGATTTAGATATATACCCAGTAGTTCCCACTCCTGCAACAGGATCAAGTATTAAATCTCCTTCATTGGTAGACGTAAGAATTATTCTTTTTAACAATTCAATAGGCTTTTGAGTTGAATGAACTTTTTTTCCTTTTTCATCCTTTATCCTTTCTTTACCATTACATAAAGGCAATACCCAAACATTAGCTCCTATTTTTCCAATACCAAATTGTTTAGCGTAGTCCTTATTAAAAGTGTATTTCTTAACATTCTTATCTTTTATAGCCCAAATTAATGTTTCAGTAGCATTAGTAAATCTCACTCCCAACCAATTTGGCATGGGATTTGTTTTTACCCAAATAACATCGTTTAATATCCAATATCCCAAATCCTGCATAATTTTACCTATTCTAAATATGCTATGATAGGTTGCTATAACCCAAATAGTAGCATTCGGTTTCATTACTCTTTTTACTTCGGCAAGTAAGTTTTGAATAAACTTATCATATTCTTCAAAAGATTGGAATTTATCCCAATCATCATCAACACCTTCAACAACAGTTTTAACTGTCCATCGTCTTAACTCTTTTTTAGGAAGTTGAAGAAAATAAGGTGGGTCTATAAAAACCATGTCAAAAATTTCTTCTGGTATTTTTTTTAAAACTTTTAATGCATCACCAAGAATGACGCTATTTAAAACTTCCTCTTTTGTATAAGTTTGATTTTCGTTTTGATCAAGAATAACTTTTATTACCTCATTTCTATCATGGCTAACCATTTCTTTCTGAAACAAACTTATAGTTTCATCTTTTTTATTAGTTTTTGTAGTTTCTTCCATAGTTTTATCTCCTATTTAAAATTTTACTTCTCACCACAGGGTATATTGTAATTATCTCTTATGTATCTCTTATGTCTCGCTTTACTTCTATCCTTGAGGGTTTCTTTCCATGTTCTATATAATAAGCCGCATACTTTATAATTCCATTGCAATTCCTTTCCCAACAGTCTTCCCTATCGTGGGTTTCTACTCTTGTTTTTACTTCTGATGATTCCCCAACATCAGTTAAATACAGTTTACCACCTACCTCATATAATATGGCATATATCCCAGATTTATCTTCTAAGGAACCTGTATTAAAATAAGGTCCTTCGAAATTATATCTATTCCCACTTTTTCCTGTAATTGTTACTTCCATTTTTTTAACCTCCTTTTTGTAATTTTTAAATATTTTGCGGTCTCCTCAAGGGTCATTATTTCAGAAAAACCTTCCATCATAGTTTTAGCTCCTTTTGTGCCTGCCAGAATCTATCATTTTTTATCATCATATAACAATATATAGCAAAAGAAAACAAAAAGTCAAGTCCATTTTTAAAAATTTTTCTTTTTCAGGGCGAATAGAGATGTGGACTTCATTATCATCCATCCAGAATAGGAGAAAAAGAAAGTTTTATTTTTCCTGCTTTCTCCTTTGTGCGGATAAGGTGGAAAGATACCTTGAAAGAGTTTGAAACAGCCATCAAAATGGCTCCGGCGGCAGGACTCGAACCTGCAACCTAGTGGTTAACAGCCACCCGCTCTGCCGGTTGAGCTACGCCGGAGCCCCGAAACTTACACGTGGAGGCGGCGCCCGGATTCGAACCGGGGTATAAGGGATTTGCAGTCCCCTGCCTTACCGCTTGGCTACACCGCCATAACATTATGGAGCGGAAGACGGGACTTGAACCCGCGACCTTCTCCTTGGCAAGGAGACGCTCTACCGCCTGAGCTACTTCCGCTCACCTTCTAGCCCACAAAGTGGTGGCGAGACCTGGAGTCGAACCAGGGACACACGGATTTTCAGTCCGCTGCTCTACCACCTGAGCTATCTCGCCACTTTCTTACTTTTCAAAGTGGCGGGGCTGACGGGACTTGAACCCGCGATCTCCTGTGTGACAGACAGGTGTGTTAACCGGACTACACCACAGCCCCGCGCTTTCCCTATCGCAAACCAAATTTTAACATATCCTTAACCATAAGTCAATATTAAAGGTAGGATCCATAAAAATTTACAGCTAGAGGAAAGACTTTCATAGCTTTAGGGTAAATAACAAAAATGGTGGGCGGAGCAGGGCTCGAACCTACGACCTCCTGCTTGTAAGGCAGGCGCTCTCCCTCTGAGCTATCCGCCCAACCTAGATAAAATATATCAAAGAAGGGTTTATTAGTCAAGAAGCATAGCTTTGATCAGCGAGCGATTTCGTGGTATTATTTTAAAATAGCCATGTTAGACTTATTGCCAATAAGCAAAGAAGAAGCTAAGAAAAAAGGATGGGACGAATTAGACGTAATAATAGTTACGGGAGATGCCTATGTAGATCACCCTTCCTTTGGGGCAGCCGTCATCGGAAGATTCTTAGAATATCACGGATTCAGAGTTGGTATACTAGCCCAACCTGATTGGAAAGACAAGGAGTCCTTTAAAATATTAGGCAAACCAAGGCTGTTCTTCGGTATAACCGCAGGGAGCGTTGACTCTCTTGTGGCAAATTATACTCCCTATAAGAAGAAAAGGGAACGTGACGCATATACACCAGGGGGTACTCCAGGAAAAAGACCTGATAGGGCAACGATAGTATATTCAAATATCGTTCATGAGCTATATCCTGACGTTCCAATAATAATAGGAGGTATAGAAGCAAGCCTAAGAAGGTTCTCTCATTACGATTACTGGGATAACAGAGTAAGACACTCCATTCTTTTAGACTCGAGAGCAAAGGTCTTAGTGTATGGAATGGGAGAGCACCAAACGGTCAAGATAGCCAAAATGCTCTCGCAGGGCAAATCATGGCATGAAATATATCAAATTCCAGGCATAGTATATTCACTTAATGAGAGAGATTTCAGTAAATACTTCAAAGACAAAGACTATCTCCTCCTACCACCCTTTGAGGAAGTATCTCAAGATAAGGATGCCTACTTTGAATTCCAGCAAAAGTTATTAGAAGGGTTAAAGAGAAACTTAACCTTAGTGCAAAAAGATGGCACAAGATACATAATTCAAAACCCACGCGAAGCATATATGTCTTCAGATCTGGACCTAATCTACTCCTTACCCTTTAAAAGATTAGCACACCCCTCCTACAAAGAGGACATACCAGCACTGGACACAGTTATAACCTCTATCACGTCTCACAGGGGTTGCTTTGGAAGCTGCACTTTTTGTTCCCTGAATATACATCAGGGTTGGCAGGTAATCTCAAGAAGCGAAAGATCTATCCTTAAAGAGGCTCACCGCCTAACCTCTCACAAAAGCTTTAGAGGCACCATATCAGATGTAGGTGGGCCAACGGCCAACATGTATAAGCTAAGATGCAAAATACACAATATACCGGGATCTTGCCCCAATAGAGAATGTCTCTTCCCAGATGTTTGTGAAAATCTAGAGGTAGATTTCTCCTACCAGATGAGGCTGCTTAACGATATAAAGGAGATCCCAAAAGTTAAGCATGTTTTCATCGCATCTGGAATAAGATATGACTTGGCTCTGAAAGACAAAAACTACATTAAGAGAATGATTAAAGAAGGATTCATCGGTGGACAGATTTCAGTAGCACCAGAACATGTGAAAAACCACGTATTAGAAATAATGAAAAAACCGCCTTTCACACTTTATGAGAGATTCGTGGAAATCTTTGAGAAGGAGGTAAAGAAGTTTAACACCGAGCTTTACATTATACCCTACTTTATCTCCGCTCACCCAGGAGCAACGATAGAAGACGCTTGGGCCTTAGCCATGTATATAAAGGGCCTGGGACATTACCTCGAACAGCTTCAGGATTATACTCCCCTTCCCTTAACCCCTGCTTCCTGCGCTTTCTATACAGAATATCACACCTTAAGAAAGGAAAAGATTTATGTAGCTAAGACATACGAAGAAAAAAGGCTCCAGCGAGCATTAGCACAATTTAGGGATAAGAAAAATAAAGAGTTTCTCTTAAAAAACAAGGATAAAATACCCTTCCTCTTAGAAAGGCTTTTAGGATAGGGCGGGGAAACGCCCCAAAAGCGTTTCCCCGTTATTTCCCAAGATCTATGGAAACAAAGAAGGTGTTATCATCTCTTGATATCAGCAAAACTATGGAGCTATCTTTGACTTCGGATAAGGCTTGTTCCCAACTTTTTACATCAGTTACCTCTATTCCATTAACTTCCTTTATAACATCACCTACCCTGAGATCCGCTGTCTCCGCAGGGCTGTTAGGCTCAACATGAGTTATGACAACCCCGATTCTATCGCTTAGATTGTACCTCCTAGCGAGATCCGGAGTTATATCTGAGACAACTATGCCTAGGTCAATCTTAGAAGGTAGAGAAACTCTCTCCGTTTGAGGAATACTACCCAAAGTAACAGTAACGTTCAACGACTTACCCTTCCTCCAAATGCTGAGATTAACCTTATCACCGGCCTTACGACTCCTTATGGCTATTTGAAGCTCCGCCGGAGAGTTAACCTCTTTTCCATCAACACTTAATATGACATCACCTCTGGTTATACCTGCTTTTTCTGCAGGGCTTCCAGGAGCAACCTTGGCCACTATAACTCCCTTAGGCTCGCTTAAACCAAAACCTTTAGCGAGCGATGGGGTCATACTCTGAAGATAAACTCCAAGCCACCCTCTGTCTACCCTTCCAAATTTTATCAGATCATCAAGGATCTGCTTGGCAGTATTTATGGGAATAGCGAAACCAATACCCTGAGCATAGGGAATAATTGCGGTGTTTATTCCTATAACCTCTCCCTTAAGATTTAATAATGGCCCTCCGCTGTTTCCAGGATTTATAGCTGCGTCAGTCTGAAGGAAATTCTCAAAGCTACGATCACCAGCTGATATAGTCCTTCCTTTAGCGCTTATCACTCCAACGGTAACAGTGTGAGATAAACCAAAGGGATTTCCTATAGCTATAACCCACTCACCAACCTCTACAGCATCAGAATCACCTAAAGGAATGGTAGGCAAACCCTTAGCATCTATTTTTATGACAGCTAGATCAACAGTGGGATCTCTTCCAATCACCCTAGCTTCAAACTTTCTCTTATCCACAAGCGTAACTACTATCTTATCTGCGTTTCCAACAACATGATTATTGGTCAATATATATCCATCTTGGGATATTATAAATCCAGATCCTTTACCTTGCATAGGTATTATCCTAGTGAACCTTTCATACTCCTCACCAAAAAACCTCCTCAAAAGAGGGTCGTCAAAAAATGGAAAAGGAAAAAGCGGCTGTCTGACCATGGTAACCGTGTCGATATTAACCACAGCTGGTCCCACCTTTTTAACTATATCAGCTATATTCACTCCGACTTGAGGTACAGAAACTGCAAAGGTAGTGGAAGTTAACAATAAACTAAACACCAATAACATAAACAATATTACTAATCTTATTCTCTTCAATTTGAGCCCCCCTTTAAAATTTAAGTGGAGGAGGCCTTAAGTTTAGACCCCCTCCACTATTTTACTACTACTCCTCTTCGATTTCTATCTTGACCCCTTCCTCTTTTCCAGCCTCGGCCTTGGGAAGAATGAGGGTCAGTACTCCATTCTTGTAAGAAGCTTTTGCCTCAGAAGGTTTAATACTCACAGGCAAAGGTATGGTCCTCGCAAAGCTACCGTAAGATCTCTCGCACCTATAGTAGTTTTCATCCTTCACCTCTTCATCTCTGCGAACCTCACCGCGTATAACTACGCTGTCCTCAAGCACCCTAATATCGATGTCTTTAGGATCGACGCCAGGCACCTCCGCTTTAAGAACTAGCTCCTTGCCCTGATCATAAAGATCGATGCGCGGCCCCCAAGAGGATATATCCCAAACCCTCAAAGAAGGTTTGCTTAACCCTCCAAAGAAGGTATCCATCACGTCGCTGAACCACCTATCAATCTCCTCATGGATCCTATCTAATGAACCGAACACACCTTCCTCCCTCCTTATAGGCAACCACCTTCTCCTCATGACTACCACCTCCTTAGTTTGACTTTCCTTGACTTTCTGCTTAAATTTTATTGACCAAATAGCGTTTAGGTCAAATACCCAAAAAGCCGTTTTACAACTATTAAAGATAATTATCCAGCTATTTTACATATATATGCTTCATATCTAACGCAATCTTAAGAATACATTGATTTTCTTATTAAATTATTATCCAACTGACTGTAAAAATAAATCCCCCACCTTAAAGGTGGGGGATTTTAAGACAAACAGCTCTACTTCTTCTTACGGCGAGACGAACGACGCTTACGACGCTCACTCGGCTTCTCGTAGAAAGAGCGCCTTTTCATCTCAGCTAAAAGCCCAGAACGCTCACACTTTTTCTTAAAACGACGAAGAGCGTCATCTATCGTCTCATTCTTGCCGACAATTATCTCGGCCATTAAACTTACCCTCCCTTCAAGATTTACTAACCCGGGGGCCAATCCATAGGGCGTCCGCCCATGAGATGAAAGTGAAGATGATATATCGTCTGCCCTCCATCATGGCCACAGTTATTAACTACTCTAAAGCCTTTCTTTGCAAGATTATACTTATTAGCTAAAAACTTAATCACCCGAAAGATGTGAGCGATAAGCTCACCATCTTCTACTTCTAAGATGCTTTCTATATGCTTCTTACTAATAACTAAAGCGTGAAAAGGTGCTTGAGGATTTATATCCTTTATAGCAATGACTTTATCATCCTCAAACAATTTCACACTAGGAAGTTCTCCTCTCACAATCCTACAAAAAACACAATCTACCATTCTTCTTCTTTCCAGCCCTCCAATGCCCTCTTTATCCACGACCTAACTTCTACATCCTGTTCCACCTTGAGAAGAGCAATTAAAGACGGTATGGCCTTTTTATCATTCAATAGTACTAAACCTTTTACAGCAGCTAACCTCACCTCCACAGCAGGATGGTTAAGTAAAGAGACAAGAGTTTTTAGAACCTCCTCACCTCCTATTCTAACCATAGCATTAAGGGCCATCTGCTTAATATCCGAAGACTTGCTCTTCAAGAGTAAAGCTTTAAACTTAGGCAGAGCTGATCTAAAATTTGCCTTTTCTAAAGCTCTAATCGCCATCCTCACTATTTCCTCATCTTCATCATTTAAAAGGTTCATTAGAGCCATTAAAGCCTCATCATCGCTAAAATTAGAAAGGTATCTAACTACTTCTCTCCTCAAGTATAAATTATCGCTCTTTAACCTATCCAGTAGCAAACTTATAGAAAGTCCCTTTTCTCTCCTATTAGCCTTATTTGCTAACTTATTCAAGATTTCCTTAGCTTGTTCCGAAAGCTTTTTCCTTTTATCTTCGTTTTCGTACCTAACTTCCCGTACGGCAGCCTTCCTTGTCAGATAGTAATAGGCTTTAACGATCTCCTCATACTTAGCATTAGACCCTCTATCTGAAATATCTGGATGATACCTGAGGGCAAGTCTCCTAAAGGCTCTCTTTACCTCATCAAGGGATGCTCCCACAGGAAGACCAAGCACTTTATAATATAATGATAACTCTTTCACTTCCATCATCCACCAAGCTCCCTACTTAAATCCAAAAGAAGCTTTAAAATTTCGCTCAACTCATCAAGATCAATATTATTTACCTTTCCCTTAACTTCTTCAAGAACAGACCTAACGCTCTTGGCATCCTCATTTTCGAGATAAGAGAGTTTACGCTCTAAATCAAGTAGAGCAAGTTCAACCTTATTCCTAAGCTCACGAACCTTATGTTCACCGCTATCTTTCTCTCTATAAAGCTCGGCTTCCTTGATTATGCGCTCTACCTCCTCCTGAGGAATATCCTTAACTCCTCCTATCTCTATCTTCTGCTCCTTACCCGTATCAAGATCCCTAGCTTTAACGCTAACTATCCCATTAACATCTATGGAAAAGGTAACCTCTATCCTAGGAACGCCCCGGGGAGCTGGTCTTATCCCTGTGAGCTGAAACTTCCCAAGAGAGATATTGTCCTCAGCTAAAGGTCTCTCTCCCTGAAGAACATGAATCTCAACCGTAGTTTGATTGTCCGCAACAGTTGTAAATATACGGGAGGCAGATGTCGGAATAGGAGTATTTCTATCTATGATCTTGGTGAATATTCCACCTATAGTTTCAACGCCCAAAGACAGAGGAGTAACATCCACAAGAACTATACCTGTAACCTCTCCCTTAATCATAGCAGCTTGAATGGCAGCTCCTAAAGCGACGCATTCGTCGGGGTTAACTCCTCGCAAAGGCTCCTTTCCTAAAAGCTCTCTAACTTTCCTCTGAACCAGCGGTATCCTTGTTGAACCACCAACAAGTAAAACCTGATCTATCTCACGCGGAAGAAGCTTGGCATCTTCAAGAGCCCTTAAGACAGGCTCCTCAAGCTTGTCAACAAGATCTTTAATCAAATCCTCAAAGAGTTCTCTCCTTAGCGTAACTTGAAGATGCTTAGGTCCACTTTCATCAGCTGCTATGAAGGGAATGCTAATCTCTGTCTCATAGACCTCTGAAAGCTCTATTTTGGCCCTCTCTGCTTCCTCCTTAAGCTTCTGTAGAGCCATCCTATCTTTCGAGAGATCTATAGCAGTTTCACTCTTAAACCTCTCCACCAGATAGGATATTATTCTCTCGTCAAAGTCATCTCCGCCTAAACGATTATTCCCAGCTGTAGCCTTTACTTCAAAAACCCCTTCCGCTATCTCAAGTATAGAAACATCGAATGTGCCACCACCAAGATCAAAGACCAGTACCTTTATCTCTTCGCTCCCCGGTTTTCTACCTAAACCATAAGCTAAAGCCGCAGCAGTAGGTTCATTTATTATTCTCAAAACCTTGAGCCCTGCAAGTTCCCCTGCTTCCTTAGTAGCTTGCCTTTGCGCATCACTAAAATAAGCAGGAACGGTTATAACCGCCTCTTTTATCCTCTCAGAGAGGAATTCCTCAGCATCTTCCTTCAGCTTCCTTATGATAAGCGCTGCTATATCCTGAGGTCTATAAGATTTCCCATCTACCTCAAACTTATAATCCCTTCCCATATATCTCTTTATAGATAGAACGGTCCTATCAGGATTAAGTATAGCCTGATTCTTGGCAGGTTCCCCTACAAGGATCTCCCCACTCTTTGAAAAGGCTACCACCGATGGAGTAACCCTTTTGCCCCTCCTATTAGGAATTATCTCTGGTCTATCCCCTTCCATAAAGGCTATGGCAGAATAAGTTGTTCCAAAATCTATACCAATAGCCCTACCCAAGTTCTCCTAAACACCTCTCTATGTAGTTGAACTCTCCTCATCCTCATATATATCCTCGGCTAAAGGCTCATTCCACCTCTGGAATTCACCAACTGTTTCAACTCGATAAAGAGCAGATACATACCAGATTCCCTTAGGATCACTCTTAACGGGGTTTAGCTCCCATCCCCGTGTACTCCTATAATAGGGCCAGTTAACGTACTCGTTAAACTCATTTATTATATCAGTTATAACCAAACCCGCTTCAACTATGAAGCGCTGGATATCTCTCCATTTGCTTAAAGATGTCTCCACATGTGTGAGCCCTATATACCCAGCACAACCTGCTCCCTTCAAGGTGGCTATACCTCTATATGCGAAGGCCTTAAATCCAGGAAGGGTCTCGGCCGGATCAGTAAAGAAAACATCAAACTTGCCCAAAAGATCATCAGGTAAGGGATCGCGAAGGTCAACCCTCTTAAGATCAAGGATCTCCAAACCTCTTTCGTTCTTAATTCTATTCTCAAAATCAAGGATCCTCTTATCTATATCTATAACAACTACCCTCTTAGGTAATCTCGTCAACGCCAGTGCCAATCCGACAAGGTCATCATCTCCAAGAACGATTATCTCCTTACCCCTTAAGTCCCCCCTCATATCAGCTAAAGCTACTCTTGCCATAGTTGTCTCAGGAGTGACATAACCCTGATCATACCTATGAAGAGCCTCTGGCCTATCCTCCTGAATTTTCAAAAAATCCTCGTATATATCCTTGAAGCCATCTATTGTAACTGTCCTGCCATTACACCTATCGCACGTATACCTTCTATATGGATAAATACCAAGCCTTTCTGCTTCCCTCTTGCCTTTCTCAGTTAAAACTATATTTTCTCCCTGATAACCCACCCAATCCTCACGCTTAAGAAGATCGATTATAGAAGCGACAGCAGGAAGAGAAACCATAGAGTATCTGACAACCTCCCAAAAGTCGCTCGTTACAAACAAGGCAGACAAAACCCTCTCTACATCTCTTGCGAAAACAGGAATATTTGTCCTTTTTCTAACTTCAGAAGCATATACCTCTATCAATTTCAATCCCTCCTCCAAAGTCTATTTAACACATAAATTTTACTATAACAGCCTGCGTTTGAAAAGGTGTTATAATTATAGCACAAACCTAAGCCAAGAGGAGGGACAAAGGTGATAGGATGGAATGTATCTAACCAAGAGTTTACTATTGAAGATCACTATTATTTTTCAATTTTGAAAAGCAAAATAAAATACAAAATCCTTAACTCCCTCGATGAGGGGAAGGAATGCAAGGTTATAGTTCTCAACTATCCTGAAAAGCCTTTTGATGAAGCTGATATAGAGAGGATTGTTACCTTCGTTAAAGAGGGAAAGAGAATAATAGCTCTCGGATACTACATGAACGAGGATAATGTTGCCTCTATCCTAAATCAGATATCTGAACCCTTTGGCCTTAAGATTCTTCCCTCCGCTGTAAGGGATGAAGTAAACTGCCTTAATAGCGATCCCTTTCTTCTAACTACAAGTAATATAAAGCTATTCTCTGATGGAATCAATAAAATCCTAATGCCTTGCACAGCTCCAATAGAAATAATTGGGGAGAAGGCTGAGCCTATAATAATCAGTGAAGGCTCCTCCCTTCCCCCCACTCAAATACTGGGAGCACGTTCAAGTTACGGCAAGGGAGAATTTATTTTGATTGGAACTTGTGTATTTTGGGATAACTTCTCAATAGTGCACTTCGATAACTTACGCTTCTCCCTTAACCTTTTAAGCGTTCCTTAATGGCTTCACCTAGTCTTCTTAAGCCCTCCTTAATCTCATCTTCAGAGGGATAAGTGAAGTTTATTCTCATTTCATCGTTCCTCTCACCATAAGGATAGAAGGCACTTCCTACAACGTAAGCAACGCCATACTTCTCAACGGCTAACTTAAATAGCTCTGTAGTATCAACTCCCTCCACCTGAACCCAGTAGAAGAAACCTCCTCCGGGACGGAAATACTTAGTCCCAGTGGGGAGGTGATCTTTTATAGCTATTTCCATTACATCGCGTTTAGCACTATAATGCTTCCTTATGAGCTCTATCTGAGGTTCAAGCCAACCTCTCTTGCAAAATTCGCTTATAAAGAACTGGGCCAAAAGGCTTGTAGAAAGGTCCATACCCTGTTTTATAAGAATGAACTTTCTAACTATTTCTTTATCACCAATTATCCATCCTACCCTGGTCCCCGGAGCCAATATCTTAGAAAAGCTTCCACAATATATAACCCTATTAGATACATCCATGCTCTTTATCTGGGCAGGAGGCTTAGCATCATAATATATTTCACCATAAGCATCATCCTCAACTATTATAAGATCGTACTTCTCAGCAACTTCATATAACCTCTTCCTCCTATCGATAGAGAGAACTCTACCGGATGGATTTTGAAAGTTAGGAATAACATAAACGAACTTAGGTATAGGAAGACCCTCTTTTATTCTCTTCTTCAAGTCTTCCTCAAGGATATCTACTACCATTCCATCTTCATCCATGGGTATGCCCACAAAGCGAGCTCCGCAGTTTCTAAAGGCAGCTAGGGTTCCAACGTAGGTAGGAGCCTCAACGTAAACGTAGTCCCCGTAATCGAAGAAAACCCTTCCTATTATGTCCATCGCTTGCTGAGAGCCACTCACTATGACCACATTTTCAGGAGTTGCGGAAAAACCATACCTCTTAGTGCACCAATCAGCCACGAATTCTCTAAGTTCCCTTAACCCTTCGGTCTCCCCATATTGTAAAGCGGTGTTAGCATAATCCTTAATCAAAGCGGATATCTCAACAAACTTATCACCAGGGAAGATCCTTGGATCAGGTAATCCACCAGCAAAGGAGATAATCCCAGGCCTCTTCGCCATAGAGAGTAGCTCACGTATAGCGGATGGCTTAAGCTCCCTCCCTATAGTAGATATCCTCTCATCCCAATTCATACCTTATCCCCCCTTGAGATTATTGATAACCCCCCTTATTATAACACGTAGGATTTGGTATAATATAAATGGTTTGGCGGAGAGGTGTCCGAACTGGATAAGGAGCCGGACTTGAAATCCGGTAAGCCCTTGTAAGGGCGATGTGGGTTCGAGTCCCACCCTCTCCGCCATTATATTTTCTACTATCAAAGAGCTCCAATAAAATGATATCAAAAGATATTTACTTTTAAAAGTTCGTATTGTAATATAACTACCATGAAAAAGGGCTTACTCTGGGTTTTACTAACCATAGCTCTACTTTACACTCCCATTTTTAAGGAAAAGGAGATATTCTTAACCTTTGATGACGGTCCAATTCCACCCTATACCATAGAAATAGCAAGTACATTAGAAAAAGAAGGAGCGAGAGGAACCTTCTTCCTAGTTGGTAAGAAAGTAATAGAACACGGAAGTTTTGTAAGAGAGCTCAGCGAGAAAGGACACACCATAGGAAATCACACCTTTAGCCACAATAGATTCAACCAAGAAAGCGTAGAAGAGAGCTTGGAAGACCTGATACGTGGGGAGGTTGTCTTAGCAGAACAAATCGGCTACTTTACAAAGCTCTATAGACCACCCGGCGGGGGAATATCGAGGATCAAAAGGGAGATCTTTGAGGACTTAGGCTTCAAAGCTGTTTTCTGGGATGTTAATACGAGAGACTTCGAAAATAGGGGAAGCCTCTATATAATCTTGAAGACCATATTAATCAGCTGGGACAAGAGCATAGTTTTAATGCACTCTTGCCCTAGCGCTTCTAAATCCCTACCTGCCCTAGTAAAGATATTAAAGTTTCTAAATTTTAATATAAAAGCTCTACCTACAGAAAGGTTTACCCCTCCCTCATTTCCCACCAGCGAGATAGTGAAAATTAATGAAAGACAGAAACTTCTCCTAAAACTAATAGGAATGGAGAGCTTCATCGAAGGAGATGTCTTTCTCCTTGAAAGAGCTCTTTCAAACATTAGGAATTACAATGAGTTTAACCACTTCCTCTCTAACGTTAGAGCCTTTGAGAGAAAAGCAGCTACACTGGATGAAGAGCTCTTTTGGAGAAAAGAAAAACGAAGGCTCGAGATTTATATAAGACGGACTATATTAAGAAGAAAACTACTGGAATGTCTCATATCTAACATTTTATCTCTGCCAGAAAAAGCTTATTAATGGTGAAACAACTAAAGCGGGGAGAAAATCCCCAACCCTTATATCCTTTATCTCGAGCAACCTAAAGCCTATAGCCAAAACCATGATACCACCAGTAGCTGTAAAATTCCCCAAGATAAAGGTCTCCTTCAAAAAAGAAAGCTGAGACGCAAAAAGCGTTAACACTCCCTGAATAACTAAAACTGAGATTGTAGAAAGTAGAACTCCAAATCCTAAAGCAGAAGATAACATTATGGAAGTGACAAAGTCAAGGAGAGATTTTAAAAAGAGGATGTCAGGCTTACCCATAAGACCATCCTGAAAACACCCTAGTACAGTCATAGGACCAACGCAAAATATAATAGTAGCTGTCAGCCATCCTTTAACTATATCCTCTCTCTTAAGCTTTCTTTCAAAGAACCTACCTATACCCTCTATCTTATACTCTAGCTCAAGCCAGGTTCCCAAAGCCCCACCTATAACTAAGGAAAGAATAACAGCAAGCAATTCTTTCCCCTCAAAGCCCATCTTTGTTCCTATAAGGAGGGTAGAAAGTCCTAAAGCCTGAAGCATAGCCTTCCTTATCCTCTCGGGGATCTGTTTTCTTAAAACTAGTCCAATGGAGCTACCTACTAGAACTGCTACAGTATTAACCAAGGTTCCAGTCAATCCTACGTTCCCTCCTCCCAAGAGGAAAGGTACCTTTTCTGCTCAGAAGTAAGTTCATCTATCTTTATACCAAGAGCTTCAAGCTTAAGCCTAGCGACTTCCCTATCTATCTCCTCGGGAACTCCATAAACCTTCTTCTCTAATCTGTGCCCCTCTTTAATCAGATACTCCACTGAAAGAGCCTGATTCGCAAAGCTCATATCCATCACAGAAGCCGGATGTCCCTCAGCAGCTGCGAGATTTATAAGCCTACCTTCAGCTAATAGGTATATCCTCCTACCGTCAGGCATTTCATACTCGTCAACCATCTCTCTGACCTTTCTTTTAGAAACCGCCATCCTTTCCAGAGCAGGTATATCTATCTCCACGTTGAAATGTCCAGCATTGCATAAGATTGCCCCATCCTTCATCAGCTTAAAATGCTCCTCTCTCAAAACGTTAATATTACCAGTAACGGTGCAAAATATATCTCCTACCTTAGCGGCTTCTTCCATGCTCATGACCATATAACCATCCATCCAAGCCTCTAAAGCCTTTAACGGATCTACCTCAGTAACTATCACGTGGGCCCCCATCCCACGAGCTCTCATAGCAACTCCCTTTCCACACCAACCATAACCTGCAACTACAAAAATGGAATCAGCAAGAAGTTTATTAGTAGCACGCATTATACCATCTATTGTACTTCTCCCAGTACCATACCTGTTATCAAACATATGCTTGGTCAGAGCCTCATTTACAGCTATAATAGGATACATTAAAACACCGCTATCGGCCATAGCCCTCAATCTTACAACTCCAGTGGTGGTCTCCTCCGTTCCACCAATAACGTCCTTTATAAAAGAAGGTCTCTCCTTATGCAAGGTAGAGATCAGATCCGCTCCATCATCCATGGTAATTTGAGGCTCTTTCGAAAGAACAGCCTTTATGTGAGAATAATATCTATCCTTGTCTTCTCCTTTTACCGCAAATACGGGAATCTCATAAATGCGAACCAAAGCAGCAGCAACGTCATCTTGCGTGCTCAGAGGGTTAGAAGCACATAGAAAGACCTCCGCTCCTCCTTCCTTTAATGTCCGCATTAGGTTGGCAGTCTCAGTTGTAACATGAAGACAAGCTCCTATCTTTATCCCTTTCAGGGGTTTCTCCTTAAGGAATCTCTCCCTTATAGCTTTTCTTAAAACAGGCATATCTTTCTCCGCCCACTCAATTCTCCTAAGCCCATCATCAGCTAAGGCAAGATCCTTAACATCGAAATCCATGACTCCACCTCCTAACTAAAATAGCGTCATCTTATCGCCTTCTCGCTTTATCCTTTCTATAACATTATGAGCCTCTCTCAGAGGCTTCGGAAGCCTATAGCCATCACAACAGGAAAGGATAAGTCTAACAGCCACATCGAGGCTTATACCATAACCAACGGAAATGAAGAGCGGTTTAACCCCATCCTTGGTCCTCAAAACCACTCCTACTATCTCATCCTTATCGTATAAGTAAGTGTAATCCCCCTGCTTCGGTCCAGGTTCCTTAAACTTGCCAAAAAGATGGCTTTTTGCGCATCCGACCGTAGGAGCATCCACGTAAATACCAAAATGACTTGCTATCCCCATTCTCCTTGGATGGGCTATACCCGCCCCATCAATAAGCCAAACATCAGGCTTTTTCTTAAGCTTATCAGCAGCCTCTATAAGCAAGGGCATCTCTCTAAAAGCAAGAAGACCAGGAATATAAGGAAAATCAACTCTTCTTTTGACGCTAACTTCCTCCAGCAATCTCAAATCGGGGTAAGAGTAAACAAGTATAACCGCATAACCAATATCCCCATCATAAGCTAGGTCAGAAGCAGCGATAAGCCTTACTTTAGATAGATCAACCCTGTTCTTGAGGTCTACTTTAGACCTCAGCTCGTTTTGAACCTTAATTGCCTCTTCAGGGGGGAGGTCCCAACGATGCATGGTCAAAAAACAAAAGGAGCGGGCAAGATGCACCGCTCCTACTCAAGGTCAACCTTAGCTCCGACTTCTTCAAGCTTCTTCTTAATCTCTTCAGCCTCTTCCTTAGAGATGCCTTCCTTAACCACAGCAGGGAGCTTCTCAACAAGATCCTTAGCTTCCTTAAGCCCAAGATCTGTAAACTGTCTCACAACTTTTATAACCTGAATCTTATTGGGCCCTGCATCCTTAATCACAACCTTGAACTCCGTCTTCTCCTCGACCTTAGCCTCAGCAGCAGGAGCTGCAGCGCCAGGAACAGCAGCAGCAGCGATCGCTATAGGAGCAGCTACAGCTGAAACACCGAACTTCTCCTCCAAAGCCTTTACCAACTCAGCAAGCTCTAACACAGTCATACTCTCGATTGCCTTTATAATTTCCTCTTTAGTCATAACCTACCCCTCCTTTTCCTTCTTTTCCTTTATTGCATTAAGAACATAAACTAGATTCCTTGGGACACCGCTTAACACGTTAACGAGCCTCTGTATGGGGGCATTAATGCTCCCCACAAGCTTAGCGATCAATTCCACCTTTGAAGGCAGTACCGCCAAATCTTTAACTTGCTCTGGTGAAATGAACTTCTTACCAAGGTATCCACCTTTAATCAGGAACTTCTCAAGCTGTTCCGCATGTTTCTTTATAATCTTAGCAGCCTCCACAGGATCCGTGTAGGATATCGCAAGGGCGTTAGCACCTTTAAAGAGCTCCTCATTTATCTCATACCCAGCTTCCATAAAGGCACGCTTAGCGAGGTTATTCTTTATAACATGGAAGTATATACCGGCCTTTTTAAGCTCATTCCTAACCATATTTAACTCAGGTGTACTCAAACCCTGGTATCCTGTAAAAAATGTAGCCGTGCATCCCCTTAAAGCTTCTGCCATCTTGGCAACCCATTCGACCTTTTCCGGCTTTGGTCCCTTCCTCATCAACCCACCTCCTTTCAAAAAAAGCCCCCTGGCCTGAGACCAGGGGGGTTAAAGTGTAATAAGCTATAATTGTCTATTATTTTAAGAATCTATAGCTTACCCCTCTTAGCCTCGGTAGGCGAGCCGAAAAAACTCTTTAAGGCCTTAAAAGCCACCTACGGTCTCAGGCTAAAGACATTAATCAAGCAAAAGTTTACTCAGAACCAACTTCCTTCTGAGCCAAGTTAGGATCTATCTTAACGCTCGGCCCCATCGTAGGGGAAAGAGCTATGCTTTTTATATATTGTCCCTTTGCCGCTGGTGGTTTAGCCTTTATTATAGCCGATAGAAGAGCCTTAAAGTTGTCATAAAGCTGCTCTTCCGAAAAAGAAGCTTTTCCTATAGGGGTATGAACTATACCGTACCTGTCAACCTTAAACTCTACTCTCCCGCTCTTTATCTCCTTGACAGCCGTTCCCACATCATTAGTAACAGTCCCAGTCTTAGGACTTGGCATTAATCCTCTCGGCCCTAAAATCTTACCCAACCTACTAACATGACGCATCATGTCTGGAGTTGCTATTGTTGCATCGAAATCAAGCCAGCCCTCGTTTTGAATCTTCTCCACAAGCTCTAAACCACCAACGTAATCAGCACCAGCAGCTTTCGCCTCCTCAGCTTTCTCTCCCTGAGCGAAAACGAGCACTCTTCTTTCCTTACCAGTTCCATGGGGAAGCAACGCCGTTCCCCTCACCTGTTGATCCGCATGCTTCGGGTCGACTCCGAGCCTTATAGCTGCATCGATGGTCTCATTAAACTTAGCATTAGCAAGCTTCTTAACTAGAGAAATAGCTTCCTTAACGGAATAAAGCTTCCCTTTCTCGATCAAATCCTTAAGAGCTAGATATCTTTTCCCTCTCCTTGCCATCTTTCACCCCTCCTGTGGTGTCAAACGAGCCTTAGAAAGGCCCTCCCACAAAGTAAGCTATCCTTCCACTATCTCTATACCCATGCTTCTTGCCGTGCCCTCCACTATCCTCATAGCAGCCTCGATATCCGAAGTATTAAGGTCAGGCATCTTCAGCTGTGCTATCTCTCTAAGCTGCGACCTTGTAATTTTCCCAACCTTATTTCTGTTGGGTTCTCCCGATCCCTTTTCAACGCCTGCCGCCTTCTTAAGGAGGACCGAAGCTGGTGGAGTTTTAAGAACGAATGTAAAGCTTCTATCGGAATATACAGACACGACAACAGGTATAATCATACCAGCCTGGCTGGCTGTAGCTGCATTAAAAGCCTTACAAAATTCCATAATATTGATACCATACTGACCAAGAGCAGGTCCAACAGGTGGAGCAGGCGTAGCCTTACCAGCTGGTATAAGAAGCTTAATTTCCGCCACAAGCTTCTTAGCCAAGACCTTTCACCCCCTACATCTTCTCTAACTGCATAAAGTCCATCTCTACAGGAGTTTCTCTGCCAAACACGTTCAAAAGAACCTTAACCTTCCCCCTCTCAGAACTCACCTCTTTAACAACACCAACGAACCCCTCAAAGGGTCCATCAACTACCCTAACAGCCTCTCCTACCTCAAGATCTATCTTAATCTGCTTTTTCTCCTCCAAACCTATCTGCTGAAGGATAGACTTAACCTCCTCATCACTCAGAGGGACAGGATTCCCTCCAGAGCCAACAAAACCGGTCACGCCCGGCGTATTTCTAACAACAAAATAAGACTGCTCATCAAGTATCATTTCTATCAAGACATATCCAGGAAAGACCTTCCTCTTTACTATCTTCTTTTTACCACCCTTCATGCTTATCTTCTGCTCGACAGGAACAAGAACTCTAAATATCTTGTCTTCCATCCCCATCGTTTCAATCCTCTGTTCAAGATTAGCCTTAACCTTGTTTTCATATCCGACATAGGTGTGAACCGCATACCATCTTCTCTCTTTTTTACCCTCTATAACCAAGCAAATTCACCTCATCAATATACCCATAAACCATGTACAAAACATGTCAACTAAACCAAGGTATACAGATACTAACATAACCACGACAATAACTGTTAAAGTAGCATACATAACTTGCTTTCTCGATGGCCATGTCACCTTTTTAAGTTCAGCCCATGCTTCCTTAAGGAAGGATACAAATCTATCCATAGCTCTCTCCTCCAAAACACATAAAATAATGGCAGGCCCGGCAGGACTCGAACCTGCAACCCCCGGATTTGGAATCCGGTGCTCTAACCTATTAGAGCTACGGACCTGCACACTTTAATTATACCATTATTTCACCTCACGGTGAAGAGTATGCTTGTTACACCACCTGCAATATTTGCGCGTTTCGAAACGCCCCTGCTTACCCTTTTTATTCATCAACACAGTATAGTTTCTTCTCTTACACTCTGAACAAGCTAGCGTCAATATATCAGCCAATCTCCCTCACCTCTACACCTATTCAATTATATCTGTGACTACACCGGCTCCTACAGTTCTTCCTCCTTCTCTTATAGCAAAACGCAACCCCTTCTCCAACGCAACAGGCACTATCAACTCAACCTCAAAGTTAATATTGTCACCAGGCATAACCATCTCCACTCCCTCAGGCAACTTTATAGTCCCAGTAACATCAGTAGTCCTAAAGTAAAACTGAGGACGATAACCAGTAAAGAAAGGCGTATGACGCCCACCCTCCTCCTTCTTCAATACATAAACCTCAGCCCTAAACTTCTTATAAGGCTTTATACTACCAGGAGCCGCAACAACCATACCACGCTCCACATCCTTCTTCTCAACTCCCCTCAACAAAACCCCTACATTGTCTCCAGCTAAACCCTCATCCAATATCTTCCTAAACATCTCCACACTCGTAACAACAGTCTTCAATACCTCATCCCTCAAACCAACCACCTCAACAGCATCTCCAGCCTTAACCCTGCCCCTCTCTATCCTACCAGTAACAACCGTACCACGCCCAGTTATGCTAAATACATCCTCAACAGGCATCAAGAAAGGCTTGTCAACATCACGCTGCGGCAAAGGTACATAATTGTCCAAAGCATCCATAAGATCCCATATCCTACCACAATACTCACACTCCCGCTTACCACACCCACACTCCAAAGCCTTCAAAGCACTACCCCTTATAACAGGTACCTCATCCCCAGGAAAACCATACTTGTCCAATAACTCCCTAACCTCAACCTCAACCAACTCCAATAACTCAGGATCATCCATCATGTCAACCTTGTTCAAAAACACAACTATGTAAGGAACATTAACCTGACGCGCTAACAAAACATGCTCCTTCGTCTGCGGCATAGGACCATCAGGCGCACTAACAACAAGTATGGCACCATCCATCTGAGCAGCTCCAGTTATCATGTTCTTTATATAATCAGCATGCCCAGGACAATCTATATGAGCATAATGCCTCTTCTCACTCTCATACTCTATATGAGATATCGATATCGTTATCCCCCTCGCCTTCTCCTCAGGCGCCTTATCTATCTGATCAAAAGGAACATACTGCGCTAAACCATGCTGCGATAAAACCCTCGTTATAGCAGCCGTCAACGTAGTCTTACCATGATCTATATGCCCTATAGTCCCCACATTCACATGCGGCTTCTTCCTCTCAAACTTCTCCTTAGCCATATCTATACCCCCTTACATAATGATGATTGAAGGCGAAAATAAAAAGATGGAGCCCACGACCGGAATCGAACCGGTGACCTTGTCCTTACCATGGACACGCTCTACCGACTGAGCTACGTGGGCTCTTCTGGTGGGGAGGGGAGGATTCGAACCTCCGAAGGCAGTCCGCCCGCGGATCTACAGTCCGCTGCCTTTGACCCCTTGGCTACCTCCCCAACTAAGCTCAACCTGGAGCCGACGGCCGGACTTGAACCGGCAACCTGCTGATTACAAATCAGCCGCTCTGCCAGTTGAGCTACGCCGGCAGAACTAACAACCTAAGCCGAGATACATTATAAAAGAGAATCCCCTTTTAGTCAATAGGCCTAAGACAATTTTACGCACAATAAGGAGACCTAACCCCAAAGGTAAGCAAACTTATAATAACTAGTGTCTAATTACATAGAAAGGTTCCCATTGGAATCAAGATTTTATAGTTCCTTGACTTTCAGCGAAGCCTTCATAAGATATTTCTTGAAAGAACGTGTCATCTTTACATGTAATTGGGGGAAACAATGGTTAAAGATTATGAAAACCCCAAAAGCTTTGAGATTGAAGGACATAGAGTTAAATGCTGGCTTTATAAATAGAGGAGTGGAGCCTCCCTCACAGGGGGAGAGGCTGCGAGGGAGGCTCGGCGCTTAGCTAAGCTCCACTCCTTTGAGCGAGGCGGCGGCAAAGAGTCTGTTTAAGGCGTTAACATACGCCTTAATACTCGCTTCTATAATGTCTGTACTCGCGCCCCTACCTACTACCGTAAAGCTATCGTATTGAAGAACTATAACAGCTTCACCGAGAGCATCAGAGCGCTCACTTGTAGCTTCAATTCTGTAGCTTTTCAAGGTAGGATCTATACCTACAATCCTCTTTATAGCCTTGTAAGAAGCATCAACCGGGCCATTTCCAACAGCTGCGTCGGTTTTTTCAATACCGTTCTCAAGAACCGTAACTGTAGCCGTAGCTTTTCCACCATTTTCAATGCTTAAAGAGAAACCCTTAAGCTCAAAGCGCTTAGATGGAGAAACCGAAAGGATCTCATCAGCTATAAAGGCCTCTATATCGCTATCGGTCACTATTTCCTTTTTATCGCAGAGATCCTTAAAGAGCTTAAAAGCCCTTTCGAAGGCCTCCTCATCTAGATTAAAACCCATCTCTTCAAGCCTCTTTTTAAAAGCATGTCTACCCGAATGCTTCCCTAAGTAAAGGCGAGTTCCAGGAAATCCCACGTCCTCAGGCCTCATTATCTCATAGGTAGCTCTATTGCAGAGAACTCCGTGTTGATGAATCCCAGACTCGTGAGAAAAAGCGTTGGCTCCCACTATAGCTTTATTAGGAGGAACAACCACACCTGTAAGCCTTGAAACAAGTCTACTCGTTTCATAAAGCTTTGGCGTATCTATCTTCGTGTCTATACCAAAGATATCCTTCCTCGTCTTAAGGGCCATAACTATTTCCTCCAAGGCAGCGTTTCCCGCTCTCTCGCCAAGACCATTTATCGTACACTCAACCTGTCTTGCCCCAGCCTTAATTCCCGCAAGGGAATTAGCAACGGCAAGCCCAAGATCGTTATGACAATGAACTGACCACACAACCCCGCTTCCTGCTCCTACCCCGTCTATTATGGCCTTAACGAATTCACCAAACTCAGCAGGGTAAGCATAACCAACGGTATCGGGAATGTTAAGGGTCGTAGCCCCACAATCCAAAGCAACTTTAAAAACCTGAACCAAGAAATCTAGATCTGATCTGCTAGCATCTTCAGCCGAAAACTCCACATCATCAACTAAGCTCTTGGCATACTTAACCGCTTCTTCAACAGCCTTTAAAACCTCTTCACGGGACATCTTGAGCTTATACTTTAGATGTATGTCACTTGTAGCTATAAATGTATGAATCCTCGGTCGATCGGAATACTTCACGGCCTCATAGGCTGCTTTTATATCTTCTTTACGGGCTCGGGCTAAACCAGCAATTATAGGTCCTTTCACTTCTTGCGCGATTCTCTTGACAGCCTCAAGATCTCCCTCTGAAGCAGCCGGAAACCCAGCTTCTATAACATCAACCTTCAAGCGCGCTAGCTGATGAGCAATTTGGAGTTTTTCGGCCATGTTAAGATTAATGCCAGCAGCTTGTTCTCCATCCCTCAAAGTAGTGTCGAAAATAATAACCCCATCATCACTCATTCCTTAACCCCCCCTACACAGGTGGTTTCTTATTCTCAAGCCAGGGCATCATCTCCCTGAGCTTAGCTCCCACCTTTTCTATTAGATGCTCTTTCTCCTTAGCGAGCCAGGCCTTGAGCCTTGGTCTCCCACATTGATTTTCAAGAATCCAATCCTTAGCAAAGGAACCATCCTTGACCCTTTTAAGAAGCTCCCTCATACGATTCCTAACATCCTCATTTATGACATAGCTTCCCGCTATCATATCGCCATACTTTGCAGTATCGCTCACCGAATATCTCATCCATGAAATCCCACCCTCATACATGAGATCAACTATGAGCTTAAGCTCGTTTAAGCACTCAAAGTATGCTATCTCAGGTTGATAACCTGCCTCAACGAGAATCTCAAATCCAGCCTTGACAAGCTCCGTAACCCCACCGCATAAGACCGCTTGTTCGCCAAAAAGGTCAGTCTCAGTTTCCTCTGCAAAGGTAGTAACGATAACTCCCGCTCGCCCTGCACCTATGGCACTCGCATAAGCCAAACCTAGCTCCTTCGCTTTACCAGTAGCGTTCTGATAAACAGCTAATAAAGCTGGAACCCCCTTCCCCTCCTTGTACATCCTTCTCACTAAGTGACCGGGACCTTTAGGAGCAACCATAAAGACATCAACATCTTTGGGAGGCTCTATCTGATGGAAGTGAATCGTAAATCCATGGGAGAATCCCATAGCAGCCCCCGGCTTAAGGTTAGCTTTAACGTAATTCCTATAAACCTCCCCTTGAATATGATCTGGCATCAAAAACATAACGATATCTGCTTGCTTAGTCGCTTCGTCGACGGTATAAACCTCAAAACCATCCTCCCTGGCTACTTCCCAAGACCTGCTACCGTTATAAAGCCCAACTATGACTTCAACACCACTATCTCTTAGATTCTGAGCGTGAGCATGCCCCTGACTACCATAGCCCAAAATTGCTACTTTCTTCCCCCTAAGCAAAGAAAGATCAGCATCCCTATCGTACAAGACTTCAGCCATAGCAAAACTACCTCCTTTCAAGATCTTCTTCAGTTAAGATATCTTTAAGAGACCCACCGGGAACCATCATCGGAAGAACCTTTTCCTCCTGGGGTATGATAAAGTTCACAACTACAGGTCCCGGTATCTCTAAAGCCCTCTCTATAGCTCCTCTCACCTGAGACGCATCAGAAACGGTCCACCCTTCTGCCCCCAGAGACTTCGCCAACGCTTCATAATCGGGTTCCCTCGAATAAATGGTTTCGGAATAACGCTTATCAAAGAAGAGCTCCTGCCATTGTCTAACCATGCCTAAAGACCTATTGTTAAGCAGGAAAACTTTTACCGGCAGTCCGTACCGAGCACAAGTATCAAGTTCATGAACGGACATCATAAAGCTACCATCACCAGCGACATTAATAACCGGTTTCTCAAGACCATTAGCTAAACATACCCCCATAGCCGCAGGAAGCCCATACCCCATGGTTCCAAGTCCACCAGAGGTTATAAACTGTCGAGGTTTATTAACTTTGTAATATAAAGCTGCCCACATCTGATTTTGTCCAACTTCTGTTGTCACAATAGCATCTCCTTTCGTAATCTCCCAAAGCGCTCCTATCACATGCTTAGGCCTAACTGGTCCACTATATTCAACGCTCAAGTTTAACTCTTTCTTCCAATCGCTTATCTTCTTAAGCCAATTATCCCTCGAAGAGAGATTAATTCCTCCAAGAGCATTTATAACCTCCCTAAGCACCTTTTTGGCATCCCCGGCAAGGTAAGCATGAGCCCTCACATTCTTACCTATTTCAGCATGATCATAATCTATATGAATCACCTTAGCTGAGGTAGCAAAATCCACAGGCTTACCAATACTCCTATCGCTAAACCTGACGCCTATAGCAACAATGAGGTCAGCCTCACAAAGGGCCTTATTAGCCGCCATCGTGCCATGCATCCCAGCCATACCCAGGGAGAGATCGTGCTCCTCAGGGAAAGCTCCTTTACCCATCAAAGAAGTTGCAACAGGAGCTTTTATCTTCTCGGCCAAAGCTATAAGCTCCTCTGAAGCCTTCGAAATGATCACCCCACCACCAGCAAGTATGACCGGCCTTTCCGCCATAGATATGAACTTAACCACATCCAAGAGCATCTTAAGATCAGGAAAACCATCGGGGCTATACCCTCTGAAGGATATCTCTTCCTCCTTTAATACTCCCTCCTGACGCTGAACGTCGGAAGGTAGCTCTATAAGAACAGGCCCAGGTCTACCCGTCCTCGCCAGATAAAAGGCTCCTCGAACTGCACGATAGATATCATCAAAATTCCTGACTTTAAAACTATGCTTAACTATAGGTAAAGTAATACCAACTATATCCGTCTCCTGAAAAGAATCTCTTCCCATAAATGAAGTGGCCACCTGACCAACTATAGCAACGAGGGGAACAGAATCCATATATGCAGTAGCTATGCCTGTTACAAGATTTGTGCTTCCCGGCCCAGAGGTAGCTATACAAACCCCTACCTCTCCGCTAACCCTAGCGTAACCATCAGCCGCATGAGCAGCAGATTGTTCATGCCTAACAAGTATATGCTTAAAACTCCTCCTTTTATAAAGTTCATCGTAGAACTTTATAATCGCTCCACCAGGTATTCCGAAAGCCACCTTCACACCCTCAAGTTCCAAACATCTCAATACTGCTTCCGCGCCAGACATCTTTCTCGTCTCTTCCATCGGCATCCTAACCTCCGTTGAAACCCACCCGTTTCATTGCAACACTACCACTACAAGCGAGTTCCTTAAGTCCATAAGGTTTAAACGCATTAATGCAAGCATTGATCTTCTCACTGTCTCCTGTGACCTCAACAATAACCCCTTCTTCTCCTATGTCAACAACGTGAGCTCTAAAAACATCCGCAAGTTGAAGAACTTCAGGTCTACTTCCAGCTTTAGCCTCAACCTTTATAAGAGAAAGTCCTCTCTCAACGAAAGCTCCATTGGTTAAATCTTCCACAGCTATAACTTCAATAAGTTTCCTAAGCTGAGCCACTATCTGTTTAGCAACCTCCCTATCTCCCTCAAAAACTATGGTGAATCTTGAAATTCCTGCTCCATTTACTCTTCCAACGCTTAAACTTTCGACGTTATATCCTCTTCTAAAGATTAAACCGGCTACCCTACATAAAACACCCGGATGGTCTTCCGTCCAGACACTTATAACCTGTCTCACAGCTAAACCCCCCCAAACCTCAGAAGTAAATAAAAAAGAGGGCGGGGGCCCTCTTTTCCTCGGCGGGGCCCCCGCCCTCTTAATCTCTCTCTACCAGAGGATATAGACGGCTATACGCCGCCAATCCCCGGAGGGGACCCGCGCCGCAGGCTAATAATAATAACTAGAACTAGTAGAGCTATAATAGATACGAAGCCTCTCTCACAACGGCTCGCCTGCATTTGCAAGCCCTCCTCCTTACAAGGATTTGACTTTAATTATATATATTTAATCTCACCCTGTCAAGAGAGTAAAAGAAAACTTTTTAATCTTTGCTTTTCTGGCTTGACAACTTAGATAAATATTTAGCAAGCTTTCCTCATAGCCCCCATCATAAGTCCAAATTCCAGAAAACTCCTTGGTCATCAACTAAATTACTTCTTATAAAGCCTAGCTTTAAGTGAATTATTTTGGAAAACAGCATAACTAATCTTCAAGTTTTCCTCCTTTTATCTCCCCTATAGTGGAGAAAGCCTGCTCAATTTCAGCTGTCCCCCCCCAGAAAACGATGGTGTTTAACTGTTGAGGACAGTTTCCCACGACTTCAGCTGCCTTAACGCAAACTACTTTAGTAACCAAATCTACAATCTTTATAAGCTCAGCTACACCTCCCTGAACAAGCAGTATTGCCTCACATTCCTCAAACTCTTTATCTTCCACTTTCGGCCTTAACCGAGCCTTTAATATATCCAGACAGGCTTTAGTAGGTCTATTTACAAGGTAAACCTTAACACTCATAATCTTTCCCTCGCTCCAGGTCGAACACATTTCCTAAAAGTTCTTCCAACCTTTTCTTCAACTTATCCATACCCGTACCTTCCACAGCTGACACTTCATAAACCTCTTTAACACCAGCATTCTTTAACAACCTTCTCGCCAAATCCAATTTTCCATCGCTTCTTCTATCCAACAGATCAATCTTATTTATCACACCTAATACAGGTGCTCTTAAAACTTTAGAAAGATTAGACGGGAAGGGTTTTGGATTTAAAGCATCTATAACAAGCAAAATCACCCTCGCTTTTGGGGAAAAGACTATTAGGGCATTATAAAACCTAGGAATATCCAAAAACTCGCCAGGGGTATCTATATAAAAAGCATCAACATCTATGCTTTCCGTTTTTCTAACCTTACCTCTTTTTAGTCCCAACTTATCTAGCAATGTAGTTTTACCAACCCCAGTGCTTCCTATTATCATTACCCTCCTATTCATGAGGAAGTCACCTTTGTGGGAAAGAATCCTAAAACGCCATGAAGGAAGTCAACCACCTGCCTTAAAGCGACTTCAACAGATGAAACATCACCACTTATAATAACGCAACCCGTAAAACGATCAACGAACTCCACATGAATCGAGGCTGCCTTAGAAGCAACATCTGCAGCTATAATAGCACCTTCACCCGGTGTAATTGTTAAGATACCAATAGCTCCTTTGTTATCAACCCCAACTCTATCACAAAGCTCAGCAGTAGGATTTCTTATGACGTGAGCTAATGTTACTTGTTTACCAGGCACGTACTCTTGTACGATGCGTTGCTTCTTATCTTCTAAAAACCTTGCCTCATCCATACTTAGCACCCCACCATCTCTAAAAGTATGGTGGGTGCTGCTTATAACTAATAAGCAGCACCCAAATCTTAAAACGGTAACACTAATATAAAACTAACAAAACCCCAAAACTACAAAAACATACAATTACTGCTTATTTTTAGGAGCGAAAAGAGTTGCTACCATAACCGCAGTTATGCCAGCGGTAAGCTTTCCCACTATCATCGGGAAGATCATCTCTTTAGCAACACCAGCAGTGAAGCCCAAATGATCACCAAAGGTAAATGCCGCACTCACCGCAAAGGCGCAGTTAAGAACCTTTCCCCTTTCATCCATCATATGAAGTATCTGAAACATAGGTATGTTATTAGCTAAAGTAGCCACAAAGCCAGCGGCAGCCATATCATTAACGCCTAACTTCTTACCTATAGCCATAAGAGGCTTACGAAGTGCCGTTGTAAGAAATTTAACTAATGGGAAAGCACCAGCAAGCATTATAGCTATAGATCCTATAATTTGAATACCATCCCATATAGGAGCCATACCGGGGATCACTACAACTCCGGTAAGAGTCTCAATAATCGCTGCTGCCAACCCTACCGTAATCATAGCTACGACAAACACACCGAACTTTTTGAAACCAGCTATCATCTTCTCCGGCACCAACCATAACCCTATAGCTATAAGCGCAGAAACGATGATTATGGGAACGAGATTGCTTAAAATCATTTTCAATGGGAAACCAGCGGTAAGCCCTCCTGCTAAACACCCCAATGGTATAGTTATCATGCCTGCCAAGACACCGGTTGCTAAGGGAGTACGATCCTCGGGTTTTATAATTCCCAAAGCTACAGGTATGGTAAAGACTATAGTCGGCCCCATCATAGCACCTAATATTAATCCTGCAAACAAACCTGCCTCCTTCGTAAGAGCAAGCTTCATAGCAAGGGGATATCCGCCCATGTCGTTAGCCAAAAGCGTGGTAGCAAACATTGCTGGATCAGCACCTAGAGCCGTATATATTGGAACAACTATAGGTCTTAATATATTAGCCAAAACTGGTGCAAGCGATACCACTCCAACCATTGCCAGGGACAAAGCCCCCATAGCATTAAAGCCTTCCTCAAATTTTTCGCCATAGCCAAAGCGATTGCCCAATATCCTATCGATTGCCCCAACCACCATGAAAAACACCATTATATTAACTATCCATTGATTTATAGCCTCCATTTGCCCCCCTCCCTATAATGTCCTACTCCTCACCAAGCTTTGGCAGTATAAACTCAACTTCCTCATGGGGCCTTGGGATCACATGAACCGCTATGAGCTCCCCTACACGCTTAGCCGCAGCAGCTCCAGCATCTACAGCCGCCTTAACTGCTCCAACATCACCCCTAACCATCACAACTACCAATCCACCACCAACGTGTTCCTTTCCTATCAATGTAACATTTGCAGCCTTTACCATTGCATCTGCTGCTTCTATAGCTCCAACAAGCCCCTTCGTCTCAATCATGCCCAACGCTATCTGTTGGGACATAAAAACACCTCCTTTCCAATAAATTGTAATAGTTTAATCAATCCTAGCCTTAAGCCTTAAAAACCCATTTCTCACCTCCCTTCAAAGTTTTATCCTTCCAGGTCTAGCCCTTTAGCCTTTTTATCCCCCACTAACATTTTGCTACATCGGGAAACGATCTCCTTTACTATATCTTCGTCTTTCATTCCATAGTCAGCGCACATCCTAGACACCATATCAGAAAATTCTTTGCTTTCAACAAAAACAAATCTAACTCCCAGACTCCTCGCAGCATCCATAACACCAGGTGGCACGATAAAGTCTCTACTGATAATGATAGTTCTACACCCTCCGTAATAACACTTCTCCAAATCAGCCCTTGAAACAACCCTCCTCCCCATAAACACACCTCCTAGCCCTCAAACTAGGCTATAAAGCACCTCTTCCGAAATATAAGGTATGACTGAAAAGGAAAGGATCATCCCTTCCATAGCAATCCTGTTTACACCAGCCTTAACAGCTGCTTCAACAGCGCTAACCTCACCGATCATGGTTACGAAAGATTTACCTCCTAACCCTATAGCCGGTCTCACCTCTAACAAGCTAACGTTTCCAGACTTTACTGCCGCATCAGCAGCATATATACAAGCAGTTACAGTAAAGGTCTCTATAACGCCCAAAGCCCAATGCTCCTTACCACCTTTAATAGAGGGAATCTCTGTCATACCCTCAAGTGCTCTAAGCACCTCTTCATGAATCCCAGAAATAACCACTGCGTCAACTCTATACTCCTTCAAAACTTCCACTCCTCGATCAACAGAGCTGCTAACTTCAGCTACATCACCACCGACGATTATCAAGAACTTCCCCGGACATATCGTCTTAGCTACATATAATTTAACAAGCGCTATCTTGATCATCGCATCAGCCGCTTCTATTCCCTTAGCTATGCTCACGCTTTCTACTATTCCTATAGCCTTACCCATGGTTATTCCTCTCCCTCCGCAATACCACTAAAGCATTCGAAACAAACTCTACCTTACCGCTTATGCTAGCATGCACATTGGCCCCCAAGCTTCCTTCCGGAACTTTAGCTATGACTTCTCCCTCTTCAACATGATCCCCCACTGACACTACGGGAACGGCCGGTACCCCTATGTGTTGTTTCATCAATATCGTGACCTCATCTGCTCTTAACTTTTCCTTAATTAGCGGTGCCTTCTTATCAAAACGCTTTATGTCTATTCGATCCATAAGCCTTTGGGTCGGAACTTTACGATAATCCCTGTCAATCCTCGGAGCTACATTAGGCTGGGGAGTATATTTAATCCCCTCCTGAGAGAGTTTAGCCTTCAAATATTGATTAACCCTTTTAGGAGATAATCCCTGTGGACAGGAATAAGCCTCACACACTCCACACTCAGAACACAAGAGGGCGCTCTTCCTAACACTCATCCCCATGTCAAAGGCCATAGACATCATAATCTTATGGGGTTCCAAATCATGTCCTAAAAGATATCTTGGACACTGATCGGTACAATATCTACACTGTATACAACACGTTCTAGCTCTCTTAAGGATATAAGATATAGGAGCTGACATCCGCGCAATAGCTGGATGTCCTTCCTTAAATAACAGTAAACCCCCCGTCGTCTTTGTAACCGGATCCTCTGGAGAGACAATTTTCCCCGTCATAACTCCTCCCTCTATTAAAACCTTTCCTTCATAATCTATGTTAAGGGCACTGAGGATTTCCTTAAACTTCATCCCTATAGGAACTATAACGGTGACTGGATCGCCAACATCTCCACCCACAGTTACAAGTTTCTCAATAACAGGTTTCCTCTCCACTACCGCTCTGTAAACATTATAAATAGTTTCAACGTTGTTAACTATAGCTCCAACCATTAATGGTATACCTCCTGCAGGAACAACCCTCCCTACACTTTCGTAAACTAGGACATGCTCGTCACCTAAAGGATAGTGATCGCTTCCTGCAAAGATCTCAAAGTTATAACCATACTCTCTTACAGTTTTAGCGATTAAGTCCAAAATCTCCTTGTACTTACCCTTTAAAGCTATTATTCCCCTTTCTGCACCAACGAAATCCACAAGCAACTTAAAGCCCTCTATAACCATATGAGGTGCATTAAGCAAGAGCTCCTTATTGGTCCAGAGCAAAGGTTCACACTCCACACCATTAGCAATGTAAACTTTTATACCATCTCTTTTAAGCTTAGCGTAAGTTGGAAAACCTGCACCTCCAGCTCCAACAACCCCTGCTTCCTTAAGAATCAAAGCTAGATCTTCCATCTCATTCACCTCTTAATCTCATTCCACATCCATAGAATCAACTATGCCCACAATAGCAGCGTCTACCGGGATCTCCTCTTTCCCCTCAATCTTCCTAGCAGAGCTTCCCGTAGTCACTATCACAAGCTCTCCAACACCCGCACCTATTGTATCTATGGCCACAAAAGGATCTCCTACTTCCTGCTTTTTTTCGTTAATCTGCCTTACGATAAGGAGTTTATATCCTCTTAAACTCTCCTCTTTACGAGTAGCCCATACGTTCCCTATGACCTTCGCTATTATCACTTAATCTATCCCCCTCACTATCTCCACCTTTTTATCTTTTAGAAAATCGTAAGCGAGCGGTGTTATAAGAGAAGAAGGATCAACTAAAATCTTAGAATAACCTTGCGAAACTATCTTCATAGCAATCTCGTTAGTTAAAAGCTTTTCTCTAAAGGAGAGGATCTTTCTATCACCCTCTTCTCCAGGATAAGAACCTAAATTATTATTTCTAATCAAAGAGATTATCTCGCATGCCTTACAAAGCTTAACTCCAAGCTTGGTAAGCCTATCGACTATCTCCTCCAATAGTACCCTATAAGGCGAAGAAACATGCTTGACCTCTAAGGAATCACTTGCTGCTATTACTTTTTTATTCATGAGCAAGCCACACGCAACTATTTCACTTGCTATGCAATCTCTTATTCCCCAGGCTATCTTAGCAGCCGTATTCTGGGTGAGGGTTGGTAATATTATAAGGTCAGCATCGTTTATCTCTTTATATATATTACTTTCCTCAATAAGTCTTGCACCTAACCTATTCTCTACATCCTCAAACTGTTTCATCCTTCTTGCCGCTTCAGAAAACGCAACTATAAGCGAATATTCCCTCTTTAACTCCTCTAATCCAGCCAATACAGCGTCTAAAAGGCCAGGAGCTCCGGTAAACACAACAATAACATTCTTTTTCTTATTTTCTTTGTTACCTCCAATGCTATCCTTTTGCTTTTCAAAACGTATCTCTTTGTCCTTGTAAAGTTTTTCAATCACAACTTTAACCACTTCCTCAACTAAGCTCCTTAACTCATCACGCTCTAAAATATCAATCACCCCCTAGGCAGCTAAGAGCTATACCTAAAGGAGTTACAAACAACGGATTTTTCGGCTTCCACACTGGTATATTAAGCTCTTGTGAAATTATTCTTTCTATACCTTCTAGGCAAGCAGTCCCTCCCACCAAGTAAACGCAATCAACATTGTAACCGTTTAAATGTCTACTTATGATAGTTGCTACTTTTTGTATAACCGGTTTAACTATAAGCAGAACGTCCTTGCTATTCCTAGGATCCTTTTTAAACTCTTCTGCTTCTTCAAAGCTCATTTTTAAAGCACCAGCTAAAACCAAAGAGAAGTGAGTTCCTCCTGTTGGTTCGTCAGCAGTATAAACGACTCTACCATCCTTAACCACAGCTATGCCCGTTGTCCCTCCCCCTACATCAACGATCACTCCATCTTTTATCTGAAGCACATTGTTCGCAGCGGTGGGTTCATCCACCATCCTTATTACCTCAAACCCTGCTCCTTGTGCAGCGTAAAAATGCACTTTCTCAACGGCTTTACCTGTACCCGGAGGAAATGCAGCAGCAGCCAGTCTGAGCTCCACTTCTAGCTTTTTCTCCAATTCAGCTTTCATTTCTCTAAGAATTCTGACAGCTCCTGTAAAGTCAACCAGCACGCCATCCTTAACCACTTGAGCAAACCTATAAGAACCAGCTATAGGTTCGCCCTGGGAATCAACGACTGCCAACACGATATAAGCCGTTCCAAGGTCTACACCGGTAAATAACTCCCCTTTAAATGGTAGGGGCCTTTTTATAGCTTCGTCCATCCTGTTCAAGAGGCTCTCAATCCTATCAGGTGAAAATTGAGCCATGTCTTCTTATATACCTCCTACTTCCATATAAACGATATCACCCGTTTTAACCCCTAAGGCATTCGCCTCTTCTATATCAAGGTGGCACTCCAAAGCGTAGTTTTCGCTAACCCTTACCAGGACATTCCCTAAAACACCACACCTCAACCCCTTATCGAAGCGTATCCTAACTAAATCACCATCTTTAACCCCGGCAGCCTTAGCATCTTCAGGCGTCATATGAATATGGCGCTGGGCAACTATAACCCCCTCATCCAGCTTAACGAACCCGCAAGGACCTATAATGTAAATACCAGGAGTCCCTTCAAGCTGACCAGAATCCCTTACAACTGGTTCTATACCCAATGTATAACAATCGGACATAAGAAGTTCGACCTGACAGCTTTTCCTTGGGGGACCGACCACTCTAACGTTATCTATCAAACCTTTAGGTCCTAAGAGTCTTACGGTCTCATTTGCAGCAAACTGACCAGGTTGCTTAAGATAGGCCTTTACCGTCAGCTTCTTACCGCCAAAAAGAATTTTTTCCGCATCTTCTGAAATATGAACATGTCTATTAGATACTCCCACAATGACAGGAACTCTTTTCGTCCATGCTGTTATCTCTTGTACCACCTTTTCTACAAGCTCTTCACGTATCACGCTACATCAACCTCCCTTAGAGTATCGGCCGGCCCTTAACCAACACATCATCACATATAAAGCGCTGCTTAATCTATTCAAAGCCTTGAGAATATCCTCTCTTATAGCACCCTCAAATTCATCATAAAAAGCTTCACATGCGCTTATTTCACATTCTCTTATCTGAGCTCTTATAAGGTTTAAATAAGCCATAACTTCTCCCATCTCACATGAAGGCATAAAGTGATCAACGCCAATGAACTTTTTAGGAAAGTGAGAGATCTCACGTATATCCTCATAGGATAGACCAAAAAGCTGAAAATCTTCGATCGGTTCGGATAAAACCTCTGCTCTTAATATTTTTCTAATAACTGACAAGACCTCCTCTAAGTGAGCAACTACCTCTTTCCAACCTGCTTTGGCCATTTGGGTTTGGGCCCATATTATTTGAGCTTCAAGAGAATCTAGTTTACCCCTGAACTTAATCCTCGGGTGAGTCTTAGGTACCAACTTATTCCCACTCAAATGAGTAAAGTTTTCTGGCTTCTCATCAACTCTAAGCCCCACACTTAAAAGCTCGAACCTTCCCGGCGGTTTAAACTCTTCGGTTCTCTCATCCTTTTTTGTCTTTTCTCCTTGGGAAACACCAGATTCGATCTCCCCATAAACAAGCTCTATCTTATTCTCATTAAGATAACTTAACGCTGCCGGGGTAACAATAGTACCCGGGGGCACAACGAAACGCTGAATATGCCCCCCTTTTCTTAACTCATTCCTTACATCCATCTCTGTAAGAACTTTCATGATTATTTACCCCCCGGCTAAAATTTTATGTTGTCGGACTGAAATCCCCCTCCTTCTTCAACTTAGGGAGAATGTATTCAACTTCCGGGTGAGGTCTAGGTATAACATGAACAGACACTAATTCCCCAACACGAGCAGCTGCCGCAGCTCCTGCATCAGTAGCGGCCTTAACAGCTCCCACATCACCCCTAACCATAACGGTTACATAACCTCCTCCTATTTTCTCCTTTCCGATAAGAGTAACGTTTGCAGCTTTTAGCATGGCATCAGCTGCCTCTATCGCAGCTACAAGACCTTTCGTCTCTATCATCCCGAGAGCTATTTGCTGGTTTGCCATACTAAACTTACCCCCTTTCTTTAAAATTTCTCTATAGTTTTATATTTGATCAAACTATTTGCTTAACTTTCTCACTACTTCTTCTACTATTCGCCTTATCGTTTCAGGATCTATATGCTTTTCAACTCCCGATAGGCCAGCTTTCAGATAACTCTGAAGCTCCTCCAACGTCCTTAAAGGATAAGAAAGCCTTTTTATGTTTATCAGATGTCTTGGACCTATATTATCAGATGTTATATTACCTCCTGCTGTACCGCAACCAAGCGTCAGCGACGGTACCAAGCCACTTGTTCCGCCTATAGCTCCAAAAACTCCCGGTTGATTTACCAATATTCTAAAGGCCGGTTTCTTAAGAGCAAACCTCATTATAACTTCCTTATCCTGTGAGTGAATACAAAGCGTATGTCCCATCCCGCCCGTTTCCAAAATCTTTATGCAAAGCTCACATGCCTCTTGCCAATTACTTACTTCGTAGAAGGCAATAACAGGACTAAGCTTCTCCTTAGAAAGAGGATACTCCTTACCAACCCCATCTAAGGGAACAACAAGAACCCTCGTACCTTTGGGAACAGATATCCCTGCCGCTTCAGCTATATAACATGCGCTTTTCCCAACCACAGCAGGGTTAAGAGTTCCATCTGATCTGAACATATACTTCTCTAACCTATGAATTTCATCAGACCTTAAGAAAACCCCTCCCATTTTTTCAAGGCAAGCCCTAACTTCAGCAGAATTAGAATGTTCACAAATTATGGCCTGCTCCGAGGAACAGATAGTACCATTATCGAAGGTCTTGCTCTCCACAATATTCTTGACAGCCTCCGCTACATTAGCGCTCGCCTCTATATAAGCTGGGACATTACCCGGACCAACGCCATAGGCAGGTTTTCCAGCACTATATGCAGCTTTAACCATATCAGCCCCACCTGTAGCAAGAATAAGCTTGACATCAGGATGCCTCATCAAAGCCTGTGCGGCTTCTATTGTCACCGTAGTTAAACACCCCAAAACTCCTTCTGGCGCACCTGCCCTTATAGCTGCCTTGTGTAAGATCTCAACTGTCTTAGATGTACACTCAACCGCGCGAGGATGAGGGCTAAAGACTATCGCATTCCTCGCCTTCAAAGCTATAAGAGCTTTAAATATAGCCGTAGAAGTAGGGTTAGTCACAGGAGTTAAAGCAGCTATCACCCCAACAGGCTCTGCTATTTCATAAATCCCCTTACTCTCATCCACGTTTATTACTCCTACTGTTTTCATATCTTTTATGTAATCATATACCGCTTTTGCAGCAAATAGATTTTTAATTATTTTATGCTCGTAAACACCAACCCCAGTTTCCTCTGCAGCTAACTTAGCAAGCCAATCAGACGCTTTAATGGCTTCTGAGGCCATAGCCGAAACAATTCTATCTATATCTTCCTGCGAAAAATCCTCTATTATCTTCTGGGCACTCTTAGCCCTGCTCACAAGATCCCTAACCTCCTGAAGCGCAAGAAGATCCTTATCAATATTTCTCATCTTCCCCCCTCCCAATCTCTTCCACCACACTAACCAAAAGCCTTAACAATTCTTCTTTCCTCATGTAATACATGGCTGTTCTGTCTATTAAGTTGCCACCTATTGTCCTCAGTATAACCCTTAACTTCTTAACGCCATAATCCTTAAGTGGTACATTATCCTTTATAAGATTCCTTTTACCAGCCTTGTTAAGCATCTCCATAACTGTTGACTTAATCTGCTCAAGCTTTTCATCCAACTTCAATTCTGATGTTGGTGTTTCTCTTTTTTCTTCCTCTTCTGCTTCCTTAAGCACGCCCGTATCCTTTCTCCCACTATCGCTTGGAGGAATGTCGGGCTTAACCCTTCCATCTATTATCCCTAAAACTTGAGGATCCAAGCGTGGAATAACATGTGCACTTACTACCTTCCCAACCTTAGAAGCAGCCACAACACCAGCCTCTATTGCTGCTTTAACAGCTCCCACTTCCCCCTTAACTATCATAGTGACTAGTCCACCCGTAGTGAAGCGCCAAGCAAAAAGCTCAACCCCTGCAGCTTTCAAACTAGCATCAGCTGCTTCTATAGCAGGCACAAGTCCTATCGTTTCTATAAGTCCAATAGCTAAAGTAGACAAATCTTTTCACTCTCTTAATACCGCTTAGGCTCTCGAGCTACCTCTATAACTGCAGCCGCAAAAGCGTCACAAGCAGCCTTACAAGCCGACTGACTTCCAACTAAGTGCCCTCCAGCGAAGTTCGTCTCAGTTGGTGGGCCAAAGAAAGATGTCATCCTTACCTCAGCAGCCTTAATAGCAGCATCCAGAGCATACATCGCTTCTAGAGGCGGGGCTATCAGATAGGCTAACGGAGTTCCTTCTGGAACATTATTCATCTTAGAAAGATAGGAACCCGTTCTTGAGATGCACTGTGCGTAAAAAGCTATCGTTCCTTCCTCATTTGCCGCCCAAAAGCAAGCCTCTTCCTCTATCATAGCAATAGCAGCATCTATCCCACTTCTAACCTCCGCAGGATTAGGTCCTGCCAGTATACCTATGAACTCACCAGAAAGTGGCCCAGAAGCGTGGGCAGAACCTGCATAGAATGAACGCGCGTATACAACTTCCACATCCGCTTTCTTAGTAGCCTCATCTACAGCAGTGTAACCAACATCGTCTATGGTAACTGTGAGCATTCCTATACTCCTCTGATGAGGTTTGAGCTTCAGCTGTTCCTTCATAAACTCATTCACATTTGGAATAATTCTAACAGCCAAAACCTTAGCTCTCACAGGCCCAAAACCGTACATATTATCTTCACCCCCTAACTTAGGCCTTATACGCCTGCCATAGCAAGCTTTACACCACTCATCTTGGCATCATATATCTTCTTGACCATAGCAGCAACTTGCGCACCTGCCTCTACTGGGGGTAAACCCTTATCGTGGATGTTGGAGATCAACGTTCTATCAGACTCTATAGTGCTCTTATTAGGTCTATAGCACATATAGGCGCTCATGCTCTTCGCGGTCACAAGACCAGGTCTTTCCCCAATTAGCTCAACCAAAACCTCCGGCTGAAGAAGCTCCCCCACCTCATCCATAACGGCTACCCTGCCAAACCTGATAAAGAAGGGTGTCCCAATGCTTAAACCATGCCCTTTGAGAGCATGCAGGAAAGATGGTAAGAAGTCTCGAATATTTGCTTCTATAGCCGTTGAGCTTAAGCCATCTACAACTATAAGTTGAACCTGAGGAGACTTTTGACAGGAAGCTAATATCTTCTCCTTCGCTTCAGGAGAAAGCCTTCTTCCCAAATCCGGTCGAGTAAGATACTCATCCTTATCCCTGACCATGGTCTGAACTGTGAACATGCCTAACTCTTCTATGAGCTTAGGATCCACCTCTTTCATAACAGCATCCTTAGCGGCAGCTAAATCCATCCTAAATCGAAGCCATGGTTCTAGCTTATACCTAGGTCCTGCTCTCCATAGACCTATCCTAGCAGGAGTGGTAGCCTTTATCCTTTTCAAACCCTCGGGATCAGCTGGATCAGGCACGAGGCACCATTCCTCAATCGATATTTCTGCCAGGTCTGGCAAATAGCTTTCATCCTCTGAAACAGGGTAGGATTTGACTTCTTTCTCCTGAGGAGACTCTGGGGTGGAAATCTTTATATCTTTCTGCGAAAGTTCCTTTATAACACTTTCCACTATCTCTCTCAATTCCTTCTCGGTTAACATCTTTATCCCCCCTTACTTCTTGAGGAAAATAGATGGATCACCGGCCTTACACGTAAGTTTTCCGTTTTCCATGAGTCCCATATCTTCCATCCAACGCTCAAATTCAGGTGCGGGCCTAAGACCCAAAAGCTCACGCAATGTAACCACGTCGTGATAGCTCGTGCACTGGTAATTTAACATAATATCGTCACCCATCGGGACCCCCATAAAGTAGTTACATCCAGCAGCAGTAAGAAGTACAGCCAGATTTTCCACATCGTTTTGGTCGGCTTTCATGTGATTCGTATAACAAGCATCACAACCCATAGGAATACCTGTAAGTTTACCCATAAAGTGATCTTCAAGACCAGCTCTTATAACTTGCTTACTATCATACAGATACTCAGGTCCTATGAATCCCACAACCGTATTAACGAGAAGAGGATTATACCTTTTAGCTAAGCCATAACAGCGCGCCTCCAAGGTAACCTGATCTGCTCCATGATGCGCTTCCGCTGATAGCTCGGATCCCTGACCAGTCTCAAAGTACATAAAATTCGGACCCTTAGCTGTACTGTACTTTCTTATAAGCTCGTGAGCTTCGTCTAACATCTCTACGTTTATTCCGAAAGCTTCGTTAGCTTTCTGCGTCCCTCCGAGGCTTTGAAAGACCACGCCTACGGGTGCACCCTGACGGATACACTTCATTTGAGTGGTAACATGCGCTAAAACCGCATGCTGAGCAGGTATCTTCCACTTCTCTATAAACTCATAAAGTGCCCAATATAAGCGACTAACGCTTTCTACCTCGTCAATGCAAGGATTTATACCTATCACAGCATCACCAATTCCTAAGCTAACTCCTTCCATCGTAGCAGCCATTATACCCTCAACACTATCGGTAGGATGATTGGGCTGTAGCCTTGCGGATAGCGTCCCCGGCAATCCTAATGTCGTATTACACCTTCCAACCCTTCTTATCTTAGCAGCACCGTATATGAGATCCAAATTTGAGCTTATCTTTGCAACTGCTGCTACCATCTCGCTGGTTAATCCTTGACTTATGTACTCTATATCAGCAGAGGTGGTTTTATGATCGAGGATAAACTCCTTCAATTGCCCAACGGTCCAGGACTTAATTTTGTTATATACATGCTCGTTCACCTGGTCCTGGATAACCCTTGTAACCTCATCTTCTTCGTAAGGTACAACTGGATTATTTCGTAAATCTTCAAGAGTTAAGTTGGCAAGAACGTATTTGGCAGCTATCCTTTCCTCCTCAGAAGTAGCAGCTATACCAGCTAGTATATCACCTGACTTTTCTTCGTTGGCCTTCGCCAAAACCTCTTTTACGTCTTTGAATTTGTAAACTCTACCCTTTACCTTGGCCTTTAAGATCAAACCCGCCCCCCCCTTTCTTTATTAAACTGAAAATACCAGTGTTTTCATAACCACTGGTATCACGGTTCCACCATAAAGAGGTTTACCTAAGTCTACATAATCTCCCTCTTCAAGAGAGATCTCATCAACAACGATTACCTCCCAATTCTTACCAAGTAAGCCCTTTATCAAAGTTCCCAAAGCCTTACCTATATCATCTTCACACAAGACTATAACAGGCCCATTCATATCACTAGTCTTATAAGCTAAAGCTATCGCTTCCGCTAACCTTAGAACATCTTCGAAGCCAAACCCGTGACCTTTAGGTACAGCTATAGCTATGAGATTCGATTCCTCCGTACTCCTAAACCTATCAAACTTCTCAAGCAACTCGCCTTTAATACTTTCTAATGTAGCATAAGGATCCTCTATTCTCACCACAGGTATGTTCACCAAAGGCAAAATATGCTGATTTGTATAAAATATCGTAGAACCGCTAATCTCCACACTATGCACACCAGCACCTATAACGGTAGCATACACAGTTTCGATCGGCTCAATGACGGGAGCAGGAATCTCTCTCTCAAGGCTTTTTAGTTCTTGCGCCAATAACGGACCGAGATCATTATATCTTAAAATCTCCCTCATATCACGATCGAGTTCGGTATTATAGTACAGCTTACCCACTCCTCCCGAAAAAGCGAAACCATCAGCCACTATGGGTTTCATCGGTAATGCTCCTATCGCAGCCTTAAGAGCGAGGCTATCGGGGTTTCCCTTCAAAACGCTTAATAAAGATGAAGCTAAGCGCTTAGCTATACGGACTAGATCAGAGAACGCCAAGACTTGTCCCTTCTTGAGAGATATGCCCAATTCTTCACATACAGCAGCACCCATGCTCGTCCAGCCACCAACCTTAGGCTCCTGCCCATCGAACCTTATAACTCTACCGCCTATATTTGCACAAAAGGTGCTTTTCAACTTGCCACTGGCAAATATAGCTGCATTAGTGGTACCACCGCCTATATCTAAATTACAGATGGTTTTCCCCTCATTTTTAGATATAAAGGCAGCACCCGATCCCATACCCGCCAGATAAGCCTCAAGGTGTGGACCAGCTATAGCTACTACAAAACTTCCTGCCATTGAAGATATAGCCCTTAAAACTTCAGCAGCATTCTCCTTTCTAGCTGTTTCTCCAGTCATTATCACAGCACCCGTTTTAATGCTCTCCGGATCCATACCAGCCCTGGCATACTCCTCACGAACTATGTTCTTTATTCTCTCAGAGTCTATATATCTATCATCTATTAAAGGGGTAAAATAAATCTTGCTTCTATAGATTATTTCTCTTCCTACTATCTTTATCTTTGGGGCTACAAAACCAGCGGCTACATTCTCTATCTTTAGCTTACTGAAGACTATTGACGTGGTAGTAGTACCTATATCTATACCTACGCTTAAGAAGGTCTCAATCAAAGAGATACCCCCTCTTAAACGCAATTACACCCTTACCGAGGCAAATAAAACACATACTTTAACGAGGAGATACTTCAACTTTCTCCCAAATTACCTTATCCCCCACCCCCAGTTTTATTGTAGTTTTATTATAATCATTCAAACTCGTTTTGTCAATAACCACTTAACAAAAAAGTTAAGATTTAAACAACGATAGTATAACCGACATTTTATTTTTACTTCTGGTCTATAAAGGTGATTTTAATTGTATAAGCTTAAAGTCATAGAGGATCCACTTACTATTAAGCAATCCCTACCTTACAAACCCCAAGACCTTCGGAAGAAACATGGAAATGGCTTCAAAATAAGTCACAATGGCAAGAACCACTATCTCAGCTATAACGAACTTATAAACCGCAGCAGATATTTTCTCAAGCGAAAGTCCAGTTATTCCACAGCTAACGAACAAACAAACGCCTACTGGAGGGGTAGCCATACCTATGGCGAGGTTCAAAACGACTATAAAGCCAAAATGAAGAGGATGTATGCCCATCTTTACCGCAATAGGAGCAAGAATAGGAGCCAAGATTATGATCGCAGCACCAGTCTCCATAAACATTCCTACTATAAGCAAAAACAGATTAACCAATAGGAGAAAGACATATTTATTCTGGGAAACTGAAAGAAAAGCTTCGGCTATCTTTTGAGGAATAAGATTCGCTGCTATGACCCAAGCGAAAACGTTAGCCATGGAAATTATAAGAAGTATAGCAGCTACAGTTACTCCGCTTTGTAGCAAAACATTAGGAAGATCTCTCCATCTCAGTTCCCTATATATAAACTTTCCAACAATGAAGGAATATATAACCGCAACAGCTGCAGCTTCCGTTGGAGTAAATATACCGAAAAGTATGCCCCCGAGAATTATAAGGGGGGAGAGAAGCGCCCAAAAGGCAACCTTAAACTCACTCCAAACCCTACTTAAGGAAAAAACCCCAGTGGCTGGGTAATTCCTGGTTTTAGATTCGAGAAATATAACAACCATCATTGCCAAGCCCAACATAACCCCTGGAATAAAACCTGCTGCAAAAAGCCCCCCTATAGAAACCCCTACAGAAACGCCGTATATTACCATTATTATGCTTGGGGGTATAATTGGACCTATGGTAGCTGCAGCTGAAGTCAAAGCAGCGCTAAAATCCTTCTCGTAACCACTCTTCTCCATGGCAGGGATAAGGATAGAGCCTATAGCTGAAGCATCAGCAACGGCAGAACCGCTTATTCCCGCAAAGAACATATTAGCTACCACATTGGTGTGAGCTAACCCACCTTTTATATGACCTACTAAAGCATTGGCAAACCTTATTATCCTTAACGTTGTACCACCACGATTCATAAGCTCACCCGCAAGTATGAAAAAGGGAACTGCCATCAATGGAAAAGAGTCTATCCCTGTAAACATGCGTTGAGTAACGACTTGAAGGGGAACACCCATAGCAAGTATACACACAAAACCTGTGATCCCTAAGACAAAGGCCAAAGGAACCCCCAAAAGAAAGGTAACTGTAAAAGCTATAATCATAAGAGTTATCATCGCTCACCCTCCTCCAGTCTCCTAAGCTCGACGTTAGTCGTAGAAAGGAGCTCACTCGATCGCGAAAGAACTCTATCCAAAAGATGAAGAAGCATATGAAAACAACCAAAAGGGATCGCAAAGTAAGGTATCACCATTGGCAAGCCCATTGCAGGTGAGATCTGGGTCCTGAGCGTCAAAAGAAGATTTATGCCCTGGTAAACTAAAATGGAAAGAAAAAGTATAACAACCATCTCAGCTAAAAAAATCAAATATCCTCTCACTCTCAGTGGAACTCTGCTTATAAACATGGTGACACCTATGTGTCTACCCTTCTTTACTGCGATTCCAGCTCCAAGGTAGGTTACCCATATCATCATGTATCTTGCTGCTTCCTCAGACCATGTTAAAGGACTGTGAAGAACAAATCTAAAAAACACACCTGCGAAGGTTATTAAACTCATCAGAGCCATTAGAGCAACTATTACCCAAACCGCTACTAAATCGAAAAGTCCCATCAAACGCCTTAGAAAAAGCATCTGCTAGAAAAACACCTCCTTAAAAATAATGAGGGGTAGAACTTCAATCTACCCCTCATCGAAATTTCCAAACCCTTACATTCTACCTAATCATCTCCTTTTGCTTAGCCTCAGCCCCCTTAACAGCTTCGATCACCTCATTCACCCACTTTTCCCCTACTTCTTTCCTAACGTACTCCAAAACAGCGGGCTGAGAAAGATCTCTAAACTGCTTGGCTTCATCCGCATTGGGAACATAAACCTTCATACCTTGCTTCTGAAGGTTAACCAAACCAGTCTGAACCTGCCTTTCGGTTAAGGCTCTCTGAGCGATCTTAAACAGCTGAGCTCCTTCATATATTATAAGCTTCTGCTCTTCGCTAAATTTGTTCCAAATCTTATCATTCACGAACATTATAAGAGGATTATAAAGATGCCCATCTAAAACAACGTACTTAGAGACTTCATAGAACTTCATGTTATTAATCAACGTTATAGGACACTCCGCACCATCTACAACGCCCTGCTGCAACGCCATATAAAGCTCACCAAAAGCTATAGGTGTGGGAGATGCCCCTAATGATTCAACAAGCTTCATGTGCGCTGGGTTTTCCATGGTTCTGATCTTCAACCCTTTCATATTCGCAGGAGAGCGAATTTCTTTCTTTATAGTGAAGAAGTGTCTGTAACCATTCTCGCTTATAGCAAGACAGCGTATGCCTGTTTCCTTGAGCATTTCTCCCATAAGCTTCTGCCCAAAGGGACCATCCAATACCTCCCATGCAACATAGACATTAGGAAATAGATAGGGGATATCAAAAACCATGATAGGTTTGAACAAGGTCGGTATGGGACCTGTAGTTATAGTACCAAATTCGATGGAACCAATCTTTAACCCCTCAAGTATCTCCTTCTCATTACCAAGCTGAGAAGCGTGAAAGGCATCTACCTTTATCTCCCCATTGGTTTTAGTAAATACATAGTTAGCAAAGATATCAACTGCAATGACAGTCCTATCTGCCGGATCTGCAGGACCCGCGTTCGCCAGCTTAAACCTCATAGCAGCGAAAGAAAGGCTCAGCATGAAAACCAAAACCAATGAAACCGCCAAGAGAGAAACCAACCATCCCTTCCTCAACATTAAACGATCACCTCCACCTTAAAGCTTCCTATTTAAGAAGATTATATATCATATCCCAATTGTAATCCAGCCTTGGAATAAATAAAAACAAGTTGTAAAATAAAAGGGTACCTGAACCTTACAGCCAACCTTAAAGGGAGGAGGATCTGCTTGCAAACCTCTATATTTGATGAAGTAGTAGAAAGAAGGAAAACAGGATGTGAGAAGTGGGATATGCTAAAGGAACTTTTTGGTAGGGAAGATCTAATTCCCCTGTGGATCGCAGATATGGACTTTAAAGCTCCAAAGGAAGTGATAGAAACCCTGAGAAAAGCGGTAGACCATGGAATATTCGGATATGCCTACAGACTTGAGGGATATTATGAGGCCATAGAAATGTGGGTTAAAAGAAGACATAACTGGAGCGTAAAAAGAGAGTGGATAACGCACGCTCCAGGAGTCATTCCTGGAATAATAGTCGCCATCCTTGCCTTAACCGTTCCTGGTGATAAGGTAATCATCCAACCACCTGTTTATCCACCGTTTAGTAAAAGCGTCCTTGAAAACGGAAGGCAACTCGTTCACAACCCACTCAAGCTCATAAACAACAGGTTCGTTATGGATTTGGAGGATCTCGAAAGAAAGATAGATAAAAGAACTAAGCTGATTATTCTATGCAGCCCTCACAACCCAGGAGGAAGAGTCTGGCAGAAAGAAGAACTAGAAAGATTAGGCGAGATTTGCCTGAAGCATAATCTAATCATACTATCAGATGAAATCCATTGTGACATAGTGTATCCAGGTAACAAGCACATTCCTATTCAAACCCTATCCGAAGACATAGCACAAAGGAGCATAGCCTTCTTCTCACCAAGTAAAACATTCAATCTCGCTGGATTAAGAACGTCTGTTACCATAATACCGAATAAAAACATCAGAGAGGCTTATAACTCTATCCTTGAAGCTCTAAAGATTGGAGAGCCAAATACCTTTGGAATGGCAGGATTGGAAGCAGCCTACAGATATGGAGAAAGATGGTTAGAAGAGCTTATAAACTACCTTGTGGAAAACCTTAAATTTTTAGATAGCTTCCTCAAAGAGAGAACTCCAAAGCTTGAGCTAATGTACCCTGAGGGGACCTTCGTTCCTCTTATAAATTGTTCGAAATTAGGCATGAACCCAACTCACTTAAGGGATTTCTTCATAAATAAGGCTCAAGTAGCGGTCAACATAGGAACCGATTATGGACCGGGCGGAGAAGGCTTTGTAAGAATAAACATAGCAACACCCAGAAAGATACTCGAAGAGGGGCTAAAGAGGATCGAAAGGGCCTATAGAGAATTAAATCTTTAAAAAGCCACGCTCACTGGATAATCTCAAAACTTTCCTAACATCTACAAGGAGAGGACCTCTTCTCGTCACTTGGATTTCCCATTTTCCATCGAAGAAATCTATCTCCCTTTCGCCATCGAGAGCTATAACCCCCCTATCAAGAGAAATGGGGAACTTCTCATCGAGCGGTATCTCCCGGAAATCCTCCACATATATTTCCCTTATTATCCCGGGGACTATGGGGGCAAAAAGTCTTTTCCCAGATCTACCCAACCTTACATAAACTCCTCTGTCATCGAGCTCATCCGTAGGCATCAGCAAACCACCTATCGAAGAAACACCTATCGAATCAGGCTTAGCTACCGTAGAGAAAACCTCCCTTATCTCCTCTGGATGCCATATAGCTCGTGATCCTATAAAGGAACAATCAAGAGAAACCAGATCTATCAAAGCTATGTCTTTAAGCTCTCCATCTTTAAATAGCTCCACTCTCTTAACTCTATAACACCCCTCATCCTTAGAGACTACTCCCTTAGCTAAAGCTGCAGCTGCCAATGCCGCAATTGTTCCCTCCATCATGTAAGGAAAAACATTATTTGTTCCTGTCGATATGGGAAGGAGGGGAACCTCACTATTGGGAGAAAGCCCTTTAGCCACTACTCTATTTGTTCCATCCCCTCCAAGGGTGATTAAGCAATCTACCTTCTCCCGCTCAAATATAGAAGCAGCTTTGGTTGAATCGTCCTGAGTAAAGCTTACATCCATATCGATGACTCTAGCCTTAAAGCTAACCCTTCCTAAAGCATTAAGAGCCTTTAAGCATATCTGAAAATAATCCGGCATAAACAAAACCTCATCTATACCTATCTCTTCAAATACCGAGAGCATCCTCTTCACTATATTAACTTTCTCATTATTATCAAACACAGAACCATGCGCTACAAGCCTTCTTATATCTTTTCCCGAAGCTGGATTAGCTATTATCCCTATTTTCCCCATGGTAGGTAACCATCCTCCTCTTCCAAGAAGACACGGGAAGCCCTTGGTAGAGGGCTTCCCGTAAACTATAGCAAAGATTTAACAGCGTTAACTATATCCTCAACCTGCGGTATGACAAACCTCTCTAGAGGCGGAGAGAATGGTATCGGGGTGTTCTTCCCACAAACCCTTTTAACAGGAGCATCTAAGTACTCAAAGGCCTTCTCCATTATTATGGCAACTATTTCTCCGCCAAACCCGTTCCTCTCGACCGCCTCGTGAACGACTATAGCCCTATGAGTTTTCTTAACAGAGTTAATTATCTTTTCTTCATCAAGCGGATAAAGAGTCCTCGGATCGACGACCTCGACGCTTATACCTTCCTTTTCAAGAAGCTTTGCTGCCTCAAGGGATTTATAAACCATAAGAGACGTAGCTATTATAGTAACATCCCTTCCTTCCCTTTTGACATCTGCAACTCCCAAGGGAATGACATACTCCTCTTCAGGAACCGTACCTTTAACACCGTAAAGCATTTTGTGCTCCAAGAATATAACAGGATTATCATCCCTTATAGAAGCTTTTAGCAATCCCTTGGCATCGTAAGGAGTCGATGGCATTACAACCTTCAATCCAGGCAAATGGGTAAACCACGCCTCAAGGCTTTGAGAGTGCTGAGCTGCAGCACAAAGTCCACCACCCACAGGAGTCCTTATAACCATTGGCAACTTAACCTTACCACCGAACATATACCTCATCTTGGCAGCTTGATTTGTTATCTCATCCATAGCCACACCCATAAAATCACAAAACATTATCTCAGCTACAGGTCTCATCCCTGTCGCAGCTGCCCCAACGCTAGAACCAATTATAGCTGTCTCACTTATGGGGGTATCTTTAACCCTATCATCTCCAAACTCCTCCCATAATCCTTTGGTAACTCCAAAGCACCCTCCAAACCTACCCACATCTTCCCCTATGATGTAAACCCTCTCGTCACGCTTCATTTCCTCCCTTAAAGCTTCCCTTATAGCTTCCGCATAAGTAATTTCTCTCATCCCAGACACCCCCTAAGCGTAAACATCCTCAAGCGCTTCTTCTGGTTCAGGGTATGGGCTCTCTTCAGCGAACCTTACCGCTTCTTCCACTTCCCTAGCTATCATGCTCTCTATTTCCCTTATCTTAGCCTCGTCTAATATGCCCATCTTTATAAGCTTTTCCTGAAATCTCATTATGGGACATTTTTTCTTCCAATCCTCAATCTCCTCAGGTGTTCTATATATCTGAGGATCTCCCTCAAAATGTCCTCTCCAACGCGCCGTCTTAGCCTCTATAAGAGTAGGACCTCCACCTGCACGAGCTCTAGTCACCGCTTCCTTAACAGCTTCGTAGACAGCTATGACATCGTTACCATCTACAACCACACCTGGAATACCATAGGCAGCGGCTCTATCCGCTATGTCCTCAACGGCCATACCTTTCCTCTGAGGCATGGAGATACCATACATGTTGTTCTCGCACAGGAACACCACAGGAAGCTTCCATATAGAAGCCATGTTCAGGCTCTCATGAAATGTTCCTCTATTAGAAGCACCATCACTGAAGAAACAAAGCGCAACCCTTCCATTCCTTTGAAGATAACTTGATAACGCAGCTCCCGTAGCTATGGGAAGGCCGGCACCAACTATCCCGTTAGCTCCGAGAATACCTAAGTCAACATCAGCTATGTGCATGGAGCCGCCCTTTCCCTTGCAATATCCCGTCTTCTTACCGTAAAGCTCCGCCATCATATACTTAAGATCTCCACCCTTGGCTATAAGATGCCCATGCCCTCTGTGAGTACTCGTTATGTAATCAGTCGGCTCCAAGGCAGAACAAGCCCCTACGGCAACAGCTTCTTCACCTATATAGGAGTGAACGAAACCCGGGATCTTTCCTTGAGCAAATAGCTCAACCACCTTCTCCTCAAACTTCCTAATCCTAACCATCGAGATATACATGTCAAGCCAAAGCTTCTCCTCACCCAAGACCTTCTCCCCCCCTTTTTAGGCAACGCAAGCTTACCCGGGAACCTTGACCACTACACAAGCGTTAACCACCACTATACTTGAACTTTCACCAAACATTGGGACGAAAATCCCGGGCACCCTCAAGCCTCCCTCAACAACCCTAAGCTCCACCTTCCCTACCGGAAAAGCTTTGATGACATCCTCTTCCCTCACCTCACCCCCTTTAGGAACACCAAGTATAACCTCTATGAAAACATCCTCAAGGGAAAGGTTCAAAACCTCAACTAACCCACTTAAGCAAACGCGCGATATTGCATCCTTAACCGCCTTTACGCTAGCCTTAGTGTAATCCTCACCATGAAGATCAATTCCCATTCCAAACTCGATAGCAAACCTCTTATAAACCGTCATAGAAAGAGATCATCCCCACTTTTGTAGTTAAGACCCGGATGCAAGTCGAACCTCACAACTCCAACCCTGACCTTGCCTCTAAGCGCACGGGAAATCATCCCTACACCCTCGTTACCAAATCCACCACAGAGCTCTATGCAAGATATCCCCTTATCCGAAAGCTCCTTAGCCACCTTCACTCCCTCTTCATAGCTTGAAACTCCCACGACATGAAGCTCCACCTCTCCACCTTTTACCACCGTTCTATCCCTGTCAGGATTTGCTCCAGGAGCTATAAACATGAAAGCAGCCTTTAAGGACAAAGTATATCACCCCCCTTAAATATAAGCTGCCTTAATCATACCCCCATCCACGTTAATAGCCTGACCAGTTATGTAACTCGCTTTTTCTGAAGCCAAAAATAGCACAACGTTAGCTATCTCCTCAGGATAACCATACCTACCCAAGGGAATGTTCTGCTTAGCGAAAGTCTCAATGGCTTCAGAAGAGGATAAGCCCAGGATCTTACCAAGCTGATCCCCTAACTGACCTGACCCTTCCCAAAGAGGAGTCCTTATGGGACCTGGACATACAGCATTAACAAGTATCCCATCCTTAGCCAAATAGTTAGCGAAGTCCTTAGTAACCATAATCACAGCAGCCTTCGCAGTATCGTAGTCTAAGAGCCCACCAGGCTGCTTACCAAATATTGAGGAAATATTAATTATCCTACCCCATTTCTTCTTGCGCATATAAGGAACAACAGCTCTACTTAAGCGAATGACCGCATAAACCATAAGATCCATGTTAAAAACTATCTGCTCTTCGGAAAGCTCCATAAGATCACTGAACCGGGCTGTCCCAGCGTTGTTGACGAGAATATCTACACCACCAAAGCTTTCAACAGTCTTAGCCACGAACTTATCGATGTCCTCCTTTTTAGTAACATCAGCACGAACTGTTAAAACTTCAACACCCCTTGAAGTCTTTATCTCATCAGCGGTCTTGATGAGTTTCTCTTCATTGATATCACACAAAGATAGTTTGCAACCTTCCTCAGCAAAAGCCATAGCACAGGACTTACCTATACCTTGAGCTGCTCCAGTTATCATAACCACCTTTCCCCTTAAACCAAGGTCTAAATCTATCACTCCCTTTCAGAAAGAATATATTTAAAGCTTAATCCGAATAAATTATAGTCTTAAGCAAAGATTCTGTCAAACCTAAAAAAGAGAATTAGCTCCCAAATCTACCAAAGGGTACTGAAATCAATAAAGATCACTAACTTCTTCTAAATGGCAAAAAGATTCTTTCGATGAAGATATTAGCTTCCTCTATACCGAGGATCCGCGAAATAATGACATAGGGTATGAAAGATAATAAGGAAAGAAGCATAGAAACCCAGATATTAGATAGGAAGTTGAAGGAAAAGAGAGAAATAGAAAGAAAGATTAGTGAAGGTAAGGCTAAGCTTGAAAGAAACTTGTGAAGACCAAAATAGATACCCCTCAATCTTAGGGTTCTCCACAAGAGGAAGAGATTAACTGCGGAGGCAAAAGACGTAGCCAAGGCTAAGCCTGGCGGACCAAAAAGCTTTCCAAAAATCAGGTTTAAAACAGCGTTAAGGATAACTACCCAAAAACCTATTAAAGCGGGGGTTTTCGTATCCTTAAGCGCATAGAAGGCCCTTAAGGATATATGGGTCAAAGCTGAGAAGGCAAGCCCGAGTGAGTAAAACATTAGGGCCCTATAGGTATTCTCAAAAGCCCATTCCGAGAAGGCCCCCCTATAAAAAAGCAGGCTAACTAACGCTGGAGAGTAGATAAGGATGAATATGGAGGCGGGGATAACTACGAAAAGAGCTAATCTCAAGGCCGAGGATAGGGTTTCCTCCAACCCCTTACTTCCATCTCTAAGAACATCCTTAGAGAGGAGCGGAAGGGCAACCGTTGAAAAGGACACAGCGAAAACCCCCAAGGGAAGCTGATAGAGCCTAAAGGCATAGTTTATAACCGAAATTCCTCCCGGTGAAAGCAAGGAAGCTATTATTTTATCTACTAGATTTTGGATCTGATTTATAGCCAAACTAAAGGTAAGAGGGACCATCATCGCTCCTATCTCTCTTACGCCTTTGTGATTAAGATCTAAGACAATCTTGTATCTCCAACCCAGATTCCTTAACCAAAATAGTTGAAAAAGCCATTGAAAAGCTCCACCGATTGTTGTACCTAATGCAACAGCATATATACCAAAAGATTTGTAAAAGAGAAGGGCAAATATTATAATTGATATATTGAAAAATCCAGAGGCCACACCGGGAACGAAAAAGTTACCGAAGGAGTTCAGCACTCCCATGGTTAAAGCTGCAAGGCTTATGAAGAGTATAAATGGCAAGGTTATCTTTGAAAGAGAGATACAGAGCTCATAGGTATCGCGAGAAAAACCAGGAGCTAAGATTTTTACTAAGTAGGGAAGGAGCGAATAACCCAAAGGTATTATAAAGCCAAATAGCAATAGGATTAAATTTAAAAGCATGTTTAGCAGCTTCCAAGCCTCATCCTTGCCATCTTTTAAGAGATACTCGTTAAATACGGGTACAAAGGAGGAACTCAAAGCTCCTTCAGCAAGCAACTGTCTTAAAAGATTTGGAACAAGAAAGGCTATGAGAAATGCATCGTATTGAGGAGAGGCTCCAAAGAGAAAGGCCATGATGCTTTCCCTTAGGAGGCCTAAAAGCCTACTTATGAAGGTTCCTATCATCATAAGGAGTGCACCGGAAAAGATACCTCTCCTATCCATATTCATGCAAAAGGAGGGCTATAAAACCTGATGAAAAAGGTATTACTAGGTATAGGAAACGAGCTCTTAGGAGACGATTCCATTGGCCCATGGATAGCGAAAAAAATAAATGGAAAGAATAACTGGATAGGAATCAACGCAGGAACAGCCCCAGAAAACTTCTTATCGCTGATAAAAAGGGAGAAACCTGACCTTCTCGTCATAGTAGACGCAACCGAAATGGGGCTTTCTCCTGGTGAGATCAGGCTGATCCCAAGAGAAAAGATCCCAAAGCTCACATACTTTTCAACCCACACGCTATCCTTAGCATTTTTAATAGAAACCCTTGAAAGTGACGTGGGGAAAATCCTCTTTATAGGAATACAACCCAAGGCAATTGCCTTGGGTTGTCCTATATCTGAAGAGGTAGTTTTATCTGCCAAAAGGCTGCTAGGGATCCTAACGCAAGAAGAAGATTTAAATGAAATCACTTCACTATAAGAGATTCCGAATATTTATCATAGTCTGCCAAAAGAAACTCTGGACTCATGTGAAGACATTTGACAGGGCAAATGTCATTACACTGAGAGCAAAAAGTACATCTCGAAACGTAGATCTTAATCTTCTTCTCATCTGGAATGAACTCTATAGCATTTGCCGGACAAACTCTAATACACTGTCTGCACCCTATACACTTATCCCTCTCATAGACGATCTTTCCTCTATAGTCTGGAGGCGTTTCAATTGGCGGATTTATCTTCACCTCTCCCCTACCAACGGCCTCCAAAAATTCGATTATAGAATCGGGCGCATATTTCGCGGGGAAGAGGTTCGTCTCGGGACCACCAAAAAGCTGCTTAAACAGCTCAACTATCATAGGAGTCGCCATACCCTTTAAAGCACCTCCTCCAACGAATTTAAACCAACTTATCACAAACTACCAAAAGCAAACCAACCATGCTCGTTAAAAGCAAAGGAAACCAGTAAAACCTCGCTATCTGATCCACCTTTAGCCTAGCAAAGGCTACTCTAACCAGCGTAACAGAGATAAGAAGCAGAGCTAAAACCTTAACCCAGAAGAAGATGAAATCAAGAAGGTAAGCACCAACCCCAGAAAGCCCAAAGAAGGAGGAGAGGTTCCAAGGGAAAAACATGTTAACCACCAAAGCAGTCATCGCTAATGTTTTAACTCCATCAGCTATGTAGAAAAGAGCGTAATTCTTACCAGAATACTCAACCATAACCCCCTCAGCTATTTCAGTCTCCGCCTCAGCTATATCAAAAGGTATCTTACCAAGCTCAGCGGGAGCCACAACGAGAATAGTCAGCATTATAAGTAGCATTCCAAGAAAACCAAGTGGCCCAACATGAGACCAGATAGGCTTAAGAACATAGGTATAAAGTGAAAAAGCTGGAAGGTCGGAAAAGGTCTTGGAGTAATACCAGGCCAAGGCTATTATAGCAGTGGCTAAAGGAAACTCATAACTCATAAGCAGCACCATCTCTCTTTGAGCTCCAACAGTCGCAAAGGGAGACCCAGACGCGAACCCTCCAGCCACTATCGCTATAGCAGCAACGGTAAACACGTAAAGGATGAGGATTATATCCCCTCTATCGCCTAAAATCGGTGGCAAGCTTCCCATAGGTTGATAGAAAAAGAGGCTTATGGAAGCGAGCAACGCTAACCATGGAGCCCCGTTAAATATCCATGGAACGGCATTCTCGGGCACGATGTTCTCCTTCTGAAGTAACTTTATAACGTCATAAAAGGGCTGGATTATAGGTGGACCAAACCTCGCCTGAAGGCGAGCTGCGATCTTCCTATCTATACCTTTATAGAGCAACCCAATAAACATAACCCAGGCTGAAAGAAATACGGTAAGGATAAGCTTAAGGAAAATCATCTCCTGCTCAACCTCCTCGTTTTTTCGACGCTTAACTTGTGAAGCTCCTCATGAGTTAATACCTCTTTTCGACCGGAGGGGTAGACTAACGTTGCCCTGTTAAGGCAGGACATGCATGGATCCGTTGATGCCACTATTATAGGTATGTCAGCCACTTCGGCATCTTTAAACATCGGGACCCAAGGAAGGAGATTAGAATAGGTTGGAGCTCTCACCTTCCAAACGGCGAGATTCTCACTTCCAGGAACGAACTTAACATAGTGGACATCCTCTCCCCGAGGAGCTTCATGTCTACCCACGCCTTCCCCTTCTCCTTTCTTTATGAGAGCGAGAAGCTTAACGAGGTTCTTCTCATAAACTATCTCACCATCGGGCATATTGGTCAAAGCCTTATCTATCAGGTCTATAGACTGGTCTATCTCAAGCAGACGCACCACGGTTCTATCATAAACATCTCCCTTCACTTCACCGGTGTAAAGATCAGGTGTTATGGCCTTAACCCCTATATCCGCATAAGCTATGTAAGGCTGATCCTGACGGACGTCCTTAGGTACACCTGAAGCCCTTGCGGTTGGACCAACTGCACAAAGGGATAGAGCATCCTCCTTAGTAAGTACTCCTACATCCCTTGTCCTCAGAGTAAAGGTAGGATCCTCAAGCAGCAGAACCTTTATCCTCTCAGAAAGGGTCCTATAATAATCGAGGGACTTCCATATCTCGTGACGAAGTTCCTCAGTTATATCTCTTCTGACGCCGCCTATCTGAATTATAGCGTAATTCACTCTATTTCCAGTGAGCTTTTCCAGAAGATCCATTACGTTTTCTCTAACCTTCCATAAAAGCATGAAAGCGGAATCAAACCCCACCTCATGCGCCGCAACACCAGCCCAAAGTAAATGAGAGTGAATCCTCTCAAGCTCGGCAACGATAAGTCTTATATACTGAGCCCTTGGCGGGACTTCTATATTAAGCGCTCTCTCAACAGCCAAAGCCAAAGCCAAAGCATGAGTTACAGAGCATATCCCACATATCCTTTCAGCAAGATAGAGATTCTGGATGGGATTCCTCCTCATTCCCATCCACTCTATTCCTCTATGAGCATGCCCAGCATATATCTTGACTCCCTTAACCTTTTCCCCCTCTATATCAAAGACGAACTCGATGGGTTCCTTAAGGGCAGGGTGTATAGGCCCTATAGGAACGCTATATCCATAGCTTATCTCTGCCATTTCTAAAATTCACCTCACTCGTTAACCTTTCTTATCAAGGACTGAGGTCCTTTCTCATCTTTTCTCCAGGGATAGATATCACGCGGGAAGTCGTCAGCGATGAACACATGCCTTCTTTCCGGAAGATCTTCATAAATCACACCGATCATCTCCTCCTTCTCCTGCTCAGTTATCAACGCCCCTGGAATAAGATGACTTATAGAAGGCAACCTAGGATCGCTCTTCGGCACTTTAACTCTAACATTAATCTGTATTTCCCTATTAAACTCTCCACTATATACGGAAAGATGATAGATAACTGCTATATCATCACCGAGATCCTCAGCAGAAGCAACTAAGGAATGAGGAGCTTCATCGAGCTCCTTCAGAAGCTTAACGAAGTCTGGTAACACGTTTGGCTTTATCTCTAACCATATCTCCTTACACTCTACCTTCTTAAGACCAGCGGTCCAGCTCCTTAACTCACAGCTAATTAGGTTCTCTCCAAGTTTTTCCTTAAAGAAGGACATCATCTCTTGAACATCTAAGATTCTCATCTTTGAACCACCACCTCCTCACCCTTACGCAGTTTCTCAAGCTTCACCCAAGCCTTAGCAACACCATAAACTATAGCCTCAGGGCGAGGGGGACAACCAGGAACATAAACATCAACAGGAATAATTTTGTCTACGGGACCAGGTATGTTATAGGATTCGTAAAATACTCCTCCTGTAGAACCACACCCCCCAACAACCATAACAACCTTAGGATCAGGAATTTGCTCGTATATCCTCTTTAACTTATCAGCCATCAGCCGAGTCACAGGTCCTGTAACAACTAGAACATCAGCATGGCGAGGTGATCCAACGAGCTTTATACCGAACCTTTCAGGATCATGGCGAGGCATTAAGGCTGCTAATATCTCTATATCACAGCCGTTACAGGAACCGCTATTAAAGTGAAATACCCAAAGAGCTTTATGGAAATACTTATTTATCACCATTACCCCTCCTTTAGACTACCAAGATAACAAAGGTTAAAAGAGCCAAACCCCCTATGAACCACCCCACGTAATCGGAAAGCTCTCCCGTATGCATCCCTATCAAGGGCTCATAATAACCCTTCAAAGCCTCAACGAAACCCCAATATATGTTGCTAGCCCTAACATGAATCTCACTCTTTCCAGGTTCAGGATTGCCGCAAAGAAAGGGCTTTACCTGTTCAGTTCCCTTCTTATAATCTCCTCTACCCTTACTCCATATCCAATAAACCAAGATCGACGCAAAAGCTGTACCAAAAAGCCAGGCTATTGGGTCCCAAAACCCCTGACCTGTATATAGAAGCGTCATAATTACATCCCTCCCATCACTTTGGAAATGTAGGAAGCTTGATCAACTAAAGCCTTGGCTGCCGGATCAACTATAGTTCTAACTATAAGCTCAGGGAAGAGACCGAAGAAAACCACCACGAAGGCAAGAATCCCCATGCCTACAAGCATACTCATGGGAGCTTCCTTAATATCCTTATACTCAGGTAGCTGAGGGCCCAAAAAGGCGCTTTGGAATATCTTAACGAAGGAAGCAAGCGTCAAAACGCTTACTATCATAGCCATGATTGAAAGGATGGGATTAAATTTATAAACAGACTCGTATATCATAAGCTTGGAAGCGAAACCGTTGAAGGGAGGTAAACCTGCTATAGCCGCTGCCCCAATTATGAAGTAAACAGTGGTCCAAGGCATATTATGAGCCAATCCTCCAAGCTTATTTAAATCTCTCGTCCCTGCTCTATAAAAAACGGCACCTGCCGTTAGGAAGAGCAGTCCCTTATACATCGCGTGATTTATAATGTGAAATATGCCACCCTTCATGGCCATAAGTCCATAGCTCTTCAAGTCAAAGGGGTTACCAAGTACAGCGAGCCCAACGCCGACTCCCAACAACATATACCCTGTCTGCGATATAGCGTGAAAGGCCATCAACCTCTTTATTTCTTTCTGAACCAACGCCATTGTAACACCTATAAACATTGAAAGCACTCCAAAAATTATGACTATCCAACCAACTGTCAAGGTCGACATCTTCACCCCGAACAAGCTAAAGCAAACCCTGAACAGCCCGTAAAGGCTTGCCTGACTCACACTAACTAAAAGAGCAGTGACGGAAGCTGGAGCCTCAGCGTAAGCGTCGGGAAGCCACATATGAAGCGGAACAGCACCACACTTTAAAGCCAGGGAAACCACAAGCAAAGCCAAAGCAATCTTATCCGCCCATGAAAACTCCATCCTTTTAGCGATAGCGGCGAAGTTAAGAGCGTCATACTTGCCATAAAGGAAACCAACAGCTATAAGAACGAATAAAGCGGATAAGCTCCCTACGACCATGTACTTTATAGCAGCCTCAATCGACTCCGCCTTGTAATACCTGAAGGCCACCAAAGCAGCGGAAGCTATCGATGAAATCTCAAGAAAAACGAAGAAGTTAAATATATCACCTGTTAGCTCCATCCCAAGCATACCAACAACCAGCAGAAGGAAAAGAACATAGAATCTATCCTTTCCAGTTTCGTCTTTCAGATAGGCTATGGAATATATAGCCGCAGCTAAAGCTGCGATGCTCCCAGAGAGCGCCATGAAAGCGCTCATTCCATCAACTTCAAACATTATCCTAATTGGAACCTTCATACCTGTAGGCAGCGTCAGGGTGGGAAGCGCAGCACCGAAAACGTAAACCTGGGGACCTAAAGCAGCAACCCTCTTAAGGAGAAGTATCATACCTATTAGAGAGAAGAGCAAAGATCCAACGGTTACACCCTCCTTAGCGTACCTACCTCCTCCAACCTTATCGATCAATGGAATCGCAAAGGCCACAAAAAGAGGTACAGCAACCACTAAAATAGGTAAATGCTCCATAATCATCACCCTCTCAGTCTTCTTAACTCCCTTATATCCAAGGTTCCATAGTGCTTATAAGCCATAACTATAAGGCTTAAGAGCATAGCGGTAGTAGCAAGCCCTATAACTATAGCGGTTAAGGTTAACGCCTGTGGCGTTGGAAGAACCATCTTCTTACCAGCAGGAGCCATCGTATAGATAGGAGCTACCGCCCCCTTAACATACCCAAGCGTTATTAAGAAGAGGTTGACTGCGGACTCCACTATAGATAATCCTATCGCTATCTTTATCAAGTTCTTACTAAACAGAATCGCATAGAGTCCGAGCGCCAACATAACACCTACAACAACAAAGGGCATATAAGTCACTCCTCATGCACCTCGCTTTCCTTACTAAAGGGTTTTAAGTAAGCTCCAAGAAACATAAATAAAAGTATCAAACTTAACCCTCCAAATACCTCGAGACCCACAGCTATATTCATAGGGGGGAGAGTTCCAGCGGTATTTAGATCTCCGTCATTTATACCTATAGGGGTAGGGCTTCCAAAAATCCCACCTGAGTTAGCCATGAAGTTATAGAAGAAAGTAGCTCCTATTCCAAGGAAAGCTATGGATATAAATAGCAAAAGCCCACCGCTTTCTGCAACCGAAAGAAAAACATCTTTATATTTCCTCAAAAACTCATCTTTAGAAAAGGCTATTAAGAAAAGAGCTGTAGAAGAGGCTATAACAGCTCCTCCCTGAAAACCTCCGCCTGGCGTTAGGTGTCCGTGTATGACAATATAGAACCCAAAGACCAAAACAGCCCAGAACAATAGAGCAGTTATCGTCCTAACTATCTTAGACATTCTCACTTCTTCATCACTCCCCTGAAAACAGCGGTCACTCCTATAACTGCAGTAAAGAGAACCGTGGCCTCCCCAAGGGTATCAAAACCACGGTAGTCAAACACTATAGAGGTAACAACGTTGTTAGCAGCAGCTTCCTTTTGAGCGTTATTGATAAAGTACTCATCCATATCAGTTTGCAAAGGCTCCCCAAAGGGGTGGATATTAACCAAACCCCATATCAAGATGAGAGAGAAAAAGATAAAACTTACCCACTTCAAGGCTCTTCCCATGCCTTAATCCCTCCTGATGCCTCTTAAGGCAAATATAAATATAGCCGTGGTTAAACCCGCACCTATACCAGCTTCAGCTATAGCCACGTCAGGAGCATGAAGAAGGTAAAATTCCAGTGAAAGAGCAAGACTCATAGCAGATAAAGCTATAACGGAAGCGATAAGGCTTCTTAGAAAAACCGCAAGATAGGCCCCAACAACCAAAACTATAAGCGTGAAAAAGTGAGCCCAATATTCCATCATCACCACTTCCCTTCCCTCTCAGCCAATCTATCAACCACCGCTCTCTTAGGCATGACACCGCTTCTATGAGCAGCTTTTGCGATAGCATGAGCTCCCGTAGGATTCGTAAGAAGAAGTGCTATCAGTGCAACTATAGCGTGAATGGCCAAAACGCAGAACCTTGCTTCTCCAGTGTATGCCCATTTCGTAAACCCATAGGCTATCACTCCCAGAGAGGTGAAGATGGAACCAAAAGTGGTGGCCTTGGTAGCCCCGTGAAGACGAGTGTAAACGTCAGGAAACCTATACAACGCTATGGCGCCAAGACAGTTGAAAGCTATGCCAATCACCAAAAATAGCGCAATTAGACCAGACATATCTTAAAGCCCCCTTTCAAGGTAACGAGCTATAAACAGAGTAGCTATGAAGGAAAGAAGCGCATAAACTATTGCAATATCAACATATATGACGGAATCGTAGGCAGCACCGAAAACAATCATGGCAGCCACTATGTAGGTGTTAAGGGTATCCAAACCTACAACTCTATCAGGTACCGTTGGACCCAAAGCAGTCCTTCCTATAGCCAAAAAACCAAATATTACCAGAAGAACTCCGGTCGCCATAAACCAACCTGACATATCCATCATTCCACGATCCTCCTCGCCCACTCAGGAAAATCTCCACACACATCCCTAGGTTCTGGTGTAACATCTTTCACATCGATCCAGTGAACATATAGGTCATTTTCTTCCTCATCCACATCAACGCTTAAAGTCCCAGGCGTCAAAGTTATAGAGTTAGCGAGAAACGTCAAAGCCATGTCCTTCTTTAAGCCAGTTTTAATCTTGACTATACCGGGGTTGATCTTCCCCGTGATAACCCTCATAGCCACATCTATATTAGCCTTGGCCATCGCTGTGAAAAAGGGAACGAATAGGTAGTAAATGAACAAGCACCAGCGGTAAGGATTTAAGAGAGAAGATGGAATATACTCACCAAAAATCCTGCCACCAGCCAAACCAGCTATTACAGCAACGGGAATTCCCACCAAGAGCTCGCTTGAGCTCCACAGACCGATGTTCCCGCTACCCATGGTTAAAAAAAGATAAAACAGATAGGATAATATCATCGTAGCTATATAAGATCCCACTTAAGCTACCCCTCCTTTCATGAAAGCTCCCGAAGGTTAATTTTACCACATTTTCTCAAAATTAGAAAAAGCAATTTGACTAAAATCTTACACAAAAATGCCCTTAGCAATCAATATTACTTTACCTCCAATCCAAATCTCCATTTTATCTCCACCACGAGCCCTTAGAAAAATCAGAGAAGGTCTCTTAATCTCATAACCTTGCTCAACCTTTATATTAATTTCATCTCCAAAATATCTATGTCTGCAAAGATATGCCGCTAAACATCCATTTGCACTTCCAGTGGCAGGATCTTCAGGAACACCATAGTAGTGGGCAAAAACACGAACGCTTAAAGCGGTATCTCCTCTTCTTGTCTCCGGACAAAAAGCCAAGATAAGTTTCGCATCGAGGTCTTCAATAAGAGAGTAATATCTATCCAAATTCACCTTGATCCTCTTTAAGGCGTCCAAACTCCTTAAGGGAACTATTAAGCATGGGAGCCCCGTAGACACTTCCTCAACAGGATAATCGTTATCTAAATCAGCCACCTCGACTCCCAAAACCTCAGCCATAAGAGAGTGGCTCACATGTTTCCCAAAGGAGGGCGGCTTCTGCCTCATCCACAATAATTCATGAGCCTCCTCTGTAAAGAAAACGGGTATTTGACCAACCTTAAGGTTCAGATTCAACTCCTTTACATTCTCTTTGATCAGCTCCCTTTTAATGATATATGCTGTACCAAGCGTAGGATGTCCAGCAAAGGGAACCTCAGTTTCCGGTGTAAAGATACGCACATCATAACCTCCGTTTCTCAACTCCCTTGACAAAACAAAAGTAGTTTCAGAAAAATTTATCTCTCGGGCTATAAGTTGCATCTCTTCATCCGGGATTCCCTCAGCATCGATGAAAACCGCAAGCGGATTTCCCGAGTATCTACCTTCCGCAAAAACATCTACTATAAAAAATTGTTTATTCATAGCGCTATCACCTCTTGAAGGGAGAAAATCCAACCTATCAAGATAATAGCACAAGCCACCCAGTTTTACATCACAAAGCTTAAGCAAGATATTAGTGCTATATATACACATATCTCTCATTGACAAATATTAAATTTTGCATTTATGATTATAATATAGGGTTCTAGAAGGAGGTTAAATCTAATGTTCGAGGACACGAAAATAATCGAAAAGAAAGAATTTACTATGATAACCGAAAAAGAAGAAGAGGCTCTCAAAGAAGCAAGCGAGCCCCTGGAGAGAAAAACGGAAGAATTCACGAACATAGTTTTCTCACACCTCATGCGTATGGAAGAGAAAGTAAAGCGAGGTTTTGGAGGCAAGAAAAAAGAGGAATGGAGAAGCATTATAAGAGATTATCTTAAAAGTCTTTTTAAAGATGCCATAGATAAAAGTTACTTTGAGAGCAGAAAAGCGTTGGGGAATAAAATATACAATAGGGGCATTGCAATCGAAAGTTTCATAGGGATCTATAATCCCTTAATAAAGCCAGTTCTTGAGGAGATATTTAGTACATTTGAAGAAGAAAGAGAGAAAGTAATTCTTGCCGTAGCCGCTTTAATGAAAAGGACAAATCTTGATATCCAAATAGTAACGGAAACTTACATGAACCTCGTTGGTGAAGGTATAGCTAAGGCAAGTGAGGATCTTAAATCTATGGTTAAAACTATATCCAAGATCGCAGGACAAACTAAGCTTATAGCCTTGAACGCAGCTATAGAAGCAGCTCGCGCCGGAACGTCAGGAAAAACCTTTGCTGTTGTAGCTCAGGAGATAAGCAAACTTGCCGCCTCCTCAGCTAAAGCGGCTGAAGAAGCAGACGAAATGATAAGAAAGCACTTAGAAAGCTTCGTTAAAGGATGGTAGTAATCCAATTAAAGACATGGATATCCTAACCCTTTTAGAGGAAAGAACCCCAAGCAAGGGATTAGCGATATCGGTGGTAATCTTAGGAGTTCTTTCAACGCTTTTTTCAATATCCGCTTCGCTCTCCCTAAGATACGCAATTATGCACTTTCCTCATGTGATGAGCTTCTATACCCCATTTGGATTGATAGGTATATCTATAATCCTAAGCCTAATAGCTGGCCTTTTACAGCTTCTTCTTTTATTCTCTTGGAACAGAGCCATTAAAAACAATATCGAAAACACAAAGCTTCTCTTCCAGTTTATCCAAGGGAAGATAAGCGAGAGCAAGAGGGAAAGCATAATCCTCTTTTTGCATAAGATCTCCCAGCTAGAGATAGCCACATGGGCATTTTGGATCTATGCTCTATTCTATACAGTAGCTCTGATAAGCGGAATAGGTTTAAAAGTTCTATTAAACATCTTGGCGTTCATATTTCTAGCGATATATCTTCAATCTCTCTTCTCGGTCAGTTTCGAGCTCTCGAGGTTAAAGAGCACAGCATACAGCTACTTCTTAGGAAAACCGGCTCTGATAACGGAAATAAAAGGGAGAAATGTGATAATAGTCGCAATCCTTTCAATAATCACATTTACAATATATTGGCTTTACCTACTGATAAAGATAACTTATGAGATAAGCTCCTTCATAGAGGAGGACCAAAGGGTAAGGCAAGGGGTATTAGAAGCTATAAAAGGCCCCTAAGCCATCTATAACAATCAGAAAGATCTAATGTGCTAAAGGATTAGTTCCAATCGGGAACTCCTTCTCCCTAATCTTCTTATGGGAAATTTTAAATCCATGATCATTATGAAAGCTCGCTTGTTTCACGGCTTTACGAAAGAAGTATTCACCCAGATTATAGGCGTCGACGTTAAAACTCTACAGCACTAATAAGAGGGGAAGCATGTTCCCTTACAAAAACAAAGCCAGAAAATACATCCCCTTTAGAAAAGGGTAATGAAGAGGTGAACATCTTTCAAAATCGGTGCACTACAGCGCGGTAGGAACAACTAAAAGAAAACTGAGTAACAGTCTTCTGATCCCTGCTGTGGCAATTAAAAGTTCCGTGTCAACAACGAAAGCATGCAGTAGGTGCAGCAGTTTCCCTGAAGGATAAGGGCTTGCAGAGTTATTTTTTCTTTAAACCACCACAATAAACACTCGGATCGGTTCCACCATTACCACCAGAAAGTGGAGTGGTGTTAATATTGGCTGGAATATTAATGGCTCTCGCTACCTTACCAGTACATGAAGGCCGAGGTTGTGGTCAAAGTTGGCGGTCAAAAGGTTGCCCAAGACTACCTTTATCTTTTCAATAACTGGCAATTGAAGGAAGCTGGCTGACGTCTTAGGCTGTGCTACTGACTATCTTTTGGGTAGGGTAGATAACCCCGATGTAAAATATAACGCCCCCCTACTTCTCACCCCACTGACGACTCATTAAAGGGCCTTCCTGAAGAGGTGCAGCGAAGCCCGGAAGAGTTTAAAGAGTTCCTTTTATACAAGTACGTCAAAAAGAGTCTCAATATAAACGCTTATATTGGAGAAGATCGCCCAGCTAGCAAACTCTCCATAAGTCTTAAAGAAGCTTATCCACTCCTTGACTTACAAGAAATCCACATTTACTGCAAAAGCGCATCCCAACTTTAAGTTGAGCACCACAATTATCGCATATACCCCTCTTAACTCTTCCATCGCTCACTACATAACGCCCCCATTTGAAAACCTCTTTTTAAACACACTCTTTAAAAGCTCAATAGCATTAGCCATATCGTAAGGGGTTTGAAAGACTCCCACAAAGGTCTCGTCCACCGTTTTAATCTCCAGCTCAACAGGCGCTCTCCCAAAGATCACGATCCTCTCAACCTTACTACAAGGAATTTTAATCCGATTTTTATCCTCAGCCTCATCTAAAGGAGTAAAGGTTATATCCTCCAAGGACACCGTAACCGAGTAAGGCTTAACCTTGAAAAAACCGGACCTCAAGTTTATCTTAAAATGTTCAACACCATCCATGACACCATCTCCCATCTTCTCGAAAAGCTTGGATATTCTAGTATAATTTTATAACTGCATACTAAGAAAAAACAGATCCTTTAAAAAATTGGTCAATGACAAATAAAGCGTCACATCTTAGTGACAAACCGCTGATACCTAATGATAAAATAAGTTTATGCAGGTCAGTAATGTGATATAATTTAAAAAAGATTAAAACAAAGGAGTTGTTTTAGATGTCTTTCAGCGAAAAGCTCAGTTTGTTAATGACAACCATGGGCATATCTAACAGCAAACTGGCTAAACTTCTTTCGGTAGATACTTCGCTTGTAAGCCGTTGGCGTACAGGCAAAAGAACCCCGATAAGAAACAAGGAATATATAAGAAAAATAGCTACCTATTTTGCAGAACAGGCCCAAAGAGGCTCTCAAAGGATGGCCTTATACGAAATTATGGGGTTTCCTTCACAGGTAGGGCAAAGAAGAGAATCCTTAGGACTCGCAGATGCGCTATATAAGTGGCTCTCTGACGAAATTACACAAGATCCAGAGCTAATAGAAAAATTGGTAAGCCAACTAAACACCTTCAATGTGCAAAGAATGGCTCGAGGTTGTTTAGACACAGATAGAATACCTACGCATCATGGCAAACCAAAGCACGCAGAAGTTTTTTACGGAAACGAAGGTAAACGTCAAGCAGCTATTAAATTTCTTTCACTTGTTAAAGCTAATGAAAAGGCGTGTACCCTTCTTTTACATAGCGATGAGAGTATCGAATGGCTTACAAAAGATGAAGTTTTTTTAGCGAAGCTTACCAACCTGCTATTTGAAGTAATAGCTAAAGGTAACCACATTAAAATCGTGCACGTGATTAGTCGTGATATAGCAGAAATACTCACCTCTATTAACTTTTGGTTGCCCTTTTACATGACCGGAGTTATTGAACCATATTACTGTCCGAAGCACCGGGAATACTACTTTCGAAGAACGATGTTCATCGCACCAGGAGTAGCAGCACTGACCTCTACAACTTTGGCAGGTCAGGAGGAAAACGCCCCCAACTTCCTTTATACCGACCTAGATATCATAGGCTCACTAACGAAGGAGTTCAATGAGTTTCTAAAGATATGCCGACCCCTTATGCGCATATTTACGGAAAATAATTTCTCCGACTTAAACTTGTTAATAGCGGAGTTTGAAGAACAACGGGGGGATCACTTATCCCTTTCGAACACCCTTTCCTGTGCAACAATGCCGGAAGAAACTTTTTCCTTTATCTTAAACCGAAACGATATAGACAACATAACCAAAGAGAGAATGGTTTCTCTTCAGCAAACAAAAGCTAATGCCTTCCTAAAAAACGTTGGGCAAAGCAAATATGTAGAAATAGTTAATCTCCCCTGTACAAGCGACATTAAGGCTGGACGCATTCCCATACAGATGCCGAACCTCTTCTACAACAGATTCATATTCTATAAGCCAGAAGAATATAAAAGCCATCTAATAAGAACTATCGATCTGCTTAAAAGCCTCAACAACTATGAGCTTTACATCTGTGCACGAGAGCTTCACAAAAACCTTCACATTGATGTAAAAGATGAGATAGGTGTAATTGTCGCAAAGACTGACCATCCCCCCATTGTATTCGCTATTAATCAACAGAACATGATAAATGCCTTTTATTGGTACTTAGAGGGAAAATCTTCTATGATTCCTCACAGTGAAAGGAACAAAAAAGAAGTGATAAATAAACTTCAAAGGGTCATTCAGGAGATAGGATAAATATAGCTTCACCTATCCAACAGTTAAAATATCGTTCAAATCTCTTTCAGGATTAGAAATAGGCTTGATGTTAAACTTCTCAACGAGAACCTGCCATATATTCGGTGAAATGAAAGCTGGAAGCGATGGGCCTAAATAGATATTCTTAACACCTAAAGAGAGGAGAGTCAAAAGTATAGCTACCGCTTTTTGCTCAAACCATGAAAGAACAAGCGTTAGAGGCAAATCATTTACAGATACACCAAAAGCCCTCGCAAGCTCAATTGCTATAACGATTGCGGAATAGGCATCATTACACTGACCCACGTCGAGGAGCCTAGGAAACTCTCCAATGAAACCAAAATCTTTCTTATTAAATCTATACTTACCACAAGCGAGCGTTAAGATGAGCGTATCCTTAGGGGTCTTCTCAGCAAAATCAGTATAGTAGTTTCTGCCTGGCTTCGCACCATCGCACCCTCCTATGAGGAAGAAGTGTCTGATTTGCTTGCTCTTCACAGCCTCAATTATCTTGTCTGCAAGGCTAAGTACAGTGTAGTGAGCAAATCCGACCAGTATCTTTCTTTCTTCCTCATCCTCCTTCCATCCTCCAAGTTCTAAAGCTTTTTGAATGATAGGTGTGAAATCCTTCTTACCGTCCACCTCCTCGATGTGGGCAACGCCATCAAAACCTACAACTCCTGTAGTAAATATTCTATCTTTATAGCTATCAAGTGGCTTTTGTAAACAGTTCGTGGTCATCAAAATGCAACCCGGTATGCCATCAAACTCTTTCTGTTGGTCCTGCCATGCACCACCATAGTTACCCACAAGATGCTTATACCTTTTAAGCCCTGGATAGCCGTGGGCCGGTAACATCTCACCATGGGTGTAAATGTTTATCCCCTTCCCCTCGGTTTGCTCTAACAGATCTTTTAGATCTTTTAAATCATGCCCTGAAACTATTATAAACGGGCCTTTTTTTCTTGAAATCAGTACCTCTGTAGGCTGCGGATGACCGAAAGTATCGGTATGGGCTCTATCCAAAACCTCCATACATCTAAAGTTCTTCCTCCCAAGTTCCATGCACAGAGTGTAAAGTTCACCGGTCGATAAGTTTCTATCTAATGTCTTCGCAAGTGCTGTAAAGAAAAAGGCATTCACATCATCATCTTTATAACCAAGCCTATAAGCGTGATGAGCATACGCGGCCATTCCCTTTAAACCATAGATCAAAAGCTCCCTTAAGGACCTCACATCCTCATCAACATCATCTGCCAGAATCCCAACCTTTTTGCCATCAGCTATCATCTTCTCCACATCACTGGGTGGTCTATAATGTACAGCAAGTGGAGCACTCTCCAAATTCGAAAAAAGCCTTTTCAGATTCTCTTTAATGTTATCTGCCTCAAGGATATACTTCACAAATCTTTTCTCATCAAAGTTTACATTGGTAAGCGTGGAGAATAAAGCATCTAACATAAACCTAACTACATTTTCGTCAACTTTACCCCCATCAGCTAAGATTCTATCACCCAAATAGGCAATCCCTTTTAGTTGGTAGATTAAGAGATCCTGAAGTACAGCAACCCTGCTATCCTTTCCACAAACGCCAACCTTCGTGCACCCTTTACCACCTGCGGTTTGCTCACACTGAAAGCAAAACATGTCAAACTGAGCCATATCACATTACACCTCCCAACTCTTATGTTGCCCCAAGGTATTGCAAATCTATCTTACATTAATTTAAAATTATCGTCGGTAACCTATGTTACGCCCTTACAGGCTATAAGAGGGGTGAAAGGAATGGATTTCGAAGCATTAACTCGAAACAAACTATTTAAGAATATGTCTCAAGAAGAAATTAAATCTTTACTATCCCCTTCAGCTCTCGTCCAAAGAAGAACCTTTAAGAAAGGTCAGATCGTAGCAATCGAAGACGAGGTTTGCAACTCCATCGGAATAATACTAAGAGGAACAGTAGAGGTTAAAAAAGCTTCAACATCAGGGAAAGAATATACCATAGCAATGTTAAGCGAAGGTGAAACCATCGGTGAAGCTATAATTTTTTCCTCAAAAACTATCTTTCCCGCTACGATCTACTCAAAATCAGAAACTGAAATCATGTTCATCTCTAAAGATGCCATAATGGAAATGTGTAAAATAAGCGAAAAATTCCTCTATAACTTCCTAAACATCCTTTCGGATAGAATTCTTCTTTTAAATGCTAAGCTTAAAGAAAGCACACTTTTAACCCTAAGGCAAAGGCTCTGCAAATTCCTAATCGAAGAATACAAAAAACAACAAAGTTTAAGGATAAAGCTAAGTTTAACCAGAGAAGAGCTTGCTGAAGCTTTTAACGTTCAACGCCCCTCACTTTCAAGGGAGCTCGCGAGGATGAAGAAAGAGGAACTCATTGATTTTAAGGGGAGAGAAATCTGGATTAAGAGCTTAGATGGAATAGAAAAGTGGCTCCTCAACCCTAAAGCTGAGGAGCCCTAATTAAAAACTACTGGGTTTCACCGCACATCTTCAGAACGAAGCTCCACTCCCTATCTACATGTTTCTGTATCTCATCTATCAGATGACGATTCTCAGGGGTAAATAGGTGACGGAATCTCCCCTGAACTTTAAGAAACTCTTCAATGGGTTTTTTCTCCTTCGGCTTATAGGATAGTTTCCACTCATCATTCACTATCTCAAAGACAGGCCAGAAACAGGTATCAACTGCAAGCTTGCAAATCTTTATCATATCAGCTGGATTAACTCTCCAGAACCTCACGCAAGGAGCAAGAACGTTTATAAAAGCAGGACCAGGAGTTTCTATCGCTTTCCTAACTTTATTAACGAGATCGAGGGGATTATGCAGTGTAGTTTGAGCTACATAAGGTATATGATGGCCAGCGACTATTGTGGTCAAATCCTTCCTCCACTGCATCTTTCCAGGGATAACTTTCCCAGCAGGAGCAGTCGTCGTATCAGCGCACATGGGCGTTCCACCAGACCTCTGGGCACCGGTGTTCATATAACCCTCATTGTTATAACATATGTAAAGGAAATCATGCCCTCTCTCAAGGGCACCAGATAGGGCCTGAAAGCCTATGTCGTATGTCCCACCATCTCCACCAAAGGCTATAAACTTTATATCTTTATCTATCTTTCCCTTTTTCTTCAATGCCTTATAAGCAGCTTCAACACCGGAGATGGTAGCCGCAGCGTTTTCAAAGGCGTTGTGGATCCATGGCACCCTCCAAGCGGTGTAGGGAAATATCGTAGTGGAAACCTCAAGACAGCCTGTGGCGCAAGAAACGACCACGGGTTCGTTAACAGCAAGCATCACAAGTCTTGCAGTTAAAGCAGCTCCACAACCCGGACACAATCTATGACCATATGAAAATCTCTCTTCCCTTTTAAGAAGATCTCTAACAGTTAATGCCATTCTAAGCACACCTCCTCACTCTCTGACCCCGAGATACTTCTCTTCCTTAGATATGTTGCCGCTTATAAGATCCTCAAAGACACTCCTTATCAAGGAAGGTGGCGTATCCCTACCACCGAGACCGTATACGTAAGAAGCAAGCTGAGGCTTCACCTTAGCATCATAAAGCGCTGACTTAATCTCGCAGAATAAGGGGGCTTCGGCACCTATGGAGTAAGCTCTATCAAGAACAGCTACCGCTTTTCTTCCATCCAATAAACTTGCTATCTCCTCTTTGGGGAAAGGACGGTAAAGCCTGACCTTCAATAGCCCTACCTTCTTGCCCTCCTTCCTCATCTCCTTAACCACGTACTTGGTCGTCCCAGCTGTTGAAGACATAACAACTATTACATAATCTGCATCATCTAGGAAAAACCCCTCCACCTTGGGATATTGCCTTCCCGTAATCTTGGAAAGCTCCTTTGCCGCCTCCTCATAAACCCTCGGAACGTTCTTCATGGCTTCAAACTGTTGGCGCTTATGCTCGAAGTAGTAATCGAAGAGGTCCAGCGCTCCATAGGTCTTAGGATTATCAGTATCAAGGAGGGGATACCACGGCTTAAACTCTCCTATGAAATTCTTAACCACATCATCGTCTAACACCTCTACAGGTTCAACACCATGGGAAGTTATAAACCCATCTTGGCAGACCATAACGGGCAAACGAACGTCCTCATGCTCAGCAAGCTTAAGCGCTAATATGGTATGGTCGTATACCTCCTGAGCTGTCTCACTATAGATCTGAATCCAGCCAGAATCCCTTTCGGCCATGGTATCGGCATGATCGCAATGTATGTTTATTGGAGCAGAAAGTGCCCTATTAACAACGCACATGACGATTGGAAGCCTTAAAGCCGAAGCTATGTAAACCACCTCGTGCATCAGTGCTAAACCCTGAGCAGAAGTAGCGGTCATTACCCTAGCGCCAGCTGCAGCTGCCCCAACGCAAGCTGACATGGCAGAGTGCTCACTTTCAACCGTAACTAGCTCCGTATCAACCAAACCATCAGCAACAAACTCCGCAAAGGTCATCATTATCTCGGTCTGAGGAGTTATCGGATAAGCAGCTACCACATCAGGGTTGATCTGTCTCATAGCTTCAGCAGCGGCAGCATTTCCCGTCAAAGGAACTCTCTTTTTCATCACTTCTCACCTTCCTCAAAAAGCGATTCTGGTTTCATCTCTATAGCGCTCTTGGGACAAATAGATGCGCAAACCCCACACCCCTTACAATAGTCATAGTTTATGCCAGCAACCTTACCATCCTTGACCAAGATAGAACCATCTGGGCAGTGAAGCCAACACATAAAGCAACTTATGCACTTGGAAACATCCCATACAGGCCTTATGCTTCTCCAGGTTCCAGTTTTATACTTAGAGGCATTTCCAGCCTCAAGTATTACTCCTGCAGGAGGAAGATCCCTCCACCCCTTTAAACTCATTCTCCACGCACCTCCTCATAACCACGGCGTATAGCCCTTAAATTAGCCTCCACCTTGTCTGGCGTCAGCTTACCTTCAAACTTGCTTTTAAAGTGCTCCTCAAAGCTTTCAATTGGAATCTCACCTATTATCCTCGCCAAAGCCCCAAGTATGGGTGTGTTAGGGAAATTAGCCTTCATCTCTTCAAGAGCTATCTTAGTAGCATCAACCGTATAAACCTTCTGCGTCTTCAATCCTAACTTTTGCTTTATTTCCTTAGGAGAATTAGGTGTATTAACTAGCAAAACCCCATCCTCCTTCAATCCCTCAACGACGTTAATCGCCGTAAGTAAGGTAGGATCAACTACGACAACTATATCAGGGTTTTCCACTTGACAGTGAAGTAAAATTTCATCTTTACTCAAGCGATTGAAAGCTTTCATAGGAGCTCCTGACCTTTCCGCACCATACTCAGGAAAGGCCTGAATATAATATCCCTTCTCAAAGAATACTTCCGCTAAGATTTGCGCTCCCGTTTTGGCTCCCTGGCCTCCCCTACCGTGCCAGCGAACTTCAATGAGTTTTTCCAAGATCTCCACCTCCTAATCCTTAAACCAAGTAAAACCTATCACATTATACACTTGCAGGAATAATTTTTCAATTACTAAACCTCTTCTATAACAAAATCTGATAAATGCTTGGTTTCATTAAGTAAAACAAGAGTGAATCCACGATCTTTATTATATTCAACTATACTATAGGATGCGGTATCGAAATGGAACTTCCAAAAGTAAGGTTTTTTAACCTCAAACATCGCAGCAAAGAGGGGCTTTAAAACCGCCCTATGAGTAACGATAACTATGGTTTCCCCATTGTGCTTAGGGAGGATTCTCTTAAGGGCGGCAAACGCTCTCTCTTTCACGTCATCAACTCTCTCCGCACCGGGAAGGGCTAGCTCCTCTGGGGCAGTAACCCATATCCTCCACTCTGAAGGTTGCTCCTTCTCTATCTCAGACTTAGCTCTACCCTCCCATGGACCGAGAGATATGTTTGTGAAACCCTCCTCAACTATCGGGGTTAAGCCATGAGGAACAGCTATAATCTGAGCGGTCCTAAAGGCCCTCGAAAGGGGGCTTGTATAAACCGCATCTATCTTAAAACTCTTAATCTCGTCCCTTAATAGCTCAGCTTGCCTTATACCGTTATCATTTAATGGAAAATCTATCCTACCCCTGAAAAGTCCAACCCTATTTCCCTCACACTCACCATGTCTTACAAATATTATCCTAGTTTTCAAAACCACACCCCCTAAATTAAAATACTTTTAAGATTATATCATCTTCTTTTTAAAATTGGTAGCACTTTATGCCCTTCAGGAATAATATATGTTGAGGGATTTTGTCCAACGATAGCCTTAGCCTTTTTAATACCTTCTCTAAGGCTACTTATGGGCTCCATACCGGCTTCTTTAACCACACTATCAGGCAAATTAGACATTAGAAATATCTTGAACTTCTCGGCCATTATCGCCATATGAAGGGCCATATGCCCTCCTATAGTGTAATTCCTCCTTAAGGCTTCCTCCCTCTCCTTATTATCCCTATAGTCTACAAACATGCGATAGAAATCCTCATTTCCTATACCCTCTCTACACTCTGAGAGAAGGATTATAACACCACCTTCACGGGTTGCCTTTTCAGCGTTGTACAAGGTCTTATAAGTCTGATACAGGTTTATATCCTCAGGATAACCTCCACAAGAAACTATAGTTAAGTCAGCCATCTCATCAATAAGAACGCTCCCGTATTCGCCATAAAATTTAGCTCCCTCCTCATGAGCAGTAATATAGTTACCCGCGACGATATAAGATATCTTCCTCTTTGAGTTTACCACAGCGTTAACGAGAAAAGATGGATTTACAAAGCTAGCAACCTCTACAGCATCCTCGCTAACCCTATTGCCGCGCATAACTCCCGCACGCACCTTCGGGTCAAAGCCTTTTCCTGAGACGGGGTTAAGGGCAAGGGCATGATTCTTCATTATGGAGTCCCTTGAACTCACACCAGGCATGATGGATTTTTTCCCACCGCCAAAGCCATAAAGGAAGTGGTGAACTATCCCACCCGTCAAGATAACCTTATCAGCCTCAAGTACTCTTTTATTTATCTCCACGGGTGTACCAAAGCTCGTTCTCCCAAGATAAAGGTTATTTTCTTTACTCCGGGCACAATGATTATATATCCTACCTTTAAGAAACTCATAGGATTCTTCCCCCAAGATCATCTTAAATTCCTCATCCGTATGTTCTCTGTGATCTCCATTAGCGCAAATAGCAAAAACGTTTTCTTGCCTAACACCAGCAACCTTAAGCTCCCTCAATATGAACGGCATGAAAACATAATGTCTGACCCAAAGCCTTGTGATATCACTGAATATTATGCAAACCCTATCACTAGGCCTCACTATCTCCCTCAACGGTGCAGAATCTATAGGCTTTTTCAGAGCTTCCTCAACAAGCTTCTCCTCACTTTCTACATCTGGCATCTCCTTAGGTCTTAAAAGCTCTATTAGGTTCTCCCCCTCATATTCAAACTCTACAAAGCCACTACCAAAAGCCAAACCGAAGATTTCTCTCAAGATAAACCACCCCAAGCTTAAAAAAGCTTCCCAGGATTCATTATACCATTAGGATCCCACAACCTCTTAATATCTTTCATAAGCTCCAACTCTCTCTTCTTAGTCTCGCTAAGGGCTTTCTTCTTAAGGAAGCCTACACCGTGCTCACCGCTCACAGCCCCTCCCAAGGAGGCAGCCTTTAAGGCTATCTTGTCAAGTATTTCCTCAGATAACTCCTTCCACTCCTCTGGAGCAATGTGAGATGGCTTTAAAGGAGCCGGGTGAAGGTTCCCATCCCCCGCGTGGGCGGCCACAGGAATCTTAACGCCATAGCTCTCGGAGATCTCTTCTATGAAGGACATCATTCTAGGAATCTCTGAGGTTGGGACGACCACATCTCCTGTAGGAACATAGGGGTCAATAGCCCTCAAAGACTCAAACCAGTTTCTCCTCACCTTCCATATGACCTCAGAGGCACTTCTATTATCAGCTATAAATACATCGAAGGCTCCCTTCGATAAAAAGGCTTTGCCTATCTTTTCATAGGTTCTCTCAAGATCATCCCTGGTTTTCCCCTCAAGCTGAACTATGAGAAACGCTTTAGCTTCATCCTGAAAGGGAAGTTTCGCGTTGTTATACTTAGCGCTAATCCGAAAGGAAAGCCCATCTATGAACTCAATAGCTGAAGGAAGCTCCTTGCTCTCTGTTACAGCTATCGAGACGCTATCTATAGCATCTTCCACGCTCCTAAAGGGGATAAAAAGGTCGATGGTCTTGCCAGGAAGGGGAATCAAGTTAAGATATATCTTTGTGAACACTGCAAGAGTTCCCTCCGATCCTACCAAAAACCTAACGAAGTTATAACCACTCGAGTCCTTCCTTCTCTTACCGCCGAACTCCACTATCTCTCCATTTGGAAGCACAGCCTCTATACCAAGAACATGATGCCCAGTATTACCATACTTTATAACTTTACTTCCTCCAGCGTTTGTCGCCACGTTACCTCCTACAAAGCTCGTCTCCAAACTCATAGGATACCCTGCATAGTAAAGCCCATCTTCCGCAACCCTTTTACACAGGTCATTGGTCACCACACCAGGCTCCACAACTGCAACGAGATTTTTTTTATCTATCTCTATAACCCTATTCATTCTCTCAAGAGAAAGAACTATACCCCCATATATAGGGATGCACCCTCCAGCAAGCCCGCTGCCAGCCCCTCTTGGAGTTATAGGAATCCCTTCCTCATTAGAGAGCTTAACTATCTTAGAAATCTGCTGAGCATCCTCTGGCTTAACCACAACGTCTGGCATGCGAAAGTAAAACTTACTACCAGACTCATCGTGGGAGTAGGCTTCAAGGGCGCCTTTATCTTCATATATAACCCCAGCATCCCCTACTATTCTCCTTAACTCCTTAACAAAAGAAGGGGTAACCTTACCGAAATCCCTAATCATTTCCACGTTCCTCCTTATACTTTTTAATCCTCTCAATCAGAACAGGGATCACCTCAAACAGATCCCCAACTATTCCGAAATCACACACCTTAAAAATGTTCGCATCAGGATCGCTATTTATCGCCACTATCGTCTCAGAAGAAGACATCCCCGCAAGATGCTGAACCGCCCCTGAGATGCCTATAGCCATGTAAAGCTTTGGAGTAACAGTCTTACCGCTTAAGCCAACCTGATGTGGGTAAGATATCCACCCCATATCCACAGCAGACCTTGAAGCTCCAACCGCTCCACCCAGAAGTCTCGCAAGCTCATGTAGCATCTGAAAATTCTTCTCCCCCTTAAGCCCTTTACCTCCGGAGACAACTATGTCCGCCTCATGAAGAGGAGTTTCCAAAGTATCATCCTTTATGAATCTTAGGAAGTTTATCTTAGATTTATAAAGATCCTCAGGATACTCTTTGAAGATAATTTCCCCCCTTCTTGATGGATCTCTCGGAAGTGGTTTCCTCGAGCGAGGTCTAACGGTCGCCATCTGGGGTCTATGATTAGGCGTCTTTATGGTAGCCATAACGTTTCCACCGATAGCCGGCCTCGTCTGCAAAAGAAGCCTAGTCTCAGGCTCTATATCAAGCCCAGTGCAATCAGCCGTAAGGCCCGTTCCTATCCTAGCAGCCAATACAGGCATCACGGTCCTTCCAAGAGTAGTAGCTGAAGCTATAAATACCTCGGGTTTATACTCTTTAACCAAGGCCTCTAAGACCCGAGCGTAAGCATCTGGAGTAAACCTCTCAAGAAGAGGGTGATCCACAATATAGACCCTATCTGCTCCCCTATAAATTAGCTCCTCAACACCTTCAATCTTATATCCTATGATTATGCTCGATAGCTCAACACCAAGCTTATCAGCTAGCCCCCTTCCCCAGTTCAACAACTCATAGGAAACCGAGCTTATTTTACCCTCTCTCTGTTCCCCAAGCGTCCACACGCCTTTAAAGCTACTAAAATCAGCAAGCATCAGGATCCCCCCTAGATTATCCCTTTTTCCGCGAGAAACTTTATAAGCTCATCCACTGCCTCTTGAGGATTTTTACCTGACATTATCCTGCCATTTCTCGATAGCTTAGGATAGAATATCTTGACCACCCTAGTTGGAGAACCTTCAAGCCCTATCATCCTTCTTTCAAGCCCCAACGTCTCCGCCGTCAATATCGGAATTTTCGCCTCTTTAGCCTTAAGCTTTCCAGCAAGATTAGGCAACCTTGGTTCATTTATCTCCTTAACCACGCTCAAGAGAACCGGAAGGCCCGTTTCTACAACCTCATATCCCCCCTCAACAGCCCTCCAAACCCTTATATATCCGTCTCCTATCTCCTCTATCTTGCTAACGTAGGTTAGGGGGATTATGCCAAGCCAAGAAGCAACGCTAGGTCCAACCTGACCAGTTTCACCATCAGTCGCCCTTTCACCACAGAAAATTAGATCGAAACCGCCAAGATACTCAATAGCCTTGGAAAGTGCATAAGATGTGGCCCACGTATCTGAACCGGCGAGAAGTTTGTCGGAAAGAAGGTATCCATCATCGCAACCCATAGAAATAGCGTCCCTAATAGCGTCAATCGCCATGAGAGGCCCCATGGATATCGCGGTTACCCTGGCTTTTCCACCTAAACGCTCCTTAACCCTAATGGCTTCCTCAACGGCATACATATCTAAAGGATTCAACTCTGCTTCCATCTCCGTTCTTATCATGGTCCCAGTACTCTCATCAATCTTAACCTTATCAGTGGCAGGAACCTGCTTCACTAAGACACAGATCCTCAATGCTCCTCCCTCCCCATATTTAAAACCCTTTCAAGCACCCTCTCCACATGTTTTCTCATCAAAATCTCAGCCCCCTCAGCATCTCTACGCTTTAAAAGATCAACCAGATTCAAGTGATCCTCAAAGGACTTCTCCATCACCCCAGGGATGTGAAGGGACCTAAGTCTATAAGCATCTATATAAGGCACTACACTATCAAGAACCTTAAGAAGCCTATTGTTTCCAGAAAACAACCATAGCAATCTGTGAAATTTAGAATCAGAATCAGCATAGGAAACGATATCTCCTTTACCTATAGCCTTCCTCATCTCGCATAGCTTCGATTCAAGCTCCATCATTTTTCCCTCATCCCACCTCAACGCAAAAAGCTTTACCGCAAGTCCCTCAAGAACGCTTCTAATCTGAAAGACCTCCTCTACATCCCTCAAGGATATCCCCGCGACGAAAGCCCCTTGATTCGGAACAAGCTCAACCAAACCTTCCATAGCTAAACGGTGAATAGCTTCCCTTACAGGCGTTCTACTCGTTCCAAGCTGACGAGCTATTTGAAGCTCAACAAGCCTCTCCCCCTTAGAGATATCCCCCTTTAAGATCGCTTCTTTTAAAACCTTATAAACCTTCTGAGTTAAGAGTTCATACCCCTCAATTCTATTTAAGGCGATAAACCCCACCCCCTTATTGTGGACTGTATACAGTATACCAAATAAAAATTAAAAACTCAATCACTTTAAAAGATGCACGTTTCCCACGGATACATTTTTTAAGCCCGCCCTTTTGGCTGCATCGTAGCATTTATAAGCCTGCTCCTTTGACGTTAAAGGTAAATCCTTCATGTAAAAGTGAGGATAAAAAGCCAAAAGCCTATAAGGGATCTCTGTATTTATATCGGCTATAAATTTCGCTATTTCACTTACCTCCTCTTCATCTATATAACCCGGAACAAGCAGAGTGCTAGCTATAAGAAGAGGAACTTCAGGTCTGTCTTTAATATACTGAGCAACCAAGCCAAAGTTCTCTAATATCTTCTTGTTAGAGATACCGGTCAGAGCTATATGAAGATCCTCGCTCCAAGCCTTAAGGTCAAACTTTATACACCCTCCAGATTCAAGAGAAAGCCTTATAACCTCCTTAAGGAGATCACCATTCATCAAACCGTTAGTTTCCCAGCAAATCCTAAGTATCTCCCCCTTTTTAAGCTTAAGCGCCTCCTCAGATGCCCTAATGGCAAAGGGCATCTGAGGAGAGGGATCTCCACCAAAATAACATATACACGAAACCTGAGGAGTTAAACAATCCACCAGATCATCTACGCTCTTAACTTCACGCTCAAACGTGAGCTTCCTAAAATGCCAATTTTGACAGAAAAGGCAGTTTAAGCTACAGGCATGAAAGAAAACGGCTAAATTATAATAACCGTACTCAGGCCCCCTCTTATAGGCATATCTAGGATAACCGCACCCTGTGCCAGCGGGACAAACCCAATCAGCTACGCAGTTAGTAGGAAGAGGATCTAAATACCAAGAAACCTTAGCATGATTGGAAGATGGTCCTTTAAGCTTTCCTCCCGAGTTCTCTCTCAAACCGCAATACCCTTTCCCCCCTTCAGGTATCCAACACTCATTAGCACATATGCCACACTTAACACCCTCAGGATCCTTTGGTGGAAATGGAGGTAGCTTAAATTCTCCTCTGCTCCTCTCATGAGCCCTTATAATGAAGGGCGCAGCCTCTTTAGGAAAACTTCTTATACAATCAGCACACACACTCAATATCTCAGAAATAGATTTATCTTCTCTACCACAGATATTGCACCTCATGTCTCACGCCTTTTTCCTAACTTTGAGCCCCTAAGGCTCGCCTTAATCAAGAGATCGGTATCAAAAGTATAAATATTTCTCGTATACTCTCTATGACGCCTAATAGCCAAGTTTATAAGTCTATCAAGAAGTTCCCTAAAAGGTATTCCTAAGGGTTCCCATAAATAGAAAGCAAAGGAGCCAGGCAAAGTATTAACCTCATTCGCATATATCTTCATTTCCCTCTTATCTATCAGGAAATCCACCCTAACAACCCCTGCACAATCCAAAAGCTTAAATATCTTAACCGCCAACTCTTTTATTTCCTCTTCCAAATCCTTGGATATAGGAGCTGGTACCTTGCGCAAGGCCCCCTTTAAACCTTCCCCGACTTCGCCCTTCATATACTTGTCGCTATAGCTTAGAAACTCCTGCCAGGGGACAGGCATTTCACACAGAGAAGTCGCGACATCATTATCGAAACCCATCACCGAACAGTTAACCTCCATAACATCCTCTACTCCTTCTTCTACCAGAATCCTTCTATCATATTTGGTCGCTACCTCTATACCATAGATTAACTCATCCCTGTTCTTAGCTTTGCTTATCCCTATGCTAGATCCCAAGTTCGAAGGCTTAACAAATAAGGGATATCTAAGGCTCTTCTCGATGTAAGACAATACCGTCTCTTCATCCTCCTCATAATCTCTTCTAAGAAACCAAAGGTAGTTAACGATGGGGATGTTATTCGCCTTAAAAATCTCCTTCATTAAAATCTTATCCATACCGAGAGCTGAACCAAGCACACCACTTCCAACGTAGGGTATGTTAAGGAGTTCCAAAAAACCTTGCATAGAACCATCTTCACCATAGGTTCCGTGAAAGGCAGGTATAACTATATCTACATCTAAGGACTCAGCATCACCTTTGAAAAACCCCCGCTTAAACGGGTAGAAGTAAGCTTTCCTCAAACCAGGGATCGGAAGCATAACCACACGCTTGCATTTGGAAAGAAGCTTTGGAACATCTCTATAATTTTCTATATCAAGCAATTCATTACCTGTATACCACCAACCATCCTTACCCACATAAATAGGAATCACGTTATACTTGGCTCTATCCAAATTTTCCATTATCTGTAAGCCAGTAATCACAGAAACCTCGTGTTCAACAGACCTACCACCAAACATAACAGCAACGTTTAACATCTCCATCCCCTCCAATAAATTATCATTATTCACTATAGTTATCAGGAAGGTCATTTTCAAAAAGAACGATGTCTCCCGGTCTTAGGATTCTCGCAAGCTCTCTTTTGGCCTCCTCAAGGTTAGAGACCACCTTAATCTTATCTGAGGGGAAACCTGCATCACATAGACCTTCAAGGATAGGCTTAGACCTTCCCTTACCCACAAGAATTACATAATCACAGGTTTCAGCCAATAGTAATCCCGCTTTCCTGTTTTCCTCATACTCGATCTCACCCAGCTCTACCATGCCTGGGGTAACGACCACCTTTTTACCCCCCTCCATCTCCTTTAAGCAGCTTAAAGCTTCCCTAAACCCCACAGGGTTCGAATTGAAGGAGTCATCTATCACCGTAATCCCCGATTCTGAGTTTATCAGCTGCAATCGATGAGGAACAGGAGCAATTCTCTTTATACCTCGCTCTATCTCCTTAAGGTTCATGCCTAGAACTAAAGCAACCGCTATAGCAGCAAGTAGGTTCCCCACGTTATGTCTACCAAGCAAGGAGGTGCGACATCTGAACTCCTGACCATCCCTTACCTTAACGGTAAACTCTAAACCACGACATGTAGTCTTAATATCCTCTGCCCAAACATAAAGATCAGGAGTTATCCTTTCATACCCAAAGAAGAGCACTCTTCTCCCATTAGCCACTTTATCCGAGTAGCTCAGGCAATACTCATTATCGCCATTTAAAATGGCTACTCCATCTGGAGGGAGCTCTTCCACAAGCTCGAACTTCGTCTTAATAACGTTCTCAATGCTCTTAAAGCTCTCCAAGTGTTGAGGCCCAATAGAGGTTATAACCCCAACCTTGGGGCGAACAAGCTTGGCAAGCTCCCTTATATCACCTATCTGATGAGCTCCCATCTCGCACACAAAGACCTCATGCTCTTTACCAAGCTTCTCCCTTATAACTTTGGTTACTCCCATCAAGGTATTGTAGCTTCCAGGCGTCATCAAGACGTTAAACTTCTCAGAGAGAATAGCAGCAACAAAGTGCTTCGTGCTTGTCTTCCCATAGCTACCAGTAATTCCTACGGTTGTAATATGGTTTAACTCCTTAACCCTATTTTGAGCAGACCTAAGATAGGTAAGCTGAACGAGCAACTCCAAGGGATAAATCAAAGTGTTAGCCAAGATAAGGGTCAAGGGCGAGATCAAAAGAAGAAGGTTTAATCCAATAAGGTATAGTAGAAGATCCCTAATATGCTCATCTAAGAGCAAACCAAAGAGCACTTGCAAACCCATAAATAATATGAACAATCTAGTAGCCCTATAGGTGAAAACAAGCGGCTTTTTAACATTTCTCCTCGATTTAAACTTAATATACTCCGAATAAGAAAGTATCAAAATCCAACCAACGAGGAGCTCATAGGTGAACCCTAATTTAAAAGACCTAATCGCAAAGAGCAGTAAAACGTATAGGTAAATGTACTTATTCTCGTTGAGGAATCTGCTCAAGCCCCTCCTTAAACACCTCAGATATCTAAAGTTCTTATAACCTTCAAGCTGCAACATATGAAGATGCCTCTTCCCCTCAAGGAAAGCAAATAAGAGGAATGAAAAGTAGGCTAGAAGCTTTAACAACATTAGCTTTGTGTACCCCCTTTCAGAAATTCTAAGACCATCTTATTGAACTCATCCAAGCGCTCAAGGTAGGAAAAGTGCCCCGCTCCCTTAAAAACGAAGAGCTTAGCTTTCGGGATCTCCCTCTCCATAATCTCTCCGAAATAAAGTGGGGTTTCCCTATCCTCATCTCCCCAAACCAAAAGGGTTGGGCACCTTATCAATGGAAGGTGATTTCGTAAATCCTGGTTAACGACTCTCACAAATATAGGTCTAAGCGGTCCGGCTTCCCTATAATCTTTTGACCCCCAGATCCTATAAAGAGGAGTTAGATCCATGCCTAACAAGAGGAAAAGCCTCTTAAGAAGCTTAAAGGAATAAACCTTCAAATAATAATTAAGTCTACGCTTAGGAATCAATCCAGCGCTGTTTACCAAGACCAGTTTGCCAACTAGTTCCGGATAACTTGAAGCCAAGACTATGGCAACTCTACCTCCGAAGGAATGAGCAATCACGTAAACTCTATCTATCTTAAGCTCCTTAAGAAAGCTATAGACTAACTCCGAATAATCCTCAACCCCCCATACCTCTCTTGGCAAAGAAGACCTTCCAAATCCTGGGAAATCTATAGCATAAACTTCAAAGTACGCCTTCAAAAAGTTAAAGACAGGGAAAAAGCTATCCGCACTACCCCCCCAACCGTGTAAGAGCAAAACAGGAAAACCCTCTCCACCCTTCTTATAGAATACCTCCACGCCATTTATATTAACGAACATAGAACATCCCCCACAAAAGGAGTCTTTAAATATGATACCATGAAAAGGGAACTTGAGGGATAGACAAAGTAAAAGCAGACATTATAATACTTATTAAGCGAAACTCCAATATCGCACAAGAGGTGATCAACGATTGAGAAAATGCAAGCTTTGTGAAAAGGAAGCGATGGTTTTCTTCAGATCCCATAGGATAGCCCTGTGTAAAGATTGCATTAAAACTTTCGTTGAAAGAAGGGTAGAAAGGACAATAAGATCCTATAAACTTATGTCGAAAGGAGAAAGGATTCTCGTAGCTGTTTCCGGAGGGAAAGATAGCTTAGTCCTTTGGCAGATATTGACAAACCTAGGATACGAAGCGGACGGAATGTTTATAGACCTGGGCATACCAGAGTTCTCTGAAGTATCCTGGGAGAAATGCGAAAAAATAGCCCAAAAGCTCTCAAGGAAATTGTTTAAAGTCAAGCTAGAAGATTACTTCGGAACGAATCTAATAAATATAGCTAAGATCGAGAGAAGAGAGCCTTGCGCCTTCTGCGGGATGGTTAAAAGGTACATCATGAATCAAAGGGCTATCAGCGAAGGATATCAAGTAGTCGCCACAGGGCATCATCTTGATGATGAAACTTCGGTCCTCTTAGGAAACGTCCTTAACTGGCAGGTAGATTATTTAAGAAGACAAGGCCCAAATCTTGAGGAAAGCGACGGATTCGTTAGAAAAGTGAAACCTCTTGCTCTTTGCAGCGAAGATGAGATTAAGAGCTATGCCGAAGCCTCAGAAATAGATCACGTTGAAGGTAGTTGTCCATTATCCAAAGGCGCTACATCTCACTTTTACAAAAGCATAATAAATCAGATAGAGGAAAGAATGCCCGGAACTAAACTAAGATTTTATAAAGAGTTTTTAAAGGCAAAGAAGGAAATATTCATGGAGAATAAAAGCGTTAAGCTTATGCCCTGCTCAAGATGCGGCTATCCTACAACGGCGGGCATTTGTGCTTTCTGCAGGTTAATAGATAGAGTTAAAACCCGAATCCAACTCTTTCAAGAAAGGACTCAATTTGGGGAGGAACCCTGACCCTGACGAAGGAAGAATTAAGCCCTAAGAAGTCACACCCTTTAACGCAAAGTATCCCCCGCTCTCTAAAGTAATCATATAGGTTAATCCCCTTTTGCCACAGGAGAAATATAGGCACATCTAAATGCGTATAGGAAAGACAAAAGCCTTTACGCTGAAGGGAAGCTATCATCTCTTCCTTAATCTTCCTTATTAAGACCCTACTCTCCTCAACGAAGCTTTTATATTTAAGCGCCTTAATGGCTATCTCCTCAGATATGGAGCTCACCTCAAAGGGGAGATTAACCTTCCTGTAAAACTCCTTAACTTCTTCCCCTTTTATAACGGCATAACCAACCCTTAGCCCTGCTAAACCAAAGCCTTTAGAGAAAGACCTAATGACGATGAGGTTCGGATAATTAAGAGTTAAAGCGGAGTTTTCGTCATCCATAAAATCACCATAGGCCTCATCCACAATCACAACCACATCAAGCCTCATAGCACGCTCCACTATCAATCTAATTTCATCGATCGGTATAACCTGTCCTGTGGGATTATTAGGATTATCTATATAGACCAATATATGCTCTTTACTAAGCTTAGATAGTAGTTTCTCTGAATTGAACCTAAAACCATCACTTTCATCAAGCATTATAGAGTCGTATACTCCTCCCAAGGCTTCAACCTCGCTTATGTACTCCGTGAACTGTGGTAAATAACCCAGAACAGTAACCCCTTCCCTCATCAAAGCCTTGTTTATCTTCTCTAAGCAGCCCATCGAACCAGCGCCGATAAAAACATCGTCTTCCTTAAAGAGCCCACCCCAGCGCTCAACCAAAGCCTTCCTTAAACGAAGATGATAGGGATCAGGATAACCACCGATCCCTATCGCTCCAAGGTCGATTTCCTTTAAAAGCTCCTTCGGGAAACCAAAAGGATTTTGCCCCAGAGAGCAATCAATGAGATTGCTCTCTGGGAGCTCTTCTTTAACGTAACTTCTTCTCTCGAAGAGAATCAAACTTTTCCTAACCTTATCTCTGAAGTTAAAAAAGGCTACCACCCTCTCAAGAATCTCAGGACCTCATCATTAACCTTACCATCACGTACATCTTTCATTGAAGACCTTATTATGTCTATCGCTCTTTCAAGCTCCTCTTCCTTTATTATGAGAGGAGGCGCTATCCTCAGAACATTTCCACCTTTACCGAAGGTCACAAGGATAAGCCCCTTCTCCCAAGCCCGCCAACAAATCTTTAAAGCTGTGTTCCTATCAAACTCCTTGGTCTCTCTACTCTTAACTATATCTATCCCTATAAGGAAACCTATCCCCCTGACATCTCCAATAAACTCGAACTCATCCCTCATCCGCTCAAATTCCCTTAACGCTCTTTCTCCCAATCTCCTTGCCCTTTCAAGAAGCCCCTCCTCTTCCACCGCCTCAAGGGTAGCTAAGGCAGAAGTAGCGCTAACCGCATGCCCTGAATGGGTGAAAACGAAAAGCGGAGGTGGAACGCTCTCCATTACCTCCTCTTTACCTATCGTCGCAGATATCGGCATACCCCCACCAAGAGCCTTTGCGCTAACTATGATATCAGGAACGACCCCAAAGTTCTCTACCGCCCACCATTTTCCAGTCCTGCCTATCCCCGTTTGGACCTCCTCATCTATTAATACTATCCCATACTTATCAGCAAGCTTTCTTAACTCTGGTATAAAATCAGCGGGAGGAACGACCACGCCAGCATCCCCTTGGATTGGCTCGAAAACTATGGCTGCCACGTCCCCACCAAGCTCATTTATCTTGCTTTCAATCTCACCTAAAACCTTGGAAACTAACTCTTTAGGATCCTTATACCCATCTATCCCCCAGCTATTTCTGTAGGGATCGGGATACTCAATGAAGTAAACATCGGGTATAGGATAGACCTTACCTCTGACTTCCGGCTTAACTATCCCCGTTAAGGAGAGAGAACCGTAAGTCGTTCCATGATAGGAATCTTTAAAGGCTATTATTCCCTTTCTGCCCGTAAATGCCCTTGCCGCCTTTATAGCTGAATCAACCCCATCAGACCCCGAGAAACCAAAGGTAACCTTCTTCTTGAAATCACCGGGTGTTATCTTAACCAGCTTCTTCGCGAGCTCAACAGGAGCATCCTCGTAAAGGTAGGCTATAGTGTAATTCAGAACTTTATCTATCTGCCTACTTATAGCTTTTAAGATCTTAGGGTGCCTATGGCCTATGTTATAGACACAAGCGCTCGTCAGAAAATCGATATATTCGTTTCCATCCTTATCCCATACCTTAGCTCCCTCTGCCTTTTCAACGCATAAAGGGTAATACTTTAAGCCAGCTGCCGAAGCGATATATTCATCGGATTCTTTCGCCCACCTCAAGCTCTCGCTCACCTTTAAGGATACGTATCTCTCGACGTCTTCCCACCTCATCAGATCCCCTCCCTTTCTTTAAGCTTTTGTCCAAAAATCCTTTTTCCAATTTGGGTTTATAATTCTAATCACTCCAACAGTTACAAGAGGAATGAAGTATACAGCAAAGAAAACCCAAGCCAGCGTTCCATAACCCTTTGCAACAAGGGCTATTATGCCATACCTCGCAAAAAGTATAGAAACTACAGCTATTAAAGCAGCTATCACACCCTCCTGTACCCTCGAAAGCCCTACCCCTTTTAGCTCTCTAAGTTGAACATCCGCCCTCCTAATTATCGCATGAATCATGCCCACACCTGTTTCAATTAAAGTCCAAAAAACAGCAAGAACATAAAAGCCTCGGAGCCATAACCCCCCTACCACCTTCATTATCTCATACCAAGGTATAGGTGCATTCACGATCTCCGGTCTAGTATAAAAGCCCAATAAACATAGCCAGGTCAGGAAGAAAGCAACGCTCACAAGCAAGCTCGAGTTAAAACCAGCAATTAGAGAATCGCTTCTTCTCTCAAGTCTATCGATAGTAAACAAAACTGCAGGGAAGGCTGGCATATTATAGGCGAAGTACATAATACCAGCTATAGAGGCACTCCAAGGCGTCTCAGCAGATAACCCCTTCTCAAAAGTCATCCCTATATCTCCCCATGCGTATTTAAGGGTTATCCCCCATAGAAGAACATACATTGCATAAAGTATAACGGTACCTATGGTCTCAAACCACTCTATAGCACCCCTTCCATAAAAGTGAAGAAAACCTATAGCTCCTATAACTACTATAGCGCTAATCATATAGGGAAGATGCAACATGTCCTGCATTATGTTAGCAGCGGCAGATCCAACAACAGCAATAACGATGATAGCAAGGATTATAAAGGCCACGTCAAATATGGGCCAGAACTTCCAAAGGATCTGCTTAACCCACGTCCTGTAATCGAAGGCCTTATAAACTCTTGCAACCTCATAGGATAAAAAGGCAGATACGAAAAATCCTAAGGAAATGAAGATTACAGAGTAAATACCGTTGACGCCAAACCTACCACCAAATTCCATTACCTCTCTCCCCGTTGTAAAGCCTCCCCCCATGTAAACGGACTGAAAGATTATGGCTGGAAGAAGCCAACGGTAAAAAAGACCCCTACTCTTTCTCCTCTCCACTTTAAGCTCACCTCCACTTTTCGTTTCTTTCAAAATATCACAAAGTTAAAACACTTGTCAAGGAGAAAAACAAAAGCCAAGCAGGGTGGGGGTTATCTCCATCCTGCTTGGCTTTATCTCCAAACAAGTTTTTACTCGCTTAACAAGATAGCCCCTCTATTAGCTGAAGACACAAGCTTGGCATACCTTGCTAAATACCCACTCTTATACTTCGGAGGAGGCGGAGTCCAACGTGCTAGCCTTCTTTTGATCTCCTCATCTGGCACACGAAGGGTCAACCTTCTATTTGGGATATCTATTTCTATTTCATCCCCATCCTCAACTATCGCTATTGGACCTCCTCTTTGAGCCTCAGGTGAAACATGGCCTATGACCGCCCCTCGGCTCGCCCCAGAAAATCTTCCATCAGTTATCAGGGCAACACTACCATCAAGACCCATACCAGCTATAGCAGATGTGGGAACGAGCATCTCTCTCATGCCAGGGCCTCCAGCGGGACCTTCATACCTTATTATCACTACATCTCCCTCTTTTATCTTCCCACCATATATGGCTTCCACAGCCTCCTCTTCCGAGTTAAAGACCCTAGCCTTACCTACGTGATAGAGCATCTCCTTCCTCACGGCAGATTCTTTCACAACCGCACCATCTGGGGCCAGGTTCCCCCAAAGTATGGCAATACCCCCACGCGGACTATAGGGATTCTCAACGCTCTTTATAACATTCCTATCAAGAACCTCAGCGGACTTTATAACTTCGCCTAGCGGTACCCCCATCACTGTCATGGCATCAAGATGAAGGAGGTTAAGCTTTGAAAGCTCCTTTAAAACAGCCGGAATTCCCCCTGCTCTATTTAAGTCCTCTAAGTGTTGCTTACTGGCAGGAGAGAGTTTACAAAGAGTGGGAGTCTTTCGCGAAAGCTCGTCAAACTTGCTTAAGGGTAAATCCACTCCCGCCTCATAGGCTATAGCAGGTAGGTGAAGCACCGAATTAGTGGACCCTCCTAAGGCAAGGTCCAGAACTATGGCATTCTCAAAAGCTTTTTCCGTCATTATGTCCCTTGCCTTAATTCCACTTTTAACCATCTCAACAACTCTGACACCAGCCTTAAAAGCTATTCTCTTTCTCATCCCATCATAGGCAGCAGGAACAGTCCCATTGCCAGGAATTGCCATGCCCAACCCCTCTGACAAACAATTCATAGTATTAGCTGTAAACATGCCAGCGCAAGAACCACAACCTGGGCAAGCAACCATAGCAAGGCTCTCAAGCTCTTCTTCCGTTATCTCACCCTTCTTAAACCTGCCAACCCACTCAAAGACCGTCGATAGATCAACGCTTTCCCCCTTGTAAATCGATGAAAGCATCGGACCCCCACTGACTATAACAGAAGGCAAATTTAGCCTGGCAGCGGCCATAAGCATACCAGGGATTATCTTATCGCAGTTAGTTATAAGAACCAGACCATCAAACTGATGTGCTTTCGCCATAAGCTCGATCGAATCAGCTATTATCTCCCTCGAGGGAAGAGGGCTCTTCATACCCTCATGCCCCATCGCTATACCATCACATATACCTATAACGGGAAACTCTATCGGTGTTCCCCCTGCATACATGACCCCTCTTTTCGCGGCATAAGATATGAAATCAAGGTGAACATGGCCGGGTATAACCTCATTAGCCGCGTTAACGATACCTATTATAGGTCTTTTAAGCTCCTCTGGAGAATAGCCAGCTGCATAAAAAAGAGACCTATGAGGAGCCCTTTCAGAACCCTCTATAACATTTCTGCTTCTTAACATAAGAAAAGCACCCCCTCCTTGAGCTTCTTAAAACTCAACATCTCTGGAACACAAAAAGCGGGGTGGAAGTGTTGCCACCCCGCCACAAATCTAATCCAGGTCCCTTTTACCTCCTAAGGTCTTGGCCATATGGATCTAAAGGTCTCCTTGAACTTATTGTAAGATTCAAGAACCTTAGCGGTAAATGGATCTTGCTTAGCTTGTTCTGCGTAATAGGCGTCAGCTTCTTTCAGGAAAGCATCTTCGATCTCCTTAGGCAGAGGAAGAACCTGTATCCCAGCCTTACGGAACTTCTCCAAAGCATCGATATCTGCCATTATCGCCCTTGCATAGTAAAAGTAAGCTTCTTCTCTCCATGCAGCTTCAATGATGTTCTTTAAATCTTCAGGAAGCTCTTCCCACTTCTTCTTGTTAAAGAAGAAGGGGTTCCACTCATAGGGGTGTCTGACCGGTGAAAGATAGATATACTTCCCAGCTTCCTGTAGACCCATCGTCCAGTTAACGGCAGGGCTTGCAACCTCATAGGCATCGATGACACCACGGTGCATAGCTTCAAAAACCTCACCAACGGGAAGCAACGTGCAAGCTGCTCCCAACCTATTTAGAATAGCTGCTCCGTCCCCTGCAGAACGAATCCTTAAGCCCTTCAGGTCAGCCACAGTATTAAGAAGTTTATTGGTGGTTAGGAAGATCTCAGGAGGAGCCATCTGTCCAGCTCCATTGATTATCTTCACGTTGTAACCCTTAAGCATCTCCAAGATAAGCTCATGTCCTCCACCCTCTATCACCCACGCTAAAGCCTCCATCGGTGACATGCCACCAGGTTTGGCTGTAAATATCGGAGCTGCAGGCCACCTATCCCTGTAATACATATAGCAAGTATCAGCGAAGTCAAGGACTCCTCTGTGAACGCCATCGAGCTCTTTAGTAGCTGCATAGATAGCCCCTGCTGGATGAACCTTGAAAACCAACCTCCCCCCACTGGCAGCTTCGGCTCTCTTACAAGCTCTTACCAGTGACTCGAAGAAGACGTTCCCAGAAGGCATGCGAGACTGACCGTTAAACGTGAAAACCTTCTTATCCTGTGCGTAAACTGTAGATAGAGAAAGAGCAGTAACCACGAAGCAAACGAGCACCACCACTACCCACAGCTTTTTCATTTGTCCACTACCCCCTTCCTTTTAGGAGTATTTAACCACCAAACATTCTGTTTGGCAGCCATAAAACTATTTGCGGGAAAGCCATACAAAGAGCGAGAGCAACCAATATGAGAATGATAAAGGGAATGACCCCACGAATTATGTGATTCGTCTCTATACCCAGCTCAGGTGGTGCTGTACCTTTGAGGAAGAAAATGGCATAAGCGAAAGGTGGGGTAAGAAAAGAGGTCTGAAGGTTGACGCATATCATCATGGCAAACCATATAGGGTCAAAGCCTACCTTAACCGCTATAGGAGTCACAATGGGAACTAAAAGGAGAACAATACCTAACCAGTCGATAAGCATTCCTAGGAAAAAGGCTATCAACATTATGATGATGAACACTCCCCACTTTCCTCCCGGCGCCTTCAAGATAAACTCCCCAACCACATCACCACATCCCGCCTTAAGAAAGACTCCTACAAAAGCCGTAGCCATGGACAATATTAGGAAAACCATACCACTGAGCCTAATCGTGTCGATGGCAACACCCTTTAAAACATTCCAACTAAATCTACGATAAAAGACAGCTAAAAGAGTAGCAGCAAGGGCTCCAACCGCTGCTGCTTCAGTTGGAGGCGCTATGCCAAAGAAAATGCTTCCTAAAACTGCTAAGATCAAGATCGTCGGGGGGAGCAACGATACTAAGAGCATTTTAAGCTTAACCATAGCTGGTATATGCTTTACCTCCTCAAGTGGAATAGCCGGACCAGCCTCCTTATTGATGAGGCAGTAGATGAATATATAAAGGCAGTAAAGAAAAGCAAGCAGAAAACCTGGGAAAAACGCCCCAAAGAAAAGCTTACCTACCGAAATGCCAGCAGCAGGACCATAAACCACGAGCATTATGCTTGGAGGAATGAGTATGCCCAACGTACCTGCTGCGCACACAGTACCACTAGCCAACGCCTTATCGTAACCACGCCTGATCATGGGACCAAGAGCCAAAAGAGCCAAAGCCGTAACAGAGGCAGCTATAACACCGACACAGGCTGCCAGGATCGTTCCCATTAACACGGTAGCTATGGCCAAACCGCCACGCAATCTACCAAGCAATATATAGAGGGTGTCAAAGAGCTTTTCAGTTATCCCCGAGCGCTCAAGCATATTACCCATGAAAACGAAGAGGGGAACAGCTAAGAGGGTATAATTAGTAAGCTGTGCAAAGATGCGGGTATAGTAAAGCTCCAAAGTACCAGGTAAGCCAAAAAGCAGGGTCCCTATGACAAATCCCACTGTTCCCAAGCCAAGAGCAAAGGGAAAGCCCGTTAATACTGCCAGAAAGACCCCTCCGAACATTAAGATAGTAACAATTTCAGGAGTCAAGCTCATAGCGACTCACCCTTTATAAGGTAATAGATGTTGCGAATAAACATCGCAACCCCCTGCAAAAAGAAAAGCAAAAATCCAATGAAAACCACTATCCTTAACGGATAAAGTGGAGGATAAACATAAGTAAGAGCAGATTTTTCGCTAATCGAGATAGAAAACATCATCCAATCGTAAGAAGAGATAACCAATGCACTTATCAGTGGGAAGAAAAACAAAACAGAACATACGATATCTACGATTGCTTTTCCTTTTTGAGAAAGACGGCTATAAATGATATCAATCCTCGTATGAGCATTAAGCAATAGCACGTAACCCCAAGAAAGAACATACATTGCCGCTCCAACCATAACTATAAGCTCACATTCCCACGCAGTAGATTGATGAAGAGCGAATCTTCGAAAAGCTCCAAGCACTCCAATCAAGACAAGGATCACAGAGAGCCATCTCGTTTGCACCCCTACCCATTCGTTTACGCGATCAATTGCCTTTAGCAGCTTTCCCAACAGGAAGACCACCCCCTTAGACTCTGCCTCTTTAAGGTGAAGCTCTTGAAGGTATTACCTCCCTATAAGCTTATCAAGATGCCTTGTTTTTTTTATCACTATGCATTTTAATTATAACACTATCAAGGAGAGCAATCAACATAGATCCAGATACCTTATACCCTTGCAAACTAAACTTCACTTGCTATAATAATCTTGGAGGGGAGAAAAATGAAAGAAAACAAGGTAGTGGACAGAGCTATATCCTTAGCGCGCGATCTTAAAGATAGAGCTCCTAAGCTATTTGGCATAGCTACAGGAGTAGATGGTTTAGACGATCTCTTCTTCACGGTTGATATAAAGGATGGAAAAGCCATAAAGAAAGCTCTGGGAGGATATCCTTTCAGAGCAGTAATAAACCTGACAGGCATGCCAGATACGGGGAAATCATTAATGGCTGAACAATTCGCTATTAAACAAGCTTCTTTAGGATATCCCCCTTGCTTTGTAACTGTAGAGACGCCCGCTCCCTTTTTAATCCAGGGGCTGAAGATGAGAGCTAACGCTATGGGAGTGAACTGGGAAGAGATAGAAGATAGAATAGTCTTGATTGACGCAGCAAGCTACGAGATACTGAGAGAAGACCTTCCCAGTTTGCTAAATACCTTAGAGAGGGCGATAGAGGAGTATGAAATTAAATCGGTCATAATTGACTCGATAACCGGTCTTTACGAAGCTAAGGAAATGATGGCAAGGACAATAGTAAGAGAAGTATTTAGCTTCCTTAAAAGCCAAGGACAAACAGGATTGCTCATAAGTCAAAAAAGAAGCAGCCATGAAGCGGAATCAGCGGAAGCAGCAGGAGGCTACGCAGTAAGCCACATATGCGATGTTAATATGGTTACCGCGAAGAGGATCATTCAAACTCAAAGGGATGAAAAGATATTCAGAAAACCGGTAGGATCACTGGTGAGGACTTTCAGGATAGACGGCTCAAGAATGTGCGGTCATGATACGGATACTCATATCCTTGAGATAACAGAACTTGGACTGGTGAGGATAGGGCCGAAAATAACCGAGGTTGAATAGGAGGAAGGTGAAAAAGAATGGTAGAGGTCTTAAGACCTCAAGAGGAAAACTATGACGAACTTGCTCTTCAGCTCTTCTCAGAAGTCATAAAGGAACTTGGAGGACCTAAGAAAATGATCCAGTATAAGCAACTAACGTGGCTCCCAAGTCTCATGGAAGCTTGTTACGTAATAGCGCTTCACGAAAAAGGTAAGAAAACCGCAGATGAAATAGCCTCACTATTGGGAATAACTAAGGAAACCGTTAAAAGGATACTCTCCGCAGATCCAGAAGCGGTTAGAAAAAAGATTGAGGGAGAGGAGAAGGATATAAGCGTTCACACGGCGGGAGGTTTAGCAAAACTCGCCTGGGAAAAGAGAAAGAGTCAACGTCTATAAGTCTCGGGTAAGAATATAAGCAAAATAGCATGAAGCTCAAGTCTACCTGCTACCATACAGAAGCTTAAAATCCATTTCGCTAAGGGGTGGAAGAAAGCATAGTTCTCAACGGGCCCAACTTTCCCTAAACCTGGTCCAATGTTCCCAAGGGTGGCTGCTACTGAAGCTATAGTGGTAACTAGATCATACCCCATAGAGGCTATGATAATCGAAGCGAAAACGAAAATTAAAATGTACATTACGAAGAAGGTTAAAACCGAACTTATCATGTCCGAGGGTAAGGCTTTACCGTTGAGCTTGATAGATATAATGGCCTCAGGATGAACCAATCTATAAAGCTCTCTCTTAAAGGACTTAAGAAGAATCAATATTCTAACATGCTTTATGGCTCCACCAGTGGAACCAGCACATCCCCCGATAAACATAAGTATAAGTAAAAAATATTGAGCAAAGGGATGCCATAAAGAGTAATCAGTAGTCACATATCCCGTAGTTGTTAGTATAGAAACTACCTGAAAGGAAGCATATCTTAGGGCAGAAGATAAGCTATCATAGTTACCTCCAAAATATAAGAACAATGTGGTAAGAGCTATTCCGCCCCCAGCCAAAGTGGCATAAAATTTAAACTCCTCATCCTTAAGAAAGCCCCTTAAATCCCCTTTCAAAGCTCTATAGTGAAGAGCAAAGTTTGCCCCAGCTATGAACATAAAAATAGTTACCACTACTTCAAAGTAGAGATTATTATACTGACCTATACTTTTATTAAGCGGGGAAAAGCCTCCGGTGGCCACTGTTCCAAAAGTATGACATAGAGATTCATAGAAGCTCATCCCTCCCAAGTAAAGTAAAAGGACCTCCGTGGCTGAAACTATGAAGTAAACTTCCCAAAGTATCTTCGCTGTTTCTCTGACACGTGGCTTTATCTTCTCTGAAATAGGACCAGGAACCTCTGCCTTAAATAGATACATTCCTCCAACCCCTAAGGCAGGAAGCACAGCCAACGAAAGAACTATTATCCCCATGCCACCAAGCCAATGGGTAAAATCTCGCCAGAAAAGGATTCCCTTAGGCAGAGACTCGATATCCTTGAGTATGCTTGCTCCCGTAGTCGTAAAACCAGACATAGACTCAAAGAAACAATCAACAAATTGGGAGAAGAAACCACTGAAGTAGTAGGGAAGAGCACCCAAAGCAGCACAACCCAACCAACCAAAGGCAACTACACCAAACCCCTCCTTAGGGGTAAACTCTTCTTCCTTATCCCCTAATAGTATCAAAAGACCGCCCAGTGCTAAAGATATAAGTATCGCTTTAACAAAAGGGAAAATATTTTCATTAAAATAAAATGACCAGAGTAGCGATGGAATCATAGATAAACCCAAGAGGAAAAACAACCACCCCACGGGGTAGGCAACTATCTTGAAGCGCAAGCCTAGCTCTCACTCCCTTCAGAGAACCATTCTTGAACTTCCCTTAAGGCCTCACCCATGAGAAAAACTATAGCCTCATCTCCTTCAAGAAGGTGGGTATCTCCACGAGGTATTATAACCTCATCCCCCCTTACCACTGCTCCAACGAGAAGCCTCTCAGGAAGAGAAAGCTCGCGAAGCCTGCCTCGGGTTATCATAGATCCCCTTCCAACCCTAACATCAACAACTCTAACATCAGCCTCCTCTATCAAAGAGATCGACAAAACATCCTCACGCCAAAAGTGCCTAAGGATAGTGCTAGCTGTTGCAAGTCGTGGATTCACTATCGCATCTATCTTCTCAAGGTAGTCCACGAGCCTCACATAATCGGATTTTTTAACCAGGGCTATACCCTTCCTTGCCCCTTGACTTTTAGCTAGAAGCACCGAAAGCAAGTTAACCTCATCATTCTGAGTTAGGGCCACAAAACCATCTACATCCGAAACTCCCTCCCTCCTAAGAAGAGAGAGATCCGTCCCGTCACCCTTTATAACTAGGCTTGCCGATAGTTCCCTTGAAAGCTCTTCACACTTTTCTTGACTCTTGCTTATTATCTTTATATTTGAAATCCCGGCACTCTCGAGGTCCTTAGCGAGCCACTGAGTTATCTCCCCACCCCCAATCAACATGACCCTTTTAGGCTTCCTCCACTCAGCGCCAAGATAAAGAGCCAACCTATAAAGATCCTCCTTCCTACCTACTACAAAAACCTTGTCTCCCACTTCTATTTTGTCCCTACCATGTGGAACAAACATCTCCCCCTTACGCAAAATTCCAACTATCAAAAAGGTGCCATCGATCTCTTGAGCCATATCAACCAAACTCTTGCCTACAGCTGGAGCACCATTCATAACCTTAAGGAGATAAACCATAATTCTACCCGAGGCAAATTCCATAACTTGAGAGGCTGGTGGTACCTGAAGGAGGTGGAATATTTCAGAAGCCACAACTCTAGTTGGATTTATAATTAAATCTACACCCATCTTCCGCGCAATTACATCCGTCGGTTCATCCATCCGCATCTCCTGAATTCTCGCTATAACCTTCTTAACCCCAAACTGCTTAGCTATAAGACAGGCAACTATATTCGTCTCATCGCTATCGGTAACCGCTATAAGCATATCCGCTAACTCTATCTTCGCTTCCTCAAGGGTATGTATATGAGAACCACTACCCTTAACTACAAGAACGTCAAGCTCGTCTTCTATCTCCGATGCTTTTCTCTCATCTTTCTCTATAACTACCACATCGTGCCCCTCATTGGAAAGAACCTTAGATAGATTAAAGCCCACCTCACCAGCCCCAACTATTATAACCCTCATAGCTCAAGCATCTCCCTCATCGACGGATTTAATAACCTGGACCAGCCTCTTACCTATAGAATCAACCAACATAGGGTCTTTACCCTCAACCATTACTCTCATAACGGGTTCAGTACCTGAGGGCCTTAGAATAACTCTGACGCTCCTTTTCCATGCTTCCAAGATCTTATCCACCTCCTCCTTAAGCAAGGAAGATGAGGAAACCTTTTCTTTATCTTTTACCCTGACGTTCCAAATCCTTTGGGGGTAGCGAGGAAAGCTATCTATATAGTGCTCAAGACTCTCGCCAAAGCTCAGGACCTTTAAAGCCGTAACCATTCCATCCCCTGTATACACCTCAGGTCTAAAAATAATATGCCCTGAGGGTTCTCCCCCAAGGGGTAAATCCCTTTTCTTCATCTCCTCATAAACCCGTCTATCACCAACAGGAACCCTCAAAAGCCCTATCTTCATTGAGGATAGAACCTCTTCAAGACCGAGATTGCTCATAATAGTTCCCACAACTGCTCTAGGTCTGATCTCAGAGGCCGAAAGATAAAGTATTATATCTCCATCAGCCACTTTACCCCGAGAATCAACCATTATAACCCTATCTCCATCCCCATCGAAGGCAAAACCGATATAAGCTTCTTCCCTAACCACTGCCGAAATTAACTCACCCGTAGAAGTAGAGCCAACTCCAGCATTTATGTTTATCCCATCAGGCTCACAACCAACCCTTATAACCTCCGCCCCTAACTCCTCAAATACAGCTGGAGCTATATCAAAGAGAGCACCATTTGCAGCATCCACCACCACCTTCAATCCATTAAGTTTTACACCCTTAGCTACCTTCAGAAGGTAAGGTATATAGTAATCCTTAGGGTTTACCTTATGAAGTTTACCTACATAAATACCCGTCGGCAAAACCCAATCCTCATCAAGCACTTTCTCTATGGCTGATTCCTCATCCGAAGATAGTTTCTCTCCAAGAAAATTAAAGAATTTCACGCCATTGTATTCATAGGGATTATGAGATGCTGAGACGACCGCTCCCCCATCAGCCCTTAGCTCTCTAACAAGGAAAGAAACACCAGGAGTGGATAGGATTCCAACATCGATAACATCGCAACCTGAAGAGAGTAAGCCAGATATAAGAGCTGATGTCAAACTATCACCACTTATTCTCGTATCTCTACCAACCACGACAACCGGCCTTTCCTTACCCCCCTTAAGCAAAAAACCATAAGCTCGTCCAAGCTTTAAAACTATCTCGGGTCTCATGTTTCCAATATTAGCAATATCTCTAACCCCATCTGTTCCAAATAAGGCCACTTTTTACCCTCCCTCCTTAACTACAGAAACCTTCACAACTTCAGGACTAACCGAGACTATCTCTACACCTGGAGGTGCAGAAACCTCCACGGGAAGCATCGCCTCCTTATTCTCCAAACCTGAAAGGTTTAAGGAGACCAAGATGTCTTGAGCGCTAAGCGAACTTACCCTTCTAAAAGGTCCTTTGACCCTAACCTTAACATGAGGGGGAGAAATCTTCCACTTTAAGAAGACGCTACTACCTGTGACCTTCACCGGCACAAGATACTCCCTTTCCAACACTTTCTCTCTAAGCTCAACTATAACCCTAACGCTGCTTTTCTCCAAGAATTTAGTCCTTTCGTCAGGAGGAGAAATGTTTACCTCAAAGACGTTCGTCCTATCGAGATTAGAAACGTCTATTGGGGGGGTTAAGATCTCATCTATATTTTCAAGAACTGATGATGGTCCCATCAAGGTTATATGCGACGGTATGGCTTCAACGGAAGCTATATCAAAAGCCTCAGCAGGCTTCCCCATCACATTCACCTTTATCCTAACTATCTTTGTAGGCCAACCCGGCTTCAAAGATACCGCCAACTTAACTCTCGATGGAAGTATAGATATATCCGAGGAGGAGCGAGGCTCGGTACCGCCCTCTATCCTAACCTCTGAGAAGGTCTCAAAGTCCGATGAAACTCCACTAACATCAAGGGTAACAAAAGCGTAAGAGATCTTATCCAACAAATCCTTTGGTCCCCTAACAACGACACTCTTAGGGATAACCTTTACCTCATTAAGCAAAAAACCTTCCGCTGGACTACCTATGGTTAAAACCCTCACAGGGATCTCCTTATCCGCTAACTCCCTAATAGATACCACAATGAAAGGTGGTTTAACCCTGACGACCTGAACGCCTGAAGGAACAAGAGTTTGAACCTGCAGCCTATATACGCCTGGCTTAAGCCCAGAAAGCTCCAAAAAAGCTTCCACATCCTTAGGGGTTATCTCTCCTACGAGGTTCTTGCTCCCCTTGAGACTCACCTCAACAGTGTTAACATCCTGCTCTATCAAGACTTTCTCCGGGGGATTCTTTACCTTCACGGGGATCTCCAAGATTCTCTCTATAGCCTGAGGACCTTCTACCCAAACCGTGTAATACCAAAAAACAACCGATAAAATTAAAGAAAGCAAGCCTAAAAAGACCCTGCTTTCAAAAACTCGCCAGATCTTATCCAACGCGTTCACCCCTAAGCCAAACTAAAAACTCGCTCCAAAAGCTACCTTTCTGCCGCACAAAATAGTATCTCTCTAAAATCCTTCTTAATGCTTCCTCTTCAAGGTTTCTAACCAACCTACCATTTACAGCCAAAGATACCTCTCCCCTCTCCTCCGAAACAACTATTATCCACGCATCGGTAACCTCACTCAGCCCAACAGCTGCCCTATGACGCGTACCCAAACGCCTATCAAGGTCTCTATCAGAAAGCGGTAAGAAACAACCTGCCGCTATTATCTTATCCCCCTTTACTATAATAGCCCCATCATGCAAGGGGCTCTTAGGGTTAAATATCGAGAGTATAAGTTCTGCTGAGATTTCAGCGTTCACCTTTACAGCCTTCTCCCAAAAATCTTTCAAACTACTTTTACGCTCAAAAACAATTATAGCACCGATTCTACCCTCCTTAAGCGATGTAATAGCAATGAAAAGCTCGCTCACTATCTGGGCTTCCCTACGAGAGAAAGTCCTGCTAGTCTCCCAAAAACCGCCACCTAAACCCTCTAACCCTCGCCTTAACTCCGGCTGAAAAACTATGGGTATGACTATAAAGGAAAGGCTTATAACCCTTTCGAGAAAATAACTTATGGCGTGAAGACCTAAAAATTTGGCCACCCCATTTAGGAGAAATATCAAAAGAAGCCCCTTAACAAGCTGAAAGGCTCTTGTCCCTCTAAGAAAAAGCAAAACTCTGTATATTATGTAAGCTATTATTATAATGTCAGCTAAGTCCTGCCATCTAAGGGGCATTTCCCTTTCTCTCCTCCTCCTCGATTTCCCTTAAAGCTCTTAAAGCTTCCTCATCGTTCGGATGAATCTTCAAAACCTTATTCCACTCGAGCTTAGCCTCTTCAAGCATACCCCTCTTCATATATCCCCTTGCAAGAAGCCTGTGAGTCTCAACATGCTCTGGTCTAACCTTAAGGTCAAACTTCAGAGAAGGGGGTTCTGAAACGGAAAGCTTGCTCAAGGCTTCCAAAGCCTCCTTATCATCCGGATTTATATCTAATACGCTCCTCCAACAGCTCTGAGCATCAACGAACCTCCCCTGACTTTGATAGAGCTTGGCAAGCTGCTTTAAAATTTCAAGATTCTTAGGCTCCTTACGAGAGAGATCCTCAAGCACAGAAATCGCCCTATCAGGCTCACCACTCCTAACGTAACTTAAGGAAAGGAGAAGAAGCATATCTCTATCATCAAACCCCTCCTTCAAGGCTTCTTCAAGAACGGCAACGGCGCTCTTAAACCTTTCCATAAAGATATAGCTTTTGGCTAGAATGTTATAAAGCTCACGCTCACTAAATCCCAAGCCCCTCGCTCTCTCAAGGTGATCGATCGCCTGTTTATAGTCCTCGGTCCTATAGTAGTATTCTCCCATCAGATAATAGAGCTCCCCGTCTTCAAAACCAAGCTTCAGGGCCTTTTGCGACTCTTGAAAAGCTGCATCCCAAGCACCTTCCTCGGCGTAAGCTTTCGCTAACTTCAAGTGCAGGTCTTTCCTTTCTGGAGCTAGCTCTAACGCCTTCTTCCAAGACATAAGCGCCTTTAGCCACAATCCCTTACCTGCATAAGAATCCCCAAGAAAAACATGGGCATCTATATCCTGAGGATTCAACCTTAAGACGTCTCTCCAGATATCAACTGCACGAGAATAAAGTCTCTTCTCCATGTATAATAAACCCAGGTTAACCCGTGCTCCATAATGATCAGGATCAACCCTAACTGCCTCTTCCAGCTTCCCTATCGCCTCATCTATCAATCCCTGCCTCAGCAAGACTACAGCCAGATCATTATAGGCATCAGCATTGCGAGGGTTCATTTCTATAACTTTCCTATAGCAAACTATCGCCTCCTCAAAGTTTCCCATCTCATCGTATATGTAACCTAAGCTCCACCAAGCTCTATCAAGCTCAGGTTTCAACTCTATAGCTTTCTTAAGTTCCCTTAAGGCTTCCTCCCTTCTACCCAAGCGATATAGTATCTCCCCCAATAAGCTCCTTGCTTCAGCGAAATAGGGATCTATAAAAACCGCCTTTTCCACTTCTCTCTTAGCATCTTCGATGCTACCAAGCTCGAAGAAAGCTAAACCCAATTTATACCTATACTCGCTATTCTTAGGGTCGATGCGAACAAGCGCTTTACCAACGGAAATCGCCTTAGCCCAATCTTTCCTTTCGATTAAACTGAGAAACTCACTCGCAAGCTTGTCCTTTTCCTCCAAAGGATCTCCCTCCAAAATAAACTAAGCAGCCCAAGGAATAAAAAATATCCCTTGAGCTGCTTTAGATGAATCAATTTAAAGAAATCTTCTCCTCGGGCTTAAACTCCAAAGATCCAATGTCTGTAGGCTTTCCAAAAAGAAACACAATGGCCAGCAAAGCTCCCCATATCATTAACAAGCAGATAACAGGATTCAAACCATAGCCTGCTGGGATATAACCTAATAGCGCAGCCACAACCGCTACGGTTAAAGCATAAGGAAGTTGAGTGCTAACATGATCCATATGATCGCACACGGAAGCCATGGAAGACATTATGGTCGTATCTGAAATTGGAGAACAGTGATCCCCAAAAACAGCTCCAGTGAGTACAGCTCCTATCGTCGCTATCATAGAAGCATTCAAAGCATGGGCCAAAGGTATAGCAAGAGGCATAAGTATTCCCATCGTTCCCCAGGAAGTTCCTGTAGCGAAGGAAACAAAGATCGCAACCAAGAAAACGACAAAGGGAACAATCTGAGGGGATAAAACCCCTTTAGATAGATTGATTATGTACTCAGCAGTTTTAACATCGTCGCAAACGCCTTTGATCGACCAAGCAAGGGTAAGTATCATCACAGCTATTATCAAGCTCTTCGCCCCATCAACCCACGCCTCGAAGGCTTGCGAGAGCGTAAGTATCCTTTGCGAAACTGCCATTATTATGGCAACAGCGCTCGTAGCGAATGAAGACCAGATAAGCGCCAAAGATGCATCCGCGTTACCTATAGCTTCACGAATCCCCGTAAAGGTTAAGGGCTTCTCCATACCCCCACCGTTATACCACAAACCAACAAAGGTAGCTACTATCATGGTTAATATAGGAATCCAAGCATTAATCGCCCTCACAGGTTTACCCTCAGGAACGTAAAGCTTTGTTAACTCAGAAGAAGCTAAGGGCTTTGCATCATCCCTTAAAAGCTTACCCGTTGTCCTTGCCCTGACCTCAGCGTGATACATGGGACCGTAATCTCTCCCGAGCAAGATTATGAAGAGAACCATCACCACCGCGCTCAGACAATAAAACCTATAGGGAATGCTCTTTAAGAAGACAAGATAGGCATTTTCCTGAATACCAAGTTTCTCGAAAGCCTGCTGAATCAAACCCAGCTCATAACCTATCCATGTCGATACTATAGCCCAACTAGCCACGGGGGATGAGGTTGAATCAACTATATAGGAGAGCTTCTCACGAGAAACCCTCAAACTATCGGTAAGAGGCCTCATAGTATTGCCTACTAGAAGGGTATTAGCATAATCATCAAAAAACACTATAAGTCCCATAAGCCATGAGAAAAACTGCGCTCCCTTGGGCGTTTTAGCCCTCTTGGCTAAGCTCTGAGCTATCGCTAAAGTTCCTCCGCTCCTACTCATCACCCCTACTGCACCAGCTAAAGTCATGGAAAATATTATAACAGCCATATTCCAGGTCCCACCATCCTTAGGAACTAAAGCCCTCAACACATAGGTATCGAAGGTGGAAAAGAAACCATTCCACGGATTCCAACCGGCTACCATGGTTGCCCCGATCCATATCCCCACGAAGAGGGAAAACAAAACCTCCTTAGTTAAGAAACAGAGAACTATCGCCACCAGTGGCGGGAGTAACGATAGGAAACCATAGGGATGGGCTTCCATCTCTAAATCCTACCTCCTTTCTCAACTCAGCTAAAAAAAACCTTGCTCACATAAGGAGAAGTGGAAGCCATTAACATTGCGCCATAGCTAAGCTCGAAACTTATAATGTCCCCAACCTTAAGCGGATTAGGAAAGTCCGTCACATCTACTACAGTATGATCACTCGATCCCCCTAAGACCTCAATACCATCAGCCTGAGGAAATAACCCATCGATAATCACATCCTGTTTACCCAAGGCCAATATGGCCCTCCTTCTCACCCCCTTATCCACGAATTGGGGTTTCTTTCCAAAAGCATCAACACCTATCTCACCGATAGGAACGGAAGGCTTGAACTTCAGCTCTACTATCTCAGCCTTAAGTAAAAAGGTATCTTGCCTCAGATAAGGAATCTTCCTCTCTCTCGTAGCATCCCTTCCGAGAAGAATAGCTTCGCCTATCCTAAGTTGATTAACCCCCTCAGGCATAACCCCATTTTCAAGCAGAAATAAAGCTACCGTTCCTCCGATTGAAACTATAGGAACATCAAAGTGGGTATACTCTCGGGCTAAGGAAGCATAATCTACAAGCATGGATACCGATTCTGGTGTAGGTAAAACTCCACCAAAGCAACCAAAGTTGGCTCCAACCCCCCAAAGCTCCACATTCTTAAGCCCCTTGATCAAGTCAAGGTAGGAAAGCAAGTTAGTCGGCCAAACGCCTTCTCTCAAATCCCCCATATCTATCATAAGTACGACCCTAAAACGTTTCCCAAGCTTACCAGCCTCATAATCTATCGCCTTTATAACGCTTATCTCGCTAACCAAGGCCACATCAACTAACTCAACCACGTCTTTAACTTCTGAAAGCATAGGAATCCTTAAAAGCATAATAGGGCCAGCGATACCAGCCTTTCTGAGCTTCTTAACATTTTGAATTCGCGAATCCCCAAGAAACCTAACCCCTGCATCCATTAAAGCTATAGCTACTTCTGGAAAGGCAGAACATCCTTTAACCACAGCAACGAGGTCTATACCCTTAGAGCTACAGAGGTCTAAAACCTTATAGGCATTGTCTTTTATCTTTTCAAGGTATACCTCTAAAAGAGGATACATGCTCAAATAACTATAAGAGCCAATATTGCTTTATGGGCATGAAGTCTGTTTTCAGCCTCATCGAAAACTACCGAGTTGGGCCCATCCATGACATCATCGGTTATCTCCTCTCCCCTATGAGCGGGTAAACAGTGCATAACTATAACATCTTCCTTAGCCAAGGAGACGAGCTCATTATTAACCCTATAAGGCTCAAATATTTTCATTCTTTCAGCCTTTTCAGCTTCTTGGCCCATGCTAACCCAAACATCGGTGTATAAGATATCTGCACCTCTAACCGCTTCCTTAGGATCGCTTAAAATCTCTATCTTAGATCCGCTTCTTTTAGCAAACTCCTTAGCTTTATCTAAAACATCCTTCTCAGGATAATAACCCTTAGGAGAGCAAATAGTTATATCCATCCCCATTATGGTGGAGCCATAAAGCAGGGAGTGAGCCATGTTGTTTGCCCCATCACCTACGAAGACAAGTTTAAGTCCCTCAAACTTGCCTTTCTTCTCCCATATTGTTAGAAGATCACCAAGCACCTGCGTTGGATGATATTTATCGGAAAGACCATTTATAACGGGTACAGAGGAAAATCGAGCGAGCTCCTCAACCGTGGAGTGAGAGTAAACCCTCGCCATTATACAATCAACGTAGCGAGACAAAACCCTAGCAGTATCCGCCACCGTCTCTCCCCTACCAAGTTGAAGATCGTTTTTGCTAAGATAAAGAGCATGCCCTCCAAGCTGAAGCATAGCTACCTCAAAGGATACCCTGGTCCGCGTAGATGGCTTCTCAAAGATCATGGCAAGTGTTTTACCAGCGAGAAGCGGAGGAAACTCCCCCCTTTTAGCCTTAAGCTTTAGATCCTTAGCGGTCTCAAGTAAGGTCTCTATCTCCTCCCTCGTAAAATCCGCTAACGTCAAAAAGTGCCTACCCTTTAACTTGCAGACCATTTAAAACTACCCTCCTTAAGCTCCATATTTCTTTAACCTTAGGGCGTTAGCCAAAACAAGGGGCATAAGGTCAATCGCATAAATTATACCCAAGCTTCCCTTGAGGCACTCGCTCTCACAGAAGGATGATATTTTGCTCGGCAAGACATAGGGAGACCAAAGAAGGACGGGAACTGGATGCCAACTATGGGACTTAAGAAGAGCGGGTGTGGAGTGATCTCCTGTTATAACTAAAACGTCTGGGGAAGCCTCAAGCAGAATCGGAAGGGCTTTGTCAACCTTCTCTATAACTTCAACTTTCTTATCGAAAGCTCCATCTTCACCGTAGGAATCAGCCTTCTTTACGTGTATATAAAAGAAATCATACTTGTCTTTATTCTCCTTAACCGCATTAAAGGCATCCTCGGGCTCAGGACCAGTCTCGATCGGCTCCATCCCTACAAGCTGAGCTACCCCCCTATACATAGGGTAGTAAGCTACCGAAGCACACTTAAGCCCGTAAAGCTCTTCCATCGTAGGGATATCTGGCGGCAAAGCAAACCCCCTTAGAAGAATAGTGTTAGCAGGCCACTCATCCTTTAAAACTTCGCTCGCTTTCTCTATAAACTTATTAACTATCTCCTCCGATCTTTTAGCTTCAGGAGAGAGAGCCTTCGCTCTCTCAGGTGGTAAGCCATTCTTCTGCGGATCAGCATCGCTAATCTTATCAGACAACCCCTCTCCCCTGAAAACCACCGCAAATCTGTGCTCCATGCCAGGGTATAAGTATACTTTGACCCCATCTATCTCCCTTATCTCCATGGAAAGCTTAGCAGTAAGTCTCTGATTCACCTCCGTTGAAATCCTCCCTGCTCTTCTATCGATTATCATCCCATCCTTTAAAGTTGCATAGTTTCCCCTACAGGTCAGATCCCCCTTTCGAACGTCCGCTCCTACACCAAGCGTCTCAAGTATCCCTCTACCTATATCATATCTTATAGGATCATAACCAAAGAGAGCTAGGTGCCCAGCACCGCTCCCTGGCGTCAAACCAGGCATGATGGGATAAAGCAAACCACAAGATGACTCATAGGCAAGCTTATCCATGTTTGGCGTATTAGCAGCCTCGAGCTCCGTTTTACCATTCACCGGCAAGCCACCAAGCCCGTCTATGACCAGAAAGAAAATCTTCGTCTTAGCATCCCTTATCGCAAGATCCCTCAGTATATCCTCTCTATTCAACATAGACACCCCCTCCCCAAAACTTTACTTTCTCTCCTCCTCCTGCTCCCTTTGAGCCTCTTCGATTATCCTCTTGGCTATCTCAGGAGGAACCTCCTCATAGTGCGATAGGCTCATCCTAAAGCTTCCCCTTCCAGAGGTTATCGAGCGCAAAGTTATAGCATATCTGGCCATCTCAGCCATAGGAACCAGGGCCTTGACCACCTGAAGCCTGCCTTTTGACTCTATACCCAATATCCTACCACGCTTGCTATTGAGATCACCCATAACGTCACCAAGATAATCTTCAGGAACGGTAACTTCCACCTCCATTATAGGCTCAAGCAAGACTGGGTTGGCTTCAGCTATACCTTTCTTAAAGGACAAGGAAGCAGCTATCTTAAAAGCCATCTCAGAGGAGTCCACCTCATGGTATTTACCATCGTAAAGTATGGCCTTAAAGTCCACGGTTGGATAACCAGCCAATACACCCTTCTGCATAGCCTCCCTAAGCCCTTTTTCTACCGCTGGGATATACTGCTTAGGAACGACTCCACCAACTATTCTATCCTCGAACTGAAAACCGCTTCCTCTAGGCAATGGCTCATACTCTATCCATACCCATCCATATTGACCGCGACCGCCGCTCTGCTTAACATATTTACCCTCTGCCTTAGACCTCCCCTTAATAGTCTCCCTATAAGGAATCTTGGGCATTCTCACGTTTAAATCTACGTTATATCTCGTTTTCATCCTATCGATGGCAACATCAAGATGAATATCACCCATGCCAGCTATAACCGTATCCCCCGTCTCAACGTTCTTGTAAGACTTGAAAGTCGGGTCCGCTTCCATCAATCTCTGGAGAGCGTTGCTTAAGCGATCTTCATCTCCCTTCGTCTTAGGCTCTATAGCGAGGAAGTAAACCGGCTCAGGGAACTTAACGCTCGGGAAAACTATAGGAGCATCCTTAGCGCAAAGCGTGTCACCGAAACCGCTCACCTTAGGCTTAGCTATAACCACGATATCACCAGCTATAGCTTTATCAGCCTTAATCAGGCTCTTCCCCATCGGGTAAGATAGATTGCTTAACCTTTCCTCTTCTTTCTTAGTTGAATTTAAAACGTTAGAATCGGCAGCAACTTCTCCAGACCAGACCCGCATATATACGAGCTTACCCACATAGGGATCCAAAGCCACCTTAAATACCCATGCAGAAAAGGGATCAGATGGACTTGGACTCCTCAATATCTCCTCTCCAGTATCAGGATGACTTCCCTTCACGGGAGGTCTATCTGAGGGGGAAGGCAGCAAATCAACAATGTAATCCATAAGCTGTCTTATACCTATATTCTCCGAAGCAGATCCAGCAAGCACAGGGACGACTTCCCCGCTTAAAACCGCCTTCCTCATCGCCCTCGTTATCTCCTCAGGGGATATCTCACTCCCCTCAAGATATCTCTCCATGAGCTCCTCATCGGTCTCAACTATCTTCTCTATCAACATCTCCCTTATCTCAGCGACTCTTTTCTCCATGTCGGCAGGTATCTTATCCTCTCGAAACTTCCCACTCCTGTCCCTCTCATATATGTAAGCCTTCTCCTTAAGTAGATCAACAACCCCCGTGAAAGACTGTTCAGCTCCTATTGGGATGGTTATGGGAACCGCATTTCGAGAAAGGTAGTCCTTAACCATCTCATAAACCCTGTAAAAATCAGCCCTCTCTCTATCAAGCTTGTTTATAAAAACCATTCTCGGTAGACCAAGCTCCGTTGCATACTCCCACGTCTTCTCAGTATTCACCTCAACACCGGAAACAGCACAAACAACGCTTATAATGCTATCGCAAACCCTTATGGGAGCCAAAACCTCTCCTACAAAGTCGGCATACCCAGGCATATCCACTATGTTTATTCTCTTCCCTCTATAGTCGATGAAGGCAACTGCCGCGTTAATGGATATCTTCCTCTTAATCTCATCTGGGTCGAAATCCATTACGGTATTTCCGTCATCCACCCTACCTAACCTAGTGATCGATCCTCCATTAAAGAGAATAGCCTCAGCCAGAGACGTTTTTCCTGCACTACCATGTGCAACTAAACCTACGTTTCTAATGTCAGAAGGCCCGTACCCCATATCTTCTAACCTCCTCCTTTTTTACAGAATATCCCAATTGCCTCTATGTGAGACGTTTGAGGAAACATATCAACCCACTTCAAGGATTCAAGATCATAACCTGCTCCCCTTAAGCGAAGCAGGTCCCTTGCCAATACTGGAGGATGACAGGAAACATAGACCACCTTCTTAATACTGCTTCCCTTTAAAGCTTGAATTATGCCCTTTCCAATACCCTGCCTTGGCGGATCAACTACAAGCGCCTCTCCATCGAAATCGGAAACTAAAGATGGAAAGACCTCCTCTGCATCTCCCCTTATGACTTCGGCTAACCCTAAGAGACTATGTTCCTTGAGATTTTCCTGAGCATCCTTAACAGCAGACTCGTTAGCTTCGATAAGCTTAACCTCTTTACCCTCGCGAGCAAGCAACATCCCCAAAATCCCAACCCCGCTATAAAGATACCATATTTTCTCAAACTCTTTAAGCTCCCTAACTATAAAAAGATATAACTCCTCTGCAACCTTAGGATTAACTTGGGAAAAAGAATCATAGGAAAACTTAAGATTAAGGCCACACCATTTCTCATAAGTGTAAGACCTACCCTTTAGTGTGAACCCTCTTTCGACTATAAAGAAGGGCAGCTCTTTTAACCTTTTCCTCCTCTCTTTCCTAATCTTGCTACAAGAGACCAAGACCTCGCTTTTATCCCTACCATAATTGCTTCTTATGGAAACCTCCGTACCCTTTTCGAAAGCGCCAATCTCATCTAAGACCAGCTTTGCCTCATTAATCGTAGAAACGAGAACAGGGCAACTTCCTATCCAAATGACCTCGTTCGTTCCTCTCCTAAAGAAGCCAAGCCTACCTCTATGATCTGCATGGAATCGAACCCTATATCTGTACCCCCAAGCTTGGCCCTTATAAATCAGCTCAGGCTTAACCTTCTCCTTTCCTATCCTCTCAAAGACCTCCTCCAAGGCTTCTTCCTTAAAAGTTATCTGCCCCTCATAGGATATATGCTGCCAATCACAACCCCCACATAAACCGAAGAACTGACAGCGAGGAGAAACCCTAAAGGGAGAAGGGTCTATGACCTCACTAACCTCACCCAAGGAGTAATCCCCTCTAATTTCGGTCACCCTCACCTCAACAACCTCACCCTTTAAAGCTCCCCTCACGAAAACAACCCCTTGAGGTGTACGGGAAATGCCATATCCTCCATAAACCATCCTCTCTATAGAAAGCCTCATGAAAGGGCCTTAAGCTCCTCCTCCAAAACCTTTCTAACCACGGCTGGGTTAGCTTTGCCCTTGGTAACCTTCATCACTTGCCCAAGAAGGAAGTTAAAAGCCTTATCCTTCCCACTTAGGTATGACTTCACCGCATCCTCATTCTCTTCCAAAACCCTCTTAACCGCATCTTTTAAAGCCTCCTCATCGCTAACCTGCTCCAACCCCTTAGATTTAACTATATCTATTGGTGCCCTCCTCTCCCTTATCGATTCCTCAAACACAGCTTTCGCAACCTGATTGTTAATCACGCCCTTTTCTAAAAGCTCCAAAACCTCTTTAAGGTAAGGAATAGCGAAGTAACAATCCTCTATCTTGAGCCTTAGATCATCAACTATCCTCAAAAGCTCCACCTGAATCCAATTGGAAACCTCTTTGGGCTTACCTATTTCCCTAACGCAGGCATCGAAGAAATCTCCCAAAACCTTAGATGAGCTGAGCACAAAAACTTCATAATCTCCTAGGCCAAAATCCATCTTCCATCTATTTCTCCTATCCCAGGGAAGCTCTGGCATAGTTTTACTTATCTCAGATACCATTTCATCAGAAATGAATAATGGAAGAAGGTCTGGTTCGGGAAAATAGCGATAATCATGCGCTTCCTCCTTCCCTCTTAAAGAGGTAGTGATACCCTTCGAATCATCCCAGTGCCTCGTCTCCTGAATGACCTCCCCGCCCGAAAGGATTACCTCCATATGCCTGTTTATCTCATAAGCTAAGGCCCTCTCAATTGCTTTAAAGGAGTTCATGTTCTTTATCTCTGTTTTTGTTCCAAACTTTCCGTCTACAGATATGGATATGTTAGCGTCGCACCTTAAAGACCCCTCCTCCATGTTTCCGTCAGAAACGCCAAGATGCTGAACTAGACTTCTTAACTCCATAACGAAGTTCCTAGCCTCCTCAGGAGACGAAATATCTGGCTCGGTAACTATCTCTATCAGAGGAACACCACACCTGTTGAAATCGACCAATGAGTATTCCGCTCCCTCCAGCCTACCGGTTTTCGTGGGGTGAACCAGCTTCCCAGCATCCTCCTCCATGTGAACCCTTCTTATCCTTATCCTCTTCCCATCGATCACAAGATAACCGTTTACAGCTAAGGGAATATCATACTGAGATATCTGATAAGCCTTTGGGAGGTCAGGGTAAAAGTAGTTTTTCCTGTGAAACCTAGTCTTTTTCAGTATAGTACAGTTTAAAGCCAAAGCGGCTCTTAAAGCAAGCTTTAGCGCTTCCTTATTTAGAACGGGGAGAGAACCAGGTAGCCCTAAGCAAACTGGACAAACTATGGTGTTAGGCTCCCTACCAACATAATCCGTAGGGCAAGAACAAAACAGCTTAGTTTTGGTCAACAACTGACAATGAATCTCAAGGCCGATAACGGGTTTCAATTCCAAATCCGCTCACCTCCGATAAGGCCTACGACTATGGCACTCGGTTTCAGCTTCGAAGGCAGATGCAACCCCCAGAACCCCATATTCGTCAAAAGCCCTTCCTATTATCTGAATACCTATCGGCAGCCCATCATCCGAAAACCCACCATTTATAGATATAGCGCAAATTCCAGCCAAGTTAACGGGAACCGTAAATACATCAGAGAGATACATAAGTATAGGATCATCTATCTTCTCTCCTATCTTAAATGCTGGCGTTGGAGATGTGGGAGTTAATATATAATCAACCTCTTTGAAAGCTTCATCAAAATCTTCCTTAACTAATCTCCTCACCTTTAAAGCTTTAAGGTAAAAGGCATCATAATATCCAGCACTTAGAACATAAGTTCCTATCATTATCCTTCTCTTAACTTCCTCACCGAAACCGTTCGTCCTCGTCTCGAGATACATCTCCCTCAACGACCCAGCCTTGAGCCTTAGTCCATATTGAACACCATCATATCTCGCGAGGTTGGAGCTAGCCTCAGCGGGAGCTATTATGTAGTAAGTAGGAAGAGCGTACTCAATGTGAGGTAGAGATATTTCCACCACTTTAGCCCCAAGCTTCTCAAAAACCCTCTTAGCCTCCTCTATCACGCGAGCGACCGATCTATCGATAGATTCACTGACGCATTCTCTTGGAAGCCCAATCTTTATACCCTTAAGATCCTTAACTTCGCAAGCTTCAAGATAGTTAGGCAGATTCAACTTTATAGAGGTGGAATCCTTGTCATCCTTTCCTGCTATAACCTGAAGCAAGAGCGCGCAATCTTTGACATCCTTGGTCATGGGACCTATCTGATCCAGAGAGGAAGCGTAAGCTATAAGACCATATCTTGAAACTAAACCATAGGTTGGCTTCAAGCCAACTATACCGCAGAAGGCCGCAGGTTGTCTAACCGACCCACCCGTATCTGAACCCAAAGCTAATATGGCCTCACCGGCAGCTACAGCAGCCGCAGAGCCACCGCTTGATCCACCAGGAACGGTCTCCGGATTCCAAGGGTTTCGCGTAGGACCAAAGGCAGAATTTTCAGTAGAAGAGCCCATCGCAAACTCATCAAGGTTCGTTTTACCTACTATTATCCCACCTGCTCTCTTAACTCGAGCCACAACCGTAGCATCGTAAGGAGGACGAAATCCCTTAAGTATCTTTGAAGCACATGTAGTTTCAATCCCCTTGGTACAAATTATGTCCTTAATAGCAATTGGGATCCCACCAAGGGGTAAACTCTCACCCTCCTTAAGCCTCCTTTTAACCTCCTTGGCCTGAGCGTAGGAACTATCCCTAAGAAGTGTTATATAAGAATTTAACGTCCCCTCAACGGCATCTATCCTATTAAACACGGAATCAAGAACATCTTCAGGCCCAATCTCCCCCTTTGATATCATCTCTTTAAGCTTCCAAGCTGGCATATCGCATAACTCCAAAACATCTCCCCCCTTCGCTAAACTATTCTTGGAACCTTAATGTATCCCCCTTCCTTATCAGGAGCCATGCCTAAAACATCTTCTTGCGATAATCCTTCTCCCACTTCATCATCCCTTAAGGGAGTGGACTCCTCGATAACATGGCTTAACGGCTCAACGTTAGCGGTATCCAGCTCCTGAAGCTTAGCGAAATACTCTAGTATCCTACTGAAATGATGTATCATTTTCTCCTTCTCCTCTCCCTTTAGATCCAAATACGCCAACTTCATAATGTGTTCAACGTCACCCCTCGAGACCTTCATTTCTCACCTTACCCTCCTTAAAACAAAGTGGGTTCCCTCTTTACTTTAACCTCACCTTCGATTCCCATCTCCTTAAGCTTCTCCAGGAGCTCGTCCTCCCTCATTATCTGGATTCCCATAGATAGGGCCTTATCCAGCTTAGACCCAGGGTTTTCTCCAACTATCAACAAATCTACCTTCTTACTCACGCTGTTTAAAACCTGAGCCCCAAGGCTCTCAAGAACCTTGGAAGCCTCTGCCCTCGTAAAGCTCTTAAGCTCTCCAGTGAAAACAACGGTTTTTCCCTTAAAGAAGTTCTCTCTTATCTCCCTCTCCTTAAGCTCCTCACCCATGTTAACTCCAGCCTTTTTCATCTTCTCCAAAAGCTCTAAGGTTTGTGGTTCTCTGAAAAACTTATATACGCTTGTAGCTACTTTCTCACCAACTCCTTCTATCTCCATAAGCTCAGCGTAAGAAGCTTTGGAGAGCTTATCCATCGTCTTAAAGTTATCCGCAAGGAGCTTAGCCACAACCTTACCAACGTATCTTATACCGAGGCCAAATATCAGGTTAGCGAGAGGTCTATTCTTACTAGCATTTATAGCCTTTACGAGGTTGGAAGCGCTCTTAGGTCCCATCCTCTCAAGGGAAAGGATATCATCATAAGTCAGGTAATATAGATCAGCTATATCCTTAACAAGCTTTCTTTCCACCAACTGCTCTATTATGGCTGGCCCTAAACCTCTTATATCCATAGCATCTCTGCTTGCGAAGTGCCTTATCCTCTCTTTAAGCTGAGCTGGGCAGTTTATGCCTATACATCTATGGGCGACTTCATCCTCGGGTCTCACCACGGTAGCACCGCAAACAGGGCACTTGTCGGGCATCTTGAACTCTCTCTCACTTCCGGTTCTCCTTTCAGCTATAACCTTGACCACCTCAGGTATGATCTCCCCAGCCTTTCTAACTATAACCCAATCTCCTATCCTAACATCCTTACGACGGACCTCATCCTCGTTATGAAGGGATGCCCTCTTGACTATAGTACCACCAAGGTGAACCGGTTCAAGAACGGCCACAGGGGTTAAAACACCTGTTCTCCCAACATTAACGATTATGTCTAAAACCTTGGTCACGGCTTCCTCAGGAGGAAACTTGAAGGCTATAGCCCAGCGCGGGCTCTTACTCGTTGCACCAAGCTTCTTCCATAGATCTATCCTATTAACCTTAAGGACCACACCATCAACAGCGTAGCTTAGGCTACCCTTTTTTTTCTCCCACTCTTCACAATATCTCCAAACCTCTTCTACATCCTTACATAGCTTAGAATAGGGGTTCACTTTGAATCCCAGATCCTTTATAAAATTGAGCGCATCCCATTGAGTATATATTCCCCATTTCTCAGGATTGATCAAGTAATATACGAATATGTCTAAAGCTCGAGAAGCCGTAACCCTTGGATCAAGCTGGCGAAGAGATCCAGCTGCCGCATTCCTTGGATTCGCAAAAAGAGGTAAGCCCAGTTCCTCCCTTTCCTTATTTATGCGTTCGAATTCCTCCTTAGTAAGGAAAACCTCCCCCCTAACCTCAAGCCTTCCCGGAAGCTCACGAATCAACCTGAGAGGAAGAGTTCTTATGGTCCTGAGGTTAGCGGTAACATCTTCACCAGTTAAACCGTCACCTCGCGTGGCTCCAACGGTAAAAACCCCATCTTCGTAAATCAAAGACACCGATACACCGTCTATCTTATGCTCTGCAACGTATTCTATCTCTGACTCTCCGCTCCACTTCTTAAGTCTCTGATCGAAAGCCAAAAGCTCCTCCTTAGAGAAAGTGTTATCTAAGCTCAGCATGGGTTCCTCATGCCTAACCTTTCTGAACTCCGAAGCGGGAGCCCCTCCAACCCTCTGAGTAGGGGAGTCTGGAGTGATAAGTTCAGGATAGGCTGCCTCAAGCTCTTTAAGCCTACGCATAAGCTTATCATACTCAGCATCGGAGATGACAGGGTCATTCAGGATATAGTACCTATAGTCATGATATGCTATCTCTTTCCTTAACCTTTCTACCTCCTCAAGTACGCTCTTCGGTATCTCCCTCCCCATCCTCATCAATCCCCCTTTCCGGTCTCAGATGAGGAAAGAGGATAACTTCCCTTATAGAGGTAGAGCCAGTCAAAATCATAACAAATCTATCTATTCCTATTCCTATTCCCGCTGCTGGGGGCATACCGTACTCTAAAGCCCTGACGAAGTCCTCATCCATCGGATGGGCCTCCTCATCCCCCCTCTCCCTCCTCTTAGCTTGCTCCTCAAACCTTCGCCTCTGGTCTATGGGATCGTTTAGCTCAGAGAAGGCATTAGCAACCTCAAAACCAGCTATAAATAGCTCGAACCTATCAGTCAAACCGGGGTTCCCCGCATTTCTCTTAGCGAGAGGCGAAACCTCCACAGGATATCCTATAACAAAGGTCGGTTGAACCAACTTCTCCTCAACGAGTTCCTCAAATAACTCAAACATGGCAGCGGGAAGACTATCCGCCTTTTCAAGCTCCACTCCCTTACTCTTAGCTATAGCTTTGACCTCTTCCAAGTTTCCTATATTATCAAAGTCTATACCAGCATACAGCTTTATGGCCTCCTTCATGGTTATCCTTCTCCATGGAGGGGTAAAGTCTATCTCCATCCCATTATACTCAAGCTTAAGCCCTCCGGTTATCTCCCTAACTATCTTACTCAATATATCCTCGAAGAGCTTTATCATATCCTCATAATTGGCATAAGCCCAGTAAAGTTCAAGGGATGTGAACTCTGGATTGTGCTGAGTAGATATCCCCTCGTTTCTAAAGTTCCTACCTATCTCATACACCTTCTCGAAACCACCCACAAGAAGCCTCTTTAAGTAAAGCTCAGGAGCTATCCTCAAGTAAAGGTTCATATCTAGCGCATTATGGTAGGTTATAAAGGGCTTCGCTGCAGCGCCTGTCGCTATAGGTTGAAGAATAGGGGTTTCAACCTCCATAAACCCTCTCGCGTCAAGAAGTTCCCTGAAGAGCTTTATAACTTTACTTCTTATGACGAACTTTCTCCTGCTATCAAGGTTAACCATAAGGTCAAGATATCTTTGCCTGTGACGAGTTTCCACATCCTTCAAGCCGTGCCATTTCTCAGGAAGAGCTCTCAAGGCCTTACTTAGGAGAGAGAAATCCGTAACCCAAATGGAAAGCTCCCCTCTCTTCGTCCTAAAAGGGAAACCCTTAACCCCAAGTATATCTCCCGTGTCAACCCACGTTTTGAAAAAGCCATATTTTTCTTCTCCAAGCTTGTCATACTGAAAGTAAAGTTGAATATCACCTGTCTCATCCCTGATGTGTGCAAAGCTCGCCTTTCCATGAAACCTAAGCCTCATTATCCTACCTGCTAAAGAAACTTCCTCTTCTGCTACCTCATCCTCCTTCAGATAACCAAACCTATCCTTTATCTCCTGCGAGCTATTAGCTTTAACATACCTGTCTACCTTAAAAGGATCATAACCAGCCTCCTTTTTCAACCTCTCAAGCTTGACAAGCCTCTGTCTGTAAATCTCATCGATTTCGCCCAATTTATTCACCCCTTCCCATCTTTGACTTTACGGAGACAAGAACCTCCATCATGCTAGAGAGGCTCCCAAGTCTCAATATATATCCCCTTAGCCAACTTGAACTACTCATATCTCTTAAGATCCACGGGATTATCGCCTTAACGTACTTAGCTCCCTTATCATCCCCATATAAGCTTTTAACCTCATGGCAAAAATCTAAAAGCCAGTTTATTCTATCTAAGGATGACTCTTTAGTATAGTATCCCTTACTTTCGAGCTCCCTTATCTGCCTCGGAAGAAAGGGGTTTCTTAATACCCCACTTGCAAGCATAACGCCATCACACTTTGTGAACTCAACCATCGCTAAAGCATCTTCAGCTTTATTCACCCCTCCGTTCCCTATAACTGGAACGGAAATCTCTTCTTTAAGTCTCCTTATGCTACCCCAATCAACAGGCCCTTCGGAACCATCTTCCACATACCTGGCATGAAGTGTTATCCAAGATACTCCTTCCCTCTCCAACACCTTGGATAGCTCCAAAAAGGTCTCCCTACCCCGCCAGCCTTTCCTAAGTTTAACGCTCACCGGAATGGTTACCGCTTCCCTAACCTTAGAGAAAACCTTAAGAGCTCTATCCAAGTCCAAGAGAAGCTTAGCTCCACCATCGCTTTTTAAGATCTTACGAGCAGGACAACCCATGTTTATGTCGATGCTTGAAGCTCCCCACCTCTCGGCTATTTTAGCCCCTTCGGCCATCTTAACTGGGTCTCCTCCAACTAATTGCACCCCAACAGAACTTTCATCGGGAGCTATATCAATCAAGCTCAAAGCCTTGGGATCAAGATGATACAGAGCCACACCGCTTATCATCTCTGTATAAGCATAATCTATTACGTTATCACGACCTATAAGCTTTCTAAAGGGGCTTTTAGTTATCCCAGCTATAGGAGCTAAAAATAGCCTTATCACGAATTTCTCTCGTATATTATCCTTAACCCCTCAAGGGTCAACCATGGATTAACCAAGTTTATCTCCTTAGACTCCTCTGCAACCAGATCTATAAGCCCACCTGTAGCAACAACAAAGCTATGCTCTCCTAACTCCCTTTTTATCCTTCTTATCATACCATCTATCATAGAAGCGTAACCAAATATAAAACCTGATTGGATATTCTCCTCGGTGGTCTTTCCAATAGCAGACATGGGTTTCCTAAGCTCCACCTTAGGCAATAAAGCCGTCCTAGCAAATAATGCCTCTGAAGCTACCTTTATCCCAGGAAATATCGCACCTCCGAGCCAATTCCCACCTTCATCCACGGCACACCAAGTAAGCGCAGTTCCCATATCTACGACTATAACAGGCGCTCCATATAAAAAGTAGGCACCCACAGCGTTAGCTATTCTATCAGCACCAACGGTAGCTGGATTTTCAACCGCTAACCTTATCCCTAAATCAAGCTTATAGGAAACCCAAAGGATGTTAAGAGAAAGACACTCCTTCACAACCTTAGTTATAGATTCCACAAGGGGAGGAACAACGCTAGCTCCCACCGCCCCTTTAACATCCTTAGGAGCAATAGAGGACATTCTCATTATCGAATCAAGGAGAATTGCATATTCATCCTTGGTTCTACCCCTATCGGTAGACAGCCTCCAAGCCCTAACGAGCTCGCTATCTTTATAAAAACCCATAACTATGTTCGTATTACCAACATCCACCGTTAAAAGCATTTCTTACCCCCCTTCCGAAAAATAACGGGCAATCTAAGCTAAATTTTAGAATTAGCATTAATAAGTGTCAAGAAAAATAGGAAGGAAGTTACAACTATACCCCTCTATCTTGACAAAGAGCTATGAAGAATAATATACTTAATTCATAAAGGATTGAAATATCATTTTAGAAAGAGAGGTGACTTCGTTTGGGAAAAACGATCATTGAAAAGATACTTCAAGCCCACACTAAAGATGAAGTTAAGCCAGACAGGTTGATTGAAGCCGACATAGATTTGGCCTTCGCCAACGATATCACAGCCCCCTTAGCTATAGAGGATTTTAAGCTTATGGGGGCAAAGAAGGTGTTCGATCCGGAAAAAGTGGCACTCATCCCTGACCATTTTACCCCAAACAAAGACATTAAATCGGCAGAACAAGCAAAGCTCGTGAAGGAGTTCGCGAAAGAATATGGGATAAAGCATTATTTTGAGGTTGGAAGGGGAGGAATCGAACACGTCCTACTACATGAAGAGGGGCTAACTCTACCAGGCGATGTGATCATTGGAGCGGATTCTCATAGCTGCACCTATGGAGCGCTTGGTTGCTTCGCCACAGGAGTAGGAAGCACAGACCTAGCAGCGGCTTGGGCACTGGGGAAGCTATGGTTTAAAGTTCCAAGGACGATGAAGTTCATCTATCACGGAAAGCTTAAAAGATGGGTTGGAGGCAAAGATATAATCCTCTTCACCATAGGGCAGATAGGGGTAGATGGTGCTCTCTACAGGGCTATGGAGTTCTCTGGAGATGTGATAAGAGAGCTACCTATGGATGACAGGTTTACCATCTGCAACATGGTGATAGAAGCAGGAGGAAAGTGCGGAGTAATAGAGCCTGATGAAAAAACCATAGAGTATCTTAATGGAAGAGCAAAGAGGAATTATAGGATCTTTAAGAGTGACCCTGACGCCGAATACGAAAAGATATATGAATGGGATTTAAGCGAGCTCGAGCCTCAAGTAGCCATGCCTCACTCCCCGGCTAACGTTAAAGGGGTAAGCCAATTAAGAGGAGTGAAGGTTGATCAAGTCGTCATAGGCTCCTGTACCAACGGAAGGTTAAGAGACCTAGCCATAGCCGCTGAAATCCTTAAAGGGAAGAAAGTCCATCCCGATGTGAGAGTCATAATATTCCCTGGAACCCAAAGAGTTTACAAGGAAGCTTTAAAGCTTGGATATATCGAGACCTTTATAGAAAGCGGAGCGGCCGTTTCAACCCCCACCTGTGGACCGTGCTTAGGAGGTCACATGGGGGTGCTGGCTAAGGGAGAGACCTGTATCTCTACAACTAATAGAAACTTCATAGGGAGAATGGGACATAAGGATAGTTACGTTTATCTGGCTTCGCCAGCTGTTGCAGCAGCAAGCGCCATAGCCGGTGAAATAGCAAGCCCAGAAGAGGTGATGAAGGGATGATCAAAGGGAAAGCTTGGAAGTTCGGAAACGACATAGATACAGACGTAATAATACCTGCCATCTACCTTAATACAACCGATCCAGAAGAGCTTGGGAAGCACTGCTTCGAACCCATATTCCCAAACTTCAAAGAAAGGGTAAGTAAGGGGGATATAATAGTGGCTGGGAAAAACTTTGGATGTGGTAGCTCTCGCCAACATGCTCCTATAGCCATAAAGGCTTGCGGTATATCTTGCATTGTAGCCTCCTCCTTTGCGAGGATATTCTTCAGAAACGCAATAAACATAGGACTACCAATACTTGAGTCAGAAGAAGCCTCGGAGAAGATAGAAAACGGAGATGAGGTTGAAATAGACCTGGAAAAGGGAATAATAAAAGATCTAACCAAGAACTTGGAGTTTAAAGCTGAACCACTCCCAGAATCGGTGCTTGAGATACTTGCAAGTGGTGGATTGGTGAACTATGTAAGGAGAAAGCTTGGAGGTGAATGATTGGATGTACAGAGTCGCAGTAATCCCAGGAGATGGAATAGGAGAGGAAATAGTAAGAGAAGGTGTAAAGGTTCTCGAAGCAGCGGCAAGAAAATACGGCTTTTCCATCGAATGGACATGGTATCCATGGGGAGCAGACCACTACCTTAAAACCGGTGAGCTTTTACCAGACAGCGCCATAGAGGAAATGAAGGAGATGGACGCTATATACTTAGGAGCGGTGGGAGATCCAAGAGTTAAACCTGGGATCCTGGAAAAGGAGATATTGCTTAAGCTAAGGTTTGAGCTCGACCTATACGTAAACCTCCGCCCGATAAAGCTCCTTCCCGGAGTCCCAACGCCTTTAAAGGACAAGGGACCAGAGGATATCAACTTCTACGTTGTCAGAGAGAACACTGAGGACTTCTACGTGGGACTTGGTGATCGCTGGAAGGGGGCAAAAAGAGAAAGCTCCTTTAACCTTAAGAGAAATCTTTATAACGCTAAGATCAACCTTTCCATAGATATAAACCCTGACGACGAATATGCCTATCAAATAGGGATAAACTCAAGAAGAGGTTGTGAAAGGATAATAAGGTATGCCTTCGATCTAGCTAAAAAGAAGGGGTTAAACAAGGTTACAGCCGTTGACAAAGCAAACGTCTTAACGAATGTCTACTCCCTCTGGAGAGATGTTTTTGAGAAAGTGGGTAGCGAATATCCAGATATAGAGAAAGATTATGCCTTTGTAGATGCCATCACAATGTGGATGGTTAAAAGCCCAGAAAACTACAAGGTTATAGTAGCACCAAACATGTTTGGCGACATAATAACAGACCTAGGCGCTATGATTCAAGGAGGATTGGGCTTAGCGGCTGGGGGAAACATTAATCCTGGAAAGGTATCGATGTTCGAGCCCATTCACGGTTCAGCACCGAAATACAAGGGGACCGGAAAGGCAAATCCTCTAGCTACCATACTAGCTGGTGCTATGCTACTTGATCACATAGGAGAGGAAGAAGCAGCTAAAGAAATAGAAAGAGCGGTAGGCAAAGCGCTAACTGAGGGAAGGATAAGAACCTACGACCTCGGTGGAGAAACAAAAACCTGGGAGGTTGGAGATATATTAGCTAAGATAATAGAGGAGGGCTAAGCAACCCTCCTCTTAAGAAGATGATAGAGAAGTAGACCCCCTCCACCCAAAAGGGCAAAAATCCCTACCTCCTCAGAATACCTTCTAACTAGGTCGATGTTATTCCCCACATGGTACCCCACAAGGGCAAGAAGATACACCCACATCCCAGCCCCTAAGCATGTATAAATCGTGAAGGGAAAGGCTGGCATCTTAGCCACACCTGCAGGAAGAGATATATACTGTCGAACGACCGGTATTAGTCTACATATAAATGTGCTTATACCCCCGTACTTTTCAAAGAAAACCTCCGCCCTTTTTAAGCTTCTCTCAGATATCATTAAAAATCTACCATATTTAATTAAAAGAGGTCTACCAAGCTTATATCCCAAGATATAGTTAAACCACGCTCCCAAAAGGCTTCCCATAGTCCCCCAAAAAACCACAAGCCAAAAATTCATCTTCCCCTGCGAAGCAAGATAAGCCGCAGGTGGGACCACAACCTCGCTCGGAAAAGGGAAAAACGAAGATTCCACAGCCATTAAAAGGAAGACTCCTGTATATCCCCATTTTTCTATAAGGTAAACTACTCTCCCAAGGATATCGTAAAGGAGCTCTATCTTACCTTAAAACCTCCCCCTTTGGAACTATCACGTTCAAATTAGTGAACTTAATTTTAACGCTTCCCATAGCCACCAAACCTATTCCACCTGAAGGAATCGTAGAATCACGAGTCTCAAATATCTTTTTATCGCCTTCACCGGGAACGAGAACGTAACAGCTAATCTTATCCCCATCGGTTACCACCTTCATGATACTAAAGCTCAAAGGCCCTTTTGCCCAATCCTTCACGATACGAGGCTTTCCCTTATCAAGAACCTGAAGCGAAAAAGCACCATCTCCCCTATGAAGGAACATATAGAAATTATCAAGATCCTTAACCCTAAACATCAGCCCATATATAACATCGGTACCAGTATAACCGCTTTCCTTAACAGCTATATCCACGCTATATGAGTAATTAGCATATCTGCTAATATAAGGCTGGACGCTTGCGGGCAAACATAAAGCTGTTAGGTCTTGACGCTCCATCTGAATGAAAAGCCCACCGTTAGCTACATAAATCCTCCTCTCGTAAGTGCTAACCTCAGGCCAGCCGTTTCGGTTATCCACGAAATCCTCGTAAAGCACGTGAAGGTCCGGTAGAGAATCTATCTCCGATTCGGTTATATTACCATCCATGGCATAACTTAAGAACTTATGCTGAAGCTTAGGATCAACTTGAGCTATATAGTTTATATAAAGCTTCTCAAGGTCGTCGAGCTTTCTATCATCCCCCAGCTTCTTAATAAAGGAGAAAACCTCAGGGTTGGGTTTTCTCTCATTAAAAAAAACGCTCTCAGCGTAATTTAAAGCGGGATTCCCAACGGCAAACGCAAGAGAAGCCAATGCGAGAAAGGTCAAAACCTCCAGGCCCAAGATAATCCTTCTCATCAAGGATCACCCCCTTTTAGGTCATTATACCACAAAGCTTAAGTCAGATCTTTTCAGATAAACCTAGCTGTGATATTATTTATTAAACCGCAAACTTCTCCAAAAGGGGTGAACATAAAGCATGAAGAAGGCTCTGTTCGTGTTGAAAACGCGGAAGGCCAAGAGGCTGATAGCCAAGGCTGTGGCAAATCTGCCGGAAGTTAAAAAAGCATTGGAAGAGGGGTACATAGTGATAAATCCAGGCTCAACCAATGGATATGTAGCGGAGGAAATCCTCGGAAGAGAGATTGAAAAGGATCGATTCGTCATAGGTTACATAGAAAATGGAAAGCTCTGCATATCACCAGCCGAAAGAAGGCTACCTCCAATAATAATTTACAAGGGTAAGCAGATAGACGAGCCCTACGATAGCGTATTAGACAAGCTTGGGAAAAACGATGTGATAATAAAGGGAGCAAACGCCATAGACTTCGAAGGAAACGTTGGAATTATGCTTGGCAACAAAGTGGGAGGAACGATAGGGAAGATAATTGGACCTGTCGTATCCAGAGGGGTGAAGCTGATAATACCTGTTGGCCTGGAGAAGCTGATTCCATCAGTAAAGCTAGCATCATCGGTGTTAGGAATAGAAGAGCTAGACTACTCCGATGGCCTTAAGATAGGGCTTATGCCGGTAGCCTACGGCAAAGTTATAACGGAAATAGAGGCATTCTTCATACTTGCTAATGTAGAAGCCTTCTTGGTGGCTAAAGGAGGACTAAACGATTCTCAAGGAGCATCGATAATCGCCGTTTGGGGAGAAGACAAAGATGTAGACAGGGCCATAGAGATAGTCAATAACTTAAAGGAGTAAGGATATGCCATGGACTCGGAAGGTGTTATGCGAAAATGGCGTGAGTTTCTACCAATAACAGAGAAAACACCTATCATCACTCTTGGAGAAGGAAACACTCCTCTTATAAGAGCAAGAAATATCGAAAAGGAGTTTGCCCTTAACTTTGAGCTTTATTTGAAGTATGAGGGGGCAAACCCAACGGGTTCCTTTAAAGATAGAGGAATGGTTATGGCTGTAGCTAAAGCTTTAGAGGAAGGCGCAGTAGCGATAGCATGCGCATCAACGGGGAACACCTCAGCATCAGCAGCAGCTTATGCTGCGAGAACAGGACTTAAGTGTATAGTTATAATTCCAAAGAAAGCCATAGCCTTAGGAAAGCTCGCTCAAGCCCTGGCGGCAGGGGCAACTGTTATAGCGATAGAGGGAAACTTTGATGATGGTCTGAGAATAATAAGAGAGCTAACGCAGAAATATCCTATAACGCTTGTCAACTCCCTGAATCCCTATAGGCTTGAGGGGCAAAAGACAGCAGCCTTTGAAGTATGCGAGGTTTTGGGAGAAGCGCCTGATTACCTAGCGATACCCGTGGGAAACGCCGGAAATATCAGCGCCTATGGAATGGGATTCAAGGAGTTTAAGAAAATAGGAAGGATAAATAAGCTACCGAAGATGCTTGGCTTTCAAGCGGAGGGAGCAGCCCCAATAGTAGAAAACAGGGTCATTGAAAATCCCGAAACCATAGCAACTGCTATAAGAATAGGAAATCCCGCACACTGGCAAAGGGCGGTAAATACTGTTAAGGAGCTTGGGGGAGGCTTCTATAAGGTTAGCGATGAAGAAATCCTAGAAGCTTATAAAACCGTTGTGCGAAGAGAAGGAGTATTTGTGGAACCAGCTTCCGCCGCATCAATTGCAGGAGTGATAAAGCTAAGTAGAGAGAGATTCTTCAAAGAGGGATCTAAAGTTGTCTGCGTCTTAACGGGACATGGGCTGAAGGACCCAAACATAGCCATAAAGGTGGTTGGAGAACCACCATCATGCCCTCCTCTCTTAGAGGAGGTGATAAAGCTAGCCCAGATTTAGGAGGTGATTTTTAGGGTTGATAAGGGTCAGGGTTCCCGCAACTTCTGCAAACTTAGGACCAGGGTTTGATATAATAGGAACAGCGTGGAATATTTATAACATCTTCGAATGCGAGGAGATCGAAGAAGGGGTCGAAATAAACGTCGAGGGAACTCAAGACATAAGCAGGGGGGAAGACAACGCCGTATACAGAGCCTTTAAAAGAGCCTTTGAGTTCAAGGAAGAAGAACCTCCCAAAGGTGTAAGAATCAACATAAAGGTTAACATTCCTACGAAGAGAGGCTTAGGCTCAAGTGCTACGGCATACTTAGGAGGCTTACTACTAGCCAATAGGTTTCTGAGTAAACCCCTAAAGAGGAAGGAGCTACTCAATCTCGCTGTGGAGCTTGAAGGACATCCGGATAACGTTTACCCAGCCTTCTTCGGAGGTATCACCTTGGCTTACAACAAGGAGGACAACATCGAACCTTATAGACTCAGAGTCCGGGGCTTTCCAGCAGAAACGTTCGTTCTGGTTCCTCCTTTCGGAGTTCCAACAGAAGAAGCTCGGAGAGTTCTACCTAAAAGCTACTCTCGGGAGGAAGTTATCTTCAACATGAGACAGGTCAGCCTTCTTATAACCGCCCTTGAAGAGAGAGAACCAGAGCTATTAAGATGGGCCTTTGAGGATAGGATACACCAACCATATCGAGCTCCCCTAGTTCCAGGTATGTATGAGCTCTTTGAGGAAGCTATAAAGTTAGGAGCCTACGGTGGGGTATTAAGCGGAGCGGGGCCAACCTTACTTTTCTTCACCCCTCTTGGAAAAGCAAGAAGCATCGCTAGTAAACTTGCGGAGAAGTGGGAAGAGATTTTGAAAGATAAGGTAGAGATCATAATAACAGATATAGACTATAGAGGAGCTACTGTAATGGAGGTATCGTAAAGATGCTTGTGGTTCAAAAATATGGTGGAACATCAGTAGGAAGTCTTGACCTAATAAGAAATGTTGCCCATAGGGTCAAAAAAACCAAGGAAGAAGGGCACGATGTAATTGTAGTTGTATCTGCTATGGGAAGGACTACCGATGAGCTACTTAAGATGGCTTACACCCTTTCTTCCTCTCCTCCAGAAAGGGAACTGGACATGCTTGCCTCAACAGGGGAACAGGTATCAATAGCCTTACTCTCCATAGCTTTACATGATTTAGGGTGTCCTGCGATCTCTCTAACCGGCGCACAAGCAGGAATAATAACAGATAGCCTTTTCACACGCGCCAGAATCGTCAGGATGGATACGTGGAAGATAGGAGAAGAGCTAAGCAAAGGTAAAGTGGTCATAGTAGCTGGCTTCCAAGGAATGAACGAAAAAGGAGAGATAACTACGCTTGGAAGGGGAGGTTCGGACACAACCGCCGTAGCCTTAGCAGCTGCCATGAAAGCCGATGTTTGTGAGATATACACCGACGTGGATGGCGTCTTCACAGCCGATCCAAGAATAGTCCCAGAAGCAAGGAAGCTAAGAGAGATAACCTACGATGAGATGCTTGAGATGGCTATAGCTGGAGCTAAGGTTTTACAACACAGAGCGGTAGAGTTTGCCAAAAGATTTTCTGTTCCCCTTCATGTTAGATCTTCCTTCAACTATAATGAAGGGACATGGGTAAAGGAGGAGATAAGCATGGAAAGAAGGGGTGTAGTAACCGGGGTAACGGTTGACAAGAAAATAGCTAAAGTTACCCTCCTCGGGGTTCCAGATATCCCTGGAATAGCCCATAAGTTCACAAAGGCATTAGCCGAATCTGGAATAAACATAGATATGATAATCCAGAGTGAGCCTAGGGGAGGGTATAACGACATCTCCTTCACCATAGGAGAGGGAGACCTGGAAAAAGCAATGAAGATACTAAAGGAGCTATCAGATGAGATAGGAGCAGAAGGTGTTACTGGAGATAAGGAGGTAGCTAAGGTATCCATCGTCGGCGCTGGAGTATGTTCTAACCCAGAGATCCCAGCCATCATGTTTGGAACATTGGCTGAAAACAACATAAACATAGAGCTGATAAGTACCTCCGAAGTTAGGATATCCTGCGTTATAAGAGAAGCAAAGGCCGATACCGCAGTAAGAGCTCTACACAAAGCCTTTAAGCTCGAGGAGGAATAGGCATGTATGCTATATCCGTTGTAGGAGCTACCGGAGCCGTTGGAAGGGAAATATTAAAGGTCCTTGAGGAAAGAAGCTTCCCTGTAAAGGAGATCTTCCTTTTTGCATCGGAAAATTCTGAAGGGAAAGAGCTAGAGTTTATGGGAGAGCGCGTTAAAGTAAAGGCTCTCTCTGAAAGCAGCCTAAAGAGTGTTAAAACAGACTTCACCTTCTTCTCTGCTGGAACAAGCGTTAGCCAATACTTCGCTCCGATAGCTGCTTCCACAGGAAGCTTAGTTATAGATAATAGCAGAGCGTTCAGATATGAGGATTGGGTACCATTAGTGGTTCCAGAAGTTAACCCGAAAGCTGCCTTTAAGCACAAGGGAATCATAGCAAACCCAAACTGTTCTACCATACAGATGGTTGTAGCATTAAAACCTCTTCACGATTATGCAAAGATTAAGAGAGTGGTCGTGGCTACTTACCAAGCGGTTTCTGGAGCTGGTTGGAAAGCAGTATTAGAGCTTAAAAAACAGATAGAGAGTCCCGATGAAGCTCCAGAAGTGTTCCCCAAGAAGATAGCTTTCAATGTGATCCCGCAAATAGACGTTTTCCTTGAGGATCTATATACAAGAGAAGAAGACAAAATGAGAAGAGAGACGATAAAGATAATGGAGGATCCGAGTATAAAGGTCTCTGCAACGACTGTGAGAGTTCCTGTAATCAGGGGACACTCTGAAGCGGTGAATGTGGAATTTGAAAGGGAAATAAGTGTTGAGAAAGCGAGAGAGATACTTAAGCAAGCGCCTGGTGTGATACTAATGGATGAACCTCAAAAGGGGATTTATCCCACTGCTCTTGACGTTGATGGAAGGGATGAGGTATTCGTCGGGAGGATAAGAAAAGATGAAACTGTTGAACACGGACTTAATATGTGGATAGTAGCTGACAACCTAAGAAAAGGAGCGGCAACAAACGCCGTTCAAATAGCACAACTCTTTCTAAAGGGAGGTTAAGCTTTATGGAGTGGGAAAGCAGGTTCTCAAGCCTCGCGCGTGAGAGAGTGAAACCATCTGGCATAGAAAAGATGCTTAGGCTTATGAGAAGTCCGGGGACTATATCTCTAGCAGCTGGGGAGCCCTGCCCTAAGCTTTATCCAACGGAGGAGTTTAAAGAAGCAATAACCCAAGTGATAGACGAACAGGGAGCCCACGCCTTAAGATACAGCATAGCTGGAGGTATACCTGAACTTAAAAGCTTTACAATAAGCTGGCTAAGGGACTGGGGCATAATAAATAAGAGCTTAACCGAAGATAACATACTATTCACAACAGGATCACAGCAGGCCTTGGAGATAATAGGACAAACATTTTTAGAGAAGGGCGATAAGATAGCGGTAGAAGCTCCTACATATCCTGAGGCAATGCTCATATTTAAGAAGTACAATGCTAGCTTTCTATCAGTATCCATAGATGAAAATGGAATGATAGTAGATGAGCTTGAAGAAAAGTTAAAAAAGGAAAGGATAAAGTTCCTTTATAGCGTAACCAACTTTCACAACCCAGCAGGTGTAACCCTTTCCTGGGAAAGGAGAGAAAGGCTCGTTGAGCTTGCAAGAAGATATGATTTCTTCATCATAGAAGATGACCCCTATCACTTCATAAGCTACGAGGGGGAAGCTTTGCCATCCATAACGAAGATAGACACAGAGAGAGTTATATCCTTGGGAAGTTTCTCAAAGGTAATGGTTCCAGGGCTCAGAATCGGATGGATCATCGCACCAAAGGAGGTAATTGGCAAGACCTCCCTGGTTAAGTATTCCATGGAGCTCTGTCCACCAACGATATTACAGCATGCACTATATAAGATCCTATTAAAGAAGAATCTCAAGGAACATGTAAACAAGCTGAGAAGAACTTACAAAGAAAAAAGAGATGCATTAGCTACAGGACTTAACGATCACCTTAAACCCCTTGGGGTAGAATACACGATACCTGCTGGCGGTTTCTTTTTCTGGGTAAGATTTCCCGAGGGTATAGACTCTGAAGAGCTGACCTTGAAAGCCGTTCAAGAGTACAAAGTAGGAATTGTGCCAGGAACCGGCTTTTTTGACAATCCAGAGAAAGGGAAAAGATACGCACGTCTAGCTTTTTCCCTCCTTGACCCAGACAAGCTTATGGAAGGAGCAGAAAGACTTGGGAAAGCCTTAAAAAGCTCGCTTTAATTTAAAGTTGCCGCTCGCTTTTTAAAAAGCGAGCGGCAACTTTAAATCCTAATCTTTTACTTTAAAGCAGCTATCCTCTTCTCCTCAAGGCCTGAAAGCTTTCTTAAGATAGATTCGAATATATCACGCATCTGGTGTGAGATTCTTTCCGCCTCTTCGTAGTATCTCCTAGCTTCTTCTTTGTTCTTCCTCTTTATAGCTTCTATAGCTTTTCTTCCGCTTTCGTGAAACTTGGCGTGGATGTCTTCGATAGACTTCCACTCTTGAGCCACTTCCGCAATTGTCATGGGCACAGCGTAATAGAAGTGCCCGAAAGCACACTTGGTATGGTCAAGCTGAAGTGGAAGGAGCTCCCCCTTTTCGATTATCTCCCTCAACACATTCTTCCAATTCTCATGGGCCTTCAAGGCCTTATTAATTATGTCTATAACCTCGGCACGTGAAACCGCATAATACCCCTCCTTCAGGGCATTAAACATCTCTCTAATCGTAGCGGATATATTATCATCCAAAGCGGAGATAAACTTAGAGTGAACAAGCAAATCCTGAGAGACCTTATCAATCGTCTCAGCTAATAGACTTAAACGCTCAGCATCCTTGGCTAAAGAGTCCATGGCTGCTTTAACTTCCTCAGATGAAGCTGTAATGGTCTCCGCCGATTGACTTATCTCCCCTATACTCATTGAGATGCTTTCAAACATCTCTATATTTCTCCTAACGGTATCATAAATCAAGTCTATCTTCTCACTCATTGCATCTGTAACATCTGTGGTAGCACGCAAGCTCTTCTCACTCTCCCCAGCCTTTTCCTGAATACTTCTAGTGAACTGGCGCATCTCATTAAGGTTCTTCTTGGTATTTTCAGCGAGCTTTCTTATCTCATCAGCAACCACTGCGAAACCGCGTCCTGCTTCCCCAGCACGCGCCGCCTCTATAGCGGCGTTCAAGGCTAACAAATTGGTTTGTTCAGCCACTTGTTCAACGCTATTAACTATGTCCTCAACTCTCTGGATTAAACCTATAAGCTCACCCATGGTAGTAACCATTACCTGAGCCTGAGATACTAACCTTCCCTTAAGAGCGTTAACCTCTGAAAGGAACTTCATACTCTCGTCATTCTTCTCTTGGAGCTGAAAAGCTCCCTCCTTCAGCTCTCCGAGTTTATCGGTTATAAGCTGAATTGAACGACTGACCTCATCCATTCCAGCAGTCGTTTCCTCAACCACAGCAAGGTTAGACTGACTAAGCGATGAAATCTCTTGGACTAAGGCCTTAAGCCTGTTAGAAATGTGTCCTGTCTCAACGTCGAACTTGCTTAAATCGCCAACAGTAGAAAGGAGCTTCCTCGCCACTTCCCCAGTTTTTGCCTCTACCTCAAAAAAGTGTTCAAATGTCCTTGCAAGCCTATTGTGAACCTTAAACTTTATCTCCGGCTTTTGAGCTGCTTTACCCATTCTTATAGCATCGATGTAATCCAAGATCTCTAAAGCTTCTTCACAGCGTGAATGACCGCCAAAAATCGACTTAATTCTATCCAAGAGTGACAAAAAAACCACCTCCTTTCGCTACTCCCGCTCCTCTCTAGAATAGGGTTTCATCAGCGCTGTAGGGGCACCTATTCTCTTCCTCATGGCCTCACTTGAAATGAGAGACAGAACTACAATCGTAAGAGCGTAGGGAAGCATCATAAGAAGATGGGAAGATATGGCTACTCCCATCGCCTGGATCCTAAGCTGTAAAGAAGCTACCCCACCAAAGAAGTAAGAAGCCAAAAGAGCGCGCAAAGGATTCCACGCAGAAAATATGACAAGCGCTACAGCGATCCAACCTCTCCCCGCAGTCATGTTCTCTATCCACATAGAGGTATAGGCTAAAGATAGATAGGCTCCCCCAACAGCGGTAAGCATCCCCCCCAAAATCACGTAAAGATACCTTATCTTAAAAACGCTTATGCCCACAGTATCCGCCGTCTTGGGGTCCTCCCCAACAGCTCTAAGATTCATCCCCCACCTGGTTTTGAATATGTAAAACCAGGAAAGGGGAACAAGAACATAGGAAAGATAAACTAAGGGATCATGACTAAATAAAACCTTGCCAATGAAAGGGATATCGCTAAAGAAAGGAATATAAATAGGAGAGAATTGACTTGCAGTTTTACCTATGAAGGCCTGACCGTAGTAACCGCTTAAACCTGCTCCAAGCATCGTCAACGCTAAACCAGCTACCACTTGATTAACGCGCATCGTTATCGTCAAAAAGGCGTAAACTAAAGACAAAACTCCTCCTATTAGGAGCGCCCCTAAAACTCCAAGCCAGGCTGATGAAGTAATATGAGAGACGACGAACCCCATAAGCGCCCCAGCAAGCATAAGCCCCTCCAAGCCGAGATTAAGCACACCAGAGCGTTCAGCGAATATCTCGCCTAAGGTAGCGTAAAGAAGAGGAGTTCCTGCCCTGATAGCAGCCATAAATATGGCCTCTAGCAAAACTCTCACCTCACAAGGCTAATCTTATATCTTATAAAAACCTCTCCAACCAAAACGCAGAAGAAGAGCACCCCTTGGAATATGTATATAACCGATATAGGAAGCTTCATTATAACTTGAAGTATCTCACAACCAACGAATATACCGCTTAAAAAAAAGGAGACCAAAAGAACGGCTATTGGATTAAGCCTTGAAAGCCACGCTACTATTATAGCCGTATAGCCATAACCTGGGGAGAAAGCATGCTGAAGCCTGTGTTGAACCCCCATTATGTAAATCGCACCAGCCAGTCCAGCCATTCCGCCACTTAAGAACATCGTCAATATGGTATTCTTCTTAATGTTCATTCCAGCACATAGGGCGACGTCAGGATTATCGCCTATTACTCTAATCTCATAACCCCACTTGGTCCTATCTAAGAGAATCTTAAGCAGCAAAGATAGGATGATGGGGGAAAAAACCCCTACGTGCACCTTTCCCCACAGTACGGGTAGCTTCGCAGACTCTGGAAAGATGGCTGTCATCGGAAAACCAAAGCCTGCCGGATCCTTCCAGGATCCGTATACGAGGTAATCAGACCACAATGTAGCTATGTAATTAAGCATTAGAGTTACAACTATCTCATCTGCTCCCAAATAGGCTCTTAAAACCCCTGCAATAGAAGACCAAAACCCCCCAGCGAGAAAACCAGCAAAGACTATAAGAGGTATCAATACAAAGGAATCCAAGTTGGGGAATAGGAACAACGCCAATAAAGTTGATGCCATCGCTCCAAGATAAAACTGCCCCTCCCCTCCTATGTTCCACAACTTCATCTTAAAGGCCAATACCAGACCTAACCCAATGATCGAAAGAGGAACGAACTTAACCAAGGTTCCTTCTAAGCCAACCTTTCTCATGAAAGCCCAAAGGAACATGGTCTTATAAGCGCTTAAGGCATCCTTTCCACTCAAAAACATGAACATAGCAAAAACTAGAAGCGCCATGAGAATCGAAGATAGCATAACGAACAGCTCAAAGGACTTGCTAACTCGAACCCTAGGCTCAAATTTAAGCTTTATACCCATTTATCACACCTGCCATGAGCATACCAATGGTCTCAAGATAACTTTCATCAGGAGGAAAATCTCCGTAAAGCTTCCCTTCGTAGATGACTTTTATCCTATCTGAAAGGGTAAAGATCTCATCCAGATCTCCAGCTATAAGTAAAACCGCTGTGCCTGAAGCCTTAGCTTCCAAAAGCTTCTCATAAACGAACTCCATCGCCCCTACATCGAGCCCAAAAGTGGGATGGAAAGCAATCAAAAGCCTTACCTTCCCCTCTAACTCCCTAGCTATAACCAATCTCTGAAGGTTTCCTCCTGAAAGAAGCCTCACTGGCATATCTTTACCCGGAGATTGTATACTATACTTCTCTATCAAAAAGTCAGCCACTTTATTGGCATAATCTAAATCTAGAAATAACCCTTTAGAAAACGGCGGTTTTCGGTAGCTTTTAAGAATTAAATTTTCGACCAGAGAGAGATTAGGAGCTACCCCAAATCTTTTCCTATCTTCAGGGATAAAGCCTCCCCCTTTTTCAATAAAAACCATAGAACCCTTGTTTGTTATATCCTCACCATCGAAAAGAACCACCCCCGAAGAAGCGCGCCTAAGACCAACCAAAACTTCGGCGAGCTCCCTTTGCCCGTTACCTGCAACACCTGCTATTCCAAGTATCTCTCCCTCCCTAACCGAAAAGGACAATCCTCGCAAGACTTTAATTCCCTTATCGCCATAAGCTTCAAGGTCCTTTACCTCTAAAACGACTTCACCAAAAGACGTTGAAGATCTTCGCTTGCTCGGTCCTAAAGAAATTTCCCTTCCAACCATCATTTTAGCCAGCTCTCCGGGAGAGGTATCCTCTTTCCTCACAGTATTAATGACTAATCCTTTTCTCATAACAGTTATTCTGTCTGATATTTCCATAACTTCGTTAAGCTTGTGAGATATGAAAACTACCGATTTGCCCTCGTCCTTCAACCTCTTAAGCGTTGAGAAAAGAGCCCTCGTTTCCTTCGGGGTAAGAACAGAAGTGGGCTCATCCAGTATTAATATATCTACATCTCTAAGAAGAAGCTTAATAATCTCAACCCTCTGCATCTCCCCAACAGAAAGCTGCCAAACCTTAGCATAAGGGTCAACACTAAGCCCATAAAGTTCAGAAATTTGCTTCACCTTTTCAGCTACAACCCTTAAGGATGAAAAACCTTTAAGGCCAAGAGCCACGTTTTCCACCACGGAAAAAGAGGGAACAAGGGTAAAGCTCTGATGTACCATTCCTATTCCGAGGGAGAGAGCTCGCGCAGGGGAATCTATGTTAACTTTACTCCCCCTTATCCATATTTCACCAGAATCAGGCTGATAAAGACCATAAATAACGTTAACTAGTGTAGTTTTTCCTGCGCCATTTTCCCCGAGAAGAGCATGGATCTCGCCCACCTTCAGGTCAAAGTCCACGCTATCGTTAGCCACAACTCCCGAGAACTTCTTCACTATCCCTTTTAGCCTTAAGACAACATCTTGGGGAGGAGCTTTAGCATCTCCTCCCCTGATTAATTCCCCGGTTCTCACTTCTTTGGAATCTTACCTACCACACCATCAACAAAGTAGCTCATCTCAAGAAGTTCTTTATCAGTAGCAACTTTACCCTCTGGAACCCTAATCTTACCCTCCTGGTCAACTATAGGGCCACCGAAGGGATGGAACTTTCCAGAAACGATGAGTTCCTTATATTTTTCCACTTCCTTCTTAACCTCTTCCGAAACCATTGGACCGAACGGAGCTAATCCAACGACGCCCTTGTTCATTCCCCACCAAATATCCTCACTCTGCCAGGTTCCATCTAACACACTCTTTATGACGTACTCGTATATTATACCCCAGTTCCAAACGGGAGCAGTAAGATGAGCTTTAGGCGCAAAAGCGCTCATGTCAGAGTTATATCCTATAGAGTATACCCCCTTCTCTTGAGCCGCTTGCTGAGGTGCGGGGGAATCCTGATGCTGAGCTATAACATCGCAACCAGCCTCAATTAAGCTAAGAGCCGCTTCCTTCTCAGTCGCAGGATCATACCATGTGTTGCTCCACACAACGTGAACCGTGGCCTTAGGATTAACCTTCCTAACGCCAAGGGTAAAGGCGTTTATCCCCCTTATAACCTCAGGAATAGGATGAGCCGCAACATAACCTATCTTATTGCTCTTCGTCATCATCCCAGCAACGATTCCACTTAGGAATCGAGCTTCGTACATCCTACCGAAATAGGTTCCCACATTCTTCGCCCTTTTGTATCCGGAGCAGTGCATGAATACCACATCGGGATATTTCTTAGCCACTTCTATGGTTGAATCCATGAAACCATAGCTCGTTGTAAAAATCACCTTACACCCCATAGCTATAAGGTGCTCTATAGCTCTCGCCGACTCCGCTCCCTCTGGAACCGATTCAAGATAGACAGTTTCAACGTTAGGGAACTTGGTCTCGATATACTTCCTTCCCTGATCATGAGCGTAAGTCCAACCCGCATCCCCCACAGGCCCTACATAGACGAAACCAACCTTAAGCTTCCCTTGAGCTGCAAAAGAAAATCCTCCAATAGAACAAGCGATAAGAGTTAAGACTAATATGCTGAGCCAGACCGCTCTCCTCAAGATATACACCTCCTTTAAGCTTTTTCAATCTATGACATCAAGCTTTGACAAGCACTTCTTCTGCTCCTCGCTAAGTCCAATTTCGTGCTCCCTCTCTGGGATATCAACCTTCTTTTCAACACCAAAAAGAGGCGTTGAAAAATACCTAAGGCCATTATCGTTTATGAATGTCACTATTCTTTTAAGATTTGGATACCTTTTAGCGAGCTTTATAGCCGCCATAACATTATGCCCCGAGGATATACCACATAAGATACCCTCTAAACGAGCTAATCTTTTAGACATTTCTATGGCTTCCTCTGAAGTGGTTAATATAACACCATCTATAACCGATAGGTCAAGATTAGGAGGGATGAAACCATCGCCTATTCCCTCTATCCTGTGAGAACCCCACCTCTGCTCAGATAGGAAAGGAGCCTCCTTTGGCTCAGCGGTATAAACCTTTATTGAGGGTTTTCTTTCCTTAAGATAGCGCGCCACTCCTGAAACAGTTCCTCCAGTCCCTTGAGTTTGAACCAGGGCATCCAAGTCTCCATCCATCTGCTCCCATATCTCAGGACCAGTGGTGTAGTAATGCGCAAGAGGGTTATCAGGATTATCATATTGAGATACTACAAAATATTTATCCGGCTCCATAGAAACGATCTCCTGTAGTTTCCTTAAAGTTATATCAACGTCGCTCTCCGCTCCAGGTGTTAGAATGAGCTCAGCCCCATAAAGCCTCATTATCTTCATACGCTCCTCACTCATACCCTCAGGTATGAGAATCTTAACAGGATAACCGAATATAGCTCCCATCATCGCCGTAGCTATACCTGTATTACCTGTCGTCGCTTCTATTATGGTCATGCCCGGCTTAAGCCTTCCACTATCTATGGCTTCCTTAATTATCCTATAAAGTATCCTATCCTTCAACGAACCAGAGGGATTGAAATACTCAACCTTCACAAATATTTCAGAAGCTACCCCTTCCTCCTTTGGAATTCTATTAAGCCTAACGACAGGGGTAAGCCCACATGCCTCCGCGATATTTTCACATACTTTTTTTCTCCTGCCCCAATCGACGCTTATTTCCAAGAAAGTTCACCTCCAAAACTAAAGAGATTTAGGGGGAACGAACTTGGCTAGCTCCTCTTCCGAAGAGGGAACAACCAAGACTCCATCGATTACAAGCCCTTTAAGTCTCTCTATCAAATCAAGATCCTCTTGAGAAAGGAAACCTCTTAAAATCTTCGTCTCCACCAAATCAAAACCACCCTCCCTTAAGCCAAGACGACTAACCCCACCTTTAAAACCTCCATTAAATATATCTTTCAACGAAAGATAGGCCGCTACATCCACCTTCCTTGATATGCTCGCCAAGACATTCCCAGAACCCATTAACTCCGGATCCAAATCAACACCTATAACGAAAGATCTTCCCCCTCTCTCCTTTGCTGCTTCTATAACCCCAGAGCCACTCCGACCCGCTATCTGAAACACAACATCAACGCCCTGATTAAACAGAGAAAGGCTAACCTCCTTGCCTTTACCAGCATCGTTTAATGTTCCAACGTAGGCCCCTAAAACTTTTACATCCTTACCTTTGAGAATAGAATAGCCCCTCACGCCAGCCTCATAGCCGAAGACGAACCTCATGGCTTGGGATGTCTTCATACCTACAACGTAGCCGACCTTACCACTACCGGTAACCGCAGCAGCAACTAAACCTGCCCAAAAACCGCCTTCTTCCTCTTTGAACAGAACACATTTAACATTCGGTGCATCAATTAACGCGTCTATAAGCACAAATTGGCTCTTGGGATACATAAGCGCAGCTTTAGCTACAACATCACTCATCAACAATCCTGCAACCATAACTATGTCGCCCTGTTTCGCACCATCAGAAATATTAGCTAAATAATCTTCTTGCCTAAAAGATTGAATGACCTTAGCTTTTATATTGAACTCCTTAGCAGCCCTCTGAACCCCAAGCCAACAGCCATCGTTAAGGTTTCCATCTCCAAGCCCCCCAACGTCTGTCACGAAAAGAACGTTAAAGCTTTCAGCAGAAGATAATCCATACAACAACATTAAAAAAAACCAAAAAACTACTATAGCCTTCTTCAAGGCTCCTTTCCCTCCCTAAAGGAAGTCTGCTTTTATTTTACCATACTCTAAAACAAAGAAGGCGCTCCTCACTACTAAGGAGCGCCTTTATACTCAAGGATGGTGGGTGGTGCTGGAATTGAACCAGCGGCCTCTTCCGCGTCAGGGAAGCGCTCTCCCACTGAGCTAACCACCCAGCTTGCTTTTTACATTATATCGGAGATCATCCTATCTGTCAAGAAACATCGATTATCATTTAGGTGACTTTCTATATCCTAAGCCATCCAATATAAAAAGCTACTTTCGTAGCTAAATCGCTTCAAAGTCCTCCTTAGATGCTCCACACAAGGGGCAGGTCCAATCATCAGGAAGGTCCTCAAAAGACGTTCCTGGTTCTATCCCATTTTCTGGATCACCTTTTCGCGGATCGTAAACGTAACCACAGACTATGCATCTATACTTCACAAAGGTCACCTCACTCCACTAACACTTCTACCTTACTCTCCCAAAGCCCATGAATATTACAATAAGAAAGAGCTATAAGCATCCCTGGCTTATTCACCTTCAGCACCGTTAAAACTACCGGTTCAGCGTAAACCGCACCTGTGTTTGGCCCTTGAACAGATTCAGCATGAGCGTTGAATTCGTAGTTACCAACCTCATAAACATATGGGTCTCCCTCCGGATGGAAGAAAAGCTTTATCCAGCGTATATGATGCTCGGTTGTATTAGGATGAGGGATCTCCTTGCCAACTGTAACCCTAACCTCAAAGGGTTCCCCCTTCTTGACCTTCGAAGGAGCTTCGATTACTGGGACATGCTTTTCCTTCTTAAAATCCTCAGCCTTAATAAAATCAGCCAACGCCATAATCCTTCCCCCCTTCCATTTTTGATATAAAACCTTCGCCTTTATTATAACACAAAATTAAAGTTAATAAAGAGTTAAAAAATCATTAAAGTGGAATCTCTCCAACCACAGCCGGAACAAGCTTAGTATACTTTACTCCCTTTTGGGATCCCATCTTATAGGCTATATCCTTAAGGGCTGGAACCGCTCCCTGCAGAAGGATAACCTCAAGGCAGTTGTCTTCATCTATATGAAAGTGCAACGTGGAAACAATCTCCCCCAGATGTTCATGTTGCATCTCCGTTATATCTCTTTTGCGATGATCGTAAACTACAACGAGAACAGCCGTAGCTCTCCCCATCGTTTCCTTCCACTCCTCCTCAAGAATTGCATTTCTAACCAAATCTCTAATAGCTTCAGAACGATTCTCATATCCCTTCGAGGCTATAATTTCATCAAACTTCTTAAGCAACTTTTCCTCCATTGAAACACCAAACCTTACCAACCCACTCAATGTCTCTCCCCCCTCCAGAGTGGACTATAAAGATATTACACCTTACAAAAGCCTTATTCAATAGAAGAGCTCTCTTGACTAAGAGATCCTCAATGCTAAAATTTAAGAGGCGACCGCCTAAGGGAGGTGATTGATCTGAAGCCCTCCATCGAAAAATGGATAGAAGAGGTCAAAAGAGATTGCGATCCTAATAACGTTGGTATGATACTCATCCATAATGGAATAGTTAGAGGTAGCTCCAAAGTAGAAGGGAAAAGAGTAAGGGGAATAAGATTATCTTACGATAGAAAGCTGCTTGAAGAAACGCTCAAGAGCTTTTCCCAAAGAGATGGTATAGAGAAAGTAAAGGCATGGATAAATGAAGGAGAGCTTAAAACCGGTGATGATATCATGCTTGTACTTGTAGCAGGAAGATATAGGACCGATGTGCTACCTACTTTTGAAGGATTGATAGAGAAAATCAAAAGAGAAATCGTAAGGGAGGAGGAACTCCTAGAGTAAAAAAAGAAAGTGGGGGAGCCAAATTTAAATTTGGCTCCCCCACTTTACGCTCAACGCCAGGTGTTGCGTTAAATCTTTCTCACCTTAGAAGCTTGTGGACCTTTCTTACCAGCGGTTACCTCAAAAACTACCCTATCACCCTCATCAAGGCTCTTAAAGCCGTTCATTTCGATGCCAGTGTAATGCACAAACACATCCTCACCGCTTTCCGTAGTAATGAACCCATAACCTTTCGTAGCGTTGAACCACTTCACTGTTCCTTTTGTCATCTTTCTTTCCTCCAACTTTTTTCTTAAAATTTGCTGTAGGCTCGATCTCCTAACAGCGTGATCCTACTATACCACCGAAGGGAGAAAAAGTCAAGAAAAATTTTTAAAAAACTAAAAGGGGGGATAGATATGAAGGCATGGGTGATACACAGGATAACCGACCTCGCATCAGATCCAGAACCATTAAAGCTAATAGAAATGGAGATCCCAAAAGTGGAGGAGGATGAGATTCTGATAAAGGTTAAAGCCTGCGGTATATGCCATACGGAGATAGATGAGATAGAGGGGCGAGCCACTCCCTCTTTTCTACCGATCATTCCAGGGCACCAGATAGTGGGTGAAGTCGTTGAGATAGGAAGTAAGGTCAAAAGATTTCGACCTGGTGATAGAGCTGGTTCAGGTTGGATTTTCTCAGCCTGCGGAAGGTGCGAGCTTTGCTTAAAGGGTTTAGAAAACTTATGCCCCGAATTCAAGGCTACTGGTAAGGACGCTCATGGAGGCTACGCTGAGTTTTTCAAGATTAGGGAGGATTTCGCATTCCGCATACCAGAGAACCTAAGCTACGAGGAAGTGGCCCCCTTTTTTTGCGCAGGAGCGATAGGATATAGATCATTAAAGTTGAGCGGTATTAAGGACGGTCAGAATCTCGGTTTAATAGGCTTCGGTGCATCAAATCATCTTGTCTTAAAAATGGCTAAATTCCTCTACCCAAGCTCTAAAATATTCGTTTTCTCAAGGACAGCCAATGAAAGGAATCTTGCTTTAAATCTTGGAGCTACGTGGGCAGGCAACTTCGATGAAAATCCACCAGAAAAGCTAAACTCAGCTATAGATACTACCCCTGTTTGGGATCCCCCGATAAAGGTGCTTAAGCATCTTAAGCCAGGTGGCAGACTAGTTATAAACGCCATCAGAAAGGAGAATTCAGATAAAGGATCTCTCTTAAACCTCAACTACGCTGAAGATTTATGGCTTGAAAGAGAGATAAAATCCGTAGCAAACATAACAAGAAAAGACATAGAAGAATTCTTATCCCTCGTGGAAAGGGCTTCTTTAAAACCAGAGATAGAGCTTTACTCCTTCGATAAAGCAAACCAAGCCCTCAAGGACATTAAGGAAAGAAGAATTAAGGGAGCAAAGGTTCTGAGGGTAGAAAGTTAAGAGAGCATAAAAAGCAAAGCACTTGCCTTTTTAAAAAGATGTAGTATAATAAACATAGGTGGGCGCTTAGCTCAGGGGGAGAGCGCTTCCCTCACACGGAAGAGGCCGCTGGTTCAATCCCAGCAGCGCCCACCATTATATTTTAAGCCTCATTAGAAAAGCATCCTCTCCATTATCCACATAATATCCTGGAATTATACCCACTGCCTTAAATCCATGCTTCTCATATAAGCCTATAGCAACCCTATTTGAAGGCCTAACCTCCAGGATCACCTCTTTAGCCTTTTTCTCCTTCGCTATCTCAATCAAGGCTAAAAGAAGCTGCTCCCCTATTTGATTACCCCTCCATTGAGGAGCAACAGCTATCGTTGTTATGTGCCCCTGCCTACCGTAAAATCTAATCCCCGCGTATCCAACAACCTTACCCCTCAAGCGTGCCACAATATAGACATTTTCGGGAAAGGAGATCTCGCTCATGAAGGTCTTTCCGCTCCAAGGCAGACTAAAAGATTCTTTTTCTATCTCGATAACCTCATCAATATCTCCAGGGTTCATAAAGTCTATCTCAACCATAATCATCTGACATCAGAGAAGGATTACCTCCTCCCTTCCCGCTCCTACCCCTATGAAAAATATCTTACACCCCACTAACTCTTCTATAAGCTTAACATATCTTCTTGCCTCAGGTGGTAAATCGGAAAGGCTCCGAGCAGAAGTTATATCCTCATTCCAACCATCTATCTCTTCGTAAATTGGGCGAACTCCCTCAAGAAACGGTGTAAACTCCTCCGTAATCTTACCATCTACCTTGTAAGCCACACACACCTTTATCTTCTCAAGGCCTGTCAGGACATCTAACTTCGTCAAAGCGATCTTATTAACACCGTTAAGCTTCGCTGAATATTTTATCATAACGGCATCAAGCCAACCGCATCTCCTCGGCCTTCCCGTGGTAGCACCGAACTCCCCTCCCCTTTCCCTTATTAAGGAACCAAGCGGCTCTTCCATCTCGGTCGGGAAGGGCCCCATACCAACCCTTGTATTGTAAGCCTTTAATACGCCGATTACATCATTCACATCCCTGGGGGATATACCAGCCCCAACGCAAGCTCCTCCTGAAATAGGGTGAGAGGAAGTAACGTAAGGATACGTCCCATAGGTTATGTCAAGCAGTGTTCCTTGAGCTCCTTCAAGCAGCACTTCCTTGCCTTCCTCTATGAGGGACCTAACCAGATAAACCGTATTGCATATCTTATCTTTTATGAAATCAGTATAGCTCAGGTAGAGATTCCTCACTTCTAAAATATCTAGAGGACGCTCTCCATATATTTTGGTTATTATCTCGTTTTTCCTATCAAGAACGAACTTCAACTTCTCCTCAAAGAGGTCAGGCCTTAAAAGATCCCCTACCCTTATACCAACCCTTGAAACCTTATCAGCATAAGCTGGTCCTATACCCCTTCTCGTCGTCCCTATTTTCTGCTCCCCTCTTCTTCTTTCCTCGAGCTCATCCAAAATCTTATGATAAGGCATAACAAGATGAGCAAGCTCACTTATCCTCAAATCCCCTACTTCTACCGCTTCTCTCTTTAAGGTATCGTATTCTTCCACCAAAAGGGGCAAATCTACGACGACACCATCTCCTATAATACAAAGCTTTCCAGGATATAGCATCCCTGAAGGAAGAAGGTGAAAGATGTACTTCTTTCCCTTTAGAACCACCGTGTGTCCTGCATTGCTACCCCCCTGATACCTTAAAACCGCATCGGCATCCTTAACCAAAAAATCCACAACCTTACCCTTACCTTCGTCACCCCACTGCATACCTACTATGACAGTAACGCTCATCTCATCACAACCCCATTTCTATAGACTATATCGGAGGCAAAAACCACCTCCACCTGCTTACTTATGACCGGCAAAAGCTTAGTCAAGGCATTAAAGGTCTCCTGCTTAGCATGACCTATCCCTATGGTAGTGCTCCTCCTTTTAGCTATGGAGAGGAGTCTCAAAATATACTCCTCTACCTTATTCTCTCCACTATATCTGTCTATGAATAGAGAGTTATAATAAGAAGGTAGTCCCATACCCATCGCTATGTGGTAGGCTACTGTATCTGGAGTAGTGTAACTATCTATAAAAAATAACCCCCTTTCCATTAAGACCCTTATAACTTTCCTCATCAAAACAGGATCAGCGGTAGCTAAAGATCCCATATGGTTATTAACCCCTACAGCATAGGGCACGCTAACTAAAGCTCTATCTACTATACGTCTTATATCATCTATCCCCATACCGATGCTCACTACATTAGAGTCAAGCACATGTTTATATGCCTGCATAGGAAGGTGAAGGAGAACCTGCTTGCCATTGCGGTGAGCTATCTCAGCGCTGAAGCTCGAAAAACGAAGGTTTGGAAGAACCGAAAAGGTAAGCTTATACGGAAGGTAAGCGAACCTAGTCGCAATAGAGTCGCTATAACCAAAGTCATCTATTATGATAGCGAGTTTCGGAAGGCCATTTACCTTTTTAACTAGGCTATAGGGACCAACGGAAGCAACCACACCAAGACCGCTGTTTTTCTTCCCCTCGAGGCTAAAACCACCGGACCAAAGATTTAGAGAAAATTCAATTTGCGTCACCCCAACCTTATGCTTGCTCTGAATTCCGTGCTTCACCGAGACTTCCCTGCGCTCTAGATCCAAAACCTTAAAAGCACCAGCAAATAGAAGTATTAATAGGATCCATCCATATCTCTTGATCAAGTCCTCTTCAACTCTTCTAACAAGACTTCTTTAGCCTTTTCAAGCTGAACATCCTTATTAGAATCTTCCGGTTGGTCAACCAAGATATCAGGGGTAAGTCCTTTTTCATGAATCAATCTCCCTCTAGGGGTATAGTAATAAGCTATGGTTATGTGAAGAGCTGAACCGTCTTTAAGAGGGATGACCGTCTGAACAGACCCCTTACCAAAGGTCTTAACACCGATAAGCTTAGCCCTTCCGTGATCCTGCAATGCGCCAGCGACTATCTCTGAAGCACTTGCACTACCCTTGTTAACTAGTACTACCATCGGATAGTAAGGTATAGCGCTCCCATCAGCGCTATAAACTGAACTATACCAAGGATATCTTCCCTTAACGCTAACTATAACTCCCTCCTTTATGAAGACCTTAGCTACAGATACCGCCTCGTTCAAAAGACCACCAGGATTATTCCTAAGGTCCAGGATTATACCCTTAAATCCCTTTCTCTTAAGCTCCTCTAAAGTAGCCCTAAGCTCATTCGTGGTATTCTGGTTAAAGTAAGTTATCCTCAAATAAGCGATATTTTTATCGATAATCTCACCCTTCACAGCCTTAAGCTTTATCTGAGCCCTCGTAAGCGTAAATTTAAGCAATTTTTCCTCACCAGCTCTACGGATCCATATGGTAACCTTAGTACCAGGATCCCCTCTAAGGAGTTTAACAACCTTGGAAAGAGGCATCCCTTGCGTTGGTTCATCTTCTATTCTCACTATCTCATCATCAGCCTTCAATCCTGCCTCATAAGCAGGGGTATCCTCTATAGGGGAAACTATAACTATCTTCTCATCCTTCTTACTTATGATTATTCCTAGCCCACCATACTGTCCCTCCATCCGAATTCTCTCTTCTTTATACTCCTGAGGGTCCTCGAAAACTGTATAGGGATCTCCTAAAGCTTCAACTAATCCTTTCAAGGCACCATACTTTAGTTTCTCCGGGTCTATCTTTGATGGATCCACATAATGGGTCCTTAATAGATCCCAAACCTGTATTATGCTGTTTAAAAGCTCAGGAGGAGGAAGAGCATCCTTTGGAACAATAGGAACAGTTTGAGGGCTACTAGTTTGAGCGAGGATGGGACTTGCCATCATTAACAATAGAGAGATCAAAAATAATGAAATCGTTTTCTTACTAAAATTCACCTTTTCCACTCCCCTTCAACAGATTTAACAGAATAAGCCAAGCAAACTTGTAAAGCTTCAATATCTTCTTAAATCTCCACGGTTCTCTTATGGCTCTATATAACCACTCTAGCCCTAACTTTCTAAATATAAGGGGTGCCCTCTTAACGTTACCTGCCCATACGTCAAGACTTCCTCCGATACCCATCATAATAGGTACGCTGAGCCTCTCCTTATTCCTGAAAATCCACTTCTCCTGCTTGGGTACCCCCATGCCCACGAATAGATAGTGAGGCTGGACTTCCCTTATCCTGGATATGATTTCTTCCTCCTTAACTTCATCAAAGTAACCATCATTAACACCAACGATATTCAAGCCAGGAAAAGCCTTCATCATGTTCTCTGCAGCTTTTTCGGCAACTCCTTTCTTAGCTCCCAGAAGAAAGACCTTCCTACCGTAAAAGGACGCTCTCTCAAGCATTGCATTCATAAGCTCTATTCCAGGAAGTCTTCCCCTGATAGGCTGCCCCAAAAGTTTAGAAGCTACAACTACACCAATCCCGTCAGGAAGAACCATATCAGCCTCTTCAAGGATTTTCCTATACTCCTCATCCTCAAGCGCTGTAAGAATAGCTGGGCTATCAGGGGTAACTATTATATGGCTTTCTCCATCCCTTAAAAAGGCCTCAACTCTACCGAGAGCGTACTCCAAAGATATATTATCAACCCTAACGCCAAATATCCTTCTTTTCATCCCTGCTTCAGATAGGAAGGCAGATAGCCCCACAGCGTATCTCACATAACCTTTAGCCAACAGAAAAGCCCCAAGGAAAACAACAAAAGCCAGATAAACGTTAGGGAACCTAAACATAAGAAGGGCACCAAAAGCGAAATAAAGGCTTAACAGATGTATCAAAGAAGATATTTCCCTCTCTCCGAGACCAAGGGAAAGAAGATATCTATAAAGACTATTTCTCTCCTTGGAGAAACTCGATGATAAGGGGTGAACATATCCGGAAATAACAGCATAGGACACGTTGATCAGAGGAACAGCAAGAATGAATATCGGGACAAACAATGTCAACAAGGCTGTCCTCTTAAGAAGGCCTAAAATGGCAACAGATGCAAGGAGAAATCCCAACATGCTGGATAGCTCATTACCAAGACGATCGTAACCCTTTATCCAAGAAAGGGCCAAACCGAAACCTAAAATAAACATAGATAGAGCTACTGCGTCCCATAGCTCTTGATTTTGAAGATAAGCTACCAAACCAAATAGGATCGAAGCTACAAAGGACACACCTAAGGATGCCCCCTTTATCTCATCGAGTATACTCACAGCGTTAGAAACCCATATGAACCAAAGGATGGTCAAAGGGATAGATAGGGAACTCAAGTAATAGTAACCACCTGCAGGAGAAGTTATGAAGCGAATACAAACTCCCTCTTGTACGAGATAAAGGGCTACCCCAGAAAGAAAGCACAACTTTAGATTCTTGGGGAGGTTATAAGCGCGTGAGACTAGTTCCATCAGAAAAACAATAAAAGCACCAATAAGAATAGGGGAGGTTCCAGGAAAGCCCATCACAAAAACTAAAGAAGAGGAGGCAAAGATAAGGGCTATACCAAGGGTCTTAAAGAACTCAACCTTCGCTTTCTCTTCGTTATCCAATTTTCTCCTACCGAACTTGGGAAGGATGACAAAGACCAGAGATAAAACTACAATAAAAAGGCAAAAAAGAAGATACTTCACTCCTACCCCCCCTTGCATTAATCCAGGTCTTATTATAAGCTAATTATGCTCACTAAGTCAAACCTCAAAGGAGCGGTGAGAAAAGATGAAAAATAAGTTTCGATTTATTTTTCTCCTACTTTGCTTGTCGTTAACGACATCAATAGCTTTAGCCTCCGAAGATTGCTCAGAAAAGCTTAAGTCAGCTTTGGAAAGGCTCTTTAAGCCTAAAGAGATAGAAATACACCTTGAGAAAGAGTCAGACGGGTTCTTCAAGAAAATATACATAGAAGCTAAAGAAGCAAATATGTCGGATTTGCCTGTTAAGGAAGTAAAGATAGAAGCCTCGGAAGCAGAGCTAAACCCTCCCGAGGAATGGGAGAAGGGCAAAATAAGGCTTAATAAGATAAAGGATGTTAAATTTTTAATGGTCATAACAGAAGAAGACCTTAACTCCTTCCTCCAAGAAAGACTTAAAAAATCTAGTGAAGGAATTAAAAGCGCTTACATAAAGATAAAAAGGGAGAGAGTAAGTCTTGTCGCTTCCTATCAGGTAAATGGGCTCCCTCTAAGGTTCCTCATAGAGCTGACAGGGAAGTTAGCCCTTGAGGGTACCAAGATAATCCCGTCCGAGTATAAGCTTTACGTAGGTGGTCTTAAATTAAGCGACGAGTTCACCACCAATCTCCTCGAAAGGATAAACCCAATATTCGACCTTAAGACCCTTCCCTTTCCAGTTGAAAAGGCGATCTTAGAACAAGCGGAAAAAGCCATAACTATCAGAACCTTAGAGCTTCCTCAAAGGCCCTCCTCATCCCATGCTTCCAGAGGGAGCGATAACCCTAATCCCTCCCATGTAAGGAACTAAAACCTCAGGTATGATAACGCTTCCATCCTCCTGCTGATAGTTCTCCAAGATCGCTGCCAATGTTCTACCAACCGCGACTCCTGAACCGTTGAGAGTATGAACATAACGAGGCTTTTCCGCAGCCGATGGCTTATATCTTATATTAGCCCTCCGAGCTTGAAACTCCTCACAATTGCTACAGGAAGATATCTCCCTGTATCTTCCCTGACCCGGCATCCATACCTCAATATCATATGTCTTGGCCGAAGTAAAACCCATATCTCCAGTACATAGTAAAACCACTCTGTAAGGAAGGCCAAGCCTCCGCAGAACTTCCTCAGCATCTCTTACCATCTTCTCGAGCTCCTCGTAAGATGTCTCAGGTTCGGAGAATTTCACAAGCTCAACTTTGTTAAATTGATGCTGTCTGATGATCCCTCTTATATCCTTTCCGTAAGAACCGGCTTCTCTTCTAAAACAGGCTGTGTATGCAGTCACATATATCGGTAAGCTGCCCGGAGGGAGGATCTCATCCATGAAAAGATTGGTTAATGGGACCTCAGCAGTGGGTATGAGATAAAGGTCATCATCCCTACATCTATATAGCTCTTGCTCAAACTTCGGTAACTGCCCAGTTCCAAACATGGCCTTAGAGTTAACGAGAAAAGGAGGAAAGATCTCCTTGTAACCGTGCTCCGTAGTATGAAGGTCTAGCATAAAATTTATCAATGCTCTCTCAAGCCTAGCCCCAAGTCCCTTAATAACCGTAAACCGAGACTCCGCAAGCTTAGTTCCCCTTTCAAAGTCAAGTATATCAAGCATCTCACCTATCTCCCAATGGGGCTTCGGCTCAAAATCGAACTTTCGCGGCTCTCCCCATCTTCTAACCTCAACGTTATCTTCCTCCCCAGCTCCAACTGGCACGCTCTCATGAGGAATATTAGGTATAAGCGCAAGCATCTCTCTCAGCTCTTCCTCAAGAGTGGAAACCCTCTTTTCCAGCTCTTTAATCTTATCTGAAACGTCCCTCATCTCCGCGAGAAGCTCAGAAGGATCTTCCCCCTTCGCCTTCATCACCGCTATTTCCTTAGAAACCTCATTCCTCCTCTCCTTCAAGGATTGAACTTGAACGAGGACAGCCCTCCACTCCTCATCTTTCTTCAACAAGTCATCTAGAGGAAAAGAATACCCTCTGTTCTTTAAAGCGAGCCTAACCCTTTCAGGGTCCTTTCTTATAAACCGCAGATCAAGCATTTTCATTCATCTCCTTTAGAAGACTCACCATTTCAATTAAAGAAAGGGCCGCTTCCCACCCCTTGTTTCCTGCCTTCGTACCAGCTCTCTCTATAGCCTGCTCTATGTTATCCGTAGTTAAAACGCCGAAGGATATGGGCATCTCACACTGAAGCATGGTTTGAGCTATGCCTTTAGCGCACTCCGAAGCTATGTAATTGAAGTGAGGGGTATCTCCCCTTATTATCGCACCTAAACAGATTATACCATCATACTTTCCACTTCTAGCCATCTTTAAAGCCGCAAGGGGAATCTCGAAGGAACCAGGAACCCAAGCAACCTCAATGCTATCCTCAGAAACCCCATGCCTAAGCAACGCATCTAAGGCCCCCTCAAGAAGCCTCCTCGTGATGAAATCGTTAAACCTGGAAACGACTATACCAATCTTAATCCCCTCACCTAAAAGCTTACCCTCATAGACTTTCAAAGCTCTCACCCCTTGTACTTTAAGCATATGAGATGTCCTAACTTCTCAGCTTTCACCTTGAGATACTCCTCATTGTAAACGTTAGGCTCAACCTCCAATGGGACTCTCTCGATGATCTTAAGGCCGTATCCTTCTAATCCCACGATCTTCCTTGGATTATTAGTCATGAGCCTTATAGTTGAGAGCCCAAGATCCGCAAGAATCTGCGCCCCTATACCATAATCCCTCAGGTCTGGGGGAAAGCCTAAAGCGAGGTTAGCATCCACAGTATCAAGCCCCTTTTCCTCTTGAATCCTATACGCTTTAAGCTTATTTATTAGCCCTATCCCCCTTCCTTCCTGCCTCATATAAAGCAAAACACCTCTCCCTTCTTGCTCTATCATCTGCATTGCCTTGTGAAGCTGATCCCCGCAGTCGCATCTTAAGGAATTGAAAACATCTCCAGTGAGACATTCCGAGTGAACCCTTACCAAAACCCCTTCTTTACCAGCCACTTCACCTTTCACTAAAGCGATATGGATGAGGTGATCATCCTCCCTATCCAAAATAGACCTGTAAGCTACAACCTTAAAGTGCCCCCACCTCGTTGGAAGATCCACACCATCTACGATGCGTTCAATTAGCTTTTCCCTCTTGAACCTGTAGGCTATTAGGTCCTTTATAGTTATGATCTTAAGGCCGTGGGTCTTTGCGAACCTAAAGAGCTCAGGCAAGCGAGCCATAGTTCCATCCTCGTTCATGATCTCACATATTACGCCAGCGGGATATAGACCGGCCAATCGAGCCAGGTCAACTGCAGCTTCCGTATGACCAGCTCTTCTTAAAACCCCTCCCTCCCTTGCCATCAGAAGAAAAAGATGCCCCGGTCTTCTTAAATCCTCGGGCTTAGTCTTAGGATCAAGTATCGTTTTAACCGTTAAAGCCCTATCATAGGCAGATATACCTGTAGTAGTCCCATACTTAGCATCTACGGTAACGGTAAAGGCAGTCTCGTGAGGGTCAGTATTCTCTGTAACCATAAGAGGTATCTTAAGCTCTTCCAGCCTTTCCCTTATTATAGGCATGCATATAAGCCCCCTACCATACTTGGCCATAAAGTTTATGGCTTCAGGTGTAACCTTCTCAGCTGCTATAACAAGATCCCCCTCATTTTCCCTATCTTCATCGTCTACGACTATTATCATCCTCCCTTGCCTTATGTCCTCTATAGCCTCTTCGATTGTGTTAAAAACGAAATTCTCCATTCCAGAACACCCCTTTAGATAAATCCATATCTTTTCAAAAGATCCAAAGTAATCCCCTCTTTATCCTCTCTCCTTAACATCCTATGGACATACTTCCCAAGAACATCAAACTCAAGGTTAACGAGATCCCCCACTCCCCTCGAGCGAAGATTCGTTCTCTCAAGGGTATGTGGAATGAGAACGACTGAAAACGCGTTCCTTTCTATAGATGCTATAGTTAAGCTTACGCCATCAACAGCGATGGAACCCTTGGGAACTATGTATATAGAGTACTCCTCCGGGACAGCTATCCAAACCCTGCGAGAACCACCCTCAGGAACTACGCTCAGTATCTTACCCATGCAGTCAACGTGACCAAGAACAAAATGCCCCTCAATTCTATCCCCAATTCTCAAAGGTCTTTCCAGATTTACCTCATCCCCAATCCTTAGCAAGGCTATATTACTCCTTTCAAGCGTCTCCTTCACAACTTCAACGCTAAACAACCCTTTCCTTGAGAAAACAACCGTCAAACACGCGCCATTAACCGCAATGCTTGACCCAACCTCCAACTCTGGAAGCTCAGAAGCTACACTCAGCCTCCAAACCCCTCTCTTTTCTATTTCGATAACTCTACCCTTAGCTTCAATCAAACCTGTAAACATCTTCCCTCAGAGAGTTTATTATAACACATAACCTTCAATAAGAATATCAACTCCGACCCTCCTTACCCTAACATCTTTTAAGGTAAGAGAGTCGCTTAGGGAGGACACGCTCATCTCATCAAATGGGCCAATGCCCTTACCCAAAACCTTTGGAGCAACAAAGTAGAGTATCTTATCTACTAACCCCATATCTAAGAAGGAGGAGAGAACCTTTCGCCCTCCCTCTACGATAAGGCTCGCTATACCCATCTCCCCAAGCTTTTTAAGAACCTCGTCAAGATCAAGAAGACCATCCTTCGATGAAACCTCAAAGAGCTCAACCTTAAGAGCCTTTAGCGCCTTAACCTTATCCTTAGAAACCTGACTTGAGTGAAATATTATCTTTCTTCCTTCCGCGCTTAAAACCTTTGCATCTAAAGGGGTCCTAAGATAAGCATCGAGAATGACCCTAACGGGATTCCTCCCCTTAACGAATCTCACAGTTAGTTCAGGATCATCCTTAAGGATCGTTCCTATACCTACTAAAACAGCATCATAAAAAGCCCTCAATCTGTGAACCAATTTCCTTGACGCGAAAGATGTTATCCACTTTGACTCTCCTGAAGTATCAGCTATCTTTCCATCGATAGTTGAAGCAACCTTAAGTATCACGAAGGGTATCTTCTTAGTTATCCACTTAAAAAAAGCCTCATTTAGCCTCTTGGCTTCGCTCTCAAGCACTCCCACAGAAACCTCTAATCCAGCATCCTTCAAGGTCTTGATGCCCCTCCCTGAAACCAAGGGATTGGGATCTAACGTCGCCACAACAACTCTTTTTATCCCTGCATCTATTATCCTCGGAACGCAGGGAGGGGTCTTACCAAAATGAACGCAAGGCTCAAGATTAACATATAGAGTGGCACCTTTAGCTTCCTCTCCGGCATTACTTAAGGCGACGACTTCAGCATGAGGCCCTCCATAAAAGGAATGATAACCTTGAGATATCACTTTCCCATCCTTAACAATCAGAGCTCCAACCATAGGGTTAGGACTAACTTTACCAGCTCCCTTCAAAGCTAACTTTAATGTCTTTTTCATAAAAGTTTCATCCAAGGGTATAACACCTCCCGACCAAGATATATTATAATCATTTTAAGATGAGAGGTTTAGAGATCAAGGATAAGATTCTATCTAAGCTCATAGACCTACCAACGCTACCAGAAGTAGTAAATAAGGTAATGGAAATCGCGAACAATCCTCGCTCCTCAGCCGCAGATATGGCTAAGGTGATATCTCAAGACCAGGCTTTAACAGCTAGGATCCTCAAGCTTGTGAACTCAGCATACTATGGCTTTCCGAGAAGGATATCAACGATAGCCCAAGCCATAGTTATATTGGGCTTCAGAACCGTTAGGGATCTAGTCTTAAACATTTCCATATTGGACATGTTTAACTCCAAGAAGCAAGCGGGTATAAACATTGAAGCCCTGTGGCTTCATAACTTAGCAGTAGCAGTAACATCAAAGGTTTTAGCTAAAAGGATGGGGTATGACCAACCAGATGAAGCTTTCACCGCTGGACTACTTCACGATATTGGGAAATTAGCCATGATCAAGCTATTCCCTCAAGAATATGAGAAGATCGTAAACATAGCTCAAGGTAGCTCCAGATGGATAAGAGATGTGGAGGAAAGCTTCCTCGAGGTAGACCATGCGTTAATAGGTAAATGGATAGCGGATCACTGGAAGTTCCCACCTCAGTTAACCCGAGCCATACACATGCACCATCAACCTCACCTAGAAAGCGAATATCCGGAACTAACTTCAATAGTACACGGTGCGGATGTATTAGCCAGAATAAAGAAAATAGGCAGTGGAGGAGATGAGCAGATTCCATCCTTTAAGAAAGAGGCTTGGATAATCTTAAAGCTTAAACCTCAAGATCTAAATGAGATATATGCTGAGATAGACAAGGATATAGAAGGAGCTATCACGTTCCTAAAGGTGATAAGAGAAGGATAAAAGAGCCATGGAGAGTTTAGAAAAAGTTCTAAAGGATTTAAGAGATGCCTACGAGGAGATAATAAGGCTATATAAAGTCTCCGAGGAGATAGGACTTGCATCATCTGTCGAAGCTATAAAGGATCTCCTTTTAAAGTATGTAGATAGGCTAACCCCCTCTATCAGAGATAAACACCTAATATTAGACTTTAACAACGTTCCTCAAGAGCTAAGGGATACCTGGAAAAGGTGGGAAGAGGAGGGCATAATAGACTGGATTAAGACACGTGAAAAAACTACGATAGTGCCAGAAGATGACATAATCTATGTGTTAACTCCCTTGAAGGTGAGAAATAAAATTATAGGAATCTTAATAATATCAAGTTTGGTATGCCCTGAAGAACTCAATCAACAAGTACTAAACCTCCTTGACACCATAGCTCATCAGTCAGCAATCGGTATAGAAAACATCCGTCTTCACAAAGAGATAGAAGACATGAAAAACTTCCTTGAAGAGCTCTTTAACGAGCTCCCTCACGGCTTGCTTGTCACCGAGACAAACGGTAGGATCAGGATACTTAACGAGAAGCTCTTAGAAATCCTAAACATAACGGACAGGAATAGGACAAGCTTACTTGGTAAATACATAGAAGAGGTCTTTTCATCAATATTGTCATTGAAACTAAGAGAAATGATTAGCCAGACCCTTCTCTCAGGGAATCTCTTGGAGGAGGAGTTTACCCATGAAGCTGGTGAGAAAACGATACCATTAGGTATAAGCTCAAACTTATTTAAAGAGAATGACCTCATAGAAGTTATATTCATTATAAGAGACCTATCAGAAAGCAAAGAGCTTGAAAGATTAAGAAGGCTAGATAAGCTTAAAAGCGAATTCATCGCCTCTGTAAGCCATGAGCTTAAAACACCTCTTACGGCTATCAAAGGATTCATAGAGCTCATCTTAGATAGCTATAAGGATGTGGGAGACGAAAACCTAAACGCCATTCTTAACCTAATAAACGAGGAGATTGAAAACCTAACGAAACTGATAAATGAGCTCCTAGATTTTTCAAGGCTTGAAGCAAATAAGTTTCACCTTGAGGTCAGTGAGTTCAGCATAGACGAAGTCATAGAAAAAGCTGTATCTATTTTCGAAAGAGAAACAGAAGAAAAGGGCATAACCATCTACAAGGAAATAGATGAAAACATCCCCAAGATTAAGGGAGACAAGGGCAAAATACTTCATGTTCTTATCAACTTGATAGATAACGCCATAAAGTATATAGGAAACGGGAAGAAAATATGGATTAAGGCCTGGCCTGATGAAGGAAAGGGAATCAACGTATACGTTAAGGACGAGGGGATAGGGATACCCAAGGAGAGCTTACCCTATATATTTGATAAATTCTACAGGGTGGAAAACGACTACATGCACAAGGTAAGAGGATTGGGACTGGGTCTATCTATAGCTAAGCAAATCATAGAGGCTCATGGTGGTAAGATATGGGTTGAAAGCGAAGTTGAAAAGGGTTCAACCTTCTTTCTTTATATCCCAACTCAGGGAGGTTAAGTTACAATGATGCATAGGGAGAAGAATAAGGAGAAGATAATAGTCGCTGAAGATGATAGCAAAATACAGATGGTGATTAAAAGCGCCCTTGAAAAGGAGGGATACGATGTATTAACTGCGAAGGATGGTCTTGAAGCCATAAAGCTACTTCAGGAAAACCAAGACGTTGTAGGAATTGTAACCGATATAGCTATGCCTAGAATGACCGGCTTGGAGTTAATTGAAGAGATCAGGAAAAACGGCCCTAATCCAGACATACCTATACTGGTCTTAAGCGCCCATCACACCAAGGAAAACATCCTTAAAGCCAAAGATCTAGGTATAAACGAATTTCTCGTAAAGCCTTTCTCGTTGAAAGATCTGACGCTCAGAGTAAACAGAATGCTTGGTAAAGAAGTCCCCAAGGAGGAAAACCCAAAAGTAGAAATCAAAGAAGAAAGCAAAAAGAAGGAAGAAGCTGTCAAACCTATAAGCATGAGCAGCAAAAAGATCCTCGCAATAGATGACTCCAAGATAATACTCAAGCTGATAGAAAGTTCCCTTGAAAGCGCTGGCTTTCAAGTCATAACTGCAGAAAACGGAAAACAAGGCTTTCTTAAAGCCACGGCTGAAAAACCAGATCTCATAATCACTGATATAATGATGCCCGAGATGGATGGTTTAACCTTATGCGAGGAGATCAGAAAAAATCCACAAACACAAAACATACCTATCTTAATAGTCTCCGCAAAGGGGCAGAAGAAGGACGTCCTTAACGCTATAGCTAAGGGAGCCAACGGATATATAGTTAAGCCCTTTAGCCCCAAGGACCTCGTCCTAAGGGTGAAGCGAATGTTAGGTTTAGACTCAGCTACTTAAAGTCAAAAAGGGATATATCCGTCCCCTTTAAAGCTTCTAAGAACTTCTCTTCCTCAAGGTCGCTAACTCTCACCATAACTCTCGCCTTCCCCTCGTGAGGAGAAGGATAAGTAGCCAGCGCTATTATATTTCCTCCATACCTCGCGATAAGCTGTGTCAGCTGAGCTAAAGCCCCCTTCTTATCCGGGAGTTCGAAGACGAAGCGAAGTCCCGCCTTACCAGCACCAAGAAGCTTAAGAAGGACCCTAAATATGTCTGTTTCTGTGATTATACCGACGAGCTTGCCATCACGCAATACAGGTAAACCACCTATTTTCCTATCAGCCATTATCTTAGCAGCTTCCTCTATGGGAAGGTCATCTGAAACGGTAACAACGTTGCGCGTCATCAAGTCCTTGACCTTAAGCTTGCTTAACAGATAGTTAAGCTCCCATACATCAAGGCTTGTAGCTTTTGAAGGAGAAGCGTAAAGCAGATCCTTCTCCGTAATTATGCCAACGAGTCTACCCTCCCCATCAACTACTGGCAGTCTTCTTATCCCTTTATCCCTGATAAGCTTTAAGGCATCTTGAAAGGAGACATCTTCCTCCACCGTTATAGGGTTAGGGGTCATGACATCTCTAACGAACAAGTTACGTTCACCTCCACTCCAGTTCTATATCCTCACCTTGGGGATAAACTATCTTGTAACTGAAGCTAACATCTCTTTCCTCACCAGGCTTAAGCTTCAGCTCCCACTTAAGATGACCGGTTTCGGTCCGCTCGCTTTCCTTAGGCTCCACCTTAACAAGTTCAACTTTGATCCGAGAGTCTAAAGACACTGGAAAAACCTCGTCTAATACAAGCTTTATTTCCTCTTTAGCCAGGTTCTTAACCTTGACCTCATATCCATATTCCCTAACGCTGGACTTATCTAAGACTCCCTTCTCCCTCTCTCCAAGCTTTATTGCCTTTCTTTCTACCTCCACTCTCTCGTCACTCCCAAAGCAGATGTCGTAATATCCCTCTCTACTCATAGCCTTTAAATCACCCTTACCTATGAAAGCTTCACCGAAGAAGAACTCCGCGTCCCCAGGAAGAAAATCAAAGGGAGAGGAAAGCTTAACCTTAACCATCCTATAAGCGGAAGGCTCCTGATAAGAACGACACAGATAAAAGACATCCTCAGCGTTTAGACTCCCTCTCCAGATTAAAAGCTTTTGGTTCTCTCCGGTAGATGGAACAAAAGCACCCCTCTTAAGGTCTATCTTAACCCCCGCTTCAACCTCCCTAAAACGGGCATCCCTATCATGGACTGGAGAAGCAAGCATCATAGGAAGCGCCTTCTCCTTCACCGGCTTTAAAACACTCTCCTTTTTAACGATATCAACCACCAAGTCTCGTTCTTCAGGAGGAAGTAGTGAAGCGCCTTTCCTTATAGAAGCCAACACGATATTAGCATCCTTCCAATCCTTTCCAGTTCTCTGCCATAGATTAGCGTAAACTTCGATATCAACCCTCCTATCCTTGGGAGAAAAAGTGAGCTTATAACTTGGAACCCATCCAGCTTGAGGAGAAAAATAAGAATAAATGACCTTTCCGCCCTTTGAACTATCACCTAACTTCAACAAGGCAACGTTCTTTCTCCTTGAATCAGGGGTATCTACATCCTTCAACTTCTTCCTAAGGATATCGATCTGAGAGTCTATTTCTCTAATCTTTCTCTCGATATCTCTAACATCGTTAAGGTACCTTCCCGTTCTGTCTTCAATCAGGCTCATCCAAGCTTGTGCATCGCTTGGGCTACGTAGCTCTATCTTGTTCAAAACCACCCTAAAGATATCGAAAGATAGGTCAGCGCTCCTTTTCTTAACCAAGAGCTTATCCTTTTCCCCCTCAAGTTCCTTCAACTTATCCTTAAGATCCTTTATAGCGGGGATTTCATCATCGGAGAGATAAAGAGTTGAGAAAGATATCGACTCTATACGTACTTCTTGAGAAACCACCCTAAAACTATCAAAGGAAGCAGAATAGGGAAACTCTATCTTTATTTCCGAAGTTCCAGGGGCAACGCTAAGCTCCTCTCTAACCCAAGCCCCTTCGCGATATAGTTCCACATCAAGAGCATAGGCAAAGAAGCTAAAGGCAAAGAGAAACAAAATGGAAGCGACTAAGGTCAATCTCATCTTATCTCACTACTCCTTATAAGCTCTCCAGTAATCATATAAATAACCTTTTCCGCTAAATTGGTAGTATGGTCTCCTACTCTCTCCAAATGCCTTGCCACAAACATCAGTTGAACCCCCTGTTTAAGTGTTCTCCCTGGATTCTCAAGCATCAAGAAGAAAAGCTCGCTAACTATCTGTCTCTCTAAATCATCTAGAAAATTGTCCATCTTGCAAACTTCGTATGCCTCCTTAACGTCCCTCTTGAGAAAGGCATCTATTGCCATATCGAGCATCTTTTGAGCATGCTCGGCCATGCGAGGAAGATCTATCAGAGGCTTAATGAATGGCTCCTTCCCTATCGCCAAAACTATTCTCGCAATATTAACGGCAAGATCTCCAATCCTTTCTAAATCAACTATCATCTTCATTATAGTGGTTATAGTCCTCAAGTCCCGTGCCAAGGGCTGCCTTCTCGCTATTACCTCAACGCAAGATCTATCTAAATCTATGGTAAGATCATCTAAGACATCGTCGTTTTTAATTATCTCATTCGCAAGATCAAGATCCTGATGGACCAGGGCCCTCATAGCATTAGCCAACGCTTCCTTAGAAAAAGAGGCAAGTTTAAGCATCTTCTCTTCCAACATTCTTAGGTCTTCCTCTAAACTGGCTCTTATATTAAGGCTCAAAACTCGATCACCTCCCATCTCAATCTTATCATACCCCTTTCTCTTTGAGAAGAAGTATGCTATAATAAAAAGCGAGGTGCCGAGATGGCGGAATGGGAAGACGCGCCGGACTCAAAATCCGGTGGGGTTAAAGCCCCATGCGGGTTCAACTCCCGCTCTCGGCACCATTTAATTTAAGCTTTTCACCTTTAGCTTGCAACAAGCCTCTTGGCTTTCCCTGCGGTTCTCTCTAAGCTCCCTGGTGGTAAAATCGTTAAATCCACGCTTATACCCAATCTATCTTTCAAAGCTTTAGAAACTCTTGACGTAAGCTCATTTATATCCCCCTTGAAACCATTGGCAAGCTCACACCTAACCTCAAGCCTCTTTAGGTATTTCCTTTCGCCTACCACGAGCTGATAGTTCAAGCTAAGCTCACCGAAGCTTCCCAAAACAGATTCTATCTGCTTTGGGAAAACATTAACGCCGCGAATTATAAGCATATCATCGCTTCTACCCTTTATCCTGTCTATCCTATAACCATGAACCCCACATGGGCATTCACCATTCACAAGCCTAGTTATGTCACGTGTCCTGTATCTTATCATCGGAGTACCTTCTCTGTTGAGCGTGGTTAAGACAAGCTCCCCTTCCTTCCCAAAGGGTAGGGGCTTTAGAGTTTCAGGGTCCACCACCTCAACTATGAAATACTCCTCATTGAGGTGAAGCCCGTTTTTATAGGGACACTCCATGGCTACACCAGGACCCCATATCTCACTCAGCCCATATATGTCAAGCGCCATTATGCCTAAACCCTTTTCTATCTGAGCCCTCATCTCCTCGCTCCATGGCTCAGCACCAAATATACCTAAGCGAAGATTAAGCTCATCTGGAGATATACCTTTCTCAGCCAGGACCTCTGCAAGATAAAGAGCATAGCTTGGCGTGCAAGCCAAAACAGTAGTACCAAGGTCCCTCATGAGCTCTACTTGCCTTTCCGTATTACCACCAGAAATCGGAATAACACAGCAGCCAAGCCTTTCCGCCCCATAGTGCAATCCCAATCCACCGGTAAAAAGCCCATATCCATAGGCAACTTGAACTATATCATCCTCATTTACCCCAGCTAATCTTAAACACCAGGCTACAAGCTCAGCCCACCTATCTATGTCTCCCTTTGTATAACTAACCACTGTAGGCCTTCCTGTAGTCCCTGAGGAACAGTGAACTCTTACGATCTTCCTTAGATCAGAAGCTGTAGCTCCCCAGGGATATCCACTTCTTAAGTCATCCTTAGTCATAAAAGGAAGATATTGAATATCATTAAAACTCCTTATGTCCTCTGGACTTATACCAGCCTCTTTCATCCTCTCCCTATACCAAGGATACCTCTCATAAGCTCTCCTCACACTTTCTCTCAAGGCTAGTAACCTATCTTCCATAATTAAGACACACCCTCCTTCTTGATAAAATTTAAGGCCGGAGGCCCCACCCTTCTTAGATGGAGCCTCCGGCCTTAAGACCAAACCCTGAGCTTATCCCCTACGGGGATTCAAGCCGGAGACCCTTTCCAACTAAAGTAAAACCTAAAGACACAAAGGTTCATTGAAACCTTCATCTTGATTTTAAAGTATACCATTTACCTTTGAGTTAGTCAATATAAAAACTAACAAGGTGTAACCCTTGACAGCTTCAAGATCCTGTGGTATAAGTTTTAAAGGAGGCGATGTTTTGTTGATTAGCGTAACCAGCCGTAGGAACGTTTCTTATTACGCTTATTATTACTACTATTATCTTTATCCCGCCAGGTTGCGGGAAAGGCTGGTTGCGCTTCCTCTGAGGTAGAAACCCTCAGAAGGAATTGGGACAAAAAGCCGCCACCTTTCCCAGGGTGGCGGCTTTTTATTTTTAAAATAAGGGGGGTATAAAGCAATGAAAAAGCTACTACTAATAGCTGGTGTCTTGATACTCTTAATGGTGAAGGCAACAGGAATAGGGTTTGCCGCAGAAACCAAGATAAAGCTATCCTATGCGAACTTCTTCCCACCATCTCATGTTCAATCTACCCTCGCCGAAGGCTGGATAAAGGAGATAGAGAAGCGGACAAACGGTAAGGTAGAGATCACCTACTTCCCTGGAGGCTCCTTGCTCCAAGGACAAAACATATTCGAAGGCATATTAAACGGAATAGCAGATATAGGTATGTCCTGCTTCGCTTATACAAGCGGAAGGTTTCCAATAATGGAGGCGGTTGACCTTCCGCTGGGCTACCCTGATGGAGTAGTAGCAACTAGGGTTATAAATAAGTACTACAACGCGATGAAACCCAAGGAATTATCAGAGGTTAAGGTCCTTTACCTTCACGCTCATGGACCAGGGATACTCCACTCAAAGATAAAGATTAACAGGTTAGAAGATCTAAAAGGGTTAAAGATAAGGACAACAGGTTTTAGTGCGAAGGTCGCAAAGGCACTGGGCGGAGTTCCAGTAGCTATGAGCCAAGGAATGGCCTATGAAGCCTTACAAAAGGGGATAGTTGAAGCAACCTTTACCCCAATGGAAACGCTCAAGGGCTGGAAGCAAGCGGAGGTAATAAAATACTCCATTATGTGTACAAGGATAGGATATACAACAGGTATGTACGTCATTATGAACGCAAGGAAGTGGGATAGCATGCCAGAAGATATCAAAAAGGTATTTGAAGAAGTTAGCGCAGAATGGATAGAAAAGCATGGTAAAGCCTGGGATGAAAGCGACTTGGAAGGAAAAGAGTTCACCTTAAGCTTGGGAAATGAGATCATCACCCTTCCAGATGAGGAGCACGAAAGATGGAGAAGAGCCGTAGAACCCGTGATAGATGAATATGTAAGCGAGATAGAGAAAAAGGGAGTCCCTGGAAAGGAAGCCATAGAAACCCTAAAGAGGCTTATGAAGGAGGAGAGCTCAAAGAAATGAGAAGCTTAGGGAAGGGGCTCAACCTTATTTCTGCCTTAATCTTAGGAGCTATAACATCCCTAATATGTACCGATGTAATACTAAGGCTCTTCAGATATCCAATCCCTGGAAGCTATGATATCACTGAACTCTTGACATCGCTCATGCTTTCCTTCGCCATATTAAGGAGCTTTCAAGATGAAGCCCAGATAAAAATAGACCTAATAGATAGGGTTCTAAAGGAAAATGAACTAAATATGGTCAACCTATTCTCGCGTTTGGTAACCGCCTTCTTTTTAGCTATACTATCTATCAGCATGATATACTCAGGCCTTAACTCCTACATCTCCGGTGAAGTATCGATGACGCTTCGCATTCCTCTATATATATGCTATATAGCCATTGGCTTAAATGCAGGCATAGCTTCCCTAAACGAAACCCTACCGATATTAAGAATACCTCAAGAAGCAATGACAAAACTACCAAAACTCGGGAGGGAGAGAATTTGACCTCTTTAACCTTTGGGGCCATAGCCATAGGATCTTTGCTCTTTCTATTCCTTATGAAAGTCCCAGTAGGAATAGCTATGGGGCTCATAGGATTTTTAGGATTCGGAATTCTCGTTTCTTTTCCTGCCGCAATGAAGCTATTAGCGGTAGATTTCCTCTCCTCTTTTAACTCTTACACTCTCGCAGTGATACCTCTATTTGTACTGATGGGGCAGCTAGCCCATAACTCTGGAATGAGCAAAAGGCTATACGAAGCCTCTTACAAACTATTGGGACATCTTCCAGGCGGATTAGCTATCGCCACTATATGGGCAAGCGCAGGATTTGCAGCGATATGCGGTTCAACTAACGCCTCCACAGCTACAATGGCTATGGTAGCTCTTCCTGAGATGAGAAGGTACGGTTATTCAGAGTCCTTAGCTACTGGAAGCGTAGCTGCAGGAGGAAGTTTAGGAATAATGATCCCTCCAAGCGTGATATTCGTCATATACGGAATACTCACCCAACAATCCATAGGCAAACTATTCATGGCCGGCGTTCTGCCCGGTTTGCTTCTCTCAGCCCTTTTCTCATTAGCTATATACATATGGACGAGACTAGATCCTAACATCGCTCCAAGAAGCAGTAAAAGCACCTGGAAAGAAAAGATCCTCTCTCTTTCAAGCGCCCTCGAGGTAATAATGATCTTCCTCTTAGTCGTAGGTGGATTATTATATGGTATCTTCACACCCGTTGAGGCAGGAGCTGTAGGAACTGGTTTAATAGGAATAATCTCTCTACTAAGAGGGAATCTGTCTTGGGACGGAATTAAGCGCTCTCTTCAAGAAAGCGTCCGTATATCTTCCATGATAATATTTGTAGTTGCAGGTGCAACAGTATTTGGGCACTTTTTAGCTATAACAAAGCTCCCTCAATCGCTCCAGGCCTGGCTTCTTGAGCTTGAAAGCTATCCGCATTTAGCCATGCTCTTCATAATAGCAGTTTATATAATTGGAGGCTGCTTTGTGGATGCTTTAGCCCTGATACTTTTAACTGTACCGATATTTTACCCTGCGATCATCAAACTTGGTTTCGATCCAATCTGGTTTGGTGTTATGGTCGTTCTCCTAACCCAAATCGGCGTCATCACACCTCCCGTAGGAATCAACGCTTACGTGATAAAGGGGATATTCCCAGAGATCCCCATGGAAACTATATTCAAGGGAATTACCCCCTTCTTTATATCCCTACTTTTAGGTACAATGCTACTTATTATATTCCCTCAAATAACCCTTATGTGATATACTTTCTTTATGAGCTTACACAACTAAAAGGGGGGTGAAACTAAAATGAGGGCTTCACTGCGCTTAAAAGTGTTGGTTTTAGTCCTCGTGAGCGTGCTTGTTCCCCTTGGAGCCTCCACGTTAATGAGTTTAAAAGTTAGCAGCCAAAGTATGGAGGACCTAAGCATAAAATCCTTTAACATAATAGGCGATTTTTTATCTGATAGGATTCTCTCTTTCATAGAAGAAAAGGGTAGAAGCGTAAAGGAGTATAGCGGTAGAAGCACTTTTCTAACAGCCATATCTATAGATATGGGGGAAAGCGCTGTAGGAGAAATGTTAAGAATTATAAGATCAGACCCATCCTTCATAGCGTTTCAGCTTTATAAGATGAATGGAAAGCTTATAGCCACAAGTGATGAGAGCATCAAAATACCTAAAGAGACCATTGAAAAGGCGTTAAGCTTTGGAAGGGAGGATAAGCCATTCACAAGCGACGTCTTAGATCTAGGCTTAAAAGACGAAAGGTTCGGTATAGCCCTGGTTCATCCCGTTCAGACCTTCGGAATACTTGTGGGAATCTTGCGCTTCTCAAGCGTATCCCAAATTATAAAAAGCTTAGAAGAGGAGGTAAAGGAGAAGACCGGCTTTAGTAGCGCCTACCCTTATGTAGTTAACATGAGCAAATATACTACAGTTTACCATCCTCTTCCAGAAAACGTCGGTAAAACCCTAAGCGAGCTAAACCTTAAGAGCGTAGAGAGCGATATAAGCAATAAAAGAGAGACAAGCAGGTACACCCTTCAGGGAAAGGAGAAGTTCGTAACGATAAACTACATCGAAAAGGATGATCTGAGGTTAGCCATAGCCATGGGAGTGAACATGGAAGAAATCTTAGCTCCACTCTCTCTACTTAAAAGTAAAAGCTTAATTACAGGAGGCCTAATAGCCTTGGCATTTTTGGTTCTTGGTATGCTGTTAGGTAAGAACATCGTAAACCCCATAAGAAGGCTTATGGAGTTAGCCCAAAGAGCCGCATCAGGGGATCTTTCCTTCTCCATTCCCAGACTAACCAAGGACGAGGTTGGAGAACTTTGTGTTAGTCTAAACTCTATGATGTCGTCGCTAAGAGAGGTGATTAAAAGTACTACCGAAAGAAGCCTAAAGCTAGATGAATCTTCATCAACCCTATCGAAGATCTCGGATGAAACTGCCAAAGCAGTTTCATCCACAACTGAAAGGATAACGGAGGTAACGGAAAACACTAAAAAGCAAGTTGAAGAGCTAAACCAAGCCTCACAGGCTCTAAATGAGCTCGCCCATATAATAGAACTGACCTATAAAAACGCTCAAGCTACGAGAGCCTCTTCAACTAAAACTGAAGAAGCTTCAACAAAGATAAAGAAAGCATCTCAACACGTCATAGATAACATGATGGATATAAGGAAAGAGGTTCTCTCTACAGCGGAAGCCGTTAAAAAGCTGGGAGAGAGATCCAAAGAGATAAACCAGATAGTCGACGTAATAACGAATATAGCTGAACAAACTAACTTACTTGCTTTGAACGCAGCTATAGAGGCAGCAAGAGCCGGCGAAGCGGGAAGAGGTTTCGCAGTTGTCGCTGAAGAAGTCAGAAAGCTAGCCGAAGCATCAGCACAAGCAGCCACCCAGATATCCAAATTAATCGATGAGATAAGAAGGGATACGGAAATCGCAGTTCAAAGCATGATAAAAAGCAGTGAAGCGGTAGAGAAAGGAGCAAGCTTAGCAGAAGAAGCAAGATCTGCAGTGGATTTCATAATATCAGCGATAAGTGAGACAAAGAGACTAATAGATGAGCTTGAAGAGGTTGTATTAAAAGAGGTCGAGACATCAGAAAAGGTAGTTAAGCTCATAAATGAGGTAAACGCAAAGGCAGAGAGAAACTATCAAGCGATTGAAGATGTATCTGCAAACGCACAAGAGATAACCGCCTCTAGCGAAGAGGTAGCAGGAGCAGCTGCTGAACTGAAAGAGATAGCGAAATCAATCAAAGAGACGATCTTAAAATTCAAGATAGAAGAATCGAGAATAAAGGAGGTTGAAGCATGAAGAAGAAGAGCGCATGGGAAAAGCTTTCTCCTGAAGAAAGAGAGGAAAGCTATAGGGTAGGAGAAAAGTATAAGAGTTTTCTAAACAGCGTTAAGACGGAGTGGGAAGCCATAAGGTATGCGGAAAAAGTGCTTGAAGGAAAGGCTCATAAGATATTTAAGCTGAAGGATAGGATTATAGGAATAGCGCTAAGGGGAGAGCTCCCCTTAAGAGAAGGATTAAGGATAGTTGCTGCTCACGTAGATGCACCAAGGATAGACCTTAAGGTTCATCCCCTCTATGAAAAGCACGGCATTGCCCTATTCGAAACTCACTACTATGGAGGGATTAAGAAATATCAGTGGATGAACGTTCCATTAGCCCTTCACGGGAAAATAGTTAAAGAAGATGGTAGAATCATAGAGTGGAAGATTGGAGAAGAGGAAGGGGACCCCGCATTTGCCATACCTGACCTCGAGCCTCACCTTGCCTCCAAGCAGATGGAGAAAAGGGCCTCAGAGTTCATAGAGGGAGAAACCCTCGACATAGTAGTAGGAAACATACCCCTTGAGGAAGAAAAGGAAGAAAAGGAAAGGGTAAAGTTAAACATTCTTAAGATACTTAAGGAGAAATACGGCGTCGAGGAGGAGGACTTCGTCAGCTCAGATATAGAAGCCGTCCCAGCTTATGCCTCACGAGACATCGGCTTCGACAAGAGCATGGTGGGGGGGTATGGACAAGACGATAGAATATGCGCATTTGCTGGAATAGAAGCCCTTTTAAGGGTTGAAAAGCCGAAACACCCTATCCTACTCATATTAGCCGATAGGGAGGAAATTGGTAGCTTTGGGATAACCGGACTAGAGTCGAACATATTAAGAAGATGGATGGTAGAGCTTCTTGAAGATTGGGAAGGAAACTCATCTAATCTAACTTTAGAAGAAACGCTATGGAAGAGCAAGGCTATCTCAGCTGACGTTCATGCCGCGGTAGACCCGCTATTTGAGGAGGTCCACGAGCTTAAAAACTCAGCGCTACTCGGTTATGGAATCACGATCTCACGATTCACGGGCGTTAGAGGAAAAGCTGGGGGAAGCGAAGCAGATGCAGAGTTCACCGCCTGGATAAGAAAACTGTTTAACGAAAACAACGTTCCTTGGCAAGCAGCTGAGCTAGGAAAAGTCGATGAGGGCGGAGGCGGAACCGTAGCTAAATTCTTAGCGAGATTCGGAATAGAGGTTATAGACTGCGGACCACCTTTATTAAGCATGCACTCTCCCTTCGAGATCTCAAGCAAAGCCGACCTGTTCTCAGCGATAAAGGGATATAAGGTTTTCTTTGAAAGCTAGAAGCTAAAATCTATACTCTATACCTAAGGAGGGCCGAAATTCACCATTTTGGTAGTCAACCCTACCGAATATAAGGAGCTCCCTTTCTGGTTTACTAAACAGCTTATACCACAAAGAAAGATCTATCTCAGGTTCCTTAACGTTTCTTAAAGCTATTTCCCATGCTAAAGTAGGGGAGAGCTGCTGGAAAACTCCGTATCCAGGCTCTCCCCTTATAACTCCAAATCTATGAATCAAGTTTCCTTTAACCTTCCTCTCCAGAAGGAAGCTTAGCTCATTTTCCCCACCCAGGTCATCCAAACCTAGGAAAATGCTTTCCCTTTCATTGGGCAAATTCACTCTAAACCATACATCAGTAAAACCTTCCCTCTTCTCACTTACAGAGGACTCACCGTACCTGAACCGTGCCCCTCCCCCTACCTGTAACCCTTTCACCCTCTCAACAACTCTCTTGGTCTCCTCAACAGTAAATTTGACATCCTCTATAGTCTTACCTATGTTGCTTTCCGAGAAGCCCCTAGCCAATATGGAAATCTCATCTGCCGCTTTCTTTATAGAACCAAGCGTCTCCTCAATAGCCTTAACGTTCTCCGGGGTAGCAAACTCCTGGGCGAAAACTTTAAGCCTCTCGGTAGCAACCTTAATGTTTTCAAGGATGGCCTTAATCTCACCTCTGTTTTCGGATATGGTTATTCTAAGCTCGTCCACAAGCATTGAGACTTTCTCACCTAAATTTTCCTCCATAGCTTTAAATCTCGATAGGCTTTCCTTAGCTTCTTCAAGAACATCATTTAGCCTTGACGCACTGCTCTTTATGGATTCTCTGAAGCTCTCATCTCCCACGAGCTTCTCAAGACTATCCATGACTTTACCAAATCTCTGGACTGAAACCCTAACCTCATTAATTAGCTCCTCAAGCCTCTGCGGAGAAATACCTTCAACCCTATCTCCAGGCTTAAGAAGGTCCCCCTCGGGCTGAGGGATTATCTCCACATATTTTTCCCCAACTATCCCAGCCGTTCCTATCGTAAATATGCTTCCCTTCTTTAGCTCTACACCAGGTGAAAGAAGAAGCCCCACATAAACCCCATCATCCCTAAGAGATATAGAGAGAACCCTTCCTACTTTAACGCCTGCAACTCTAACTGCATCTCCCTCTTTAAGCCCACCAACGTAATCAAAGCGAACTGTTAGGGTATACCCCCTTTTCTCCCAGGGCAGCTCTCCGGTTAAAAATATCATCGTTCCCAGAGCTAAAAGGGAAAGAACTATAACGAGCCCTAAGCTAACCTCACGCATATGGGTCCCTCCAGACTACCTTCGATAAACTGCTTGAGATAAGGGTTATTGCTCTCTTTAAGTTCCTTTACACTTCCCTGAAAAACGATATAACCATCGTAAAGCATGGCAATCCTATCGGCAACCCTGAAAGCGCTTCTCATATCATGAGTGACCATGACTAAGGTTAAAGATAAGCCCCTTTTGAGGCTAATTATAAGCTCATCTATAGCGGCTGACGTAACTGGATCTAATCCAGTAGTAGGCTCATCTAGAAAGAGTATCTTCGGAAGAGATACAACAGCTCTCGCGAAGGCCACTCTCTTCCTCATACCCCCAGAAAGCTCTTCAGGATAGAGATTCTCAACCCCTTGAAGACCAACTCGAGCTAAGGCCTCTTTAACGCGAGAGCGAATCTCCTCCTCCGAAAGGTTAAACAGTTTTCTCAAAGGAAAGGCAACATTCTCAAAAACGGTCATAGAGTCAAACAGGGCACCACCTTGAAAAACCACCCCCATAGATTTCCTAACCTCCATAAGCTCATCGTGAGAGGCTTTTACTATATTTACGCCCCCTATCAAAATTTTACCCTCATCGGGTTTCATCAAGCCAATCATGTTCTTAAGAAGCACAGATTTACCACACCCAGAAGGCCCTATTATAACGAAAGCCTCCCCCTCTCTAACCTCAAGGGATATTCCTTTTAAAACCTCCTTACCACCCAAACTCTTCTTAAGGGAATCAACGACTATCATACCACTCTAAGAGAGAATATCAGCACGGAAAGGAAATAGTTAAAGATCAAAACTAGCATATTGGAGATGACAACGGCTGCCGTTGTCATCCTTCCAACCCCCCTTGCGCCCCCTGACGCACTCATTCCAGCGTAGCAACTAACTAAGGCTATAGTCCCACCGAAAACAGCCGATTTTATCAATCCCCCCAAAACATCTATTGGGTCCATAAGCTCACTCAAAGAGGTCTTATAAACCAAAGCGTTAACCTCTCTCGCCATAACCACGAAGTAACCTCCTATTATTCCAACGAAATCACTGAAGATGGTTAAAACTGGAAGCATAAAGGTGCACGCAAGAAACCTCGGAACGACAAGATACCTAACCGGGTCAACGCCCATAACCTCAAGAGCATCTATCTGCTCCGTAACCCTCATAGTCCCTACCTCAGCCGCAAAGGAAGCACCAACCCTTCCCGCAACTACTAAAGCCGTCATAACCGGAGCAAGCTCCCTTGATATAGAAAGTCCTATAACTCCTCCTATCAGACTCTCAGCCCCAAAACGCAGAAATTGATCTACAAGCTGAACAGCTATAACCATGCCTGCGAAGGCGAAAGTGACTACTATCAGCGGTAGAGAATCCACACCAACGCGAGACATCTGTTCCCTCAAAGAATCAAACTCCCACTTTCCCCTTAATATCCATCTTAAAACCTTAATGAAAAGTATCGATGCTCTTGCTATATGCTCTAAAGCCCTTACTATTTAACATTTACCTCCTTTTCTATATACCCCTCAACATAAAAATCCGTATCAAAAACCACCTTAGCCTCCCTCTTCTTACCCCTCTTACCATCGCTCTCATCACCATGATCTCCGCTTCTAGGAATCACCTCAACTATAATTTCATTATTGTTTTCCTGTTTTTTAATCTCATCAACTATCTCCTTGAGACTCTTGTAGACCTTGGGCTCTTCCTTTCTCCCATTCCCCTTCCCTTGAGGAGCTATCCCTCCTCCTCTAACCAAAAGAAGGGCTTCTCCTTCTGGGAAATCCTTAGGGATGGTTATCTCAACCTTCTTCTCCAGGCTTTTCCCCCTGTGAGGCAAAAGGGTCAAATCTACCGAGATACTCTTCCCCCTCTCTAAATCCTTCCCGGTAAGTTTCACATCCTTTATCCATAAGATTTTAGGGTAAGATGTAAACTCAGCTTCTATGGTAACCCCGAGTGGGAAAATATCGCTAAACTCGTTATAGAGGATATTAAAGAAATCGCTCTTAAAGGCTTCAAAGGCTTCCTTAGCAACATCCTTTGGACTGTAAAAATAGTTCACCCTCTCAAGGGGATAGGGCATGTTTTTGCCCTCCAACACGTACCTAAGCTTAACCGTTCCCTCACCCATCTTACCCCATCCAAGGTCAAAGGTGCTTAAAAGTATCACTTTAAGGAGATCCTCAAGTATACCATCATCGTAAACCACCCTAACAAAAGAGGTTCTCTCTTTACCATCATCGACACTCTTGACGTTAAACTTTATTGGTATGCTCAAGGGATACTGCCTTAAAGATCCACCGATAGCTTCAAGCCTGTCTTGGGTTACAATACCTATGATATCTCCTGGCGTTCCAAGCTTAAAAGGAAACTTTATGCTAGGGATGCACTCATGAATATAAGCGGTGGTCAGGAAATAACTTACCTTTCCTCTCAGAAGAAGCGGATGAGCAAAAGCTAAAAATCTGGAACCATCGATGTAGCTTAAGGTTCCTATAGCTCCTACATTTATATCGCCACAGGAAAGAAGAGCACCTATAGCAGCACCAGGCTCAAGCTTAAACTTTTCAGCAACCTTTATCTCCCCTGAAAAGGGAACGCTCACTACCCTAACACCGTATCTTTCAAAATCAGAGTTTAGGAGAGAAAGCCCTCTCGGGCTCAAACCTGTAGCAAACATGACAATCCTCTCTTTATCTCTATTCTCTTCATCCTTTTCCTCGCTTTCCTCTTCGCTCTCATTTCTAACACCTTCCTCGATCTTATCCTCTTCAACCTTCCTCTCTCTTAAGATGACATCATACTCAGGTGGTAAAACCTTTTGTCCTCTATCCCAAATTTTCATCATTTCTTCTATAGGCGTAACCAGCCCCAAACGGTGATCGCTCATATCCCAACCGTATCCTATAGCACCAATTATCTTACCATTAACGTAAACCGGGCTACCGCTCATGCCAGCAGCTATCCCGCCAATCTTATCTATTAGTGGTCCATAAGCCCTCACTAAGATTAATGGTCTTCCTCCTCTTGCTGATCTTATAACGCTCAAGATTTCAACCGGAAAGCTCCTTATTTCAGTCCCCTTAAAGACCGTTTTAACCTCTCCAATCATGCCAGGCTTAAGATCCTTAAGAGGCATGATATCAGCGGTGAACGCTGGGCTACTAAGCCCAAGAAATATCAAAAGATAAAGCATGACGGGTAAAATCCTCAAGGGCACTGTAAAGCACCTCCTCGATTTTCTTAGTTTCAAAGTAAAGTATATCATAAGTGTGATATAATTTCTTAGAAAGGAGGTGATAAAAATGGAGAAGATAATGCATATTTCCGGGGTTCTCATGGACGCTAGTGAAGGGGGATTTTTCGTGCTATTAGAGGAACTAGAAGGAGAAAGAGCTCTCCTTATCGGTATAGGACCTATGGAAGCAAGATCCATCTGGGATGCGCTAAACGGAAACTTCTTCTTCCGTCCCCTAACCCATGACCTAATCAGAAACATGCTTGACTCTCTTAAAGTCAGCCTTAAAAAAGTTGTGGTAACAAAGCTTGAGAACAACGTATTTTACGCTAACATGTATTTACAAAAGGAAAGCGGAGAAACTGTAGTGATGGACTCTCGACCAAGCGATGCTATAGCTATAGCACTAAGAACAAAAAGTCCCGTCTACGTAAACGAGGAAGTTCTGAGCCAGGCAGGCGTACCTAAGGAAAACGTAAAAAGCCTCCTCTCTAAAGAAGAGGGAGAAGAAAAAAAGGTGATAAACTAAAGATTAAGCATCATCAAGGTGAAAACCTCCGCGCTTTTAAGCATGTTGCTTATCCTACAATATTCGTTAGGACGAGAAGCGGTGTTATCCCTTTTACTCCAAACGAGGGCACTTATCCCCTCTCTCCTTAAAAAGGTGGCCAAGGTAATCCAGCTTATCCCACCTATCCTCGGCTCCTCACCTAAGGCATCTTTGATGCAAGAGGAAAGAAGTTTTAGGTTAGGGTCTTCCTCGCCTGAATAGGGTGTAGCTTCACTCCTATTAACTACCTCTATATCAACCTGAGCCCCGAAAGACTTCGCTATATCTCCCGCCCTATCCCTTATGAAATCTAAAACCTGATCTACGCTAAGAGAGGGTATTATCCTACAATCGAAAAAGAACACATCCTTAGCAGGAATGGTGTTTATGTTATCGACGTTCTTTTCCCTAACCGTAGGCTCAAAAGTTGAGTATGGAGGATAGAAGAAATCGTTCCTCTGGTTGAACCTGTTATAAAGCTCTTCATGAAGGGAAACTATTATCTTGGAAGCTACGAGGTTAGCGTTTAACCCCTCGTGAGGCATGCTTGCGTGAGATTGTTTACCTTGAACTGAAAACCTAAGCCATAACATACTCTTTTCCGTAACCTCAATGAAAAGTCCATCGGGCTCCCCCGCATCGGGAACCAAAACTAAGTCAGCCTTCTTAAAAACACCCTGTTTTATCAGATGAAGCATACCATAGTTACTACCCGTTTCCTCATCAGAAACGAACGCGAGAGAAACGTTAAAGCGGGGTTTTATCTTCTCCTTAACTAAAAAAGAAAGAGCATACAAAGAGGCAACAATTTCCTGCCCATTATCCTCGGTCCCTCTTCCAAAAACCTTGTCTCCCTTTACAACTGGCTTAAAGGGTTCAACATCCCAGAGCATCAGATCGCCCGGTGCCACAACATCAAGGTGAGTTATAATCCAAAAGGTCCGCGATTTGTCCTCTCCCTCGAGCGTTATTGCTAAATTAGGGCGAGCACCATCACCTACCCTCCAATCAGGGCAGTCATACCATCGAGGTAAGGGGAGCCCTAGCTCCTTTGCTTTTCTAACAAGCATCTTTGCCTTCTTCATTTCACCATCTCCACCGGCTTCGGGAGACAAAGCGGGAATGGAAACCAAATCACACAACGTTTTAACCATGCTCTCCCGTCTTTCCTCAAGATAAGACCTTATCTTATCAAGCATTCTCCCCCCCCTTTCTCCTTAATATAGCCTCAAGCAAGCTTAAGGCAGTAGACAGAGGCTCTATTATAGGGATGCCCATGCTCTCCCTCAACTCTTCAGAGTACCTTCTCCACGCAGGATGGCCAAGAACTATGGCCTGGGCACCATCCTCCTCAACAGCTCTCTTTGACTCCAAAAGTAAAGCAGAGAAGAGATCTCGATTGGATGGTTTCACAACCCTTATCGATGCCAAAGCGGGAGCAAGCCCCCTTTCAAGTATCCTCCTATAAAGCAGGGAAGCTATGTATTGATTGGGAACAAGAACAGAAAACCTTCTACCGTGAAGGGCTCCACTTATTATAGATGCCTCACCAAGGCCTATAACGGGAACACCTAACCTCTTAGGTAAATCTAAACCAAGGTCCTCAAAACAGCTTATGACTATAGCATCGTAAATCTTGGACATCCCCTTCAACACGTTCAATATCTTAGAGGCTATCTGAGCTAAACCATAGGCATCTTCCGCAAGGGAAGGAACCCCCATGATAGGCTTAACCTCTATATTAATGGCCCCATATGTCTCCTCCATATCATCCAAGCTAAACCCACCGGGAACTATCAAAAGAACCCTCCTCCTCAACCCACCCCACCTCCATTTATGAAAGAATACCACCTTATTACCAAAAAGGCAAGAGCTTTGCCAAAAGGTTAAACCTATGATAAACTTATAGTATCATTCCCCAAAGGAGGATTGAGAATAATGGGATGGATTGTTACAGCGATTCTTTTAGCGATAATAGGGATAGTAATCATCTACTATAATAGACTGATAGTCCTCAGAAACAGGGTGGATAACGCCTGGTCACAGATAGAGGTTCAACTTAAGCGAAGAGCGGATCTTATCCCCAACCTCGTTGAAACCGTTAAAGGATATGCATCTCACGAAAGAGAGGTTTTCGAAAAAGTAACCCAAGCGAGGAGCTCGCTACTCGGCGCAAGGACCCCAAAGGAAGCCGCCCAAGCTGAGGGAGAGCTAACCTCAGCGTTGAAAACGCTTTTCGCCGTTGCAGAAGCTTATCCTGAACTTAAAGCCAACGCTAACTTTCAGGAACTCCAAAAGCAACTTGAGGAAACGGAAAACAAGATAGCTTATACTCGCCAGTTCTACAATGACACGGTTCTAATATACAACAACGCAATAGAAACCTTCCCAGGAGTTATATTCGCAAGGCTATTCAACTTCAAGAGAAGGGAGTTCTTTGAAGCGGAGGAGAGTGAGAGAGTTGCGCCAAGGATCTCTTTCTAAAAGCCTCCTCATCCTTATAGTCCTACTTACACTACTATCACCTTCCATAGCCACAGGAAAGAGTTACTACATAAAGGAAGCCTTCACAGAGATTAAGATCAAGCAAGATGGCCTCGTTCAGATAACGGAAAGAATCACCTATGGTCTCTCAGGAAGGTTCCACTATCTTGGCAGAACTATACCCCTTAAGGGTCTCCAGATAGAAAACTTAAGGGCGAGCGTTAAAGGAGCAGCTGCTTCAATCAAAAGGGAGGTTTTCCCGGGAAGGGGAATAGATATAACCGCTCGAATAAGCGATGATCCGGAAAACATCAACTTAGGCGTAGAGAACAAGGATGTAACCCTGGTCGTATCCTATGACCTTAAGGGAGCGGTTAACCTATATCAAGATATAGCGGAGATCTTCCCAAAACTATGGGGAGAAGGATGGAGCGTTCCCGTTAAGAGATTAAGGGGGGAGATATTCCTTCCAAAGGCTTCGATAGACAGCGTTAAATACTGGGTTCATCCGAAAGATTACCTAGCATCAGAGAAAGTTACAGAAAACAAGATCTCCTTGATCTTTGAAGATATCCCTCCGAATCAATTCATCGAAGTGAGGCTTCTCATGCCCAAAGATTGGTTCGAAAACGCAAAATTCGCTAAAAGATACAACTACCCAGCTATAGAGAAGATAGAGAAAATAGAGATGGGGTATGAGAGAAAGATCCTCCTAATAAAGGCCCTCTCGTTAATGATCTTGATCTTTGCCTTCGCTATTCCAATAACTATTTACCTAATATGGGGAAGGGAACCGAAAGTGTCCTACTCAGCCCCCTATGAGCACGAACCACCCTACCCTGACCCTCCATCCTTTGTGAACGCGATAATGATGGGGAAAATAGGTATCCCTACCCTTGAGGGTTTTATAGCAAGCGTCCTTGAGCTTGTGAGAAACGGGCACATAAGATTCAAGGAGGGAGATAAAAAGGAGATATATATCGAGTTAGGTGAAGGAAACGCTGATAAGCTTCCGAAACCAGAGAAAGAGGTCTTAGATTTTCTAAAAAAGGAACTTAAGGAAAGTGGAAGATCCTGGGAAAGCCTAAAAGAATCCTGGAGTAAAACTCCAAGGTTTAAGGAGTTCTTCGAAAGCTGGAAGGATCTGGTAAGGTGGGAAGTGAACCCTAAGAGGTTTTTCAGTGATACAGGAAGCAAGATACTCAAAGCTTACGGAGCAACAGCTTTAATCTTGGGTATCCTATCAATAATGATTATAATCTCAAGCGATAAAAAGATGTTTTATCCCAAGGCTTTAAACTTCATGACCCTATCCTTGGGTATACTCTCCTTAGCTGGACTCGTATCCCTTCTTCTACCTGAACAGATAGGAGGAAGATGGACCACCTTTGGAAGGATATATTACATGAAATGGAACGCCTTTAAGAGATTCCTAAGCGACTTCAGCCTACTTAAGATCCATGCTCCCCAATCGACAGCTATATGGGATAGATATCTGGTATATGCTACAGCTTTGGGCATAGCGGAGAAAACGTGGAAAGCTATGAAGTTCATCGTTCCAAGAGAATCACTTAGAGAAAGCTCTTTCTATCCCATGTGGGGATTTTACCCATCCTGGATAGGCAGCTTTAGATCTTCATTAAAAGAGGCCTACTCCTTCGAAAGCGGTGAAAGGGTAGGAAAAGATATATTCTCAGGATTCTTAGGCGGAAGCAGTGGAATCGGGGGAATAGGCGGAGGTTTCGGAGGTGGAGGAGGAAAGGCCGGTTGATCTTCCATAAATAATAGTGGTTCTTCCTCCACTCCTCTTAGCCTCATATAAGGCCATATCTGCTAGAGCCACTAGCCTATCCTCATTTATGCCCTCCTCATACTCAGCTATACCAAAACTTACTCCTACGATCTCAAACTCATAGTGCTCAAACTCCCTCGCTATGCGCTCAGCAACCTTAGATGCTCCTTCAATTGAAGAAGAGGTTAAAATAACCGCAAACTCGTCTCCACCGTACCTGAAAGCATAATCCGTCCCCTTCCTTAAGTTATCCCTCAAGATCTTACCAAAGACACTTAAAAGCTTGTCTCCCGCAAGATGCCCAAAGGTATCATTGTAGACCTTAAAGTTATCTAAGTCCATAAACATAAGAATGAGACCGGTTTTCTGTCGAGATGCCCGAGCTATCTCCTCCGAAAGCTTCTGATAGAAGTACCTTCTGTTATAGAGCCCCGTTAAATCATCTATTGTGGCAAGCGCCTCAAGCCTCTCATATAGTACAGCGTTTTCTACCCCAATAGCTATCATATCAGCTACCGCCTTCAATATGCTTCTATCTTCCTCAGAAAAGGCTTTAACCCTATCGGATCCCAAAAAGAGAACCCCAATTATCTTCTCCTTTGAGATGATCGGTATAACGAGCTCGCTTAATGTCTCCACATCAAAGCTCTTCCCGATACCAACCCTCCCTCTAAGGTCAGGAACGTAAAAAGTCTCCCCCATGTCCACAACTTGAGATATCCCCTTCTCCAATAACAAAAGATCCTTTATATCCCTCTTGCTTCCTCTTACCTCCTCCACCTTAAGCACCCTCCACCTCTCATCTAAAAAGGCTGTGAAAACCAAGGTGGCGGGAAAATAGGCATAGATGAGATCAACAGCCTCTCTTAAGAACTTCGCCCTCTCCCTGTTAATAGCTATAAGCTTACTCAGCTCAAATAGAATGTGCTCTTCCCATATCTTCCTCTCCAATCTTCTCGCTAAGTCCCAGAGTCTAACTTCATACCTCTTAGCTTGAGTTACCTCCCTTGCCACAACTATTACCCCTTCAACACTTCCTACCTCTCTTCTAATTAAAGCACAATTAACATCAAACACCCTATCTTTAACCTTAAACTCCTGCCTTAGATTCCCCTTCTCTTCAAGGTCTTTGTGGAAGATACAAGAGGAACCATAAAGGGATAAGAAGGGGCATACCTTACCCTTGAGGTCTGATCCAAAGACCTCAACAGCATAATCGTTACAAAAGCTCACCCTTCCAGAGCTATCTAAGACAATAAGAGGCGTTCCAATCGATCCGAGAACCCTTCCTAAGAAGCTTCTTTCGCTGTTGATCCTCCTCTCATACCTAATGGACTCTCTAAAATAAAGAAAGGAAAAAATTAACATTAAGCCACCGAAGAACATGCCCAAAACCGCAAAAGGCAATATATTCCGCGTAAACCCAAGAATTGAAAGAAAGAGGGAATGGGAGACTAAAGAAACATACCAACTTCGAGAGGCTAGAGAAACCTTTTGAAACAGGATAAAAACATCCTTACCCCCTAACTCACCCTTAAGATAGGAGGGGATGCTACCTTGTGGGAGGCCCACCTTAAATACCTCTTCCAATCCTTTCCCAAGAATCCCAGGCATGGCAGATGAGAAAACTACCTTTCCAGTATCGGCATCTATCAGGATGAAATCCTCAATTTTACCTAAAAGTGAGCCAATGCTATCCTTATAGCTAATCACTATGCTGACAGCTCCTAAGAAATCCCCTCCTCTTCTAACCGGATAAGCCATAGAAAATCCCAAACCACCCTCAATGAGAACTATAGATCTAGAAATAACTATATCTTTAGACTCCTTGATTCTCCTGAAAAGCTCTGAGGAACCCACGCCTAAATTGAAGTTATAACCATAGGGGGTATGTTCCGTAGGGAAACCTTCGGTGATAATCCCACCCGAATCTATCCATTGCACTGAGAGGATCGAACCCCTATGATCCTCATAAAAGCTTCTAAAAAGCCTCTTTAGACTGCTCGGCGAAGGATCGCTTTCGACGCTCCTACCAAGAAACCTAAGAGCCTGGGCCTTACTCCCCAAGAACGCCTCAAAGGATGAAGAGAGAATATTCAATCTCTTCCGCCCCTCTTCGAGGAAGATCCCGCTTATCCTCTCAACACTAAGGTAGTGTATTAAAAACCAAGATATAATTAGACCGCTAATCCCTATCAGGAATAAAACTCTATAAATCCTAAGTTTATTCACCGAAAAAATCTACCTCCTCATGTAAATTATATCACTATGGTATAATGGAGACAAAAGGGAATCTCTTAAGGATGAGAGAAAATCAAAATAAAGGGGTAAAGGGTGAGATGATAGGAGTATTAGACTTTGGCTCACAATATACCAAGCTTATCGCAAGAAGGATAAGGGAACTCGGAGTATACTCGGAAATATTCCCATGGGATATCAGCGTTGAGGAGCTCTCTAAAAGACCCATGGAGGGGATAATCCTCTCCGGAGGGCCCGCGAGCACTCTTGACCCTGGGGCTCCTGCACCAGACAGTAAGATATTTGAGATGGGAATACCCACACTGGGAATATGTTATGGAATGCAGATAATAGCAAAAATGCTTGGAGGAAGGGTCATCTCTGGAAAGGAAAGAGAATATGGCAGAACCGAGATAAAGATACTCGCAAATTCCCCTATATTTAAGGGCCTGCCTGAAAGAAGCTTCGTATGGATGAGCCATGGAGATAGCGTGAGCGATCCGCCCCCGGGCTTCAGGATCACAGCAGAAAGTGAGAAAACCAAAATAGCAGCGATGGAAGACGAAAACAAAAAGATATACTGCCTTCAGTTTCACCCAGAGGTAATCCATACAGATTACGGTATGAAAATCCTTGAAAACTTTATAACGGAAATATGCAAGGCTCCAAGAAACTGGAACATGGAGAGCTTCTTAAAGAGGATATCCTCAGAAATAGCGGAAAAAGTGAAAGGGGAAAGGGTATTATGCGCCCTAAGTGGAGGGGTTGACTCCACCGTAGCGGCTACTCTTGTAAAGGAGATCATAGGAGATAGGTTGATAGCGGTATTTGTCAATAACGGGCTTCTGAGGGAGGGTGAACCTGAAGAGGTAAGGAGCTTCTTTGAGGAGAGAGGCTTCAACTTGATCTACATAGATGCAAGCGAAAGGTTTTTAGAAAAGCTTAAAGGGGTAACCGATCCAGAGGAAAAGAGGAGAATAATAGGGCACCAGTTTATAAGCGTGTTCGATGAGGTAGCATCGAAACAGGGAAAGGTAAGGTTTCTCCTTCAGGGAACTCTTTACCCTGATGTGATAGAAAGTGGGAGTGGAGGTAAAGGAGCAGCGAAGATAAAGAGTCACCACAACGTAGGAGGGCTTCCTGAAAAGCTAAGCTTTGAGCTCTTAGAACCCTTAAGGGAGCTATTTAAGGACGAGGTTAGAAAGCTCGGAAAATTGCTTAACATACCAGAAAAGATACTTAAAAGGCACCCCTTCCCGGGACCGGGCTTAGCCGTGAGAATATTAGGAGAAATTACCAAGGATAGATTAAGGATATTGAGGAAAGCGGACAAGATCGTTCAAGAGGAGTTCCTGCAAAGTACCTGGTATGACAAGGTATGGCAGGCCTTCGCGGTTTTGTTACCCATAAGGAGCGTCGGCGTGATGGGAGATGAAAGAAGCTATGGATATAGCATCGCCATAAGGGTGGTTAGCAGCGAGGATGGCATGACTGCAGACTGGGTTAAGCTACCCTACGAGCTGCTCGAAAAGATATCTAACAGGATAACTCGAGAGGTCGAGGGAGTCAACAGAGTGGTCTATGATATAACCTCAAAACCACCCGCAACCATAGAGTGGGAGTAATGGAGGCCCATAGATGAAAGATCTTATACTTAAAGCTTTATCTAAAGCATCCAAGCCATTAAAGGCTGAAGATATAACTAGGGAAATAAGCGAGGTAGAAAATATAAGGAGGGCTCTTGAAGAACTAGAAAAAGAAGGAAAGGTCTACATAGACCCAAGGGGAAGGGCTATCTTAGCCTCGAAGTTAAAGCTTGTCGCCGGTAGGATAAAGGTTCACCCGCGAGGTTTCGCTTTTCTCTTATCAGATACAGGTGAGGAGATATTCATACCTCCAAGCGCTATAAATGGAGCGATGAGTGGTGATAGAGTCTTCGTAAGGGTTAAACAGGAGAAAAGGAGAGGAAAGTATGGGGAGGTCATTAAGGTCATAGAGAGAGCGAGAACCAAGGTCATAGGAAGGTTAGAAATCTACCCTGCTTTCTCTCTTCTAATACCTGATGATCCTTCCCTGAAAGATCCCATATTGGTTCCCAAGAAAAACCTGATAGAAGGAGCACAAAGCGGAGATAAAGTCGTAGTCGAGATAAGCTCCTTCCCTATGGGATCGCAAGGAGCTATAGGAAGAGTGATCCGAGTTCTTGGCAAAGCTGGGGAAACAGAAACTGAGGTCTTAAGTATACTACTATCCTACGACCTCTCCCTTGACTTCCCAGAGGAAGTAGAAAAAGAAAGCGAGAGCCTGCCAGAAGACATACCAAGCGAAGAGCTAAAGAAGAGGGCTGATTTCAGGGATAAGCTTATAGTAACCATAGACGGAGAGGATGCGAGGGACTTCGATGATGCCGTTTCTGTAGAAATCGGAGAAGACGGAAACTATATACTTGGAGTTCATATAGCGGATGTAGGCTACTATGTAAAAGAGGGAAGCAAGCTCGACATGGAAGCCTTCAAAAGGGGGTGCAGCGTTTATATAACAGATAGAGTTTTACCTATGCTCCCATTTAGATTATCAAACAAGCTTTGTAGCCTCGTGGAGGGAGAAGATAGGTTAACTTTCAGCGTAATAATTAAGATAGATAAAAGCGGTAAAGTCCTCGACTACGAGCTTAAAAAAAGCATAATAAGGTCAAGGGCTCGCTTAACCTATGAGGGGGTTAACGCCTTCTTCGAGGGGAAAGAACTCGAACCTTACAGCAGCTTGAGAAAAGAGTTAGAGCTGATGAAAGAGCTAGCCCTAATTTTAAGGGAAAGAAGACTCTCAAGGGGAGCACTTGATTTCAACTTTAAGGAAACGAAGATAGTCTTGGATGAGAATGGAAAAGTTAAAGATGTAATAAGCTATGAAAGAGGGATAGGAGAGAAGATAATAGAGGAGTTCATGATAGTGGCTAATGAGTGCGTGGCTCAATTCGCCTACGAGAGACTCATACCCTTCATATACAGGGTTCACGACAACCCAGATCCTGACAAAATAAGGGAGCTCTCAAGCATTTTGAAAATCTTCGGATACAACTTAAAGATAAAAGGAGAGATAAAGCCTAGGCACCTTCAAGCCCTCCTTGAGGAGTTAAGGAACAAACCGGAGGAAAGGATTATATCAACCTTACTCTTGAGGTCCCTCGCTAGAGCGAGATACGATGTGGAAAATATCGGACACTTCGGTTTAGCATCGCAGTGTTACACTCACTTCACATCTCCTATAAGAAGATACCCTGATCTAGTCATCCATAGGATCCTAGCAGAATTTCTAGAAAATGGATATATCCCTAAGGAGAGATACGAGCGTTTATCTGAATGGCTGCCTTTAGCAACCTCGAACTCCACGAAGAGAGAGCTCATAGCGGATGAAGTGGAGGAAGAAGAAAAGAAGTTCAGAAAATGCCTATATATGAAGGAGAAACTTGGAGAGATCTTTGAAGGAACCATAAGCGGTGTGATCCCCCAAGGTATATTTGTAGAGCTCGATAACGGTATCGAGGGATTCGTCCCCTTAGATCTTATGCCAAAGGATAGATATATAGTCTCCGAAGAAAACTTCATGGTTATAGGAGCAAAGACCAAGAGGATATACCGCCTCGGAGACCGGGTAAAAGTTCAAGTCGTTAAATCAGACCCCCTAACGAGAAAGATAGACTTCTTACTTATGGAGTGAAACTCTTGGAAAGATCAGCCAAGACATCCTTTATGAAAAGCTCGGACGAACTTAGGTCTATCTCATAGGGGTCCTCTACCTCACTAGAGTATTCGTCGTATAAGACCTTGATTATAGGACGAATTGGAGACAATGGATTAGACTTTAAGACAACCCCTATTTTACCATCGCTGAGCCTCACCAAACTACCCACAGGGTATATCCCAAACCTAGAGATAAACCTACTTAAAACCTTTGGGTCAAAATGTATCGCACCCTCATGAAGCATCTTGCTTATAGCTTCATAGGAAAGCATCCTGGGCTTATAAACTCTATCCGTGGTCAAGGCATCGAAGACATCAACGACTGAAACGATCCTCGCCAAAAGGGATATCCTCTCTCCACCTAAACCTCGTGGATACCCTCTTCCAGAAAACCACTCGTGATGCTGAGATATCACTGAAATCACGGAATCGCTTTTCTCCCCTGCAGATATAGCTATATCAACCCCATAAATGGGATGCTTCTTAATCCCTTCAAATTCCTCAGGTGCCAACGGCCCAGGCTTATTCAAGATCTCCTTAGGAACCCTTAACTTGCCTAGATCGTGAAGTATGGCTCCCTTCGTGACCGCTTTAAGCTCATCCCTACTAAAGCTAAACTCCAAAGCGAATAAAGCAGTCAATATTGACACGTTAACGGAATGAACGAAAGTGTAATCATCATACCGACTAATAGCATAAAGGCTTAACATTACCTCCCCCTTAGCTATAACCTCATTTACCATATCATCAACTAACTCATCGACTTCCTTAAGGTCAAGCTCACCAGCTTCCGTAACCCTCTTAACCACATCTAAGGCTCTCTTCCTAGTCTCCTCACTTATAATCGGAAACAGGGATAAAGCCTTTTTTCTAATCTCACCTATGGGAGGAACGGGAGCTTTATCCTCCGTCACATCTACGATAACCTCTTGAACGTTAAACTCCTGCAGCTTAACCTTAAGCTCCTCACACTCCTCCCAATCCCCTATCTTCCATCCTTTAGGCACAAGTAAAACTCGTAACCGCACCGGTTCAAACACATCTTCTCCAAAAACATCGCCCGGCTGAAGGTCAAAGACGCTCTTTTTAACTTTCATTCCAAGTATCTTGCTCTCCTCTCAATTTAAGAAACCTTTAAAGCCTTTATCTCTTCTTTTTCCTTTTCAGTTAAGATCTTCTCTATGTTTAAAAGTATTATCAGCCTCTTATCTATTTTCCCAACACCTTCTATATACGCAGCCTCTATCCCAGCAACTATGGGTGGAGGAGGTTCTATATCCTCTCGGGAGATCCTTATTATCTCCGACACACTATCGACCACTATTCCGATGGTCTGGTTGCTTACGTTTACAACTATCACTCTCTTATCTCTCTCCGATACCTCCTCACCCTCAAGATTGAACCTCTTCTTAAGGTCCACTATGGGGATTATCTTGCCCCTCAAATTAACGATTCCCTCAACGAAAGAGGGAGCTTGGGGAATGCGAGTTATCTCTTGAATCCTAACTATCTCCTGAACTTTCGCTATATCTACCCCATATTCCTCCTTACCAAGCCTGAAAACCACAAGCTGATATTCTTCCACGACCCTTCCCTCCTTATCTTACAACTTTGCAACAAATATATTGTATTACAACATTCCAATTAATTCAAGTAAAAACCTCGATGGTTCCGTTCCTTTTCCATCAAACTTCTTAGGATAGGACAAGAAAAGCAGCTCTGTTGCCCTCGTCATCGCAACGAAAAGAAGCCTCCTCTCCTCCTCAACTTCCTCCACCCTCGCCAAGCTCCTTAAAGCGGGAACATTACCATCGAAAAGCCCGGTTATAAACACCACATCAAACTCCAACCCTTTGGCTGAGTGAAAGGTCAAGAGGTTAAGTAAATCCCCTTTATAAGTTAAACCCATCTCCTCCATTAAGGATAGGTAGTTCAAGAATTCCCTCATCTCCCCTTTACCAAAGGATGATGCCAACTTTAAAAGCTCAAGAAAGCCTTCCTTAAAGGCGTTCCATTCTCCTCCCCTTCTCTTAAAAGCACCAGATATATCCAAAGGGATCCTCAAAAGCTCTTCAACGGTGAAGCTCTCCCCCTTGATTAATCCATCGAGAAACTCTATCAGCCTCTCCGCTTTTTTCCTATTAGAGAAACGCCCATTCTCAAGCTCAATCCTCTCAGATATCACGAATCTGCTTTTCTTCCAACCTAAAAGCCATGAGAAAAACTCCGTCACCGGCTTAAGATCCCTATCCACCAATCCCTTAAGATAAGATATTACCCTCTTCACTTCCTCTCTCTCATAAAATCTCGATGCACCAAGCACTTGATAGGGTATCGAGAGTCTAATCAATTGGTCCTCTATAACCCTCGACTGGTAGTTATGCCTATAAAGAACAGCCATAGATGAGAGCTTTTTACTCGAGGAAAGTTCCCTCACCCTATGAGTGACAAAACGAGCCTCATCGATCTCATCACTAGCGATATAAAGCTCAACCTTACCCTCCCCCCTCATGCTCACCATATTTGACATATCTCTACCTGCTCGAGACATTAACGAAGTTGCCACCCTCAATATGCTCTTAGGTAACCTAAAGCTATGGGTCAACTCATACCTCTTGAGGGAGAGTTCTCTCTCAGCTCTATCTAATACATCAGGCAGAGCACCTCTCCAACGATATATCGATTGATCCTTATCTCCAGTTAGGAATATCTCACTATCTTGAGAAGATAAAAGCTTGATAAAACGATACTGAGCTTCATTAAGATCCTGAAGCTCATCCACAAATAGGAATCTAAAGCGCTTGGAGTAAACCTCCCTTGCATCCTCATCCTCAAGAAGCTTAACGCCGTAAAATAGAAGGTCATCGAAATCCATAACATCCATCTTCAGCTTCCTCTCGCTGAAATCATTATAGAGTTTAGCCACCTTTCTCTCCCAGGGCGAGCGAGAAAAACGCATAAATTCCGACGGAGATATGAGCCTCGCTCTTAAAATAGCTATTTCGCTTAAAACTCTCTCAATTTGAGGTGGACTAAGGTCATTAGCCAACTCCTTCAGTATAGGTAAGGAAGAGGAGATAAGGAGAAAGTTCTGAGAAAATCCAAAGCGCTCTCCTTCCCTCTTAAGTATCTTATAGAGAGCACCGTGAAAGGTCTCTATCCAGATATCCCTAAGCTCCTTACCCAAAAGCAGTGAAAGCCTCTCCTTCATATCGGAAACCGCCTTTTTTGTAAATGATAAAACTAAGAAGGATGATGGGTCCTCCCCCTCCCTAAGCTTTCTGTAGAGGCGATATAGCAAGGTGGTGGTTTTACCCGTTCCAGCACCACCAATGAGAAGAATTCGCCTTTCAGGGGAAAAGACGACTTCTCTCTGAGCAGGTGTAAGGCTCAGCTCCTCAGAGGGGCGACTTAAAACTACATGAGGGAGCTCAAGGGATCTCCCAAGCCTAAGGGCTTTTGCTAAATCCTCCTTAAATTGCCATGCGTTATTGTATCTGTCCTCCACCCTCTTTGAAAGAGCTTTAGCTAAAACGCCATCTAGGTCAGAGGGAATGGAGGGTAAATAAAAACTTAAGGGCTTGAGCTCAAGATCGAAGACCTTTCTCCTTATATCCTCAAGAGTATCTCCCTCAAAGGGATTTCTACCTGTCAAAGCCTCATATATAACGACAGCCAGAGAGTAAAGATCGCTCGAGGGTAGAAAAACTCCTTCCCAGCTTTCGGGTGGCATATATATCGGGGTTCCAGCTAGCGTGGCCTTCAAACTTCCACCTTTGAGGAAAACCCCTAAGCCAAAGTCCACTAGCTTAACACACCCCTCATGGGAGATTAGGATGTTCTCAGGCTTAACATCTCTATGAAGAACCCCCTTAGAGTGAGCGTAATTGAGAGCATCAAGCACAGGGAAAAAGAAATCAGGCACCTCCTTAATCTCGATCCTTCTTTTCTCTAGGACATCCCTTAACGATTCCCCTTCCACATACTCCATAACCAAAACCAGCTTCCCATCTATGATATCGAGGTTGTAAAACCTGGCGATATTAGGGTGATCTAAAGAAGCCAATATCTGAGCTTCACTTTTAAGGAAGCGGATCTCCTTCTCCCTAAGCCTTGAAACCTTGAGGGCAAAGCTCTTACCCAAGAGCGTATCTTCCGCAAGGTAAACATCACCAAAAGCTCCACCACCAAGCCAAGATATTATTCTGTACTTCCCAAGCCTCGTAAGCAGCATTGGGGTGACACCCCTCACTCAACGAAGATCTCGATCCTATCCCCATCCTTTATAGGTGTAGTGAAGCCCGCTTCCTCACCGTTAACTTTCATTCTTATATAACCCCTCTTTTCTCTGAGGATCTCCTCAACCGGGAAAACCCTGAAAACGTGGGAAAGTATGGGACCATTACCTATGCTTTCCCTAACCTCTATCTTAGCACCGTTATAAACGGTATCTTCCAGTGAAGCTGGTTTGCCATCGATCAAAACGGTTGTCTCACCCCAACTAACATCGATCGGTTTATTGTTCACATAGACCTTTACCTTCTTGGGGGGAGCGACTGAAATGAGATCCCTCACCTTATAGCTTACCTCCCTTAGGTCGAGAAGGTCTATTCTATCCCCATCCCTAACCTTGGCATCAAGTCCGACTTCAACTCCATTGAGCAAGACCCTCCCACTCCAAAGAGGAAGGGTTTTCTCCTCTCCATTGATCGATACTCTTATCTCATAAGGAAAGGGTAAAACCCCAGCCTTCTTTAAGACCTCTTCAACCTTACTCACCTGAACTATCTCAACTTTAGCCCTGTCATAAAGAGGAGCCTTAAGGGGAAGCTTCTTCCCATCAACGTAAACATCTGGATAAAACTCATACATCTTGCCGTCTACAAAGAGACGAATGGGCTTAAGCTCACCAACGACATCTTTAAGTGAAGCGAAGGCCGCCCTTCCAGGGCGCGCCCTTCTAACGCTTATTCTATCACCGTGCTTTATAGGAGAATCCAAACTCGCTTCCTCTCCATTAACGGTTATCTTAGCTGGCTCTCCCAGCTCCCCTCTTATTATCCTTACCTCTCCGTTAACCTCAATCGTTAAGGACATGCCCGGGCGAGGCCTTAAATCATCGGGAGATATACCCATAGGGATAAGAGCATCTAGGACCTTAAGCTCACCGGTCAAGGAAACGAGCCTTATCATCTCATCGTTCACCCAAACATCAATAAACTTAAACCCTCCTCCCTTTCGAGCCACAACCGCGATCCCCAAAGGCGTAACCATCTCGGGGCCTTTAAGCCTACCCGTGGCATCCTCCACAACCTTTAGGGTCTCAGCCCCTCTAACCCTAACTCTCGACCTATCTATTCCTAAAAGCTCGGCTATCTTGACATCGAAAAGGGGAATTTTGCTCCCTCCACCGACGCATATCACAGCCTGAGGAGGAGAGGAGTTAAGCTCAACTATCCTCTCTGAAAGCAACTTAGCATGCCTTTCGATCTCAGGCTCTATAACTTTTATAAGCTCCTCTTTCTCTACCTTGTAGCTATTACCAAGGATGTCCTCAAATTCGATAAAGGAAATGTCCTCACTTAAGGACCTCTTAACCCTCTCAGCCACATTGAAGTCAAGAAGATACCTTTCACAAAGCTTTTCGGTTATCTCATCACCAGCAACTGGAACCATACCGTAAGCAACTACAGTCCCTTCACGAGTTATGGCTATATCCATGGTACCGGCACCAACATCAACCAAAGCCAGATTCAACATCCTCATGTCTGGAGGCACCACAACCTCTATCGCAGCTATAGGCTCAAGAGTTATGCTTGAGAGTTTAAGGTCAGCCCTTCGAAGCACGGAAAGCATACTATCAAGGACAACCCTCGGTAGAAAGGTAGCGAGCACCTCAACCCCGATCTTCCTTCCTCTTTGCCCAACCAAGTTCTTTATGTTATCTCCGTCGAGAGCATATCTGACCACGCTATAACCAACGCAATGAAACTCCTCCCTTTCAGAGGACCCTTCTCTGAGCCTCTTAAGGGCATTCTGAAGGGCCTGAAGCTCCAACTCTCTAACGATATCTTCTTCTATATCCTTAGATATATCAACTGGTAGCTCAGCAACTCCTCTCATTGTCTTAAGGGCTCTCCCAGCGACTGCAACGCTCACCTCACTGAGCTTGTTACCATACTCCCTCTCAAGCGCTTCCTTAACTCGAACCACCACCTTAGATACTTGCCCCACATCATGAATTTGCCCATCGAGCATGGCTCGCGTTTTATGCTCCTCAAAGATAAGATGCTTAACCTTAAGCTCTTCGTCAACAGCCTCAGCTATTAATCCCACAACGCTTCTTGTCCCTATATCTAGAGCGAATATATCCTTCTCTCTCCCAGATCTCCTAGCCATGCCTCAACCCCTCTCAAAGTAAACTATAGTCACACCCTGCCCTCCTTCAGCCTCATCCCCAAACCTAAAGCTCTTAACGTAGGGTATCTCCTTTAGCAACTCCCAAACCATCTTGCGTAAAACCCCTTCTCCCTTCCCATGAACAACCTTAACCTGTGGATAGCCTTTCAAGAAAGCCCTGTCAAGAAATCTTATTAGCTCGTCCCTCGCATCCTCAAGATTCTTCTTCCTTATAGAAAGCTCATAGGGAACATCCTCTATATCTACCTTCACCTTCTCCGCCACTTCAGGAAGAACATCACCCTGCGAGATCCCCTCACCGCTTATCTCATCCTTAGATAGAAAAACCCTGAAGAAGCCAATCCTTAAAGCGACTTCTTCTTCATCCTGAAAGATCTCCTCGACCTCCCCCCATTTCCCAAACTTCGGGACGTAAACCCTATCACCAACCTTTAAAAACTTAACGCTCTTTAAGGGCTCAAATACCAATGGCTTCTCCTCTGCAAGATCCTCAGAGAGCTTCCTTATACTACCCTTGGCCTCGGCATACCTCCTTATGTCGCTCTTGGCGCTGTTTAATATCTCCTTCAGCTTTTCTTCGGCCTCCCTGATCATCTTATTAGCCTTAAGCTTAGCGGAGGCCAATATTTTCTCCTCTTTCTCCCTCAAGTTCCCAAGCTTTTTCTCATACTTCTCCTTTAGCTCTCTTACCATCTCAAGCTCTTCCTTGAGCTTCCTCTCCAAATTCGAATAGCTAGACCTTTTAGCGTGAAGCTCCCTTATGACCTCCTCAACCCTCTCATCCTGATAAGATATCAGCTTAGATGCCTCCTCAAGGATCTCATCCATCATCCCCAACCTTTTAGCTATCGTTAGAGCGTTACTAGCTCCAGGAATGCCTATGAAAAGCCTATACGTCGGCTTCAAGGTCTCCACATCAAACTCAACGGAAGCGTTCTCCACATCGCTCTCCCTTATAGCATAGTATTTCAGCGCAGGATAATGAGTTGTAACTATAGCTTTAGCTCCCCTCCCCTTTATATATTTTAATATAGCCATTGCCAACGCAGCGCCCTCCTGAGGATCAGTTCCAGCCCCAAGCTCATCAAGTAAGAGAAGCGACCTATTCGTTATACGAGGCAAGACCTTGGCTATTGGCTCTATGTGAGAGGAAAAGGTGGAAAGATTTTGAGCTATACTCTGTTCATCACCTACATCAGCGAAAAGAAAGTCAAAGCTCCCGATCAAAGCCTCCTGAGCCGGTATGGGGAAACCGCACCAGGCTGCAAGAACCATAAGTCCTGCAGTTTTAAGCGCTACCGTTTTCCCTCCTGTATTAGGCCCAGTTATAACAAGTATACTGAACTTCCTTCCCACCTCTATGCTTATGGGAACTGCCTCCTTACCAAGCAGGGGATGCCTAACTTCCGAAAGCTTCAACACAGGCTTATCATCTATTTTGGGGATAACACCCCTCTCCTCAGCCATAAATAAGGCACGTCCAAAGGTATCATCTAGCTTGGAAACTATCTCCATATTCTTCTTTAGCTCTAAAGATTGAGACATCACCATTTCGCCCAACCTATAAAGTATCCTGTTAATTTCGTTTTCCTCCTCGGATCTTAACTCCTTAAGCTCGTTCTGAAGCGCAAGAGTTGATAGAGGTTCCATGAAAACGGTCATCCCGCTTCCAGAAAGATCATGAACTATTCCAGGGAAAAACCCTTTCTTATCCCTCTTTACAGGTATGACAAACCTACCTTCCCTAACGGTGTAAAGGGGCTCCTGAATCACATCGGAGAACTCCGGAGAATGTATTATCTTAAGAAGCTCACCCTTTATCCTTTCCTCAAGAACCCTTATCCTTCTTCTTAAAGAAGAAAGAAGCGGAGTAGCCTCGGAGTCCACCTCCCCCTTGTCGTTTATGGCGTTAGAAATAGCGGAGTAAAGCCCCCTTAACGGGTCAAGCTCCCTCACTAATAAGTAAAGTTTAGGATATTCATTCTTCCTGGAGAAAAAGAACTCTCTTAGCTTATCTACACCCTTGCAAAAGTCCCTGATCAAAAGGAGCTCCTCGGGAAATAGCTTTAAGGAAATCCTTAAATTCTCAAGCAAAGGAGTTATATCGCTTAAAGAAGCGGAAAAGGGAGGAATCTCTCCCTTTATTACAAGGTCGAAAGCCTCCCTCAGAGCAGATAGTTCTTCTTCCAAGGCATCCTTGCTCAAAATACCCCTCTCTAAGATTCGCTTTTTACCCAAGCTGGTAAAAGCCATTTTTGAAACCAGATTCTTGAACTCCCTAAACTCCAAAAGCCTTATAGTCCTCTCTTCTACTTCCATCTTAGATTAGCTATCAACCTCCTTAAATAGGGTAAACCATGCATCTCAAAAAGCTTATATGACAAAGACTCTCCCTTTAGCTCTTTAAGGACAGGAGCATCGGGAAGAAGATGAATCCCCCATAAGATTAGGGACAATATGCAAAGGCCTTCCACAAGCCCAAGGATGAAACCACCACCCCTGTCGAACCAGCCCAACCAGAGGAGCTTAAAAAACTTGCTTACAAAAGCCCCTGCGATAGAGAATGCTATAAGAATACCCAGAAATATTAATGAAAAAGCAACAACTAAGGAAAAATGAGAAAGGGAGGGGAAGGTCGCTTTAAGGAAACTTCCCACAGCAGAACTATACCTTACTGACATCCCCAAGCCTATAAAGAGTCCTAAAATTGCAGATAACTCCCTCGCTATCCCTTTAAACCAACCTCTAACAGAAAAAAAGAGTATAATCACTAAAGCAATGAGATCTAAAAAACTTAAATTTGCTCCTCCGTTAAGCACTCCTCTACCTTCCTTCTTAAGCCATCCAAATCAAAGCGAATCTTAACTAGATTATGAGCAAGGTTTAGCGCAAGCATAAGAAGCTTCTCTTTCATGTCAAGATAAGGATAACTCTTCTCCACCTCGCTTAAAGCAGAGCTCACAAGGGAAGCAACTTCTCTAAGCCTTTCCTCAGGTTCCTCCCCCTTTATCCAATAGGACTCACCAAAAATAACAAGCTTAACCTTAGATTCCATCACTCGTCTTCCCTGTTAACTACACTAACGAGTTTACTAAATATCCGCTTTATCCTATCCTCCATATCCTTCTTCTCCAAGAGAAACTGCTCCCTCTCTCTATCCAACTCTTCATATGCTTTCAATCTCTCGCTAACCAGTCTAAGCTCCTCCCTTAAAGCTCTATTTTCCTCCCTAAGCTTTCTAACCAAAGATATGAGGGCATCCACCTTCTCCTCAAGGAGCTTGAGCTCCTCCGTCAACCCCTATCCCTCCTATCTGACCCTAAAACCAGCCTCCTCAAGCTTTCTCCTGACCTCAAAGTGAACCATATCCACCTCTTCGTCTCTTAAAGTTCTTTCCCTAAGTCTATATATAACAGAGAATGTTAAGCTTCTATAACCTTGTGGAACTTGAGGTCCTTGATAGAAGTCAAACAGCCTAATTTCCTCAACCATCTCTCCACCAACGGACTTAATTACGCTTTCAACCTCACCAGCTTTTCTCGAAAGAGGAACCAAAACGGAAACATCTCTTCTCGTGGCAGGAAACTTGGGTAGCTCCCTATACCTAAGCTCCTTGGGAATAAACACAATGAGCTTATCAAGGTTTATCTCAGCAACGTATATAGGCTCGCTAACTTCAAAGGCTATCCCTATCTTCGGATTAACCTCACCGATCCATCCAACGCGCTCACCAGAAATGAGAATAGAAGCAGACTTGTTCCGAGAAAGGAAGGGTATATCTTCACCAAGATCCCTAAAATCTGCATCAATCTTAAGACCTTCGAAAAGGTTCTCTAAAACTCCCTTAAGGTTAAGCAAATCCCTTGGTATCTCATAACCAGTTATTAGGTCCTTATCCACCCCTCCAAGCATCATGATGCCAAGCTTGTTCACCTCTGTGGGCAAACCTTCAAAGGTCAGCTCCGTCTTAAACACCTTACCTATCTCAAAGAAGGAAATATTCCTTATCCCCTTTCTATAGTTGTTCAACAAGGCGTAAAGAAGCCCGGGAAGCATGAAAGTTCTCATAACAGATTGATTTTCTTTGAGAGGATTCCTAATAATGACGGCTTTCCTTAAAGGGTGTTCCTCAGGGATCAAGAGCTTATCGAAAATCTCAGGATCTATGAAGCTATAGGTTATGACCTCATTTAACCCTATACCAGCTAAGATATCCCTTATCCTCCACTCGAGCTTCTGAGAGGGCTCTAACCCACCTACCTGAGTCTCTCCCCAAGGCATCCTCGGAGGGATCTTAACATAACCATATATCCTAGCCACTTCTTCAACGAGATCTATCTCCCTTCTTATATCGCCTCTATAAGTGGGAACCTCCACCTCAAGTAGGTCTTCCCTGTATCTGGAGTTAAAGCCTAAAGAGGACAATATAGTTATTATCTCCTCATCTTTAAGCTGAGTACCCAGAAGCCTGTTAACCCTTTCTGGCCTCATCATTACAAACCATGGTTTAAAGCTCTCCCTAGCAAGATCAAAATATCCCTTAGACACCTTGCCAGAAGTAAGTTTAGAGATGAGATAGGCAGCCCTATTGGCAGCAAAAAGGGTATTGCCTGGGTCCACCCTTCTCTCAAATCTATAGGAAGCCTCAGTAGTCACCCCTAAGGAGCGAGCCGTTAACCTTATAGAAGATGGGTTAAAGAATGCGGATTCCAGAAAGACGTCCTTCGTCCCACTCCATATCTCCGTATTCTCCCCCCCTATAACCCCAGCTATGCCTATAGCTCTTTCAGCATCAGCTATGACGAGGTTAGAGGAAGAAAGCTTCCTTTCAACACCATCTATGCAACGTATCCTCTCCCCATCATGCGCCCTCCTAACCAAAACCTTCCTCCTCCTTATTAAGTTAAGGTCAAAGGCATGAAGGGGCTGCCCCAACTCAAGCATAACGTAGTTAGTCACATCAACTACATTATTCACAGGCCTTAAGCCACAATGTATCAATCTCCTCCTCAACCAAAGCGGGCTTTCGCCAACCTTGACATTCTCTATAACTCTTCCAACGTATCTAGGGCATAGCTCATAATCCAAAACTTCAACGTCAACGAGCTCCCTTATATCCCTTCCGCTCTCTTCAAGATCAAACTTGGGCAAAAGCCCCTTAGGCCCTATCCCCTTTATAGCGGCTATCTCCCTAGCTATACCAATGATGCTCAAACAGTCACCCCTATTAGGAGTAACGCTAACGTCGAGAATCACATCGTCAAGCTCATAAAGCTTAACGAAGCTTTCCCCCTCTTGAGCATCCTCAGGGAGAAGTATCACCCCTTCATTATCCCCAACCTTGAGCTCTGACTCAGAGGGGAGTAAAGCGTTGAACTCCATACCAGAAACAGTGTAGGATCTGACAACGGTTCCTGATGGCAAGGATGTTCCCACCGGAGCGATCACAACCTTGTTCCCACTCTTCAGGGTCAAATTCCCCTTATAGAAAGCCCTATAGCTTTTATCCTTAACAGATAGCTCAACCAGAAAACCATCTTCGACCCTCTGGACATCTGAAACCCGAGCACAGACTAAACCATCTAACCCTGGGTTAAGCCCCACTATCTCCTCTACCTCGAGTCCGATCATCAAGAGACGATCCGCTAAAGCCTCCGGAGAAAAATTAATATCTATGAATTCCTTAAGCCATTTGAAAGAAACCCTCATGCTTACCCCTCCTTAAAACTGCCGCAGAAAACGAAGATCGTTATCGAAGAAGAGGCGTAAGTCATCTATGCCATACTTAAGCATTGCTATCCTCTCCACACCAAGACCAAAGGCGAACCCCACATATTTACCGCTATCATAACCCACAGCCTTAAAGACCTCTGGATGAACCATACCCGCACCAAGGATCTCAAGCCAACCAGTTCCCTTGCAAACCTGGCACCCTTTCCCACCACACCTAACGCACTCCACATCAACCTCAAGGCTTGGCTCAGTAAATGGGAAGTAGCTAGGCCTAAACCTAACCCTCCTTTTTCCACCAAATATCCTATTGGCGAACTCAGAGAGAACCCCCTTAAGATCAGCCAGTTTCACATCCTCATCTACCAAAAGCCCTTCGACTTGATGAAACATAGGGGAGTGAGTTGGATCGGAATCCCTTCTATAAACCTTACCCGCTGAGATAACCCTTAACGGAGGCTTCCTCTTTCTCATAGCTCTTATTTGAACCGGCGAGGTGTGAGTCCTTAAAAGAGCGTTATCAGTTATATAGAAGGTATCATGCATATCCCTAGCAGGATGGTCCTTAGGAATATTCAAGGCTTCAAAATTATAATAGTCCAACTCAATTTCAGGACCCTCTTCGAGGGAAAACCCCATAGATGAAAATATCTCTATTATCTCCCTCAAAACCCTGTTTAGGGGATGAATATTTCCTATCCTAACTCGCCTTCCTGGAAGAGTCAGATCCACTTTCCCCTCAAGCTCCTTTTTAAGAGCCTCAGCTTCGAGGATCTCACCTTCCCTCTTCCTTATTCTCTCCTCCATCCACTCCTTGAGGTCGTTTAGTACCCTTCCTCTCTCCCTCCTCTCCTCAACGGAAAGGTTCTTCAGCTCCTTAAAGAGATTGGTTAAAATCCCCTTTCTCCCAAGATATTTAGCCTTAACCTCATACAGAACGGGGAGGCTCGTAGCCTCCCCCACATCTTTGAGAAACTCTCTTCTTATGCTTTCGATATTCATGCCCAATTCATCTCCCAAGATGTCATTATGCGATACCAAGGCTTACCTTGGCTACTTCTACAAGGCGATTGAACGACTCCCTATCATGTATGGCCATCTCAGCGAGCATCTTACGATTTATAGCGATACCTGCCTTCTTCAAGCCATTTATAAATCTGCTGTAGGTCAGGCCTCCCTCTCTCGCCGCCGCATTTATCCTAGCTATCCATAGCCTTCTAAACTCTCTTTTCTCAGCCTTCCTATCCCTGTAAGAATAGCTAAGGGCCTTTAACATAGCCTCATGGGCTCTTCTAAAAACGTTTTTCTTCTGACCATAGAAACCCTTGGTTATCTTAAAAAGCTTCTTTCTTCTACCCTTTCCAGAGCTTGCATTCTTAACCCTCATGAACCTTCACCTCTTTCCCAAACGCGTTTTAAGCATAAGGTAACATCTTCTTGACATTAATGGCATCTCTACCGCTAAGATAGGCAGCTTTCCTAGCCTGCCTCTTCCTCTTAGGACTTTTCCTTCTTAAAAGGTGACTCCTCCCGGTCTTCATATACTTAACCTTACCCCTTGCGGTAATCTTGAACCTCTTAGCTATGCTCTTGCGCGTTTTCATCATGTTAGACACCCCTCCCTATTTTGGAGCAAGCATAACGCTTATAGCCCATCCCTCTACTCTTGGGCCCCACTCAAGTCTACTTAAGTCTTTAGTTTCCTCTATGATTTTCATTAATATATCCTTACCATCATCAACATAACTCATCTCTCTGCCCTTAAAGATCATAGAAACCTTAACCTTGCAACCATCCTGAAGGAACTCTCTTATATTCTTGAGCTTGAAGCGATAATCATGCTCTTCTATTTTCGGCCTCATCCTCACCTCTTTAACCACTGAGCCCTTGGGTTTATTCTTACCCTGCTTCATCTTCTTCTTGAGCTCATAGCGATACTTCCCATAATCCATTAGCTTACACACGGGCGGGTCAGCCTCAGGCGCTACCTCAACGAGGTCAAGCTGCTTCTCATGAGCTATCCTCAAAGCCTCCTCGATATCGCAAACCCCAATCTGCTTACCCTCCTCATCGATAAGCCTAACCTTCCTTGCCCTAATCTGCTCGTTAATGCGATGCTCTTTAATATCCATCACCTCCAAAAGCTTAAATGAAAATTTTAAAAGGGCAGATAGGATACACCTATCTGCCCTTTTAAACGATCCGCCCTTTTAAAAGAAGACCCTGCGAGCTTAAAACCAGCTACAGGGTGAGAGGCAGATAGATGCCCCTTCTTAAAGAAGTCAATGGAAGTATACCATGAAATCTTCCATAAGTAAAGTCAGAACAACCTTTTAAGAGTCATTACAAAATCTTGTGGAAGGGGAGAAACAATCTGAACATATTCTCCCGTGAATGGGTGTCTAAAGGAAATCTTCTCACAATGGATCATGTTTCTGGGCACCTTCCTAAGCGCCTCCTCTTCTATCTTCCCCTTCCTGTATAGCTTATCCCCTACTACAGGATACCCCTTCTTCAGAAGGTGAATCCTAATCTGATGCTTTCTTCCAGTCAGAAGCTTAGCCTCAAGATAAGTAGCGATCTTAGCCCTCTTTAATACCTTGAAGATGGTTATGGCTTCCCGCCCCTCTATTGGAAAATCCACCTTAAAGAGATCTTCTTTCACACTCCCCTCAGCTATAACCTTATAGATCTTATCAATAGCCCTATTCTTAAAAAGCTCTTTAAAAGCCTCAAATACCTCCTCACCCTTAGCGAAGAGGGTCACGCCGCTCGTCTCAGAATCCAACCTATGGATAGCCCTAACCCTATAACCGTCTTCATTAAGAAGGGCTTCCAAACTATCCTTCGACTCGTTGGTTAATAGGAAGGGGGGCTTAGAAACCGCCAAGAGAAAATCATCCTTGTACAAAACCTCGTAATCCCTTCCATAATCAGCCAGCAAAACTTCAACCTTATCCCCTGGAAAGACCCAAGCCCCCGCTTTAAATATCCTCTCCTCGTTTAGAAAAACCCAACCTCTATCTAAGACCCTCTTTATACCCCTACCAGACAATGGAAGCTTACATTTTAGAAAATCTCTTAACGATAAGGGACCCTTTTCAACAAAAAAGCTTAAGAACTCCAAGCCTATTACTTGAAACTCCTTTTTCTCTCCTCGAGCATCTTCAGGAACTCATCTATGCTGAAGCTTCCTATATCCCCCTCTTTCCTCTCCCTAACCGATACCTTTCTTTCGCTTACCTCCTTATCTCCCACTATAGCCATGTATGGGACCTTCTCAAGCTGAGCTCCTCTTATCTTATAACCCAACTTCTCATTCCTATCATCGAGCTCAACCCTATAACCTCTATCGAAGAGAATATCGTAAAGCTCCCTGGCAAAGGGAATGTGAGCCTCACCGATCGTTAATATTTTCACCTGAACGGGAGCAAGCCAAAGGGGGAAAGCCCCAGCGTAGTGCTCTATAAGTATCCCAAAGAATCTCTCCAGACTACCGTATATAACCCTGTGGATCATAACAGGTCTATGTCTCTCACCATCAGTACCAACATAGGTCACGTCGAACTTCTCAGGAATTAGAAAATCAAGCTGAATCGTACCGCACTGCCATGTTCTCCCTATGCAATCCCTAAGGTGAAAGTCTATCTTAGGACCATAAAAAGCCCCTTCACCCTCCCTTATCCTATAGGGAATCGATAGATCATCTAAAGTAGATTTAAGGGCGTTAGTCGCTTTCTCCCAGATCTCATCAGAACCCATCGCCTTCTCTGGCTTAGTACTAAGCTCAACAGAGTAATCGAACCCAAAGATATCCCTATAAAAGTGATCAGCAAGCCTTATGATTCCCTCTATTTCGCCCTTTATCTGCTCAGGTGTGCAGAATATATGGGCATCGTCCTGGGTGAAGGCCCTAACTCGCATCAGACCGTGAAGCACACCTGATCTTTCATGCCTATGCACAATGCCAAGCTCGGCCAAGCGAAGGGGAAGGTCTCTATAGCTCTTTATCCCCTCCTTATAAACGAGAATAGCTCCAGGGCAATTCATCGGTTTTATAGCGTAATCCATCTCATCTATCTTAGTAAAGTACATGTTCTCCTTGTAGTGATCCCAATGACCCGATCTCTCCCATAGCTCTTTGGATAAAATCAAAGGGGTCCTTATTTCCTTATAACCCGCCTTCCTGTGCTCCTTCCTCCAGAAATCCACAAGCTCGTTTAAAACCACCATCCCCTTGGGATGGAAGAAAGGAAAGCCCGGACCTTCAGGCTGAAGGCTGAATAGATCAAGCTCCCTACCCAAGCGCCTGTGATCTCTTCTCTTAGCCTCCTCCATCCTATTTATGTGATCTTCCAGCATCTCCTTTGTCGGGAAAGCGGTCCCATATATCCTTTGAAGCATCGGATTCCTTTCATCCCCTCTCCAGTAAGCCCCAGCAACGCTCAAAAGCTTAAAGTGCTTAACATAACCGGTGGAAGGCAGGTGAGGACCAGCACAAAGATCTATGAACTCCCCCTGCCGATAAAAGCTAACCACCTCATCAGGGATATCCTCCAGAAGCTCAAGCTTATAAGGCTCATCCTTAAGTATCTCCCTAGCCTCTTTCTTACTTTTTAGCTCTTTGATCACAGGGTAGTCTTCCTCCACTATCCTCTTCATCTCCGCTTCTATTTTCTCGATATCCTCGGCTGAAAACCCATCGGGATAATCGAAGTCGTAGTAAAAGCCATTCTCTATGGCGGGACCTATACCTAACTTAGCGTGAGGGAACAGCCTCTTCACTGCCTGTGCCATGATATGCGAAGCGGTGTGCCAGAAAGCCTTTTGAGACATAGGATGAGAGAAGTCCAAAAACTTAACCTTAGAGTCTCTTTCAACAACGGACGTTAGCTCCACCACTTCCCCATCCAGCTCAGCCATCAGGACATCCTTAACCCCCAACCTTCTTGCTATATCAAGAAGCCTTTCCCCTTTTTGAACCTCTATGACTCTTCCATCAACATCCACCTTTAGCATCTCCATCATCTCCCTTTAAAAGGCTAAACTTTTTGCCCTATTTCCTCTAAGGTCAAGGATCGAGTGTGCCTCGTGTGAGACCACTCTCTCTCCCTAAAGCTAAACAGAGCCTGAATAACAACAGGTATCCAAGTTAGGCTCCAAATGAAAAGGTAAACTATATAAGGTAAAGCCTTTAAAGGAATTCTCTCTTGAAATATAGCCACCAAGGGATAAAGCCACATCCACAAGGAAAGCACAAACCAAAATTCAAAAGGTAAAACAGAATAGACTTTAAAATCCATTACCTCGATATCTGCCAAGTAGGAAACACAAAGAAAAAGAATTACCGCTCCACTTACTATGACCCTCAAGGGAGATAAAGCATAAAAGAACATATCAAGCACGTGTAATTTCCCTTCTAACATAGCCTTCTTAAAAAGAGGCAAGCTGTATCTCCAAGCCACATCCCAATGTCCTCTCATCCACCTCAACCTCTGGTTCCAGGAATCCCTGAGGGTTAATGGCTTCTCATCATAGACCTTAGCATCGTGTATCCATCCGATCTTTATACCATCAAGGTTTAACTTAACGGTAAGCTCTAAATCCTCAGTAACAGAAGTGAGATTTAAAGCGTACTTCTTTACCAGGTCTAAGGCAATAGCAAATCCGGTTCCCCCCAACACAGCGGAAAGCCCAACGTGCCAACGAGCCAACTGAAAAACCCTATTGGATATCCAATAGCCCAACGCATAGGCCTTCGTAACCCAACTATCAAAGGGGTTTTTCGTGTCGAGGTAACACTGAACGACCTTTTCTCCGGAACAGAACATCTCGTTAACCTTCTCGAGAAAATTGAGAGAAACCAAATTATCAGCATCAAAAACGCATACAGCGTCAAACCTCTTCATCTTTAAGACCCTCTTAAAGGCCCAGCTAAGAGCATGCTGTTTTCCTCTCCTAATCGAGTCCTTCCTCTCCCATACCGTGGCTCCCGCATTTTTAGCTACCTTAGCAGTATTATCAGTACAGTTATCTGCGATAACTATCACTTCATAACAGCTCCTCGGGTATCGAAGCTTATTCAGGTTAGAAACCAAATTGGCTATAACCCTCTCTTCATCATGAGCTGGAATCAGAATGGCAAACTTCAAATACCTTTTTCCCTTTGGAATCTCACGCTTTTTCCAAGGGAAAAGTCCCAAAGTATAGATCAATACATAATAACCACCTATTAAAGCTATCAATATCTCTGCGTACAAAACTAAAATTAACCAGATATCCTCTATATTCATCTTCTCTCCAGGTAATCTAAAACCCTTTGAGCTCTTTCAAGCGCTTCCTTAACGCCGATGAGCTCTATAAAGTGATAGAGCTCGGGACCTGTCTTCCTACCTGTGAGAGCTATCCTTAACGGAAATAGAACCTTTCCCCTCTTTAGCCCCACCCTATCAACCACGCCTTTTAGAAGCTCCCAAGCTAAGGAAGCTGAAACCTCCTTATACTTATAGGGAGTAAAAACCTCTAAGAAAGCCTTAAGAACCTGAGTAACATGATCAAACTTAAGCTCCTCCTCAATCGAAGAATCAAAGGGTAGGGAAAAGCTTATCAAAGGTAAGGCCTCTTCCACCATTTCGCGCAACGTTGAAGTGTGCTCCCTATAAACCGCAACTACCTTTTTAAGCCAATCGGCATTCATAGGGAAACCCTTCTCCAAGAAAAAGGGTATAGCCTGCTCATAAACCTCATCCAGGGGCAGCTTCCTCATGTAGTAACCATTCATCCACCTAAGTTTATTTATATCAAATATAGCTGGATTTCTTGAAAGCCTATCCAATGAAAAGAGCTCTATCATCTCGTCCATCGAGAATATCTCTCTATCATCGGGAGAAGACCAACCCAAGAGTAAAAGGTAGTTATCCATAGCCGAGGGTAGATAACCATCTTTCCTATACTGAGATATAGCTACAGCACCATGCCTCTTCGAGAGCTTACTTCTATCAGGACCAAGTATCATTGAAACGTGAGCAAATTGAGGCGGATCCCAACCAAAAGCCTGATATATAAGCAACTGCTTAGGAGTATTAGCTATATGCTCATCAGCCCTTATCACATGAGTTATATTCATATGGTGATCGTCTATCACAACGGCGAAGTTATAAGTCGGTAAACCATCAGACCGCATTATAACGAAATCCCCTATGTCGGAAAACCTAAACTTAAGCTCTCCCCTAACGATATCCTTAAAAGATATCTCCCCTCCCTCCGGAACCTTAAACCTTATAGCTGCAACCCTTCCTTCGCTCTCAAGCTTTTTCCTATCGCTCTCAGAAAGGTTTCTACACCTACCACTATACTTAGGAGCTATCCCCAAGCTCAGCATCTCTTCACGCATTTCCTCTATCTCCGCCTCGGTACAGTAGCAAGGATAAGCCAAACCCCTTTGAACTAGCTCCTCCGCATGCTTCCTATAAAGATCGACCCTCTCCGTCTGACGATATGGCCCCTCATCCCAGTGAAGCCCAAGCCACCTCAAATCCTCCATTATGGCCTTTTCAGCTTCCACCGTTGAACGCTCCCTATCAGTGTCCTCTATTCTTAAAATAAAAGCCCCCTTCGTCTTCTTAGCAAAAAGGTAGTTAAATAGAGCAGTTCTCGCTCCACCAACGTGAAGATAGCCTGTGGGGCTCGGTGCAAACCTAACCCTGACGCTCAAGGCAATATCATCTCCTACCACCAAATCTATCATCCCACTGGATGACTTCAATCTTTACCTTAGCCAGTCCTCGTCCCTTCATCTCCAGTACCTCAGCAGCAGCAGTCGACAAGTCTATCACCCTCCCAGCAACATAGGGACCCCTATCTATTATCCTAACTATAACCCATCTACCAGTCTTAACATCAGTTACCTTAACGAGAGAGTTGAAGGGAAGGGTTCTTGAAGCCGCCACAAGCGCTCTATCCCAATAGAGCTCCCCACTTGCCGTCCTCCTATTATTCCACTCTTTACCATACCAAGAAGCTATTCCCTCGATAATACGGGGATGGGAAACGGAACGCGACCAGAGCCTATGGGACTGAAGAGAAGCCATGCTATAGCACAGATTGTTCAGCCAAATAGCAGCCAGATAAAAGGAAGTGGTTTTATTATCAAGAGCGTCCTCAGCCTTAACCCTGAAAATCTCCTCACCTTCATATTTGATGACGCAATCATTCTTATCCTTCGCTATCTCAAAGTTCCTGAAGAGAAGCCCCCTCTCCCATAGAGAGTTAACCTTGGTTACGAACTCGCTTGCCCTCCTTTCAGGATTCCCTCTCCTAAGCCTCATGATGGTATGCCCTGCAAACTTTACCTCAACAACACCGCTACTTATCTTGCTTTCCCACCAACAGGGAAAGCTCTGAGCATGAGCATCCCCCCAAAGCACAACCTGATAAAAAAGCAAAGCTATCAAAGCTAACCTCTTAAGCATTCTTTTCCACCACCTTTACAAGGGATAGGGCTGCAATCCCCTCTCCTCTTCCTAGAGCCCCCAGGCCTTCGGGACTAACCGCCTTAACGCTAACCTTATCTAAGCTAAGGTGAAGGATCTTAGAGAGATTTTCCCTCATAGCTGGGATATAACTCTTAAGCCTAGGAGCTTGAGCAACTACGGTAACATCGATTTGATATGGGATGTAACCCTTTTCCTCGAGAAGCTTAAGGACTTCCTTAAGCAAAAGCTCACTCCTTATGTCCTTAAAAGCTGGATCATCAGGTGGAAAGTAATCACCTAAATCCCCCAGAGCCAAAGCCCCGAGAAAGGCATCACATAGGGAATGAATAACCACATCCGCATCGGAGTTTCCTAAAAGCCCCATGGGATAATCTATCTCCACTCCACCAAGATAAAGCCTTCTTCCCTCAACAAGGGGATGAATATCGTAGCCAAACCCAACCCTCTCCATAGCGCCTCACTTAACTATTTTCTTTATCTTTCCAAAGATCATCCTTCCAGCAGCCGTTTGAAGAACACTCGTTACCTGAAGCTCAGCAACCCTACCTATATGGTGCTTACCCTCCTCAACCACAACCATAGTTCCATCGTCGAGATATCCAACTCCCTGCCCTGATTCCTTACCCTCCCTTATAATCTGAACCACTAGCTCCTCACCTGGGAGCACCAGCGGCTTTAAGGCGTTCGCAAGCTCATTTATATTCAAAACCTTAACCCCCTCGATGCTCGCCACCTTGTTCAAATTGTAATCGGTTGTTATTATCTCAGCGTTCAACTTCTTAGCTAAAGCTATTAACTTATCATCCACGCTCTTTCCCTCCACATCCTCTTCCACTATCTTAACCTTATCCTTACCCTCCTTTTGAAGCTTAGCTAATATATCAAGACCTCTCCTCCCTCTGCTTCTTTTCATGGGATCAGTTGAATCAGCCACATATTGAAGCTCATTTAAGACAAACCTTGGAATGAGTATGGCACCCTCTATGAAACCGCTTTTGTAAATATCAAATATCCTTCCATCTATTATAACACTTGTATCTAAGATCTTTGGATAAGAGATTTCTCCATAGGTCGCCTCCTTTTTAACACCCTTTAAAGATAGCTTATCCTTCAACTTTGGAATCACACCAAAAAGCAACACTATCTCTTCCTTCTTCTTAAGGGCAAGCCCAACACCAAGATAACCAAAAACTATGTTAAGAATGAGAGGAAAGTACTCCCCAATTATAGGAATGGGAGTTAATGAAACCGCTAAAAGATTGGCCACCACAAGCCCTAATATCAATCCCAACAACCCAATGGCTATGTCCACCGCGGGAAGCTTCTGAAGATCGCTTTCCACCTTACTCACAACCCTTAATATCGTTCTTATTATGCTGGGAGATAGGATATACATGATGAAACCACCAAAAACTGTGATAGCCCCAATTATACTCATCTTGCTAACAGCTTTTAAAGGATAATCTATATACCTTAAAACATAAGGACTTATCTGATAACCTATACCTAACCCTAAAAGCACAAAGGTTACTTGAAGCACCCTCTCCACGAAGTGGATCTGCTTTTCACCCAAGACCTACACCTCCTCAACCTCTCTCCTTCCCTCAAAGGCCTTAGTGAGAGTAAGAACGTCCGCCATATCAACGTTTCCACCTATAGGTATACCAAAAGCCAGACGGGTTATCTTAACCTTGAAGGGCTTAAGGATATCGACTATGTAGAACATGGTGGTATCTCCCTCAACGCTTGGGTCAAGAGCTAAGATAACCTCCTTAACGTCCCCCTTCTCAACTCTTCTAACGAGTCCAGATAAGTTTATGCTCTCTGGGCCCTTACCCTCGGTAAAGGATATAAGCCCACCTAAGATGTGATAGACCCCTTTATAAAAGGAAGCCCTTTCTATGCTTAAGAGATCAAGAACATCCTCAACAACGCAAACAGTCGCGTGATCTCTTTGGGGATCAGAACATATCCCACAAGGATCACTGTCGCTTAAGGCACCACAAACTGAACAAGGTTTCAGCTTCTCTCTAACCTCTATAATGAGCTCGGCTATCCTCCTCACCTTCTCAGGCCTCTCTTTAAGAAGGTGAAAGATGATCCTCTGGGAGCTTCTCTCTCCCAGACCAGGAAGCTCACTTAAAAGAACCATGAGCTCTTTCAAAGACCTTGCTAAAACCAAGGAAGCTTCATCCCTCCCAATAAACTCCCCATCCTACTCATGGCAAGTTCTCTCGCCTTCCTAAGGGCATCATTAGCAGCCGCAACTATAAGATCACAAAGCATCTCCACATCATCAGGGTTTAAGACCTCACGATCTATGTGAACCTCAAGGATCTCTTGCTGCCCATTGGCTATTACCCTAACCATGCCTCCTCCGGCAGACCCCTCAACCTTCTGGGAAGCAAGCTCCTCCTGGACCCTAACAAGTTTCTCTTGAAGCTGTTTTATAAGCTTTCCCTCCAAATCCTACACCCCCTTAATAGTGATAGGGCTCACCCTTCATTATCTTAAAGGCTCTATATATCTGCTCCAAAAGGACAAGCCGCGCAAGCTCATGGGTAAAAGTTAACTTTGAAAGCGACCAAACTTCAAAACTGCACTCCCTAACCTTCTCAGAGATCCCTCTCACCCCTCCCAAAATGAAGGCAGGTACCTTCCCCCTTAGAAAGAGAACCTCCAACTTCTTCGCAAGCTCGGTTGAGGAAAGGACCTCACCTCTTTCGTCCAAAGCAATTAGGTAATCCTTACCCTCAATGCTCCTTAAAATATTATCCCCTTCCTTTACGGGATCTCCCAACTCCTCAATCTCCTCAACGTAAACTTTACAGAAAGGGCTGAGCCTCTTAATATATTCATTTATGGCATCTTTGTAAAACCTCTGTTTTATCTTACCCACAGCTATCACTTTCACCCTGTAAGCCATATCCAACTATCAATCTCTTCAATTTGCTTCTTGGAATCCATACCTCTCTTCCACACTTTAAGCACTTAAGCTTAAAATCAGCACCTTCCCTCAACACCTTCCACTCATAGCCACCACAGGGGTGGGGCTTCCTAAGCTTGATTACCCTCCCAACCATCATCTTCTAGGCAAGTAATCGAGAGGATCCACCGCTTTACCATCTATCCTAACCTCGAAGTATAGATGAGGACCCGTAGCCCAACCTGTTGTGCCAACACTTCCGATAGTTTGCCCCTGTGAGACCCTCTGCCCTTCGCTAACCACTACATCCTGAAGGTGAGCATAAACCGTTGCCACCCCATCGTCATGAAGTATAATAACGACCTTGCCATAACCCCTCAACCAACCAGCATAGGCCACCTCACCTGCCGCTGCTGCCCTAACAACCGTACCAGCTGGAGCCCCGATATCTATACCTGCGTGGAACTGCCTGGTCTTAAAAATGGGGTGAATTCTGTAACCGTAACCTGATGTCACGGGACCATCGACAGGCCAAATTAATTTAGTTCTTCTAAAACCTACTCTGAAACCTCCTCTATCCTCGACTCTTCTTGAAGCCGCTGCCTGTTTTTCAAGGATGAGCTTCCTAATCGATATCTCAAGTTGCTTGGAAAGCTCCTCAAACTCCATATAAGCCTTCTGATAAAGCTCCTTCTCCTGCCGAATCTTCTTAAGTAAAGCCTCTCTTTCAGCCTTCTTTTTATTCAAAGAGGCGGTTTCAGCCTGAAGCTTGTTCCTCAAAGCGATCAGGTCCTTAAGCTTTTTCTCAAGCTCTGCCTTTTCTCTCGAAAGTTCCTTCTCCTTACGCTCTATATCATCTATTAATGAGGATTCATAGGAGGCTATCCTCCTAAGGTAAAGACTGTTTAAAGCGAAGCTCTCCCACGTTCGAGCCCTGAGCAAGGCTTCGATATACCCTGCCCTCCCATACCTATAAATCGCTTGAATCCTCTCCGCAAGCAAAGCTCTTCTTTTCTCTAACTCCTCAAGAAGCTTAGTTATGATCTTCTTCTTATTCTCTATTTCAGCATTAAGCTTCCTTATCTTAAGATCGGTTATCTTCGTCTCCAAGGTCAAGCGTTCTATCTCCTTATCAAGTTTGTTTATCTCATCAAAGAGGCTTCTCTCCTTCTCAGTCCGAGCTTTTATGAGCCTCTCTTGTTGCTCAAGCTGTTTTTTAACCCTTTCCAAGAGCTCTTGCCTCTTTCTTATCTCCTCATCATAATCTATAGCAAAAGAGAGGGAAGATAGGAACAAAACCCAAAGCCAAGCTAAGGAAAGGAGAAGAACAAACCTCTTACTCCATAGCGACCTTACCCAGGAGACGCTGAACGGCAAACAAACCACCCCCAAACCCGATCAGAAGCCCAAGAAGGAGAACAGCTCCACATAGCTTATAAAGCACAGCTGTTTCCAAGATAACGGGGATAAACGGAAATTGAGACGAAAGAACCTTAACCGCTTCACCATAACTTAAGATAAGGGCTCCGAAGGCCAATACCCCTCCTACCCCACCGAGTATCACACCTTCGAATATGAAGGGAAACCTTATGAACCAATGGGTTGCACCGACTAACTTCATTATCTCTATCTCTTCCCTTCTCGCATAAACGACAAGCCTAACGGTGTTAAATATAACCAAAAGGGCAGATACCAAAAGAATCGATCCTAGGATACCGCCGCCGTAGATGAGAAACCTCTGAATGGCAAGGAGCTTCTGAGCAGCTTCCTTACCGTATATTACCTCCTGAGTCTCACTCCACCCTTTAAGGGACCTAACCACCGCCTCCACATCTGAAGCTCTCTTAACCCTTATCTCAAATACATCGGGAAGAGGATTAGTTTTAAGAAGCCCAAGCAGATCTTCTCGGCCGAGCTCTTTGGCGAGATTCCTCAACCCTTCACCCCTCGATATAAACCTAGCCTCCTTAACACCGTTCAAAGAAAGTATACTGTTGTAAAGCCTTTGAACATCCTGAGGGGTGGGATTCCCCTTTAAGACGAGCCTTATCTCTAAGCTCTCCGAAAGGCTCTCAACAGCGAACCGAACGTTAGCTCCAATCATCAGAAAGACTCCCAAGATGAAAAGAACCAAAAATATGGTTATTATACTAAGCAGACTCATTACCCTATGGCGCCATAGACCCTTTAAAGCTTCACTGATAAAGTATTTGAGCTTATACATCATAACCTCCCTCTTTATCGTCCCTTACTAAAGCGCCATCTCTCAAAACTATAACCCTTTTCCTCAGGGAATTAACTATATCCCTGTTGTGAGTTGCCACTATAACCGTAGTTCCCCTTAGGTTAGCTTCAACCAAGAGGTCTATTATACCCCTTGCAGCCTCGAAATCCAAATTACCCGTAGGCTCATCGGCTAAAAGTATCGGAGGGTCATAGACCAAGGCTCTCGCCATGGCCGCTCTCTGACGCTCACCACCCGAAAGCTGATAAGGTAAAAGATGCTTCCTATGAGATAGCCCAACCCTCTCAAGGACCTCCTCAACCCTCGCCTCCTTCTCATCAGGATCGCACCCTATAACCTCAAGGGCAAAAGCCACGTTTTCATAAACGTTCTTGTAAGGAAGGAGCTTAAAATCCTGAAAAACAAACCCTATCTTTCTCCTTAAATAGGGGATCTCCTTCTCCTTCATCTTGGCCAAGTTCTCACCCATAACGTATACGCTTCCCCTCGTTGGCTTAATCTCCCTATATATTAGCCTCAGGAAGGTCGTTTTACCCGAACCAGTAGGCCCTATGAGGAAAACGAATTCCCCCTTCTCTATATTCACGGTTATATCTCTTAAAGCCACTATACCATGAGGATAAACCTTAGTAACGGCACTAAAACTTATCAAGGAAGTTTTTCACCTCTCTCGCTATTCCTTCAGAATCAAGTCCCAGATGTCTTAAAAGAGCATAAGCTTCCCCTGAACAGCAGAAGGTATCTCTCACACCAAGCCTCTTTAACGGGCAGGGCATCTTCTCCGACAGGAGCTCGGCAACAGCTCCTCCAAGACCCCCTATGATGCTGTGATCCTCAGCGGTTATAACCTTCTTGGTTTTAGAAACGCTGTCTAATATCAGCTCCTCCGGTAGAGGTTTTATTGAATAGGAATCTATAACTTCAGCAGAGATGCCAATATTTTCAAGCATAGATGCAGCAGTAAGAACCTCATGGACCAGTGGTCCTTCCGCTATTATGGTAACATCTCTCCCCTCCTTAAGAAGCTTTCCTCCACCTATCTCGAACCTCTCGCCCTGAGGATATATGTCTGGCAAGGAAACCCTAGTTAACCTGAGATAAAAGGGACCGCTTTCCTCCGCTATTCTCAAAACCAGGTTATAGGTAGACTCGTAATCGCAACTTGCCAAGACCCGCATGTTAGGCATCACCCTCATCAAAGCTATATCCTCTATCGCGTGGTGAGTTGCCCCATCCTCTCCAACGGTAACCCCTCCATGAGTAGCTACTATCTTCACATTAGCCATGGCATAGGCTACCGCAACTCTTACCTGATCATAGGCTCTCGAGGTAGCAAATACAGCAAAAGTGCTAGCGAAAACGGTCTTACCCGAAAGGGCAAGGCCAGACGCCGTCGCCATCATGTTAGCCTCGGCTATTCCCATATTGAAGAACCTATCTGGGAAGCGAGCACCAAACTTAGCAGTTTGTGTCGAAGTTGATAGATCAGCATCCAAAACCACTACGTCATTCCTTTCCTCTCCAAGCTTAATCAAAGCCTTAGCATAAGCTTCTCTCGGTGATCGCTTTGTAACCCCCATCCCTATACTACCTCCCCAAGCTCCATAAGAGCCAGCTTAACCTGCTCAGGTGTCGGTGCCTTTCCATGAAACTCATTATTGTTTTCCATAAAGGATATACCCTTCCCCTTAACTGTATGTGCGATTATTATAGATGGAGATTCCCTCACTCTCTCAACCTCGTTGAACGCCTCAAGTAGCTGATAGAAATCGTGTCCATCAACCTCAAATACCTCCCAACCGAAGGCTCTCCACTTAGAAGCTATAGGAAAGGGAGACATTACATCATGAATGAAACCATCAAGCTGTAAACCGTTATAATCCAAAATGGCTGTAAAGTTATCAAGGTGATAGTTACTGGCAGACATGGCAACCTCCCAAACCATGCCCTCCTGGATCTCGCCATCACCCAAGAGGACGAAAACGCGATAATCCTTCCTATCAAGCTTTCCCGCCATCGCCATACCTTGAGCTATGGCAAATCCTATTCCTAAAGAGCCAGCGGAAGCCTCTACGCCAGGCGTATCCAAGCGAGATGGATGCCCCTGAAGACGGGAACCAACCTTTCTAAGCGTCCAAAGTTCATCGCGAGGAAAGTAACCGCAAAGAGATAAAACAGAATACAAAGCGGGAGCAGCATGCCCTTTGGACAAAACGAACCTATCCCTCTCTGGCCAATGGGGATCCATAGGATTATGCTTCAGCCTAGCGAAATAAAGAGAGACTAAAATCTCAACGGCAGATAAGGATCCTCCCGGATGCCCTGAGCCAGCTATACCCGTCATCTTTATAATATCACGCCTGACTTGCTTAGCTATGCTTTCAAGGTTCTGAACTAAATCCTTCGTGATCTCGCTCATCTTGCTATGCTTCCCTCCCCAAAAGAAGGTTTAAGCTCCTTGTAAAAACAGACCTTACCTTCTCCCTTAGAATCTCAACCTCACATTTCAAACCCTCACTTTTCCTATCCCATTTTATCATTATATCTCTAATATATCCACTGAAAGCGAAAGTCTCACGAGGGCTCTCTAAGAAAGGCATCTTAAGAAGCTCGCATAAGCTTCTAACCTTAGGATCGTAGGATATGCCTATAAATGGAGTAAAGGTCATAGCTGACATTATCAAGGAGTGAAGTCTCATACCTATAACAAGCTTAAAGGTGGAAAGCACCCTTAAAGCCTCAGCCCAATTTGAAGGAGTGAGGAAAGGCAAGCCATACATTTTAGAGAGCCTTATACCATCCTCTCTCTCGCGCTCGGCCTGAAAGGAAATAAGGGTTAAAGGAAAACCCATCTTAACGAGAACCCGAAGAAGGCTTTCCAAATCCCACTTCCATCTTCTAAAAACGATACCTATGCCATCCCTAAGACCGGAAACCTCCCCAACACTAAGGATGAAAGCTGGATCGGGTGTAAACAGAAGTTTATTCCTGGGGACCATATCGCTCATGCTTTCATCCCTCAAAACCACAAGTGAAGCTTTAGAAAGAAGAAATCTTACCAAAAGAAGATTGACCCTTCTCTTTATAGGCCCAAGGCTCTGTCCATATATCAAGACCTTAGCCCCCTTTAAGAGCGCCAGAAAAGCATGAGAAGCATAAAAGGCTGGACTCCAAGGACCAGTGCTATCTTGAAACAATCCCCCAGGCCCACTGATTAATAGATCACCCCTCTTAATCTCCGCGAAAAGGCGTAATAGATTACCTCTTTTGAAAGAGGAGAGGGCATGCTCCCTTTCCGTCTCCTTAGGGGAAGCCGATAGAACGACCAGCTCATCTCTCCTGAAGCCATATTCGATGAGAAGCGCTCTTAAAGCGTCAAGAAGCATTTCATCTCCTAAGTTTCCAAATCCATAATAGCCAGAGATGAACACCCTCATAGCCCCTCAAACATCGGGAAACCTCAAATACTTACAAGATAAGTAAAGCAAGACAAGGAGAAGAGAGCCTACTAACCATCCAAGCACGAACCCATTGAAGCTTCTTAAAAGGGAGAATAAAAATGGCGTATGAATATGACAAAATGTATTTACAACAGAAACGGGAGCCATTGCCCCTATCATGAATACCAGAGGCCTATACCTCAAAAGCAACCCTTTTAGGCTTAGATAGATAAAGAGCGCCATTGATGGATAGCCTATTAAGAACTCCTTAAATCTAGGGCGAGCATAGAACAGACTCTCAAGGAGATCTCGCGCCTCCTTCTCAACAGAGATAGGCTTAACGAGGGGCAGGTTTCCACTTCTAACAAGATATATACCTATAACCAAGAATAAAGCCAGAAAAACCAAAAACTCCTCTTTCAACAAAGCTTCTCTAAGAAAATCTCTGACCTTTTTCCCATTCTGGCGAAACGCGATGACCCCAGAAAGGAAGAGGGGGAAAAGATAAGCCAGCTTGACCCCCTTAAACTGAAGGAGCTTAAGCATAAATAGAGGCTCTCCCAAAAGCGCACCTATATAAGCTCCTGCCGCCAGGGACGTCAAAATCGGATACAAGCTTAAACTCAAAAAGCACTTCAAGTAAAAAGAAAGCTTTTCCTCAAAGGCTAAGTCATTTAGCTTTTTGAGCATTAAAGCCATTCCCCAAGATGGGAAAACTATGGAAACCAATAGAGCCAAGTATATCTTAGATAAAAAGCCACACACCAAAAGGAGCGATATCATTATTAAGGCAAGCCCTCGATAGCTCCTTAAGGGTAAGACCATATTCAATAGTAAAACCGCAACAGAAACGACGCCTAGAGTTAAAAGAGGAAATAAATAGGTGGGATAGTTAAAAGGAAGTAAGATCTTTGGAGAACCGGGAATAAAGCCAGCACTACTTATAGCCTCTTTAACCTTTAGAACATATCTCAGATTTCCATCAAGCAGGTTCTCCTTAAGATTCTGAAAGAACCTTACATATACAATGCGCATGTTTCTCTCTTTCACAGCTCTAATGTATCTTAAAACAGCCTTATCCTCGTTATAGAGAAGCATCTCATTAGCATCTACGCTATGAACAAGTATTACGTTTGGGAAAGAGGCCAAAGCAAGGGCTTCCTTACCAACCTGCTTTGCAAACTCCACAAATCCCACAACATAATTCCTCTTCTTTATTTCTAAGGCCACCTTATCAATAAGATTAGGATAACCTAAGACTTCATTTCCCTCAAATATTATTAGCCTATCTGAGTTAAGGGAATCCATCTCATCGAAGATATAGCTTATATATTCTGGGTTAACCTCTCTAAAGTTCTTTATCCTTAAATAGATCTTAAACCCCTCTCCCTTAATCAAGCTCACCTCTTCCAAGGAAAAGATAATAGGAATCTCAAGTAAGCTCAAGCTATCCTTCCTAACCTCAATGAACAATCTACCATCTATATCTTTAAGCAAGACCCTCTCCTTTCCCAAAGCAAGGCTAAGCACAAGGAGCACCTTTCCTAATAGGTTTTCATCCCTAACTATTAGGTAAGTGAAAGAAGGGTTAAAACCATCATTATTCGGATAAAGCTTAATCGCATCAACCCCCGAAAGGACCAAAACTTTGCCCTCTTTTTGAAGCCCATCCAAGGTCAAAGCATATACAGAAACCGCATCCGCACCGCTGTCCTTAAGCCTCCTCAGGACATCCCTTAGGGATATCCCCTCAATGGAAGATAGAGCCTTGACCTCCTCCATATCAAGGGAAAGTGAAAAGACTCTGTTTTTGAGTTCTTCAGATACCCTGAAGCAAAGAATATAGAGACTTGCGATCAAACCTAGCAGAAAAAAGAATAAAAGTAGCTTACGCATAAGCTATTTACCACCTCCGATCGAAAGCAGGTCAAAGCCAAAGTTAAGCATCAGCTTCCTTAAAAGGGACAAGGGTAAACCCACAACGTTAAAAAAGCAACCTTCTACCCCTTCGACGAAAAGGGATGCCCTCCCCTGAATAGCATAAGCACCAGCCTTATCGCTCCACTCATCGGTATCAAGGTAGCTTTTTATCTCATCAGGCGAGAGGGGAGAAAACCTAACCTTTGTAACTTCATAACCGCTCTGGACCTCAAGACCCGGGATCTTAACCAGAGCGACTCCCGAAAAAACTCGATGCGTCTTACCCTGAAGGGCCTCTATCATCTTAAAGGCCTCTTCCCTCGTCGAGGGTTTTCCCATGAGAAGACCATCTAGTTCCACCAAAGTATCAACTCCGATGACAATCCCGCTTTCTTCCCAAGGCGAAAGCCTCAACGCAACGCTCATAGCCTTTTTAAGCGCAAGCTCAACAACGATATCCTGTACCTCCCCAAAAGAAAGCTCACCCTCGTCAACCCCAATGGGAGGGATGACCTCGAATTTAAGACCTATCATATTAAGGAGCTCTCTTCTTCTTGGGGAGGAAGAAGCAAGAATCACTCTCATGACCAGAAAATAAGTATAACACCTAAAAGCAAGCAATAGAGAGAAAACCAGTGAATTTTTTTCTGAACCAAAGGCACCAAAAGAAACTTAATCGCAAACAGACTGAAGAAGAAGGAAGAGACAAAGCCCACGCTGAGACAAAGCCAATCCAACTCACCCTTAAAGGCACTAAACCCTCTGATCTCAAGTAGTAAAGCACCAGCTATCGTGGGAATAGCAAGAAGAAAGGAAAACCTTATAGCGCTATCTATCCTAAAGCCAGTGAAGGCTCCACCGAATATGGTTACCCCAGAACGCGATAACCCTGGAAAAACACCCGCGCCCTGAGCTATTCCTATGAGAAAACCATCCTTGAAACTGATATCCTCAAGATCCCTTATTCCCTTAAGATATCTAAGGGAAAGGAGAAAGAATGCAGTTAAAAGGTAAAAGAACCCCACATCTCTAATGGGGAGAGTCTCCACCTTCTCCTCCAGAAGAAGACCAAATATTGCCGTCGGAATCAAAGCCCCTATTATCCCCCAGCCAAGGGATCTATAATAGCCACCATGAAAAAGAAAACCCCTAAAAAGCTCCCACAAAGTTTTTCTGAAAAGCAAAACTAAAGCACAAAGACTCCCTGAGTGGAAGAAAACGGTCAAAAAGAGGGTATCTCCTTTCACCCCTAATAGCTTCTGAAATATCACAAGATGCCCCGAACTGCTTACGGGCAGAAACTCCGTCAGTCCCTGAACCGCACCCAAGACCAAGGCATCAAGTAAATCCATCTTTAAACCCTCATCAAAATAGGAATTATAACTGGAAATCTCCCAGTTCTATCGAGAAAAAGCCTCCTTAACCCCTCAACTATCTTAGCCTCAAGAAGCGAATCGCTCAAACCCTGAGAATCCTTCACTACCTTCAATATCCTATCCTTAGCATCCTCCATCAAGCCATTCCATTCCCTCTCATATATAAATCCTTGAGATTCTATCTTCGGTTCACAGAGAAGACCGTCTTTTCCTAAAACCAGAGATACCACAACTATGCCATCCTTTGATAGCCTTTTCCTTTCCCTTAGAACTTCATTAACCACATCACCAACTCCGAAGCCATCTATTAGAATGGCACCCGTTTGAATCCTACCCTTAACCCTAGCACCACCCCTGGAGATCTCAAGAACATCTCCGTTGCTGAGTATAAATATGCTCTCCTTAGGAATCCCCATCTCCTCAGCGAGCCTAGCGTGCCTGACTAAGTGCCTGAACTCACCGTGAATGGGAACAAAATATCTAGGACGAGTGAAGTTAAGCATAAGTTTAAGCTCCTCCCTACTCGCATGCCCAGAAACATGAACCTGCCTATAGGGCTCATAAAGAACCTCAGCCCCTCTCTGAAAGAGAAGATTAACGGTTTTCGTGACCAATCTTTCATTCCCAGGTATGGGAAGAGCGGATATAACGACAACGTCATCGCTACTTATTTTCACATACTTATGTCCACCAGAAGCCATAAGACTCAAGCCCGAAAGGGGCTCACCTTGGCTACCAGTGGTTATGATCACTACCTCATTGGGTAAACACATCTCCACATCCTCTGGAGGTATAAGCATATCATCGGAGAAGCTAAGGTAACCGAGTTTTTTAGCGAGCTCAACTAGTTTCATCATGCTCTTCCCAACTATCGAGACCTTCCTACCATACCTTAAAGCAGCATCCATTACCTGCTGAATCCTATGAATGTTAGACGAAAATGTCGCGATTATTATTCTTTTATCCCTCTCCCTCATAAAGATCTCATTAAGGGCAACTCCAATTTCCCTCTCAGAGGGAGTATACCCCTCATGCTCAGCATTAGTACTGTCAGAAAGAAGAAGTAAAACCCCCTCATCACCGAGCTCAGCAAATCTTCGATAGTCAGTTATCCTACCATCAACCGGAGTCTGATCAAACTTGAAATCGCCAGTGTGAACGATAAGCCCTATCGGCGTCTTTATCGCTAAGCCAACCCCATCCGCTATGCTATGACAAACTCTCAAAAACTCAATCTCAAAGGGACCTAAAGTTATCCTCTCTTTATCTTTGACAACTCTCCCATTAAAATCAGCTCCATCACTGAACTTGCTTTCTACAACGGCTAAAGTAAGAGGCGTTCCATAAACTGGAACATCAAGGCTCTTAAGTATGTAAGGAAGAGCACCTACATGATCCTCATGCCCGTGAGTCAAGATTATCCCTAAGACCTTATCCTTGTTCTCTATAAGGTAGCTTATATCGGGAATAACCAGATCAACACCTGGCATATCATCATCGGGAAAAGCTAACCCAGCATCCACAACAACTATACTATCATCAAACTGAAGAACCATCATATTTTTCCCAATCTCACCAAGTCCACCTAAAGGGATCAAAAGCAGCTTTTCGTTCATTTCAGGCCAGTGTGACCAAATCCTCCTTCCCCACGCTCCGTTTCCTCAAGCTCCTCAACCTCTTTTATATCCACCCTCTCCACCCTAACTATAACCAACTGCGCAATCCTATCTCCCCTTTTAACCTCAAAAGTTTCCTTTCCATGATTAATCAGTATAACCTTCAGCTCCCCCCTGTAGTCCGAGTCAACGGTTCCTGGAGAGTTCAAAACTGTAACACCATACCTAAGCGCAAGCCCGCTTCTTGGCCTGATCTGAGCTTCATATCCAGAGGGCAATTCAATCCTTAAACCCGTGGAAACGGCTCTCCATTCTCCGGGAGGGATACAAAGATCTTCAGCAGATCTCAAATCTATCCCTGAAGAACCTGAAGTGGCATAAGCCGGGAGAGGAATATCCTTCCTCTCCCTCTTTATCTTAAGGATGATCCTCTCTTCTTCCACGAATCAAGTCCTCCTATAGCCCTCAGGCCTCTTTAAGCTCCCTCGCTCTTGAAGGTCTCTTTTCTCCTCTCCCTTCTGCTCTAAAACCTTTCTCCTACTTAAGCTTATGCGCCCGAGGCTATCGACACCTATAACCATAACCTCTATCTCATCCCCAACCTTAACCACTTCTTCCACGCTCTTTACCCTTTTATCCGAAAGCTCCGATATGTGAACCAACCCTATCTTACCAGGCCATATCTCTACGAAAGCGCCAAATTTGGTAACCCTTGTAACCTTACCCTTAAAAACATCCCCTTCTTTTATCTCCCTAGCGATGTTCCTAATCATCTCCAGAGCCTTTATACCGCTCTCCTCACTTGGCGAGGAGATATAGACCTTCCCATCCTCATCTATGTCTATCTTGGCTCCGGTCCTCCTTATTATGTCCCTTATTATCTTCCCACCAGGACCTATAACCTCATGAATTCTCTCGGGATCGATTTCGGCTACCATTATCCTAGGAGCATAGGGAGATAAAGAGGGCCTCGGTTCAGCGATGGCTTCTCTCATCTTCTCAAGAATATATAATCTGCCCTCCCGAGCTTGTTCAAGGGCCTGCTCAAGGGTATCAAAGGTTATACCCTTTATCTTTAGGTCCATCTGAAGAGCTGTTATCCCCTTCTCCGTTCCAGCTACCTTAAAGTCCATATCACCATGATGATCCTCAAGCCCAAGTATGTCACTTAGCACCACAACCTTGTCCCCTTCCTTCACGAGCCCCATAGCTATACCTGCAACTGGAGCTTTTATTGGGACACCAGCATCCATAAGGGATAGAGTTCCACCACAAACTGTAGCCATAGAGGTAGAACCGTTAGATGATAGGATCTCAGAAACAACCCTTATTATATAAGGGAATTCATCTTCAGATGGCACAACCGCCTTAAGAGCCCTCTCAGCGAGAGCTCCGTGCCCTATCTCTCTTCTACCAGGACCTCTCAGGGGTCTAACCTCACCTACACTGTAGGGCGGAAAATTATAATGAAGCATGAACCTTTTGGACTCCTCTTCCCCAAGACCATCTATTATCTGCTCATCACCAACAACTCCTATGGTAGTTATAACGAGCGCTTGCGTTTCACCACGCGTGAAGAGAGCTGAACCGTGCGTCCTAGGAAGGACTCCAACTTCACAGGTTATGGGCCTTATGTCCTTCCACCCTCTACCATCAGCCCTTATGCCTTCCTCAACTATCATTTTTCTGACGGTCTCATGAAGGAGGGAGTCAAGCTCCTCCTTAATCTGAAGCTCATATCCCAGAAACTCTTCCCCTAGCTCCTTAAAGACTTCTTCCTCTATGCTTCTTATAGCGGCGTTCCTTTCCGCCTTTGCCATAACGCTTAAAGCGTTTCTAACCGCTTCAGCCCATCTTTCCCTGATTTTTCGAGCGAGCTCTTCATTCCTTGGAGGAAGTTCAATCTTAACTTTCTCCTTCCCAACTTTCTCTACCATCCTCTCCTGAATTTCGATTATCTTCCTTATATGCTCGTGAGCGAAAGCCATCGCTTCAATTATCTTCCTCTCGGGAAGCTCAAGAGACCCAGATTCAACCATGACTATGGCATCCTTAGTCCCAGCAACTACAAGATCCAAGCTGCTTGTCTCAAGCTCCGGTTCCGTAGGGTTAAGCACGAACTCCCCATCTATATACCCAACTCTAACCGCAGCAACCGGTCCATCAAAGGGTATCTCGGAGATGCATAGAGCCAAGGATGCCCCATTTATGGCCAAGATCTCCGGTTGATTCAATTGATCATAGGATAGAACGGTCACAACCACATGAACGTCGTTTCTCAAACCCTTGGGGAAAATAGGCCTTATAGAGCGATCCACAAGCCTCGCGCTTAATATAGCCCTTTCGCTCGGCTTGCCCTCGCGCTTGAAAAATCCTCCCGGAATCTTACCCGCAGCATAAAACCGCTCCTCGTAATCAACGAGGAGCGGTAAAAAATCTGTTCCTTCCCTTACCTCTTCAGACATAACGGCGGTAACTAACACAACGGTCCCGCCGTACCTCACGAGCGTAGCCCCATTAGCTTGCCAGGCAACCCTACCAACCTCAAAGGAGAGCTCTCTTCCTCCTACGTCTCCCCCCACAACCTCTATCATTTTGAAACTACCTCCTGAGCCCGAGACGCTTAATCAGCTCAAAGTATCTACGGGCATCCTTCTCCCTTAAGTAGTTCAACAATCTACGCCTTTTACCGACCATCTTGAATAAACCTCTCCTTGAATGAAAATCTTTGGGATGTTGCTTAAGATGCTCAGTCAATCTGTTAATCCTCTCGGTCAATAAAGCTATCTGAACCTCAGGTGAACCAGTATCAGATTCATGAGTTCGATATTCCCTGATAATGCTTTCCTTCTCCTCCTTAGTTAAGGACATGCTAAATCCCCCCTTTTTAGTTTTTTACCCTTCAACCAAGCTTGCGTCGGGGAGAACGGCAAGCTTAGATGAGGGTAGCTGTCTTATAAATTATATCATAAGAAGCAAGGACTTTTAAAACAAAAATCTACGGCGATTGTAATTCTCCAACCCTTTTGATACAATTTTAAAAGCAAATTAACTTTAAGGAGGGAAAGATAGTGGCTAAGGTTTGGGTAGAAAAGCTCTTTGATGAACCAGAAATTTATATTTTAAGGATTGACGATGACATGACAAGGTTCTTTGAGGCGGTGTGGGAGATACCAGAGGGGATAACATACAACGCATACCTGTTGCGAACGAGGGGGGAAACGATCCTATTCGACACCTGTAAAGGTGAATACTCCGAGGATTTTCTGAAAGCCCTATCTAGCTTAATAGATCCCAAGACGATAACCCATGTGGTTGTTCACCATGCTGAACCAGATCATAGCGGCGCTCTTCCAAAGGTGCTTGAGGCTAATGAGTATAGAGCTAAGATATGGTGCACACCGTTAACGAAAAAGCTCTTGGAAGCCTTTTACGACATAAAGGGGGATCTAAAAAGCATCGAGGATAAGGAGGAAGTAAAGATCGGCGAATTGAAGCTGAAGTTCATATGCACTCCGTGGCTCCACTGGCCGGATACGATGATAACCTACATACCAGAAAATGGAATAATCTTCGGATGCGATGTCGGTGGAGGTTACTCCATACCCGAAGATATTGACGAAACCAAGGAGAAGGATATAGATAGATATTTTCGCTACGTAACCAAGTACATAGTTACAGTAATAGGTCATTACAGAAAATACATCCCGGAAAACTTTGAAAAGTTAAAAAACCTCGGGGTCCTAGATAATCTAAAGGTACTCCTTCCAGGTCACGGCCTCGTGTGGCGTAAAGAACCCTTAAAGTTACTCGAACATTACGCTAAGGTGGCCTTAGGGGAAAAGACCAAGGATAAGTTCCTAATAGTATACGATTCCATGTATGGCTTTGTAGATAAGATGATTAATATAGCCATCGATGAGCTTAAAGCAAATGGCATCGAGCCAGTGGTTTATGCTTTCACCGATAAAAGCGCCCCACCATTAAGTGATGTTCTAACAGATATACCTGATAGTTCAGCGATAATCTTTGGGTTCTCAACCTATGAGGCTGGTCTTCACCCCACCGCAAGGTACCTATTAAGCGAGATAGTGGATAAGGCCAACTACGAGAAGCCAGCCCTTGCTTTAGGAAGCTTCGGATGGGCAGGAGCGCTGAAAAGAGAGCTTCAGAGACTCTCCAAGGAGCTTAAGATCAACATAATAGAGGCTATCGAGGTCAGTGGAAGGCCGAAAGCGGAAGATGAAAGGAGAATCAGAGAAAGCGTTAAAAAGTTAATCCAACTATCCTTATGATTCTCATAGGAACTTCAGTATTATCATAAAAGCCGCTAAAGATCTGAGCTCCTACACCTATAGCGGAGATGGGAACGGGGGCATCCGTGTGCCCACGGGTGCCCCAATTTATCCCGGCCCTCTCGTTCAGGATCCGAATTAACTTTAGCGCAAGAGAACCAACTTCATCACCAAGGGTTTTTATCTCCGACTCAGTGAGATTAAGACCAAAGGCTCTCTTCACTAAGCCCACTATATCCCCACCCTTCGAAAGCTCCCTATTAAACCGCGCATAGGACATCGTCTGATGTTTAAGTAGTCTAAACCTTTCTCCCGATAGATCAACCCTCATCCCACCACACTCATGGTCTGCGGTAACCACAATTAATGTCTCCTCAGGATGCTTCCTTAAAAACTCCAACGCCTCCTCGACCGCCTCATCTAAAGCCTTGACCTCAGCTATGGCTGTCAAAGCGTCGTTAGCATGACAAGCCCAATCTATCTTTCCACCTTCAACCATTATAAAGAAACCATGAGGACCATAAAGAAGTTCTATAGCCTTTCTCGTTAGATCAGCTAAGGATAAGGTATCTTTGGGGCGATCGATCTCATAATAAAGGGCTGCTCCCTGATCGAAGATCATTACCTTACCCGCCCCAGCCTTAAGAGACTCAGCTTCAACCTTATCTCTAACTACCCTATAGCCGTTAGCTTTGGCTAAGCTCAAGATGTCAGGCCTTCTCTTTCTATACCGCTCATGATTCCCTAAAGGGCTACCCCCAGCGAAGTAATCAAAACCGCTTCTTATCATATCCAAGGAGATCTCATAGTAGCTTAGCCTACTCCTCTGATGAGAATAAAAGGCGGCAGGAGTAGCATCATCTATAGGCGTATTTGTAACTATTCCTACCCCTATACCCCTAGCCTTAAAGACCTCAGCGAGGGTGGTAAGCTTACTGAAATCGCTTGAATCAACGCTTAAAAAGCCATTCAAGACCTTCTTCCCCGTCGCTAAAGCGGTAGCCGAAGCAGCAGAATCAGTAATCCTCCCCCCTAAAGGTTGTGTCGTGATAAAACCCTGCACGGGAAGGTCATTCATCACCAGCTTACCATAGAAGGCATGAGCTAACGCCCTCTGCCCCTCACCCATGCCATCTCCTATGAACAGAAATACATATTTTACCTTGGCCTCTCCTAAAGCCGAGCTAGAACTGAGGCTTAAAAGGAAGGTCAAAAATAGGGTTAAGAGTAAAGCTCGGAAAAGCTTACCTTTCGTCATCCACCCACCCAAAAGGAAGTTCACCTTTTGCATTTCCCTTTTTAAAGGGGAGCCTTAGGTGGAAAACCGTTCCTCTATCGCTCTCACCTAAATAAAGGTCCCCGCCCATTAGACCAGCTAAGCTCTTAGATATATAAAGCCCCAAACCCATTCCTTTATAAGAAGAGGAAAAACTTCTGAAAGGTAAAAATATCTTGTCCCTTATCTCCTCAGGTATCCCAGGTCCCGTATCCTTTACGGAAAAGAGGATCTCAACCTTTTCCTCACTCTCAACGATATCATCAACGCGAAGCTCTATGAACCCCTCCTGCGTCACGTTAGCGGAGTTAACTAGGAGATTAATGAGAATCTGCTCAAGCTTTATGTCATCGCCGATCAAAAGATAAGGAAGCTTTGGAAAATCTATTCTAAAATCTACCCCACTCCTAATATAGGGGTGAACGATCGTCTTTAAATGATTCATAACCTCGCTGAGGTCGAAAATATTTTGCAAAACCTCGATCCTTCCATAGCGCAGGCTCAGTGAACTCATCAAGTTATCAAAGAGTCTTCTAACACTATGAACGCTCGTATAGATTTTCTCAAGCAATTTTCTTTGATGATAATTAAGGTCAGTTTCAGATAAAAGAACTAAGAAAGATAAAGCGCTTCCGCAAAGCGACCTAACGTCATGACCAAGGATACCCAAAAATCTATCGTAGCTTCCTACCAAAAGGTTACCATCAAAACTCTCTATAATATCTGCCCTAATAGCTACACCCTCTCGACCGATGAGGTTTCCCCTCTCATCGTATAATCCCCTTACCACAGATATGACCCACACAGGCTTACCATCGGCTCTTCTAAGAAGAACGCGCCCCACCCTTACCTGGTCTCTCTCTAAAAGTGCCATCATAATCTCCCGAAAGAGAGCATCAGCCAAGGCCTTATTGAAGTGAAAGTCATGAACCTTTCTACCTACGATCTCATTAGGGGAGCATCCGAAGATCTCCCTTGCACCATGATCATCCACAAACTCAAATTCGTTATCCTTGTTTATCCTGAAAAAAGCTAGGGGGAGACCCTTAATGAAGGAAAAGATTATCTCTCCCTCGAGGGGAAGCTTTATTAAGGCAATGAGTACTCTCCCTTTAACTCCATCGGAGAGAAAAAACCCCCTTAAGATACCGCAAAACTCCGCACCTTTATCGGACAAAAAGCAAAAGCTTTCCGTTAGGATGCCCCCTTTCGACTTAAGCCTTTCCAAGAAGCTAAAGAAGATCTCTTTTTTCTTCTCGGGGCTCTCCCTACCTGAGAAAAACTCCCATAAAAACCGCTTTTTTACCGCTTCAAGGGGCGAAGATAATCCTAAGAGGCTTGCTCCGCCTTGTGAAATTCGAGAGATGAGTCCATCCCCCTCAACCTCAAGGAAACCTATCTCAAGAAGCTTGAAGGGATCGACCTCCAAGCTTACATCAAAGGAGAGCGTCTCCAACCCTTTTCTCTTCCCCCTCACCATAAAGCTTTTCTATCAAGCTCTTAACATTTCTAACATGCTCTAAATCGGCCCTGAAGGCCTCCTCCTCATCCCCATTAGCTATAGCCTCATATATTCTCTTATGCTCCTTGAAAGACTTCTCCTTTCTCCCTGGAACCTTGAGCGTATTCTCCCCAAGCCCCCTTATTATGTTAAGATAATCCAACGTTATGTTTATCAGGAAAAAGTTATGAGTGGCTTTGGCAACCTCAAGATGAAACTCTTGGTCATATCTGATGAGCTCCTCTATGGCTGAATCTAACCTTTCTTCAACTTTTTCAATGATCTTACCTATCCTGGATATATCCTCAGAGGTCGCACATCTAGCAGCGTATTTAGTTATCATAGGCTCAAGGATCTCACGCGCTATCAGCGTTTCATAAAAAACCGTCGGGCTGCTTAAGTCTACCTTGGGTAAGGAGCGAGCGAATCTGCCCTTTCCCAATATAGTTTCCACTAACCCCATGGACTCAAGAAGGCGAAAAGCCTCCCGTAAAGAGGCCCTGCTTACGCCAAAGAACTTTAAAAGCTCCTCTTCCGAGGGGAGCTTCTCACCGGGCTTAATCTTCCCTTCCAATATCCAGTTCCTTATCTCCTCAGCCACTTCCTCATATATGCGTTTAGTCCTAAACATACTCATCTTTAACTTAACAACCCCTTTGGGTTAATCTTCAACATCATTTCCATATCTTTTTCGGTAAGACCAGCCTTCAAAAGCTCAATAGCAAAGGCTTGCAAGCCTTCAGTAGGGAGGGGGTTAAACTCCTGCCCCAAGTCCGACGCCAAGACCGTACTTTCTACGCCAACCAACTTTATTACCCTAGCCATCTTTTCCGCAGAAACGTGACTCAGCGAGTTCTTGGACCAAAAGCAAAAGGAACATCTTTCAAAAAACACGCCCTTTTTAGCCAACTCCCTTTGAGCCTCCAAAGGAACCTCAGTTATCCAAAACTCAGGATGAGTCACCAAAATCTTCCGAACCCCAAGCTTAATAGCCTCATCAACTAGGACGAAGATCTCCCTTAAAGATAGATGCCCAGTCCCCAAAATCACACCCCTATCAGAAACCATCTTTATTATATCATACAACTCTCTTCTTAGCTTTCCAGTCTCATCAAGTATAGACAATCCTCCTTCTAGAGAACCACCCGTTTTTGCAAGATGATTTAAGGCATCAACCGTGGGCATCCAAACCTCCTTCGCTCCAAGCCTTAAGGCAAACTCCACAGCCTCAGGGTTAAATCCCCCCACGCTTCTATTCAGAACCACACCACCGTAAACCTCTATTTCACCCACAACCTCCTTAGCCACCACCGCCCTAGAAACCGTAGGCTCAAAGTGATTCTTAATCAATATACCAGCCATGCCCGCTTCCTTAGCTAATCTCGTGGCCTCTATATCCGAAAGCTTTCTCTTCATAAGGTCTGGAGCCGTATGAATGTGCATATCTATAGCTCCCTCAAGCACAACCCCCCACCTCCCATATAAATATACACCAGTTTCAAAGGAAAATCAAACTTTTTAATATAAAATCGAGGAAACCTCTTGACAATGTAGATATACTCGGTATACTCTCTATAGTAAGCCTTAAGGGGGTGAAAGGGTGTTTGACGTAGGAATAGTTGGTGGAGGAGCCGTAGGCTCAGCCATAGCTTATGAGCTTTCAAGGTTCAGATTAAAGATAGCGGTCTTCGAGAAGGAGCCAGATGTCTGCTTTGGAGCGAGCGGGAGAAATAGCGGCGTATTACACGCTGGGTTTTACTACAGACCTGGATCCCTGAAAGCAAAGCTTTGCGTTGAGGGAAACAAGAAGATGAGAGAATGGTTTAAACTTCTCAAGGTCCCATTTAAAGCAACAGGAAAGGTCCTTTTAGCCTTTGATGAGGACGAGGTAAAGGAGCTCTACAAGCTTAAAGAGATAGGAGACGCCAATGGAGTCGAAGGGCTTGAAGTAATAAGGGGAAGAGACAAGGTTAACCAGATATGTCCCGGAGCCGGAGAGGCCATAGCCTGTCTTTACTCCCCTATGACAGGTATATTTTCATCCTACCTTTTAACGATCGCTCTGGCTGAAACCGCTCACCAAAACGGTGTAAAATACTTCTTAAACTGCAAGATAGTCGATGTAAGAAAAGAAAATGGGACCTTTAAGCTTAAAGATCAAAGGGGAGAAAGATACGAATGCAGATGGCTCATAAACTCGGCTGGTGTTTACTCAGCTGAGTTTTCAAAGATAGTAGGGGTTAATGGTTATAAGATATACCCTTGCAGAGGAGAATATCTTCTTCTTGATAAGGCCTTAGCCCCCCTGCTTAAGATGCCCATATATCCAGTTCCAAGCAAGGAGGTAGGAGGGGCTCTTGGAGTTCACATAACACCTACCGTAGAGGGACCGATCCTAATAGGTCCTTCAGCTGAATACATAGATGACCCTGAAGGTTATGAGAGCACTCCTGAGATAATGAACAAGCTCTTTGAAGAAGGATACAAGCTCTGGCCTTACTTTAAGAAAAGCGATGTTATAAGGAGCTTTTCTGGGATAAGGGCTAAACCGGTCCCCCCTGGAGAAAAGAGCTTCTTCGACTTCGTGATAAAGGAAGAGGAGTCGATTCCAAACTTTATTAATCTCGTTGGAATAGAATCACCAGGTTTAACAAGCGCTCCCGCCATAGCTAGGATGGTGAGGGAGATAATCGAAAGAAAGGAGAAGCTCCTAATTAAAGAGGATTTCGAACCCCGCTATCTAAGGGGTGAAAGATTTGAAGAGCTAAGCGAGGAGGAGAAGGAGAGAAGGGCCAAGGAAGATCCGAAATGGGGAGAGATAATTTGCAGGTGTGAGAAGATAACCAAAAGAGAGATAATCGAAGCCATAGAGAACCCCTTGAGTGCTAAGACTCTCGCGAGCATAAAGTATAGAGCAAGGGCTATGATGGGAAGATGTCAAGGGGGTTATTGCATGCCCAAAATAATAGAGATATTAGAAAGGGAGTTCGGATATAAACCGGAGGACTTCCAGCTACATAAAGAGGGCTCCTGGCTATTTTCAGGGAGGATGAGAAAAGATGATTGAGAGGGATGTGGTTATAATAGGTGCAGGTCCCGCTGGGCTCGCCTGCGCGGTAAAGCTTAAGGAGATAGGGGTAAGCGACGTTCTCTTAGTGGAGAGAGAAAAAAAATTAGGTGGGATATTAAATCAATGCATTCACGATGGGTTTGGCTTACACAACTTCAAGGAAAGCTTAACTGGTCCTGAGTATATAGAAAGATATGTTGAAAGGCTTAAGAAATTCAATATAGATGTCCTATCTGACACTATGGTAGTCAACCTTTTCCAAGACAAGAGTATGATATTAAGCGGACCCTGGGGAAGAGAGAGAATAAGAGCAAAGGCAATCGTCTTAGCGATGGGTTGTAGAGAGAGAACCGCGGGGGCCATAGGGCTTGCGGGGTCAAGACCCGCAGGAATATATACAGCAGGTGTAGCTCAAAGGCTAATGAATATCGATAATTACATGGTAGGAAATGAGGTGGTTATTCTAGGATCTGGAGACGTGGGACTGATAATGGCAAGGAGATTAACCTTAGAAGGAGCTCGAGTCCTAATGGTATTGGAGAAGCTCCCCTATTCCAGTGGCTTACCGAGAAACATAGTGCAATGTCTTGAGGATTACGGTATACCTTTATACCTTAAGACGACGGTAACCAAGGTCTACGGAAAGGCTCGAGTAGAGGGGGTAGAATACGTGAGCTTAGACGATGATGGAAAACCGATACCTGGAAGTGAAAGATTCGTTAAGTGTGATACGCTTCTTCTTTCCGTTGGACTTATACCTGAAAACGAGCTTTCTCGCGAAGCTGGCGTTGAAATTCACCCCATAACGGGAGGACCAATAGTGAACGATACTTATCAGACCAATATAGATGGGGTTTTTGCAGCAGGAAATGTGCTTCACGTGCATGACTTAGCTGACTGGGCGTCGATGGAAGGAGAGCTTGTGGCGGAGTTCGCCAAAAGATACCTAGAGGGGGAACTATCTAAAGCCAAGAGGTGGATAGATGTAAAGGCAGGCAAAGGTATAAGATACGTCTTACCTCACAAAATCTCAGGCGAAAGAGATGTAAACTTTCTGTTTAGGGTTGACTCACCCTACAAAAACAGGTATATAATCGTTAGAGATAAAGATAGGGTGATAAAGAAAAGGAGGGTTATAAATCTCCACCCAGCAGTTATGGAAAACATAAATGTTAAATCTGAAGAGATGAAGGGTATAGAAAGCTTAGAGGTGATGGTGGAATGACCAAGGAGATGATCTGTATACTTTGTCCCAACGGTTGCAACCTCGTAGTATACTTCGATGAGAAAAACCCCGATGGTTTCAAGGTTGAAAACGCTTTGTGTCCTAAAGGCAAAGAATACGCACAAAGTGAGATATTAGACCCCCGAAGGACTATAGCTACAAGCGTACGCGTAGAAGATGGAGAGATTCCTTTAGTCAGCGTGAAGATAGATAGACCAATACCTAAGAACAAGATTTTCGATGTGATGAGAGAAATAAAGAAGCTTAAGTTAAAGGCTCCAATCAGGTCTGGCACCATCCTTATAAGCAAGGTCGCTGGAACGGAGGCTAACGTCATAGCAACTAAAACAGTAGAAAGGGTTAAATGATGTTTTTCTCCCTTATAGCTTTGGCCTGGTTCATCCTTGAAAAAGGATGGGAGTTCTTCATAAAGGGAGAAAAAAGCTTTGAGTACTTTTCCCTTCTTTCCCTCACCGCAATAATACTGATATATGGAGGGTATGAAGCCACCTTTGGGAACGAAAACCTCTGGGGAAGTCTAATAGCCCTGCTTGGAGCAACCTTAAGGCTTTGGGGGAGGCTAAAGCTTAAGGAGAGCTTCTCAATTCACGTTAAAAAGCCTGAAAAGATCGTTACAAGTGGCCCCTACTCCGTCATAAGGCATCCGCTTTACACCGGCTTAGTTTTAATATGTCTCGGTGGTGTGATATCCTCGGGAAGCTATCTTTTAGCTCTGCCTCTCCTCTTAAACATCCTCATAATATTAAGGAAGACGAACAGAGAAGAGAAGATATTATCGGAGATCGAAGAGTTCAAAAGATATAAAGAAAAAACCTGGAAACTAATCCCCTTCATCTGGTAAATCTATGAAATCTAGCAAATCTCTAATAACGGAGGGGTCATCAAGCGATCTTAAAAGCTCTTTTCTATTCTTAAAAGGTCTCCTCTCAAGGATTCTCTTAGCCCTTCCTTTACCTACCCCCGGAATGGCCTCTAAGGCTGATAAAGGAACGCTATTTATCCTAAGCGGTATAGGTAGGGCTGTTATAGATCTATGACCGTGATCCACAACGAAAACATCCACTTCCTCCCCCACCTTAAGAGGCATAGGAATACCCACAAGAAGAGGGTAACTGCCCAAAGCTCTTCCAAAACTTATGTTGCCCTTGACTTCCTCAACTATAACGCCCCTAATTACCGTTCCGAAGGGAGCAACCTTTCTGAGCATAGGAAGGTCTACCTCCTCCCTAACCCTCCTCTTCCAGGTCTCAAAGAGCTTTTTATTTACCTTTGGGGGTTTATGCCCTAACATCTCATAAAGAGGAGTCTCCTCAAATACCATAACCTGCCTTATATTTATCCTCCTTAAGAGCAAATCCCTTTCCAAAACACCCTTTAAGAAGGCGAAGTTCAACTCATAAGTATTTCTGCTTTCACCAGGAAGCCCATAAAGAAGATTAACTCCGGGAAGAAGCTTAGGAAGCTCCCTCCCCTCCTTCCACCCACCAGCTCTATTTATTATCTCTATCGCCTTAAGGGACTCTCGAGGAGTAGCCTTAAGATTGTTCCTCTTTATAACGATAGGGTCAGCGCTCTCAAGCCCCAGGGGAGCGGTATCTCCAGGAGTGTTATACCTTGATATGACCCTGGCTATCTCGAAGCACTCATCCTCATACTTAGCTATATACCATGGATTGGCATTATCCATGTGAAGAACCTTAAGATTAGGCGCAACCTTTCTTATCCCTCTATATAGAGCATCGATAGCTCCAACGTTGGGACGCCCTTCAATGCTCATATAAGCGAAGAGATTAGGCTGCCTACCTAACCTAAAGGCTCGACATCCAAAGCTATACAAAGCTGATATCTCCTCGATAACATCCTCAGGAGGTCTATATTCAACCGTCCCCAACAAGGCCTCGGTGCAGAATGAACAGTGGACTTTCCTCTCACACCCTCTTCCAGTTTCAACCTCACATATAACCCTGGGAAAGCTTTCGTGCAAGGTGATGATGGAAGCCCCTAAAACCGCCCATCTTTTCAAATCAGCATAGCTCCTTTTAGCCATTGGGTTGGTCAAACCTTTAAGGTGGGAATCCAAAACCGCACAAGGGTCCCCTAAGGCCAAGAGGTCAAAAGGCAGGTCTTTCACTCCCTTAGCTAACTTTCCACCTTTAAGAGAATAGCCATGCTTTATAGGACCACAAAGAAGTTTAAAGGGACGGCGAACCGAAAAAGATATCTCCTCAAGCTCGCTTAAGGTAAGGGGCGTTCCCCCTCTATATCTACCAGGAACAGTTAGGCCAGCTATCACCACAAGCATATCATAGGAGTTTAGAAAGCTAAACTTATTCTCTTTCGCCCTCCAGGAATCAACCGTTATATAATCAACCTCTACACCATGGGAGAAGAAAACACCAGCTATATACCTTGGATAAGGGGATATGTAGGGGGGAACCCCAAAGCAAGCGGGCTCGTCAACATAACCATCGAAGATAAGCGCTCTCATCTCAGTAAAATATTAAAGGAGAAGTGAGATACTATCCCAACCATGATAGAAATTCCTAAATTTCTCCACTTTCTATAGGAAAGAAAGACCAAGACTAAGGCAAGAAGACTTGTGAGTATCTCTCCAAGCTTAGTCGGAAAGCTAACAAGAGAAGTTAAAAATAGCGCAGAAACAATGGCTGTAGACGAATGCTTCAGGAAATTACTGCTTTTTACTATATTCCCAACCGTTCCCTTAAACCGCATGGGTAGAAACCTCATGAGATAGGTTCCAATAGCAACTATAACTATAACAACCAGATAGCTTCCTCTCAAGCCTCTCTCCTTCCTTTCACCTTTAACGCAACTATAGGGGCTAAAACCCCTGCAAGCAATATACCTAGGTGAGCATGCCCAAAAAAGTGAAAAAACAAGGCTATAGTGCCACCAATTAACGCGGAGAGCCATCTACCTTCCCCAAGGTTCAAAATCAATAGTATGAAGAAGAGGGATGTGAGCGAAAACAAAAGCGAGGATGACAAAGACTGATAATGAAGCAAAGCATCTCCGCCAAGGGCTCCGATCAAACTACCTGCAACCCAAGAGATATAGGCTCCAAGCACCATACCCCATATAAACCTCTCATCATCAGGAGCTTTTAGCAATGAAGCGAAGACTTCATCCGTTAGCCCAAAAGCGGTTAGATAAGGGAATCTTATATTAAATCTTTGAGAAACGATACAACCATAAACCAAATGTCTGAGGTTCAATGAGAGAGGTATAACCACAGCGCTAAAAGGAGAGGAGGGAAGAAGGGAGATTAACGCAAACTGACTTGACCCTGCAAAGATTAAAACCGAAGCGAGGACCACCTCAATGGGGCTAAACCCCATGGCAACGGCGGAAACGCCGAAGGCAATGGCCACAGGAATATATCCCAAGGCTATTGGAAGGCTTGAGGAAAACCCCATTTTAAACATCCTCTGCATACCTCCAGCAACTAACCCAATGCCCTTCTTTAACCTCAATCATGGGAGGATCATCCTCACACTTTAAAAAGGCACAAGAACACCTATCCCTGAACCTACACCCTTCAGGAAAGGCAAGAAGGTCTGGAACTACACCAGGTATAGCGTAAAGCCTATTTTTCCCCTCCTCATTTAGCTTCGGTAAAGAGCTTAAGAGCCCATAGGTATAAGGGTGAAGAGGCTCATCGAATATTGAAAAGACGTCACCCATCTCAACTATCTTACCACCATACATAACCCCTACTCTATCGGAGACCTCAGCTATAACTCCAAGGTCATGAGTTATGAAGAGTATAGACGTCTTAAACTCCCTCTTAAGCTCGTCCATGAGCTCCAGAATTTGGGCCTGAATCGTAACATCCAAAGCCGTGGTAGGCTCATCGGCTATAAGAAGACGAGGGTTGTTTATCATGGCCATGGCTATCATTGCTCTCTGCCTCATACCACCAGACATCTGATAGGGGTACTCCTCAGCCCTCCTCCGAGGGTTAGGTATGCCCACCCTCTCCAGCATCTTAACGGCCCTTTCCCAAGCCTCATCCCAGCTTACGTCAGGATAGTGAACGATTATAGCCTCAGCTATCTGAAAGCCTATGGTATAAACCGGGTTAAGAGCCACCATAGGCTCCTGGAATATCATAGATATCTTCTTACCCCTTATATCCCTCATCTCCTCCGAGGTTTTCTTGAGTAGATCCTCACCTTCAAAGATCACCTTCCCCTCAACTATCCTTCCAGGTGGGGGAATGAGCCTCATTATGGAAAGGGCTGTAACGCTTTTACCGCAACCAGACTCACCAACGAGGCCGAAAACTTCTCCCTCATCTATATAGAAGGAGATCCCATCCACAGCCTTTCCTATACCCGCTTCCATGAAAAAGTAAGTCTTTAGTCCCAAGACCTCAAGAAGTCTGCTCATCTCGCACCCCTTGGTCCCCTAAGCTTTGGATCAAGGATATCCCTCAGGGCATCACCAAGCAGGTTCCAGCCAAGTACGAATAAAACTATAGCCCCTCCAGGATAAAAGAAAGTATACCAATACTTTAACGCATCTCCCGGCGCCCCCACTATCCAATTCCTCGCATAAGATATCATCTGCCCCCAATCTGCGTACCCCTCTGGAGCCCCAATGCCTAAGAAGCTTAAAGCTGAAGCGGATACAACCATAGACCCCATGCTCATGGAAGCTTGGATTATCACAGGATATATCGTATTGGGAAGGATATGCTTAAATATTATGGACAGATCACTGACCCCTATAGCCTTAGCAGCTAAAACATATAGTTCCTCTTTAGCGGCAAGAAAGCTCCCCCTTATCAGCCTGGCATACCCCATCCATCCGAAAGTTATAAGAGCGATCATGATTTTATCAAGCCCTTTGCCAAGTATGGTCGTTAAAACCATAGCTGCGACGAGAAAGGGAAAGGCCATAAATATATCGGTAACCCTCATTATAACTTCGTCAACCCATCCACCAAAATAGCCCGATATAGATCCCACCACTATCCCTATAAGGGCTGAAAAGCCAACGGTGATAAGGCCCACCTTGAAGGCAGTTCTTGCCCCCCAAACGATCCCATAGAATATGTCATACTGACCCTCCGTCGTCCCGAAGGGGTGCTCCGCTGAAGGAGGAGATGGCTCAGCGCTCCATCCTGCCTTAGGGAGAAGATAGGGCTCGTCAGGATATTCAGGAGGAGCTATCCATGGAGCGAACAAGGCTATGATAGAGAAGAATAAGACCAAGCATACCCCCAATACGGACGTCGGGCTTTTGAAGAGCCCCTTTAAGACCCACGAAAAACCCATCACTCAAGCCTCACCCTCGGGTCTATAATCGCATAAAGAACGTCAACTATAAGGTTGCCAACCACCAGGAGAAAGCCGTAAAATAAAGTTATGCCAAGAATAAGGGGATAATCAAGCTGTTGAGAAGCCGTAGCCGCGAGCCTACCTATACCAGGATAATCGAAGATGGTCTCGGTTATCACTACTCCTCCGAGAAGTCCCAAAACCATCATCCCCGCAACTGTAACCACAGGTATAAGGGCGTTCCTCTTAGCGTGCCTGTGAATCACAAGCCTTTCGGGAACTCCCTTAGCTCTAGCGGTGGTTATATACTCCTTGTTCAAGGCCTCAAGCATGCTCGAACGGGTTATCCTAAGTATAAAGGCCCACCAGAGGTAAGATAAGGTTATGATGGGACCAACTAAATGCCTAAGGGCATCCAAAGCCACATCAAATCTGCCATTTAAAATCCCATCGATAACTAAAAGCCCAGTATAGCTTTTAAACTCTTGAGAGCTAACGACAGCCTGAGCCCATAGAGAAAGCCTACCTGGAGGGAATAAACCAAGAACACCATAGAGAATAAAAAGAATAAATATACCGAAAACGAAGGAAGGAAGAGACCAGCCTATAATTGCAAAAACCCTTATCACTTGGTCCAGAAGTCTATCGCGATGAACCGCAGAAATGACCCCTAACCAGATTCCCACCCAGATCACGGGAAAGACTGCGAATAGGGCAAGTTCCAAGGTGGCAGGAAACCTGCTTAATATAGCATCTTTAACTGGCTGGTGAGCTACCTCTGACCAACCAAGATCTAAGTGAACGATTTTTTTAACCCATTCAAGATATTGAACCCAGAGAGGTCTATCAAGACCATACCTTTTAATCAGCCTCTCTATGTCTTCGGAACTTAAGTTCTTAAGCTCCTCAGGACTCTTGATATAGGCAGCGAGTCTCTGCACGGGATCGAGAAACTGCATCATGAAGAAAACCAGAAAGGTAACCCCGATAAGTATAAAGGGAAGAATAAGGAGCCTTCGAACTATATAAGCTAACATAACCTTTCTTCAATCCGCAGATTTATATAGACTGTAGAAATCGCCGCCAGGCCTCATGGGATTATAATACCAACCCTTGATCCAGGTCCTCGAAACGTGAACCCCCATGGCTTGATAAAGCAATATGTGAGGAGCATGTTCAAACTCCTTTCTTTGGATCTCAAAGTATATCTTCTCTCTATCTTTGGGATCAACGATCTCCATGGCTTTCTCTATCAATGGATCAAACTCAATTTTAGCGAGATCAACCGCATTCCTACCTTGATAAGCCATAAAGGCTCCCTTACTACCAAGGAAAGGCTGAACGAAATTATGTGGATCAGGATAATCCGCGAGCCAACCCATTATGAAGAGTGGAAGGTTCCCTTTGGTCAGATCAGAGAGATAGGTTGACCATTGGACCCCTCTAACCTCTATTTTGAACTTAGGATTCAACTTACGAGCGTTTCTCGCGAGCATCTCAGCTGCGATCCTTCTCTCCTCATTTCCAGCATTATAAAGGATGGTGAACTTAAAGCCCTTATTCCAAACTTCCCCGTTCCAAGCCTTCATAAACTCTTCCTTAGCTTTCTCCATATTAAAGCTATACTTGGGTCCGTTAGGATCGTACCCTAATAGCCCCTTGGGGACTATCCCCGTCGGTTGTAAAGCTTCTCCATTCCAAACCTCCTTTATATAGGTATCCCAGTCGAAGAGATAACAAAAACCTTTTCGTACATGAACATCGCTGAAGAAATCCGATGGGATACCCTCACCATCGAGCTTTCCGCTACCTATATAGGCATTACCCTCAACCCTGATATTGAAGTTAAAGAGCACCACCTCTATCGCCAAGGTGGGAAGCCCCCTAATTATCCTTATACCTTTCATCTTCTCTATCTGAGGCAAATACTGTCTAGGAACGTAAACTGCATCCGCGTCTCCCTTCTCAAGGAGCATTCTCCTAGTAGCCCACTCATCAACCCTTCTTATTACAACCTGTCTTATCTTAGCTGGCTCCCTCCAGTAGGCTTCGTTTCTCTCAAGCTTAACATACTCACCCTTTTTCCACTCAACGAGCTTAAAGGGACCAGTACCGTTCATCTTCTCATAAAGAGGGTCCTTCTCCTTCTGAGGATCATGATACTTCCACCACTCATCAGGAGTACCAGGCCAATCCCCCTGCTCAACGCACCATTTCTTACTAACTATGGCAGACCAACCAGCACCTTGAGCTAAGATATTTAAAAATGGCGGATAGGGCTTAACTAAACGAAATACAACCTTATCATCTTGAACCTCAACCGCCCTATCTATCATCTCGTATATCTCTCTCATGCCCTTCTCATACTCAGGCTTAAGCTTCCCATCCTGAGTAAAGAGATCCTCCCACGAGGGGACCTTAAGCTTATCCCTTACCAGGTCCTTAATGCTCTCATACCCCAGAAGGGGGTCAAGGAGCATCCAGCTCGGCCCTCCAGACCTGTCGAGAATCATGCACCTCTTAAAGGAATAAGCCACATCCTCAGGTGTTAACTCATATCCATTATGAAACTTCACTCCCTTTCTTATAGGAAATATATAAGTCTTACCTCCATCCTTTATAAGACCATTCTCAAACGAAGGGACTTCCGTCGCTAAAAGGGGGACGAACTCAGTGAGACTCTCACCTTTATAAGCTATCAAGTTCTCGTAAACGTTGTATATTATCTCTCCACTAGCGGTATCATATGAGAAGTGAGGGTCAAGGGTACTCACATCTCCGATGGTTGCAATCACAATCGTATCTGGGTTTTTAAGCTGAGCGATAGCTAAAGAGGAAAACACAAGGATAACTGCAAAAGACAAGGCTAAAAACCTTCCTGTTCTCAAAAATAACACCTCCTCTATAACTGATCGATATCTAAACTAAACTTCACACCCAGCTCCTGAGCCATCGGCTTTCATTTCCCTCTCTTCTCCGAAGGCCTAAGCTCACTCACATACCTTGATAGATCTCTCTTAAAAAGCTCGGGATCTATATGGAAACAACAAGCAGTGTGGACCAAACTTTCAGCGCCAGGTATCATCAATCCCTCTTCTTATACCATCTAAATATCTCCTCAACCTAACAAGGCCGTGAGACCCAATACCAAACCTACCAGCTTCGATTAAGACCCTAACTGTAATTTCCGCATGCTCATCGGGAACACCTAAGCGAATGAAAACTCTCTTAACGAGGGTCATCAAGCCAGCAACGCACAGGCATCAAGCCATTCCATCATCCTTCAAAGATCCCTCCCTTTTTCTAAAATTATACAACAAAAAATAAGGAGGGATAGCTTTCAAAAGCCATCCCTCCTTAAGCTAAGCAAAAAACGAATTTATCCCTCTTCCTCGCTTATTTCTCCCGCAAAGTTCCTTAACATCAGCTTAACCACCCCGTCATAATCGCTAACATGACCTAAAACCCACATCAGCTTAACTACGGCAACCTCTGTAATCATATCCTTAAGGGAGATCGCCCCCGCCTCCATAAGGCGCTTCGCAACGTAGTAAGGCTTGGGACCAAATCTCACTACTCCCTTTAAGGAGCATTGGGATGTAATGAAAACGGGAATACCCTTCCCTCTGAGATAGCTTATCCCTTCTACCAGTGAACCGGGGTCCTTAACGCGAGCTCCACCGCTACCAAAGGCCTCAACTACCACCCCTCTGAAACCAAGGGAAGGTAGTGGCTCGAAAAGAATGGGATTGATACCAGGAAAAAGCTTGATGAGAACTACGTTTTTATCCAACTTGACATCAGCCTGAAGCTCTCCTAAACTCTCCCCCTTAAACTTTAATTCCTCTGAGTTCAAAGTCAACTTTCCGTTCTCCACAAATCCTACATAATCAGCATTTATACTTGCAAAAGCGCTGAAGTCGCTTGTGCTAACCTTTCTCGACCTAACACCTCTGATTACCTTCCCATCAAAGACTATGAAAACGCCAGGAATGGAACCCTTGACCAAAAAGGTTATAGAGTCTAGGAGATTTCTAACCCCATCAGACCCATCCTCAACTATAGGGATCATCGCACCGGTTAAAACTACAGGCTTATTTAAATTCCTAAGCATAAAGCTTAAGGCGGAAGCGGTGTAATGCATGGTATCTGTCCCGTGGGTGATTAGCACACCATCATATCCTTTGATTTCATCGGCTAAAAAGGTAGCAAGCTTAGCCCATATCTCGGGGGTCATCTCTGAGCTATCTATAAAATCCACAACGTCATCACGCATATCAATGATAGCATTCCCCAAGCTTATGTTTTTCAGAACGCCTTTGATCAGATCCTTAGGCGCAGGAACGTAACTTTCGCTTGCCTCATCGTAAACCATATCTATAGTTCCGCCCGTCCTCACCCATAGTATCCTCTTGACCACGATCTCACCCTCCAAACCGATTACACCTAACTTGAAGAAGCCTATGGGCCTCTTCAATTCTCCCCCACAGCTTGGGCAGAGCCTTCCTAATAACCAAGACCATATCGCTAACGTTCTTTTCAGTTATAAAGGGAATCTTATACTCTCTAATGTATCTTTCAGGCAGAGATATAGAGATTACCGCACCAGTCCCTGGCATCAATCCAACCGCCCTCGCGACCTTGTTGACGCTAGAACTCATGAAAACTATTCCACCACCATCCTCCGAAAGAAGCCTGGCTAGATCTCCTAGCAAGATGGCCTTTTTTCTCGAAGTCTTAGCCTTTGAGATCGCTCTCACGGTCTTCAAGCTTCTTGAGGCAAAGGACCTTGTCTCCCTATCTATCGAAGCCCTATCAGTTAGGGGAAAGGCCGAATTAACGACCGAAAAGGGGAAGCCAAGCTCACATAAAGCCTCCTTTAGACTCCTTGCAACTATAGGATTATCGACCTCCTCGTTATACCTCACGACAAAGCTCTCCTCCTCAACCCTCAAGGCAGGATTATAGGCCTTGCTCTCCACGATTATGGTAGGAACCCTTAAAGCCCTTAGAGAGCTTAAAACCCGCCTTTTAATACCTCTATAGACATTACCCTCCAAGTCCTCACAGGGCCCTAAACCCAACCTCGAACCGTTAACCGTAAGAAGTAAGGTAAGGGGGATCCCCTCGTACTCTAAATTAACACCACAAACGATATCGGAGCTTACATCGTCATCCGATTTAAGGCACCTAAAGTCAGGGATGGCTTTCCTGAGGGAGTCTACCACGCTCTCCGAAAGAGCATAGATGAAGGCTACGGCGACCTCGCTCATACCGTTTCCATAAAACCTACCAAAGAGCTCCAAAGCTAACCTCCATGAGAAGATAGGATCACCACTTGCACTCTCAATAGCCTTTGCCTCGAAGGGGGTAATCCCCCTTCGAGGCTTACCAACTCCAACACCACCTAAAGAGGTTACTACCTTTATGGTGTCATCAGCTACAGTTACACTCTCGATGACGATATTTAACCCAAAACGCTCCTGGATAAACCTAACTAAAGCAGCAAAGCCTAAGGAATCATCCTGAACGAAACCAGAGTGACTGAAGACATGCCCCACTCCAACATGCCCAGCTACACATATTCTAAAGCCATCATTAATCAGGCGCATAGAACTTCCCCTTATCGAATTCGCCTAAACCCTTAGCAACCACCATCACTCCCAGCGGATCACCTGTAACATTTAGCATCGTATTAGGCATATCTATTAAGGTATATATGCCTGCTATCCAAGGAACCGGAGTTAAAGGCAGCCCCATTATGGAAAGGGTCATCGCAGCAACGATGATACCTCCACCGGGAACACCAGCACAAGCAGCAGCCCCTATAACCCCTAAGAATAGCGCCAAAGCTATCTGCCCACCCGTCAAGGAAACACCGAACATTTGGCTTGCCCAGGCAACGTATATAGGCATCTCAGCAGCTACAGCTTGCATATTTATGGTAGCAGCAATAGGTATAATAAGCTGGACCATATCTACAGGGACACCAAGCTTACTGGTTCTCTCAAGGGTAACGGGCATCGTAGCGCTACTTGAGGTTGTAGCGAAGGCAGTTATCATAGCAGGATATATCTTTCTCCAGTATTGCAGAGGGCTAACTCCTAAATACGTTAAAAGCAGTATGGGATGAACTATAACCAAGATTATCGCATATGCAATCCACTGAGTTAAAACCATCTTGAATACAGCACCTAAGACCATCGTCCCAGCAACCCCAACGAGGTTAGCAGCCAAAGCGAATATGCCTATGGGAGCATACCACAAAACTATATCGATGAACTTGTAGATAACGCCAAGGAAGGCATTAAGCACATCCACAAAGAGCTTCCTTTTATCCGGCATATCCTTACCCAGTAGCACAGCCGCAATACCTATCAATATCGCAGCAACTATTATCTGCATACCCTGGAGATTTAAGAAGGGAGCTATAAAGTTATTGGGAATAACGGTGGAAACTATATCCTCGATGCTCGCGAGCTTAGGCGGAGTCCAACCAGGCGGGGGCTCGAGCTTAACACCGGCTCCAGGCTTAATGAAGCCAGCCATGGTAAAGCCGATGAAAGCTGCTAAAAGCCCCATTAAAAGCCAATAAAACAGGAACCTACCGAAAACTTTTCCCAACCTTCTTAGGTCTGCCACGAAAGATATTGCTAAAGTTATGGATACGAAGATAAGTGGACCAATCATGAACTTCAAGAGATATATAAAAACATCGCCAAGAGGCTTAATAACAGCAACATTAGGACCAGCCACATAGCCCGTTAGCGCTCCCAAGAAGAAGGCCACCAGCATGAACAAAGGACGCTTACCCAACTTAAGGGGTACCGCTAACTGATTATCACTCAAAGGAGAACACCTCCTTTTGGAACTTTAAAGCTCCAATATAATTGTCACAGATAAAACGCAAGCTGTCAAGAGAAGGATAGAAAAACGCTATATCCTGAAATATCGTTTAAAAGCAAAAAAATGATCTTCTGCTATTTAAAAAGCAAAAATTCCTAAAAAAAACGAAAGCTTTCTTGAATGCTTGTTATGATCAAAGGCTTCTGATATCCTATTGAAAGAAAAAGTCTTCGTGAAGGAAGGGGGGTGTATCATGAGCGTTAAGGGGGTTTGCTTTTTTGACTGCTGGGATGCGTGTGCAGTGATATTTGAAAATAAAGACAAGCTCATAGCGAAACCAGATTCATCTAACCCTTACGTGAGGGGGTTTCTCTGTCAGAGATTTTCCAGATTCTTAAGAGAACGGCAAAGCGAAAGAAGGATAAGCTATCCAATGATTAAGAAAGATGGAGAGTTTAAAAGGATCTCCTGGGATGAAGCCCTTGATCTCCTCTCCAATAAGCTTAAGGAACTCAAAAGAGAGGGAAAGGAATGGAAGGTAGTCTTAGGAGTAAATACGGGGAACGCCGGCATAGTAATGCGCTTATCCTCCTTAAGGTTCTTCTCGCTATACGGTGAGATAACCTTAATGGATGGAAACCTCTGTGACGACGCGGGGAACTTCGCCCATGAGCTTGACTTCGGGAAATGCTTCAATCATCCACCAGAGCAAATAGCGGAAAGCAAGGTAGCGATAATCTGGGGGAGAAATCCCGCAAGAACGAATATACACTTCATTCCACTGATAGAATTGGCTAGAGAAAAGGGTACTTTCGTATACCTGATTGATCCTGTGAAAACGGAAACGGCAAACTTCGTAGACAAGTATATTCAAGTTAAGCCTGGGAGTGATATCTACTTAGCCCTAGCGATCGCTAAGGCTATACTGGAAAATGGCTGGGAGGACAAAAAGTTCATAAGTGAAAGGAGCTCTAACTTCGAGGATTTTAAGAGAATATTGAATAACTGGACTATAGAAGACCTCTCAAGGATGTGCGATGTGAACCCAGAGGATATAAGTGAGATCGCGAGAAAGATTTCCTTTGAAAAACCAGCCTCCATATGGTTGGGTATGGGAGCACAACACTACAGCCATGGTGTTTCTACGTTCAGAGCCATAGATGCAATATCAGCCCTCAGCGGCAACTTAGGATTAAGAGGCGGAGGGGTAAGCTTCTCCCACTACAGCGTTACCTCCTTCGATATATCCTGGGCTTATCCCAAGAATAGGTTTAAGCTCATCCCAAAGGCACGTATAGCATCGGAGTTTGAAAAGGAACTACCCGAAGTACTCTGGATACAGAGCTTCAATCTTTTCAATCAAACGCAAAACACCAAAGAGCTCAAGGAAATAGCTGAAAGGATACCTCTCAAAGTAGTTATAGACTTCCGTTGGAATGAGACGACAAAACTAGCAGACTTAATACTACCCTGCGCAACATACCTTGAAAAGGAAGATATAAGGGGCTCTTTTTGGAGCCCAATAATAGGTTACCTACCTAAAATTTTTGAACCCCTGGGAGAAGCTTTACCAGAGTGGGAGATCTACAAGAAACTTGCAGAAGCTCTTGGATTTGGAGATGAATTTGGAAAGTTCGAAGATATAATGGAGTTAACCTTCAGCAAGCTAAAGCCCACGGGGATAAGCCTATCTCTGCTTAAAGAAAGAGGCTGGATTAAATCCCCGCTTTTCCCAGAAGTTCCCTTTGAGGATGGAAAGTTCTTAACGGAGGACGGAAAGTTTCACTTCCTAAGGGAGCTAAAGTTACCTAAAGTGAGGAAGCTTAAAGAAGGACAGTTCTTCTTAATAACCCCTAAATCTATAGCGAGAAACAATTCTCAAAGACCTATAGACTTTGAAGAAAAGCCACCCATATGCCTCATCAACCCAATCTGGAGGGAAAGATACCCTTCTGAAGAGGGATACATATTATCAGAAAAAGGGAAAATAAAGGTGAGGCTCAGGTTCGATCCCAGAGTTAGACCAGACACCTTAGTCGTAGATCAAGGATGCTCCGGGATAAACGACCTCTCTCCCGAGGGCTTAGCGGAAGATGGCAGAGGAGCCACCTTCTTTGAGACTATAGTATCAATCTCAGAGGGTTAAAACTGCTCACTTATAAAACATATTCCTTGCCGCTATAACCCTCTCATAGTGATTCACTATCGGCCTATGATAGGATAAGGTAAACCTTAATGGGTCGTGAAGCATTTGTGGGGGAAGAGCCCTTAGCTCTGGCAAATACTTCTTTATAAAGGTTCCATCAGGGTCAAACTTTCTCGCCTGAATGATCGGGTTAAATATTCGCAAAGGCTTTGGATCCGGACCAACGGAGGCGTTCCACTGCCAGTTTCCTATATTAACGACATCATCATAATCTATCAGATGCTCTCCAAAAAACCTTTCCCCCTCCCTCCAATCGATTAACAAATCCTTAGTTAAAAAAGAAGCAACTATCATCCTCGCACGATTATGTATCCATCCCTCTAACTTCAACTGTCTGATGGAAGCATCAATTATTGGATATCCCGTTTCGCCCTCAGTAAATGCTCTCATAAGCTTTTCATCCTTGAGCCATTTTAAGCCCCTGCGCCTCTCCTGAAACTCCAGCTCCCTAAACTCGGGGAAGTTATTCTTAATATGGTACCAAAACTCCCTCCACGCAAGCTCCTTTATAAACTGACAATCCTCACCCGCAAGCTCAAGGGCTTTAATATAGATTTTTCTTAAAGACACAACCCCAAACCTAATATAGGGGGAAAGCTTAGATGAACCATCTATATCTAGTCTATTTCTGGTTCCCTCATAGCTCTTAAAGTCGAAGCTCTCTAACCTCATCTTAGCGAAATCCGACTTCCAAAAGGGGTTTTCCCGATACCTTAATTCCTTTATGGCTAGCTCAAGCGTTGGCTCATCTAAGCGAGGCACGTTTATTCTTTCTGGAGCAGGGTAGAGCTTGAGGCTCAGGTATTTCTTCCACTCCTTGTAAAAATGAGAGAAAACCTTTCTGTAAGGGATGCTCTCCAAATCGGAGAGAAAGTCATCGTTAAAGGCGTGATAACTTATCCCTTTCTCCTTACATAGGGTTATCACTTTTCTCTCCATATCCTCATCGGTGTAGGAGAGAGATTTAATAGAAAAGATGGCCTGAACTTTATATCTTTCAATCAGATAGGAAAGGGCATCCTTCGGCTCACCATAAAAGCAGTAGAACAAGCCCCCTTTCTTATTGATATCCCTATCCAGCGCTTTAAGACAATCTATGAGAAAGCCTAACCTTTCACCCCAAAACCTGAATCTGTCCAATAAGCTTGGTACAAATATAAAAATTGGGATTATCTCGCTTGCCTTTGCGCAGGTCTCGTAAAACGCTCTATTGTCCTCGATCCTTAAATCTCTCTTAAACCAGTAGATTACCCTCTCATACATTTAGCGCCTCAGGATAAGGGTCAAGATACTTTTGCATTAAGACATACTGCTCCTCAAACCTGAGGGAAAAGCTTCTAAGAAGCTCGATAATAACCCTTAGATCCATTAAACCCCTACCGTATTTTTCGATCAGGTCAATCAGGTGAGCCCTTTCCTTTTGACTTAATCGCTTCGAGATCTGCCCTATTAAGTGCATGAGAGTGTTAACGTGCCTTCGACGAGATGGCCTTTTAACAAAGGCCTGATAGAATATAGCTTTATAGCGCGACAACTTTTCCTCTAAGCTCATCGTTCCATCGGCAACGATCTTACCTAACTCTTTGAGGCTCTTTTGACTATAGGTCATCAGGAGATACTTATATTTAGAATGAAACTCCACTAACTTAGAGGCGGTAGCGCTCTTAACTAAATCCCTAAAATCGGAGTAGGCGAATATTCTCACCAAGAAATGATCCCTGATATCCCTATTCTTTAATCTACCTTCGTCTTCAAGTGGTAGATAGGGGAAAACCTTTTTAACAGCACTCGCGAAAAACCCATCAGTTTTACCGATCACCACATCGTTTCTATAGAGCTTCGCTGAGGAAACACCGCAAGAGGGGGACTTCGCCTTAAGCACAAAACCATCAACATCACCTAACTCATTAAGCATCTTATTTAAATAGTCATTCATGACCTCCGTCAAGTCCCTACCTGTATCAGGCTGAATCAATCTCCTTTGACCCTCGCTCTCAACTATTATTATCCTCGGCCTCGGCACTCCTAAGCCGATATCCTCCTCCGGACAGGGAGTAATGTAATCCACATAGGCAAAAAGCCTATCTACGAACTCATCGTTTACTATCCCACCATCATACCTAACTGGCTTAATAAAGCATCTACTTAAAACTATCTTCGGCTTAGTCATCACAGTTTATCACACTTCTTTTTTAATCTCCCTTTCGCCAGATAATAGAGGAACAACTTCGAAGAGGTCCTCCTTAGAGCAAAACTCCACATCCCTATATCTACCATTACTTAGCGCGTTTTTACCGCTTGATGAGTTTAGAAACACCGATAAAGCGTCCTTCTCTTGAGAAGCCCAAACCTTAGCTATTAAAGCTGAGTCATTAAGCTCAAACCCTTGGGGTAACAACTTTTCTAACCTTAAAACCATTCTTCCCGCGCAGTACAGATCATCTGAAGCTACCCTGCCTTCCTTTCCAGCGCAAGCTATGGCAACGCCATCAAACCCGCTCACCTTCACCTCCTCCAAAGCCCTCCTAAGGACAGCGCTCAAGTTCAACATAGAACCTATAAGGATCCTTCTCCCAGCATCTGATAGCTTCTTAATCAAGCGAGTTCCGTTAGTTGTAGTTAAAACAGCGCGCTTTCCCTTTATCATATGAGCGTTCTCCATAACATCGGTAGGAGAGTTATCGAAGTCGAACCCAGGTATCTTAGCCCCTCCCCTCTCCCCCATTAGAAGGATATCGGGGTTTTCCCTCTTTAAGGACTTAGCTTCCCTTATAGAAGATGTGATAAAGAGCGAGTCCCCACCATAAGCGAAGAAAGTAACTATAGTGGATGTGGCTCTTATTACATCCAGAGCTATCCATAGAAAATCCTCCTTAGGCAAGGGCTCTGAGAGAGAAGACAAAAGGTAAACCTTCATAAAACTCAACCCCGCTTAAGGATGGCTCCCTGATCAGCCGAAGTGACTGCTTCAGCGTACCGCGCTAAATATCCCCGGGTTACCCTCGGAGCGGGAGGCTTCCAGTTGGCTAGCCTCCTCTTTATCTCCTCTTCGCTCAGATGCAAATCAAGTTTCCTCTCATCGATATTTATAGTTATGAGGTCCCCATCTTGAACGATAGCGATCGGCCCACCTGAAGCTGCCTCAGGAGAGACATGCCCCACACAGGGACCCCTCGTGGATCCAGAAAACCTCCCATCGGTGACTAAAGCCGTGCTATCCCCTAAGCCCATACCGACGAGAACAGACGTAGCGGCAAGCATCTCTCGCATACCCGGTCCCCCCTTAGGTCCCTCATAGCGTATAACGACTACATCTCCCCTCTGAACCTTGCCATCAAGAATGGCTTGAACTGCATTTTCACAGGACTCGAAAACCTTAGCTGGACCAGTGTGAACCCTCATGGAGGGCGAAACCGCAGTCTGCTTCACAACTGCACCATTGGGAGCCAGACTTCCCCTTAAAATTGCCAAGCTACCTTCCTCATGAACAGGGTTATCAAGAGAACGAATTACCTCTCTATTACGGTTTTTGGCTTTCTTCAATATATCCCTAAGAGTGCAAAGCATAACGCTCCTCTCATCTAAATGAAGTAGGGGAGAAAGCTCCTTCATAACAGCAGGAATCCCACCGGCATCATCCAGATCCTTAAGGGTATATGGACCAGAAGGCTTCAAATCAACCAAGTGCGGCGTAGTCCTACTTACCCTATCGAAGTCATCCAGTGTTATCCTTATGCCTATCTCATGGGCTATAGCGGGGATGTGAAGCAAAGCGTTGCTTGAACCTCCCACAGCCACAACCACTCGCATGGCATTCTCAAAGGATCTGTCTGTTATTATATCGGAAGGTTTAACACCTCTCTCTATGAGCCTCATAACCTGAATCCCCGAAAGCTTGGCTTCCCTAAGCTTTTTAGAATATACAGCGTGAGTTGTCGCACAGCCCGGCAAAGTCAAGCCCAGGCTTTCAGCCACACATGACATGGTGTTCGCAGTCCCCATCATGGAACATGAGCCTACAACAGGGCATATGCAATCCTCCATTTCCCTAAACTCCTCTTCTGTCAACAATCCACGCCTATAAAGTCCCACAGCCTCCCTTATCTCATAGACAGCTAAGCTTCTACCCTTAAAAACCCCCGGGAGCATCGGTCCACCAGTAACCATGATAGATGGAACGTTTATCCTTAACATCGCCATAAGCATACCAGGAACTATCTTATCACAGGCGGCTAAGAAGACCAAGCCATCTAACTGCTCCGCCTGAGCCACGAGCTCTATGGAATCAGCTATCACCTCTCTACTGGGTAGAACATAACACATTCCCTGATGCCCCTGGGCTATACCATCGCATATGGCGATGGTGTTAAACTCAAAGGGCACGCCCCCAGCCAACCTTATGCCCTCCTTAACCGCCTCAGCGATCTGGCGAAAATGCTTATGCCCGGGGTGCATCTCATTCCAAGAGTTCACAACACCAACGAAAGGACGGTTGAATTCCTCATCGATCAACCCACAAGCTTTAAGAAGGGCACGCATACCAGCCCTATCTATACCCTCCACAACAACTCGACTGCGCAATCCCACGGCTTCATTCACCCTCCCTAAAAACAAAGGAATCAGGGCTCCAAGACCGGAATGGTAATCAAGGCATTGGGTACAACCCAAACTTTAGCATCCTTGCCGAGCTCAAAGAACGCTCGCTCCAGCGCCTCTTCAACAGTAGGCTCGTACTCTAGAAATAGCTCCCTTAAGATAGGCTCTGGAACAGCTGTCCCAACCATAAAGATCTTAGCCCAGTTTAAGGCCTTAGCCAGAACGAAGGCCTTGTGCTCCCCCGGTTCAAATCCCTCGCGATAAGCCCTCTCTAAAGCTTCCACAGGTGACCTTACGCTTTTCATCCAGTTATAGTACCCCTCATGCCCTATACCATCCTCACACGCCGCAGGGATTATTATTATCCCCCCCTTTCTGACCAAAGGACGAGGTGCAAATATCAGGTTATTAACCGCCCTGGTCGCCTGATATAGGTCCCTGTCCTTAGGATATCTGGGTATCGCTATGATAATATCCCCCTGCTGACTAGCTTTAACCTCATAAATCTCTTTCGCAAACCTCACGCCCGCATCGTGAGCTTTCACCGGATCACCAGCGAACACCCCAAGAAGGCGCTTATCGTCATCGAGCACCACGTTAACTATGAAGTCAAGGCCAAGAAAGCCAGCCGCTTCCTCAAGAAAACGTCTAAAGAGGTTATCCTCGATCACACCCAATCTGGTCTTAGGATGATCCAGCATGGCGATATTGTGCGTAGCAGAAATCGTGCGAACGCTTGCAACACCAACTGCAACGCTTTTAACCCCACCGCTGTACCCCGCAAAGAGGTGAGGTTCAATAACACCTGTCGCGATCCTTAAATCAGCCTCTGCTACGCTTTTATTTATCTCCACAGGTATGCCCTGAGATAGGGTGTTCCCCAAAAACTTAAGCCCCTCAGGGTTAAAGGCATTATGGTTCTCAACCTTGACTCTCCTTACCACCTCTTCACTATACATCTCCTTGAACTCCTCAATAGAATTGGGCCTGTGAGTACCAGTAGCAACAACTACACTGATATTCTCATCGGGTATCCCAGCTTCGTTAAGCTCCTTCAACAAAAGGGGAATGACTACCTCCTCACAAGCATATCTGGTTATATCGGTAGCTATGATGACCACCCTCTGCCCAGGCTTGGCTAAATCTCTTAGGGCTTTGCTCCCGATGGGATTTCTTAAGGCATCCTCAAAGGCAGAAACCACATCCTTAACCGGTGGGTACCTCTTCGGGTCAAGAACCCCCAAAAAATTCCTCTCAGGGATATTAAGCCTAAGAACACTCCCCCTTAGGGGAATCTCGACTATCAAATTAGATCAACCTGCCTTTCAGAGTACAATCACATCCCCACAAGCTTTTTTGCCTCCTCTAAGGCCCTTAAGGCTCCTTCACCTAATGGTACGCCCTCCTTAAGCCTCTTGCACATGGTCCGATAGCTTCTCTCCCCCGGCAGAAGGATCTCATCCACGCCCTTAGCTCTCTTAGATCCCTTTATCATCTTTATGTATCCATCCACCTTTTCCTTGAACTCGTCAACCGGCATGAAGCTTTCGACTTTAATAGCCACCATAAAATTACCGACGCCCATCGGCTTAGTAAAGTCCAAGAACATGGATTTTATATCTTTACCGTAAGAGGAACCAGTTAAGAGGCCACTTATTATGTCTATCACAATTGACATCCCATATCCCTTGGCTCCCCCTAAGGGCAAAAGGGCTCCTTCTAGAGCCTTCTCCGGATCATCCGTGTGGTTTCCTTCATTATCCACAGCCCAACCGAAGGGGATTTTTTCACCCTTTCTTAAGCTCTCCTCTATCTTCCCTCTGGAAACAACGCTCGTTGACATATCCAAAACGATCGGTATCTCCCTACCTGCTGGTATAGCAACTGCAAAGGGGTTCGTCCCTAGTACAGGCTCACAACCACCATGGGGAGCCATTAAAGCAGCTGTGTTAGTTAGAACGATGCCTATCATGTTTTCTCTCAGGGGCATCATCGCATAGTGACCCGCAATACCGATGTGATTCGTATTTCTAACGCCAGCGATAGCAACATCATTCTCCTTAGCCTTTTCTATACACATGGACATGGCCAGCTTTCCCGCAACCTGGCCAAGGCCATTATCTGCATCGATCAAGATAACGTTTCTTGATTCCCTTATAACCTTTATATTGGGTTTTGGATTTATAATCCCAAGCCTTATCCTCTTTACATAGGTGGGAAACCTAACTACACCGTGCGATTCTATTCCTCTTAAATCCGCTGCGACTATAGCCTCAGCTGTGTCAAGCGCATCCTGCTCTGGCACGCTCAAGCGCATCAGTACAGAGGAAAGGATCCCAATTAAATCCTCGTAAGGAACCAAAACCAAGGGAGCGAAACCCTCCTTTAGGTTCACATCGTCGGACCTATTCTGGTTATCGCGAACTCACCATGACCAAGCTGCTCTGACTTAGTCATCTTTCCATTTATCACAGAAAGCATTTCCTTTATGATTCTGCGCCCAACCTCTTCAACCGTTTCGATCCCCAGTATTATAGTTCCTGCATTGATATCTATGTTATCGGACATCCTCTCCCAAGTCTTGGGATTACCAGTAATCTTTATAACCGGAGCAATGGGGCAACCAACGGGTGTTCCCCTTCCCGTGGAAAAGAGAACCAATTGAGCTCCACCTGCCACCATGCCGCTCACCGACTGAACATCATGCCCTGGCGTATCCATTATCCACAGCCCTTTGCCCTTAGGCTGCTCCGCATATTCAACCACGCCTTGAATTGGAGACCTCCCAGCCTTAAGGATGCAACCAAGGGATTTTTCCTCTATCGTCGTTATACCACCTTCAATGTTGCCTCTCGTCGGCTGAGTCCCTCTTAAATCGACGCCCATCTTCAAAGCGTCCTCTTCAGCTCTCTTTACGATCTCGTATATACGCTTAGCTACATCTTCGTTAACCGCTCGCTTGGCCAATATGTGCTCCGCCCCTATAAACTCGGGGGTCTCCGATAATATCGACGTTCCACCCGAGCTAACCACGAAGTCCGAAGCAACTCCCATGGCAGGGTTCGCCGCTATCCCAGAGGTGGCATCCGAACCACCGCACTCAAGAGCAATCACGATATGGGATAGATCTATGACCTCCCTCACCATCCCAGACAGATCCGAAAGCATGCTCTCAGCTATGGCTATCCCCTTATCTATAGCCCTTAAGGTTCCACCTTCTTCCTGAATCACCAGGACCTCGACCTTCTTCCCCGACTCCGATATCCTCTCAGCCAACATATAGGGATCGAGCTTCTCGCATCCGAGCCCAACCACCAGAACCGAAGCCACGTTGGGATTCTTACCAACCCCAACAAGGGTCCTCAGGGTTTGCTCATAGTCAACGCCAAGCTGTCCACATCCCTCATTATGAGTTATAGACACGCTTCCAGGAACACTCTTCGATATGGCTAAGACCACCTCATTGCTACAGACAACGCTCGAAAGTACAAGAAGGTGGTTTCTAATCCCAACTGAACCATCGGGCCTTATATAACCCCATAGTTTCATCTCCCACCACCCTCTCCCTTAAGCAAGTCGCCTCTTCCCCTATTACTCACAACGTTATGAACATGCACCCAATCCCCAACCTCGATATCTCGCGTAGCCCTACCTATAACCTCACCGTACTTTATGACATCGCCATCCTTTGGAATCCTCCTAACGGCAAACTTATGGCCAAAGGGTATGTCCGCGATCACCCTTACCTCCCTAGACTGGTTAGAGATTCTCACTAACGCTATCTCACCAGCTTGAATGTCTTCAAGAGCTGTAGCCACGTTATCTGCCCCATCAAGTAAAAGAGCCCTTTTCATAAATCAATCACCTTCCTATAAAAGCCAGTCTAACCCTAGCTCGATAAGCTTCCAAGGTTGGGGAACGCCCTCTTCATCCCAACCAGACATAAGGTAATAAATCCTCTTGGCCTCCTCGAACTCCTCCCTAGTAACGAATCTACCCTCATGGATACCCCCTCGGAGAGGCATGTACATCTTTTCTGCCAATCTATCCTCCTTCGAATCCACTCCACTTCTAACGTTAAACACCCTCATCATGTTCAGTCTTCTTTCCCCAACCTTCATGAGCTCCCATAGGCTCACTTCCCAACCGGTCACCGCGCTAACGGCTTCGACCACCTCACTGTAGTTTAAACCCCTTGTAGGAGCCATGCAAAACATGCATATATCGAGGGAGTTCAACATGCTATAAGCTATCATAGTGTAATAGGCGAACCTAACTTTTCTACCATCAAGATCGAACCAAGGTAATCTCTCATTGATACCCAAGATAGCTATTCTTTCAAGGTTAACGTCTGGAGCGTCAGGACCTATGCTTGGATCATGTTCACTCGCCATGTGATCCGCTCCTATAGGACAAACAGAATAGACCAAAGCAAGGGACCTTTTAACCCTCGGCTCATGAGCGGGATACTCAACCCCTTTGCATTCAACGGCATACCTCTCCGCGTTTCTCCCTATAGCTTGAGCAGCCCTCCTCGACCCTTCAGCCAGAAGTCTCCCTATACCCTCTTTCTTAACTATCTTCTCAATAAGGGGTATTACCACATCCTTGTTACCAAACCTCAACTCAAGCCCATCGGTCTCTTCCTCAGTTAATATTCCGTTCTCATAGCAATCCATTGCAAAAGCTATAGTTCCTCCCAGGGATATAGTGTCTATGGTGTACTTATTGCAGAGCTCTATAGCCTTAGAGACGATATAGGGGTCATCCACCCCTATGTAGGAACCTAAAGCAGCCATAGATTCATACTCCAGGCTGGTGTACTCTTGATCTATCTCAAATGGTTCTCTCGCTCCAACCAACCTCTTACATCTTACAGGACAAGCATAACACCCGGTCTTTTTCACATCCATTATGGTCTCTATGAAGTCACCTGCAATCTTATCCACACCATCAAATACCCCGCTTCTCCAGTTAAAGGTGGGTAGCTGCCCACCTGTGCTGAAGAGCTTGGTGGTTATGGTTGTCCCCCACTGGTGCAATCTAAGCTGACCTGGGTAGCTCTTAAACCTGGAAGCAAAATCCTTGGCTATCTTTACCAACTTACCTTCATCCTTAAACTGGGGTTTTCTCGTCCCCTTAACCACAATAGCCTTCAGCTTTTTAGAACCCATAACTGCTCCAAGTCCGCATCTACCATGCATATCATGAATATCACAAGCTATGCTTGCAAACCTAACGAGGTTCTCCCCACCTGGGCCTATTCCAAGAATCCTCAAGCCCCTTTCTCCTAACTCTTTCTCAACCTCTCTAAGAACATCTGCGTTGTGCTTCCCCCAAAGATGCGAAGCATCTTTGATCTCCACATTTCCATCCTTAACCCAAAGATAAACGGGTTTTGAAGCCCTTCCTTTAACCACTATCGCGTCCAATCCCGCAGACTTTAAGGCCACACCCCAAAATCCACCGGCCTCGCTATCAGCTATACCACCGGTCAACGGAGAGACTGAAACAGCCGAATGCCTTGCGAACCCCGGTAAGGGAGCACCCGTCACCACGCTGGGAGCGAAAACTATCACGTTCTCAGGAGAATAGGCATCCGTTCCAGGTTTAACGTACTTCAATACATAATAACTTCCAAGACATCCCCCACCTATATATTTCCTGAAAAAGGCCTCTCCCGGACTCTCATATTCAACCGCCATATTAGAGAGATCCACATGGGCTATCCTATCCCAAAAGCCATATCCCACAATTTATCACCCCTTTTAATGGCTTTAATATCAAACTACTGAGGCAACCTTCTAATATCCCATATTTCCGGGTTAGCGATATTATCGGGCCTCTCTCCCCTTAATACAGATATGACGTTTTTACAAACCATTTTCGCCATATTAGAGAGCGTTTCTTCAGTATGGGCTGCCATATGAGGCGTAGCAACAACATTATCTAAAGTTAAAATGGGCTCATCAACGGATGGGGGCTCTGGATCGAAAACATCCATACCAGCACCTGCTATGACCCCATCCCTAAGAGCCCTATAAAGTGCCCTTTGATCTATCACCGAACCCCTTGCAGTGTTAACAATTATAGCGTTTCTCTTCATCATGGAGAGCTCCCTTTCGCCTATGAACTTCTCGTTCTCCTTAGTAGCAGGTATGTGTATCGTTATAAAATCCGCATTTCTAAGAAGATACTCCAGATCTCCAACAAGCTCAGTATCCTCTAACCCCTCTTGCCTAAGAAGCTCTTCGTTAATATATGGATCATAGCCTATAACTTTCATAGAAAAACCATACTTGCATATCCTGGCAACCTTTCTTCCGATGTTGCCTAAACCTATAACTCCAAGGGTCTTTCCTGAAAGCTCAAAGCTCTTAACCTGAAGCCTATAGTTGTAGTTTCCATAAACCCTAAGCTGAACACCCGCATCCCATATGTGCTTCGCAACCGCCATCATCAGACATACGGTATGCTCAGCAACCGCATTAGCATTCGAGCCCGGTGCATAAACCACTGGAATGCGGTAGGCATTGGCTGCTTCTAAATCCACGTTATCAACCAAAGCCCCATGTTTACCTATGACAACGCATCTTTTAGCGGCTTCGATTATACTTCTACCTATGTAGGGATGAACCCTCACGATTATGCCATCATAATCCATAACCTTTTTCAAGAGATATTCCTCGTCAAGGCTTTCCGCAACATCAACCTTTATCTCCGCTTCTTCCAACATCTTAACCCCATCTGGGTGAATTTCCTGCATCAAAAGGACCCTTCTTTCAGCCATGATACCCCACCTCACGTAAAGGCAGTCTTAAAGTACCTTCCTTAAGATCTTCGGAATCTCCGATAGCTTAAAGGCTATCTTAGCTCCAGCATCCTCTAAAACCCTTAGCTTGCTATCCGCACTTCCCGTTTCCCCTTGTATAATGGCCCCAGCATGCCCCATTCTCTTACCCGGCGGAGCCAGTCTACCCGCAATGAAGGCTATGACTGGTTTCCTCATGCGCCTTATAACAGCGCTCGCATCCTCCTCACGGCTTCCTCCTATCTCTCCCACGATAACTACAGCCTCAGTATCGTTATCCCTATCAAACATTTCCAAGATATCAGCTATGTCTACCCCGGTAACTGGATCAGCTCCAATACCCACAACGCTGCTTTCACCGAAACCCTCATCGTTAAGATATCCAGAGACCTCATAAGAAAGCGTCCCGCTCCTTGAGATGACCCCTACCTTCCCCGGTTTAAACATATTGCCAGGCATTATCCCAAGCTTACCTACACCGGGAGAGATTACGCCAGGGGTTGTGGGACCAAGCATTACGACGCCCCTCTTCCTCGCAACCTCCCTCATCTCCATGGCATCAGCTATGGGAACATGCTCGGGAATAACTACAACAAGCTTTATACCAGCATCTATAGCTTCAAACACAGCATCCTTCGCAGCAAAGGGTGGAGCAAATATAACCGTAGCATTAACGCCAAACCTCTCTACCGTCTCCTTAACATCATCAAACACTGGAACACCATATACCGTCTCTCCCTTTCTCCCAGGCGTTACTCCTGCCAAGATCTTCGTACCATACTCCAACATCCACCTCGTCTGTATGCTTCCCACCCTACCAGTTATACCCTGGACGATAGCCCTGGTCTCATAAGTTAAAAGTATTGCCATAACCTTTATCCCCTCTCCTTCTGAGATAAAATCTCCTTAAGCAGATCGATCGCTTTCTCCGTATGGAAAGTTTTTATCAAGTGCACTCCAGCGCTACTTAATATCTCCCAGGCCTCTTCCTGTTGATTCCCAACCGCCTTAACCACGATGGGGACATCTTTCGCAAAGCTCTCCCTAGCCTGTTTAACTCCATTAGCTGCTTCTATAAGGGAGTTCACCCCACCATAAAGATTAATGAGAATTGCCTTTATATTGCCTCTCCTTAAAACGAGCCTTATTGAATCGTTTATGAGCTTAGCTGTTATTCCACCGCCAGTCTCAAGAAAGTTGGCCGGCCTTAAGCCCTCATCAGCCATCAAATCTACAGTATACATACCCAAGCCCGCACCGCTCGATATGAGCCCTATATCTCCATCAAGCACAACATAGGACACACCTATCTCTTTCGCTTCTCTTTCCATATAATCCTCCACGTCGACCTTTTCCAGCTTAGAGAAATACTCCTGCCTAAATAAAGCATTATCATCTACTTCTACCTTAGCATCAGCCGCAACGATTCTTCCATCCTTTAAAAGGCATAAAGGATTTATTTCCAAGATCGTTAAATCATAGCGAACGAAGGCATCGAACATAGAAGCAGCTATGTGAGAAAGCTTTACCAAAAGCTCCCTCTCAAAGCCCTTTCCCCTCAAAGCTGACCTTATCTCATACTCCCTTAAAGCTTCGCTCGGATATTTATCTATTCTCACGAGCCTCTCGGGAAAGAGCTTAACTATCTCCTCTATATCCATGCCACCGGCATCGCAGAACATGAAGGTACGCTTACCAGATCGCGTATCTATGGTTATCCCCATATATATCTCCCTAGCTATGTCTAAAGCCTCCTCTACAAGGAGCTTCTTAACTTTAAAACCCCTTATCTCCTTACCAAAAAGCTCAGAAGCAACCTCTTGAGCGGTTTTAGGATCATCCGCAGGCTTAATACCACCCGCCTTACCCCTACCACCTATGGGGACCTGTGCCTTAAGCACAACCTTCTTCCCTATCCTCTCGAAAGCGCCGGAAGCTTCCGACGGAGCGCTAATTACTACACCCTCGGGAACATCTATGCCGATCAGCTTTAAAAAATCCTTCCCCTGATATTCTAAAAGCCTCATCTCTCTTCCCTCACCCTTTCTTGAATATATCAAAGGCAGCCCTTAAGGCTTTTAAGTTTAAATCCCTAGTAGCAGGAGGTACCCTATTAAGCATGGCAGCCTCGAGCGATTCCCTTTTTACTATTCCTGTTAATGAGACCAAAACCCCCAAAGCCACTATGTTCGCAGATAAAGGCTTACCTGTCTCCCTTATGGATATCTCTGTTATAGGAAGCTCGTATATCTCAACGTCAGAGCGAGGTTTGACCTCCTTGATATAAAGTGTATCAATGATGATTAATCCTCCCTCTTTGACGCTCTCACCGTATTTATCCAGCGCATCTTGAGTCATAGCAAGTAATATATCTGGTCTTTCGATCTCTGGGTAGTTTATCTCCTCATCGCTTATGATGATCTCGGACCTACTTGCACCACCTCTTGCCTCGGGACCATAGGACTGATTATGCGTAGCGTTCTTTCCCTCATAAATCACCGCAGCCTCCGCAAGGATAATCCCTGCGAGAACCAGACCTTGACCACCGTAACCGCTTAACACTATCTCCTTCCTCATTTAACCTTCCCCACCTTCAGCTAATTTTCGCCTTAACTCCTCATAAAGCTCCGTATACTCTCTCTTCTCCTTATTAACGAAGAGCTCGCCTATCAAAAACTTATCCTTCATCTCCTCGAGACTATACCTTTGAGCCTGTTGAACTAAAACAGCATGTTCCTTCTGCCACATCAGCATCTCATAAGGAGTTCTCATCCTATTTCTTCTCCCATAACCTACAGGACATTGAGAGACAACCTCAATGAAGCTAAAGCCCTTATGAGCGATGGCCTTAGCTATAAGATCAGCCGTTAACTGAATATGATAAACGGTGCTTCTTGCGATGAAGGTCGCTCCTGCCGCCTCAACAAGCTTGCATATGTCGAAGGATGGTTCAATGTTGCCGTAGGGAGCTGTTGTAGCATAGGTACCTTGAGGGCTTAAAGGGGAATACTGCCCACCTGTCATACCATATATACTGTTGTTTATAAGTATTGTAGTTATGTCTATGTTCCTTCTAGCAGCGTGGATCAGATGATTTCCCCCTATCGCCGCACCATCGCCGTCTCCCGTAATAACTATCACCTTCATATCGGGACGCATCAACTTAAAGCCTGTAGCGAAAGCTAAAGTCCTACCGTGAGTCGTTTGAATGGTGTTAAAGTCCACTATCACGTTGGTCCTTGCCGAACAGCCGATCCCGGTGAAAAGGACGATTTCATCCTTGCTCAACCCAAGCTTATCAACCGCCATGATCAAAGCCCTCACCACTGAACCGTTACCACAGCCCGGACACCATATATGAGGAAGCTTGCTTAACCTTAGATACTTCTTTATATCAAGCATGGCTAAACACCTCTTTAATCGCATCAACTATCTCCCAAGGAGATATCATCTTGCCATCAACCCTATTAATTCTAACAGCTTTCCTACAAATGCATCTTTCCACCTCTCCTACAAGCTGCCCCATGTTCATCTCAGGCACGACAACAACCTTAGCTCTTTTCGCATACCCCTCTACAACTTCGCCAGGGAAAGGCCAAAGGGTTTGTAACTGCAAAAGCCCAGCTCTTATCCCGCCCTCCCTCAGCATGTTAACTGCATCCTTGGCAGACCTCGCTGTACACCCATAGGCTACGATAAGCACGTCAGAATCCTCAACCCTATAGGTCTTATAATAAGTTATCTCCTTCCTATAAAACTCTATCTTCTTGTGAAGTCTCCTTATAAGCTCATTCGCCACCTTATGGTTATATGTTGCTGGGAAGCCCTCCTCATCATGTACATTACTAGTTACGTGATATCTGTACCCCTTACCGCGATAGGCGAAATCAGGAACACCGTCAGGCCCAGCGGCAAAAGGCTTATATTGCTCAGGCGGCAAGTTAGTAACTCTCCTATTAACTATCCTTATCCTGCTCGGATCTGGCAAAGTTACCTTCTCCCTTACGTGACCAACCACCGCATCGGAAAGAAGGATCACCGGATTTCTAATGAGCTCAGATATATTAAAGGCCTCTATAGTTAACTCAAAGGCCTCTTGAACCGTAGCAGGGCATAAGACAACTATAGGATGGTCTCCATGCGTTCCCCACCTCGCCTGCATGACATCTCCCTGCGCAGGAAGGGTCGGTAAACCCGTGCTCGGCCCACCCCTTTGCACATCCACTATGACGCAAGGAATGTCAACTATTGTGGCATATCCCAAGTTCTCCTGCATTAAGGTAAATCCAGGACCACTCGTTGCAGTCATGGCCTTAAAACCAGCCATAGATGCTCCTATAACCGCAGCGATGCTAGCTATCTCATCCTCCATCTGAATGAATACCCCACCTACCTGAGGCATCCTAAGAGCCATCATCTCGGCTATCTCTGTAGCTGGAGTTATCGGATAACCCGCGAAGAACCTCACTCCAGCTAAGATGGCTGCCTCAGCTATAGCCTCATTACCTTGCATGAATCGCACATCCTCCTTAAGGCTCATTCCTCTTCCCCCTCCCGCACCTCAACAGCATAATCAGGACACCTGAGCTCACAGCTTCTACAACCTACACACATCTCCTCGCGCATAACCCTAACCTTACCATCGCTTGTAAACTCAAAAACCTTCTTAGGGCAAAACTCTACACATATACCACAAGACTTACACCACTTAGTATTCAGAACAACCTTAAACCTCTTAGTCAAGGCAATCACCCCTTCTTTCAAAGCGCTTAGCCGCCCGACATGATATATGTAACTACTATCTCGTCACCATCCCTAACTATCCTCGAGCTATACTCCCTCCTGGGCAAGACATCCCTATTCAAGAACACAGTCATATAAGAGATATCATAACCAAGCTTCTCTAAAAGCTCCCCCACGGTCATCTCACCTTCCAAATTAACTTCCCTATTATTCACCTTAACAAGCATCTCCTCCATTTCCTCCAAATAAATTATACTCAGTATACTGTCTACTTCCTAAATCATCAAGGCCACCCTTAAAAGGTATCTTTGGGTTTTTCTTCACTCCAGGGATCTTCTAACCGCTCCCTTTGACGCGCTCTCAACGAAAAGCCTATAATATCTCAGGTAGCTGTTTTCAGGTATAAAGGAGCGATTGACCTCCTGTACCTCTCCTTTTCTCCTTTTATATTCTTCCTCTGATATCAATAGGTCTACCCTCTTCCTCCCGAGGTCTATCCTTATAACATCACCATCCCTAACTATGGAGAGCGGTCCTCCTGCCGCCGCCTCAGGGGAAACATAAGCTATAGAGATGCCGTAAGAAGCCCCGCTAAGCCTGCCATCGGTTATGAGTGCAACGTTCTTATATCTATTTATTATCTCAACACACCTATGAAGCTCCCTCATGCCCGGACCTCCACAAGGCCCCTCGTATCTTATGATGATAACCTCCCCATCCTTAAGGTCATTGCTTGATGCATACTCCATAAACTCATCCTCCGAGTTAAATACCCTAGCTACCCCTTCAAAGGGATCCTTCAAAACGTCCACCAGCGCAGACACCTTAAGCAGGGCTCCATCAGGAGCAAGGTTTCCTCTCAAGACTTTTATAGCTCCACCCTTAGCTATGGGGTCGGAAACCGATCTTATGATTGACTTCAAAGGCCTGAATCCCTCACTCTTCCCAATGATATCCCTCCAGGTATCGTTAAGGACCGTCTTTCTATCAAGGTTAAGATAATCCTTTAGTTCTCTTATCAATGCAACCACTCCGCCAGAAAAATACAGATCTATAACGGTATTCTCGTCGCTATTGGGAGTAACTTGAGCAATCAGGGGAACACTCTCGCTTATCCTCTCAAAATCCTCCATGCTTATCTCTATCCTTAGCTCATGAGCTATGGCAGGAATGTGAAGAACAGCGTTTAGAGAACCACCTATAGCCATAACTACAGCTATTGCATCCTCAAAAGCTTCCCTCGTCATTATCGCCGAAGGTTTCAAGCCCATCTCTATTAAGCGAACAGCTTGCTCTCCGGTTAATCTAGCTAAGTTATATCTCTGACTTGTTCCCGCTGGAGTTAAAGCTGACCCTGGCAATCCCACACCCAAAACCTCAGCTACTATACACATGGTATTTGCCGTTCCCAAAAATGGGCAAACACCTGGACCAGGATAATACCTCTCCGTGATGTCAAGCAGCTCATCCTCGGAGACCTTACCCTCAAGAAAGCTCCTTCTCGCCATCTTGGACTCCTTAGGCTTGATATAGTTGCACATCGGTCCTGCTCCCAACCAAATAGAGGGAAGGTCTATCCTAGCCATAGCCATAAGCATACCAGGGACGATCTTGTCGCAGGAGGAGAGAAAAACCAAACCATCGAATATATCGTGTCCCTTCACCATAGATTCTATCGAATCAGCGATCAACTCCCTGCTTGGGAGGCTATATTTCATGCCCTTATGCCCCTGAGCTATACCATCGCATATAGCTATCGTGTTGAACTCGATTGGAACTCCACCAGCCTTGTAAACCCCTTCTTTTACCTTCTCGGCCAGGTCTCTTAAAGGGACATGCCCAGGGACTATTTCGTTCCAAGAGTTGACTATACCTACTATGGGCTTGTTAAGATCCGCTCGGGAAAAACCACAAGAAATTAGATGCCCCTTTATAAGCTGTCTAACGTAGTTCGGAAAAGCACTCAATCGGTTCATTCAAGATCAACTCCCTCCATGAAGCGAAAATGGCTTTCATAGCAAACCAAGCCTCCTTAAGCCCTCTTTTATCTTTTCCCTTACCTCTTCGCTCGCTGGTCTGAAGGGTTCTCTCGGATACATCTTTATCCCGCGTAGGTTAACCATGGTATAAGCTCCTACGGTAGTGGTATTAGCGAGCCTCATAAGGTCTCTAACGGCCATCACCCTATTGTGAACCTCTATCACCTTATCCTTAGGGGCACCGCTCATCACCACATCATAAAGCTCCTTACAAAGCTCTGGAAAAGCGTTACCCAACCCTGGAATAAAGGCTTTGATGCCCAAAGAGGACGCAGGAACAAACAGAGCCTCGGTTCCTAAAACCACATCGAAGCCTTCTTTTTCTACCTTTCTCTTGAAATCCGATAGGACCATCAAATCGAAGCTACTATCCTTAACACCATGCACACCTATATCCGCCAACCTCTTAAGCAAGCCCACGCTAACGGCATACCCGACAGTTTTGGGATTGTTATAAACATAAACAGGCACATTAACTGCATCAACGATTCTTTTGAAATAAAATAAGACATCCTCCTCGGCATGATGATAGTAGAAAGGAGGAACCGCTGAAACAGCATCAGCACCTATCTCCTCAGCGTGTTTAGCGAGCTCAACAGCATCCCTCGTGCTTATGCTTCCCACATGAACAATAACCGGGACCCTCCCCCCGACCTCCTTCACAATTATCTCCGCAACCCTCTTTCTCTCCTCGAGGCTAAGCAAAGGTCCGCAGCCATAGGTCCCAAGGATGAAAAGGCCATCCACCGTCCCTAAAAGGAAGCTCGTAAAATCCCTCAAAGCTCCCTCATCTATATCGCCGTTTGCATCGAAGGGAACGATCATCGGCGGAATTACCCCTCTCAACTGGGTGATACCCATCAAAACACCCCCTTAAGGATCTTCATCCCATTGTCTCTTGCAACTCGCTAATCTCCCTAAACTCATCCTGCAGCTTATGATAAATCTTCCAATATATCCTATATAACCTCTCGTATAAAACCCTTAGCCGCTCATCAGGCTCGATGCAATCGACTAACTGGACGGCCTTGGGAAGGATATCCTCATAGCTTTTTATATACCCAACGCCCCTCATGGCCATAACCGCTGCACCGAAAGAGGAAGCCTCCTCCATATTAACCCTAACTATTGATCTCCCAAGAACGCTTGATAGAACACCCGCCCAAACTTTAGACCTCATCAAACCACCGGTTCCCCTAAGCTCTGTAGGGACGCTAACGACCTCTGAGACCGCCTCATATATACTCCTCATTCGAAAGGCTACACCCTCGATTATCGCCCTCGCTATATGTCTTCTATCATGGTGAAGCGCAAGACCGAACAAAATTCCTCTAACGTCAGCGTTCCAATAGGGGCCTCTCTCGCCGGTTAAAAAGGGCAAAAGCAAAAGCCCTCCTGCTCCTGGTTTGACCTCCTGAACCCATCTTTCGGCCTCCCTATAGAGGTCTAGGCCCATTTCTTTCAAATCCTCGTAAAAGCCATCGATATACCAAGCCATCACAAGCCCAGCGTTGTTTATGGCGCACCCCACAAGCCAGGTATCCTCATCTAATATGTAACACCACGTTCTTCTTTTCTTATCAGTCATGGGACCCTTAACGGCCATTCTAACCGCACCGCTCGTTCCGATCATTATAGCCATCTTCCCTTCCCCGATTGAGTTGGAACCTAAAGACGATAAAGCACCATCTCCAGCACCTATAACGATGGGAGTTCCCTCCCTTAAACTGGTTATGAGGCTAACTTCCTTAGAGACTTTTCCAACAACGGTTGAGGGGTAAACGGTCTCGCTCATTTTACCAATACTTATATCGAGGCTATCAAATATGGATTCCTCCCATTTTCTCTTATATATGTTAAGTAAACCGCTACCAGAGGCCACAGAGATATCGATGGCGAAGACCTTCGCTAAATTCCAAAGAACATACTCCTTTATGGTCATTATCCTATAAGCTTCATCAAGAGCTTGAGGGGTTTCATGCTTAAACCATATGAGCTTGGCGAGAGGATAGTTCACATGGAGGGGGCAACCTGTAATATCGTAAAGGTAATCAAACCTCTCTCGATAGCTCTTAAGCAGATCGTTAGACCTATTATCCCCCCAGATAATGAGATTGGTCTTTTTCCTCACATCAGAATCCACTAACATTATGCTGTGAAAAACGCTACTTAAACCTATGGCACCTATCTCATACTCACCGTTGGCAAGCTCCAAGGATTCCTTTATCGAGCTATATACAGCGGAGACAACCTCGTCAGGATCCTGCTCCACCCAACCAGGCTTAGGTTGAATAATCCTATAGTTTCTCTTAGCCATCGATATTAATCTTCCATCGCCATCGAAGATACAACATCTCGCCCCGGTTGTTCCTATATCAATACCTATGAAAGCCGTCTTAGCCATCATAAACACCTCAAGCTTTAAGAATCAAACTGCCGTCCAGCCTCCGTCCACGAAGATTATCTGACCTGTGATATAAGAAGCCTCCTTAGAGGCCAAAAAAACCGCAACCCCTTTAAGGTCCTCCAAAGATCCAAACCTACCCAAGGGTATCCTTTTTATCATGCTTTCAAGCCTTTCTCTATCGCTGAAGACCGCCTCGGTCATCCTGGTCTTGTACCATCCTGGCGCAATAGCGTTCACCCTTATGCCATACGCCCCCCACTCCTTAGCGAGCGCCTTAGTTAATGAGCCAACACCGCCCTTTGAAGCAGCATAGGCACATATGTTAGGAACGGTCACCTCAACCACGGTCAAGGAGCAAACGTTGATTATTGAGGGGGAATCTGACCTCCTCAGTAATCTAAAAGCCTCCCTACACACGTAAAAGGTCCCAAAGAGATTAACCTCGATTATCTCCCTAAAATCATCGATTGGAAACTCCTCAGCGGGATACCTCCTATTGATGCCTGCAGCGTTCACAACGACATCAAGCCTACCATAGTTTCTCTCAATATTATCCATTATATTCTTCACTTCATCGTATTTCGAGACATCGCATCTTAAGCCCGAAGCTTTAACACCATAGCCTTGACTTATCCTTAGGGCAGTCTCCTTTGCCTCCTCTATGGTCCTGCTAACTATCAATACATCGCTTCCCGCCTCGGCGAGCCCCTCAGCGAGAGCCATACCTAATCCCCTTGACCCGCCAGTTACAAGAGAGAGCCTTCCTCTAAGGTTAAACATTTGCCCCCGTTATCCTCCTTCTCCCAAGAATCATTAGCACTATCAATACCCAAAGAATTATACAAATAGGCCTAGTAAAGAAAGGAGTTATGCTTTCATTTAACGTCAAAGCCCTTCTTAGGTTCTCATCAGCCATCCTACCCAAAATCAACCCCAGGGTAAATGGAGCGAGAGGATAGCCGTGATTTCTCAGTACGTAACCTACTAAACCGAAAAGCAAGGTTACGTAGACGTCAAAAATGGAGTGATTCACAGCGTAGGCACCTATAACGCAGAGAGTTATTACTATAGGCATTAAGATGTCCTTCTTCACCAGCAACACCTTTATAAGTACGTTGCTTATAAGAAGCCCAAAGATAAGAAGCATAAAGTTAGCCAAAACCTGCATAGCAACGTAATCATAGAAAAATTGCGGGGACTCAATGAAGATAAGCGGACCTGGCCTTATCCCGTGCAACAATATGCCTCCCAATAAAACGGCAGCAGCTCCGCTACCAGGTATGCCAAGAGCTATCATCGGAATCGAAGCTCCACCTATGCATGCGTTATTCGCTACCTCACAAGCGATAACCCCTTCCTTGCTCCCCTTACCTATCATCTCCCTTTCCACACCGAGATTTTTGACAGCACCATAGCTTACCCAAGCGGCCACATCTTCACCAACGCCAGGAATAACACCGATCAGAATACCTATTATCGCAGACCTTATGGTCGTCTTCCAGTATCTAAAAACCTCTACTAAGGGAATACTAACCCTGAGCTTCTTAGGATCAACCACTAACTCCCCCTGTTTCGGCTCCCTCATCACGCAAAAAACCTCGGTTAAACCGAAAAGGCCTATCAAGGCAGGTATCAGAGATATGCCACTCATCAAATTTAGGCTGCCGAAGGTGAACCTTGGATAGGTGGTCATGTTATCCATACCTATCATAGCGGTCATAAGACCGAGAAAGCCCGTTATCCACCCCTTTAATTGCAACTCACCCATAGACAAGCTTCCACATATCATCACTCCCATTATGGTCAAAACGAAGAACTCCCAGGAACCAAACTTCAGGGCTATCTTAGCAAGCAAAGGGGTAGAAACAGCCAAGGCTAAGACGCCTATTAAACCACCCCAGAAGGAAGCTAAACGAGCAAGCCCTAAAGCTTCCCCAGCCATCCCATTCTTAGCTAATTCGTATCCATCTATAGCGGTAGCTGCAGCTGAAGGGGTACCAGGGATGTTAAGCAAAATGGCACTATTGGATCCTCCATATATACCACCGCAATAGAGAGCTACGAGCATCGGTATGGCATATCGAGGGTCCAGACCATAGGTTATACCACTTAAGAGGGCTATACCCATCGTAGCTGTAAGACCAGGTAAAGCCCCGATTATTACCCCAAGGACAGAAGATAGTGACATCAAAGATAGCAGCTTTAAGTCAAGAAGACCAACGAAACCATCAAAAAGCCTTAATAAGCTTTCCACCTCGATCCCTCCTCAAAGCAGAACTTAGGGCAACCTCACTCCAAGTAAATGTCCAAATGAGTACATCAAGCTCAAACTCACCAAAAGAGCGATCCCGATCGCGACGTGTAGCTTGACACTTTTAAAGTAAAGATAGGACCCAACTAGATAGAGAAAAGTCGCCAAAGTATAGGGTATCTTCCCCAAAAGAGCAACATAGGCGACCGTTAAAGCTATAAAGACGACGAGCCTTTGTGTCTTGAGTCTCTCCTCCCTGCTTCCCTCATTTCTCCCCTTTGACTCCGAGAGGCTCCAACCTTTAAGGTTTCTTTTAAAGATAAACAAGAGGTAAAACATAAGCGCAGCTGAAAGAACCATAAGAATTGCCGATAAAACTGCGGGGGTAAGACCTGGGGAGTCATGAGGGTCTCCAGTAGGCATCTTTAGGGATTCAAACAAGCCATAAGCACCGATCAGGAAAACGAAAAGGGCAATCGCAAACTCCCACCACCATCTCTTCCTATCCATCCTGAACTAAATCGCCTCCCCCTTAAAACAGTGCATGGCAGGAGGAAGAACCTGCCATGCACCCATCTCTATCTAAGGGTCCAAACTTACTCCGGCTTAGGAATCTTGAAATCCTCAGGAGATTTCTTCGCAAGCTTCAACTCATGTAAGAGCCAGCTAACCAAAGATGTCTCTCTCTTAGCGTACTCCTCAGACTTCTGCCTATCATAGCCAAGATAAACCATGGCCTGCTTCTGTACGAACTCCTTGAACTTAGGAGACTGAACGGCCTTAGCGTATGCCTTATCTATCGCATCTACAACCTCTTGAGGAACATCCCTAGGAACTGCTATGCCCCACCAACCACCGAAAGGTAGATATTTCTTAATATCAGGAGCCCACTTCGCCACAGTGGGAACCTTACCTACGCCCTCTATCTCAATATCCTCGTCATTGAACGTCGCAAGGATCCTAAGCTGGCCACCCTTTATCAAATCTATGGCCTCCATTAAGCCTGGAATTCCCGCTTTCGTCTCCCCTGCCACAGCCGCGGCAGCAGCCGCACGACCGCTGGGATAAACCACTATCTTAAAGTCCCCTCCAACAGATTTCTTAAGCATCTCCAAAGCTATATGCCACCCGTTGGCTATACCAGAGTTAGCAAGGGTTAAGTCCTTCCCCATCTCCTTCATAGCCTTAATGAAATCATCCATGGTCTTTATGGGAGAATCGGGCTTAACGCATATGGTCGCTACACCAGCAGCAGCGATCCACATATGAAAGTCCTTATAAGAGAAGGGACCAAGGTCCATCACCTGATACATCCTTATGTTATCTGAGAGTCCTAACCAAATATAACCATCATGAGGCTGACCCATGACGTAAGCTGTCGCAACAGCTCCAGTGGCCCCAGGCATATTTATGACATTAATAGGAACCCCTAGGATCTGCTGCATCTCTGCCGCCAATGCTCTATTGACCTGGTCTGTTGCTCCACCCGCACCGAACTGAACTATAACGGTTATAGGTCTCGTTGGATAGGCAGCCCATCCCATACCTGCGAAGACACCCACGAACAAGCCCAACACCGCCAACATAACAAGAGCCTTCTTCATCTTTCTTCCCCCCTTTAGATTAATTTCTTAAAGCTTTAAGAACCTCTTCCTTTTCACATCACCTCCCTCTACGGCTTTTACATGGCAGATCTGCATATCTGGATCAGATCTTCCAAGGTAGGAGTTCTCGGATTAATGGGTATCCCAACGTTACTCATCGCCTCACGACATATATCTTCAATGGCATCCTCTTTGACGCCTACCTCTCTTAGCCCTGCCGGTATACCCACATCTCTACACAAAGCCTTTACCGCCTCAACCGCCCTACGTGCAGCCTGAAGCTCCGTAAGACCGGAAACGCTCTCTCCCAACGCTTCAGCTATCTTAGCAAACTTAGAAAGGTTGCCAATGAGATTAAACTCCATACCATAGGGTAATAGGATAGCGTTTATCACACCATGAGGCACGTCGAAGTACCCACCCATAACAGCTGTGATAGCGTGAATAACGCCCAAGCGCGTATTTGCGAAAGCCAAGGCTGCCATCGTGCTTCCTAAGAGCATGTTATAGCGAGCTTCAATATTATCCCCCTTAGCATAGGCAGCCCTCAGATACTTTCCAATAAGATAGATAGCGTGATAGGCAAGCGACTCCGATATAGGCTCAGTTACAACGTTCGTGAAGGACTCTATAGCGTGAGTTAGAGCATCTAAACCAGTAGCAGCGGTCACGCTTGGCGGCATACTCAAGGTTAGAAGGGGGTCGCAAACCGCAATGTGAGGAGCGATCTTAGGATTACCTATGCCCATCTTAACTTTCTTCTTGGTATCCTTTATCACCGTCACCCAAGTTATCTCGCTACCTGTGCCAGCCGTAGTAGGAACGGCAATGAGAGGAAGTATCCTGTTCTTCGGAGGGTTCTTCCAAAAGTAGGCTATCTCCCCCTCGTTAGTTAAAAGTAGACCGATCGCCTTAGCGGTGTCTATCGAGCTTCCTCCCCCAATCGCCAATAGGAGATCACACCCAAACTCCCGAGCAACTTTAACTCCCTCCTCGACTATCTCAACCGTCGGATTAGGCTCAACTTTAGAGAAAACCTCAGTTCTAAAGCCAGCAATATCCAACTTGGCCTTTATGCCATTTACGATGTTCGTGCACATCAATCCCGGATCCGTAACTATTAAGACGCTCTTTCCGCCCAGTTCGTTAACCCTGTCTACTATTTTTTCGGCCTCTCCTATCCCAAAATACAACTTAGTCGGAATCTGCCAAACGAAGGGCTTAACAAACATGCTATCCCCCCTCTATACTTTATTATTGTGATAATATCATCCATCCAAACAAATCTATCCTTATCCGCCAACGGAACAACATTCGCTATTTCTAAATGATATCTTAACATAAGCACCCGACAGCGTCAAGCCATGTTCGTATACCCAGTATGCTTGGATTAATGGTAATACCTCAACTATTTCGCATATAGGAGAATCTTTTAGATTCTCTCTATCTTAGTCCTTTAATTTACGCACCACCTTCCAAATAGATGGTCCTAAAAGGGTTAAAACTATAAGAGAAAACAAGATTAAAGATATGGGACGGGTTAGGAAAGGGATAATGCTACCACCTGACTTTATAAGCCCTATACGGAGATTGTCCTCGATCATCCTACCAAGGATTAGAGCTAAAACCATTGGAGCAAGAGGCATGTTTATTTTCTCCATAACGTAGCCGAGTAAGCCAAACAGCGCCATTAGCCATATATCGAAGACGCTGTTTCTTATGGCGTAGGAGCCTACCATGGAAAACAGAACCACAGCACTCATAACTACACCTGCTCTAAGGCTAACCAAGCGAGAAAAGGCCTTTATCCCCAGCCACCCAACCGGTAAAAGCATTATCTGCACCAGCAGGGCTACAGCGAAAATCTGATATACCAAATCCTTAGATTGAGCGAAGATGAGCGGTCCAGGCTTCAAGCCATACATCAGCATAGCGCCTAGGACTATCGCAGTTATAGAATCGCCAGGTATCCCCAGTGCCAGTGCAGGGATCCAAGTTCCACCTATAGCAGCATTATTCGCACTGGTTGGAGCTATAACGCCACGGGGGCTACCGGAACCTATCTCATTACCACTAAGGCTTTTTTCCGCTCCATAGGCAACCCATGCAGCGATGTCCGCCCCCGCTCCAGGAAGAGCACCTATGAAAGTCCCTATCAAAGAGCTCCTTATTATAATGAACTTATTGCGATACATAAGCTTTAAAGCCTCAAGCACATCCAACTTCCCATTGATTTTAACGCTTGGTAAGTCCAAGCTCTCCCTAAAGGACAATCTCTTCAATACCTCGGAAATTCCAAAAAGTCCTATCATAGCTGGGATAAAGCTAACACCATCCATCAGCTCCGTGATCCCAAAGGTAAACCTGGGATATCCCGTGGTGACATCTATACCTATGGTAGATATGAGAAGCCCAAACAAGGCTGAAAGAAGCCCCTTGATGGTATTACCTCTACTTAAAACGGCAGCCATGCTTAAACCAAAGACCCCCAACCAGAAATACTCGAAGTGCGTGAACTTCAAGGCTACCTCAGCTAACGGGGGAGCAGTGAAGATCAATATCAAAACCCCTATCAATCCTCCAAGAGCAGAACAGAAGAGATCCAAAGTTAAGGCTAAAGCTCCTTTACCCTTCTTATTCATCTCAAAGCCATCTAAAACCGCTGCCCCAGAGGCTGGCGTACCCGGAATCCTTAAGAAGGTCGCGGGAATATCGCCTGCAAATATGGCGGTGAAGGAAACACCTATAACCATAGCCAAACCCGTTAGGGGCTCCATGTAATAGGTCAATGGTATTATGAGAGCTACGGCCATCGTAGCCGTAAGGCCAGGCATAGCGCCCACGAAAACGCCAAAGGCCATTGAAAGCAAAAGCGGAAAAAGAACCTTTAAGGAAAGGATGGATAAAAGATAAGACATCTACACTCTACCCCCTTAAGAGTGAAAATATAACTCCCTCAGGTAAGGGTAGCTTAAATATAACCTTGAAAATCCAATGGATTAACAAAGCCAAGACTACAGAATAAACTAGAGATGAAAACCACCTAACTCTCATAAATCGCATTAGGAAAACTCCCAAGAGCGTTATACCAATCACGCTTCCGAAAATCTTCAGAACCGGGTAAAAGAGAAACCCCACACCTATGATAATTACGAAGCTCAAGCTTTTATATAAGCTGACGCCTTTAAATAGCGATGATCTCAATTCCTCCCTCGCTTTAAATAGAGAGGTCAAACCAGATACAAAAAAGTAAAAACCAAAGATCAAGATCAAAAAAGCTAAGAGATCCGGGAAAAAGCTCGGTCCAGGCAACTTTTCCCCTCTTACCGTAAACTTCGGGAAAAACCTGGAATGGTAAAAAACGAAGCCTGATAAAGCGAAACAGCTCAAACTCAATATAAGGTCACTCCACCCCATTTAGCCACAATCCCCCTTTAAAGGCGGGGCAAGCTCGTGGGAACGAGCTTGCCCCAAAGAGAATACCTTTACTTCTTAAGATATCCGCCTAGCTCGAGAACCGTCTTCCAAGCTTTATCCTGCTCCTCAACGAATTTCCTGAACTCCTCTCCCCTTCTTACCTTTATACCAAAGCCATTGGTTTCCATGAACTTCTTGAAAGCTTCAGAGTTAGCTATCTCAATAATGGCATCCTCGAGCTTCTTCTTTATCTCAGCAGGGGTTCCTTTAGGAACACCCACACCCCTCCACGTACCAGCGCTCCAGTTAATACCGAGCTCCTTTAAGGTCGGTACATCTGGGAATGCAGGAAGCCTCTCATCGGCCATAACAGCGAGAGCTCGAGCCTGACCGCTCTTTATATAAGGAGCGGCTTCCGCCAACGAACAGGTAACCACGTGGACATGCCCACCTAAAAGCTCGGTCAAAGCTTGAGCAGCGCCCGTGGTAGACGGAATCCACTTAACGGAATCCACAGGCAAACCAGCAGCGTGAAGCATACCTATCCTAGCTAAATCCCATATCCCACCCGCTGCGACGCCGGAGAAAAGAAGCTTACCTGGATTAGCCTTTATATCGTCCAGTAGCTCCTTGAGATTCTTCCATGGGGCATCGGCCTTGACCGTTACTCCTGCAGCATCCTCGTTAACCTGAGCTATATAGTCGAAAGCCTCATAGGTTAGGTCCGTGAGGCCCATCCAGTGCATTGTGGCTAACTCCAATGTCACGATGGTTATGGTGTATCCGTCTGGGGGTGCATAAGCACCAGCGGCGTGCCCCACCGCTCCACCGCCACCCGTTTTGTTAACCACAGTGAAGGGCTGACCAAACTTCTTAGAAAGCTCATCTGCCAAAAATCGAGCAAGCCTGTCGGTGCCCCCACCAGCACCCCAAGGACAGATAACCGTAACCGCCTTCTCTGGATAGGCCGCCCACGCGCTTAAGGTAAAGACCCACGTAAACCCCATAACCGCCAAAACTACCACCCATAAAAGCTTCTTCATTTTGAAACCCCCTTTCTTAAATTTAAGAAGCTTTGCTTAAAAAGCAAATATTACCAGTTTCACCTCCTTCCTTATGTTAAACTCTCTGTTTAAAGTATAGCAAAAGAAGAACCATCTTTCGAGATCTCCAAAACCTTTTCGGGAAAAGATGTGCTGAAAAAATCTCTTAAATTTTTTAGTCTATTCTTAAAAGCACCTTTTTCTGAGATTAAACCTTCTTAAAATGGGCAGAAACATGCCTCCAACGAGAGCTAACGCCCCAAGAGCGCCGGGCCTGGAGGAGATTTCACAACCGCCGCACCACCAGTCAAAGTCAACCCTTATGCTACGAGGCCCCCACCATGTAGAATGACCGTATTCATCCTCAACCTTAACGCATACATCGTACCACCCCTCGTACCACACCCTATACCATAGAGTGTCGCTCCACTCCACCTCAACGCCATTCACATACCATGTATAGTAAATGTAATCACCATCAGGATCATAGGCTTCAACGCGCCCCTTTATGATCGCATATTCATCACACCAATCGTATTCGTAATAATCCACATCCAACCAAACGTTCGTTATTATAGGAGGCGAGTTCTGCCCCAAAGCATATCCAGATATACATAAGAGCAAGACAAGGGAAACAAGCGATATCTTAAGCCCCTTCAAATGAAACTTCCTCCCTTAGCGCGTTCCATCAAATCAAGGAGAACTTCAACCACCTTTTGAGCAAACTCAGGATCATTTATGTTGTTATCGAGCTCGTAAACTGGTATCCCAGGTCTAAGATTAGCCTTTATCGAATCGAAGCAAGCCCTATCAGCCTCAGGATCCCAGAAGGCTTGACCAGGACTGTCAAGCATGGAAACACCCTTTAGCGGTATAAGCACGGCCACCGGCCCCTTGCTTTCGTTCGCCGCCCTAGCTATCCACTCCCCTATGGCTTTGTTTTCTTCAACGTTCGTCCTAACCAAGGTGACATTAGGATTCCACTCGTATATCTTTCTGCCCCTATACTTCTCCGGAACCGTATCTTTCGCCCAGAAATTGATCATATCGACACAACCCGGAACTAAAACGGCAGGGATACCTCTTCTTGCAGCAGCAAAGAGCCTATCCTTCCCCGCCGATAGAACCCCTCCACCTATCTCATCAGCTAACTCCGTAGTCGTTATATCAGCCACAGCTGAAACCAAGCCCTGATCAATGAGCATCTCCATGGTTCTCCCACCGGTCCCAGTAGCGTGAAACACCAGTATCTCAAAGCGATCGCCCAAAAGCTCTTTAACCTTCTCGACGCACGGTGTCGTGTTCCCAAACATGCTTATAACTATAACTGGCTTCTCAGGCTCCTTAAGCATCTCCTCATAGGCACCATGCTCAAGCATCCCCGCGAGCGCCCCCACGGCGTTCTTATAAATCGCCCTGCTAATCCTATTTAAGCCAGCCACATCAACTATTGAGGGAAACATCACTATATCCTTAATCCCAACATATCGAGATACATCTCCACCAGCAACCGTAGACACCATCACCTTAGGAATACCTATGGGCAAAGCTTGCATGGCCGTTGTGGCTATTATGGTCCCAGCGCTTCCTCCCATACCAAGTATGCCATGAAGATTCCCTTCATCATATAACCTCCTAACTACCTCCTTAAGCCCCTTGGTCATCGTATCCATCGCTAAGCTCTTATCCTTTTTCGCCTGGAGCTCCTCTATGCTCACTCCCCCCGCCTTTGCCACCTCTGCCCTCGTTATATCTGGTTCGAAGAAGGGCTTCCCCATCACACCAAAATCAACCACAATAACCTCAAAACCAGAGCTCTTGAGCAGATCCCTAACGTAGGCAAAATCCTGCCCTTTGGTATCTAAGGCACCGACTAAAACAACCTTCTTAGTCATACTATCCTCCCTCCCCTAACGAGCAAGCCTCAGCGACTTAAAGGCCTCAACCTGCGCTTTTATCGCCCTCTCTGTAGGCAGGCGCTCGATGCTTGAAGCGCCAAAGAACCCCACGACACCAGGCATCATCGCAAGAGCCTTACCCACATTCTCAGGCTCATCGAAAGGCCCTCCATGGCATATCACCAGTATATCCTTTCTAACTCTCTTAGCAGCTTCAGCGATAGACATCACCTTCTCAACGGCTTGCTCCAAGGTCATGGCCACACCAGCTCCTATCGTACCACCGGTAGTTAAACCAACATGAGCAACGATAACATCAGCACCAGCCTTAACCATCTCAACGGCCTGGTCCTCATCAAACACATAGGGTGTGGTAAACATATCAAGCTCATGAGCTATCCTTATCATCTCGATCTCCTTATCATACCCCATACCTGTGGCCTCAAGGTTAGCCCTGAAGTTACCGTCAATTAGACCAACAGTTGGGAAGTTCTGAACGCCGGAGAAACCCATTTCCTTAAGCTCCCTTAAGAAAACGGGCATAAGCCTAAAGGGATCTGTGCCGCAAACGCCAGCCAAAACAGGGGTGTTTTTCACAACCGGCAAGACCTCCCTCGCCATCTCAACAACTATAGCGTTAGCATCACCATAGGGCATAAGACCCGCTAGGGAACCTCTCCCACCCATCCTGAATCGACCAGAATTATAGATAACTATCAGATCTATTCCACCAGCCTCAGCCATCTTCGCGGATATCCCTGTTCCAGCTCCACCACCCACTATGGGCCTTCCAGCCTCGATCTGAGCGTGAAGGCGAGCTAATATTTCTTCCCTCGTAAAACCGATCTTCATTAGCAACACCTCCCTTAAAAAAATCTTTTCTGACTATATTATAAAGCTTAGACAATCTTTATATCAACTTAAAAGATGACAGGATCAAGGAAAGCTGATAAAATATTTAAAGGAATGAAAAGGCTATTACTCTTCCTAGGGGTCTTTATAGTTTCCTTCTCTGGAATAATGATAAGATTAAGTTCCGCTAACCCCTCTTCTATCGCCTTTTACAGATGTCTAATAGCTTCCCTATGCTATGCATTAGCTTTGAGAGGAAGCTTTAAAAGGTTCGACCTTAAGAAGGAATTGCTCCTTTTGGTCGCCGGAGCCTTCCTTTCCATGCACTTTTTCTTCTGGATAAGCTCCTTCGAACATACTACGGTGGCAGGTGCTGTCATTCCCTTGATGCTTCAGCCCTTCCTAACATCGATAATTTCCTTCCTACTTTACAGGGAAAGGGTATCCCCCACTCAAATCCTAGCGACCTTAATAGTCCTTTCAGGAATAACGCTGATGATGTTCTGGGATGCAAAGGCTTCCATTAGGCTATCCTTTGGAGACTTACTCTCCCTTATAGGAACCGTTTTTTTATGCGGGTTCATCCTAACCGGGAAATACCTAATCCCTAAGATTGGAACCCTTAACTTTAACCTGAGAAGCTATGTAATTGCAAGTTTAATTCTCTTTCTAGCAAGTTATGAGAGATCCATGCAGGTCTTTCCGCTAAGAGAGTGGCTTATATTCTCAGGCCTTGGGGTAGGGTGTTCCTTCTTAGGCTACACGCTAATTAATAATTCCTTAAAGTTCTTCGGCGCAGGCACGATAGCGATGGCCTTGGTTGGCGAACCCGTGCTTAGCATATTATGGTCCTGGGTCCTTTTGGGCGAGAAAGCAACCTTTCCTCAGTTTTTCGGCCTTCTAACATCTATCGTCGGAATGATCATCTTCTTTAGAGCGAAGCTTTAACTTGCTTAATAGAAGGTCAACCTTTCTCTCTAACTCCTTAAGATCACCATCGTTATAGATAACGTAGTCTGCCAAGCGTTCTTTCTCCTCCAAAGGAAGCTGCTTAGACATCCTATCCCTTATCTCCTCTTCACTCCAACCACGAGATTTCCTTAATCTCTCTACAACCACATCGAGGGAAGCAGTAACAACGACTACGAGGTCAACATCATAGGCTCCACCAGCTTCGAAGAGAAGGGGAATTTCAACAACAAGGTCATCGTTCGCTTTGCGAGCTCTCTCTATCTCTACCTTAATCCTCTCCCTAACTAGGGGGTGAAGCAGGGAGTTCAAAGATGATAGTTTAGAATCATCCTTAAAAACTATACCTGCAAGGCTCTTTCTATTCACCTCCCCTCTATCGTCAAATATACAATCGCCGAAAAGCTCCCTAAGCTTGGCTTTAACCCAAGCTTCCCTTAAAAGCTCATGAACGATATCATCAGCGCTTATGACCTTCAAACCCCTTTCTCTTAATATTCTCGCGACCTCGCTCTTCCCGCAACCTATGCCCCCGGTTAAGCCTATTATCATATTAATCCTCTATAACCATCTTGTGTATAGACCTTATCTCATCGATGAACATAGAAAGAGAGTAAGACATGGTCCTTCCATAGATCCTGCGCATCCTACAAGCGGTCATGTATAGTCTATCCATGGCCCTCGTCATTCCAACGTAGCAGAGACGCCTCTCCTCCTCAAGCTCATCACGATTATTGAAGCTCCTATAAAGCGGGAAAAGCCCCTGCTCCATGCCAACCATAAATACCACTGGGAACTCAAGCCCCTTAGAGGCATGCAACGTCATCATGTTTATCGCATCCTCAGTGCCCCTCTTAAGGTCCTGATCTGTATATAGAGAGATCTTGTCTAAGAAGGCGGTGAGGGTTAGATGAGGTTCTTCCTCCTCCATACGACTTATAACCGTTAAAAGCTCCTCAAGGTTCCTTATCCTATCCTCACCCTCATCACCAAGAGAGCGAAGCATATCTATGTAGCCACTTTTTTCAAGAAGCTCTATGAAAAGCTCCCTCAAGGGAACCTTATCCACCTTCTCCCTGAAACTATCTATCAAGTCAGAGAAAGAGAGCAAGGACTTCTTCACCTTAGACGGTGCTGGAAAGCTCCTTATACCCTCCCATATGGTTAAATTATTCTCTAACAGATACTCCCTCAGGGAAAGCAACGTTTTCTTCCCTACACCTCTCGAGGGAGTAGAGATGGCTCTTTCAAGACCTAGAATATCATAGGGCATAACGAGTATTCTCAGATAAGCTAAGGCATCCTTAATCTCCTTCCTCTCATAGAAGCGAACGCCACGGACTATCCTATAGGGAAAGCCACTCCTTAAAAAGAGCTCTTCATAAAACCGAGATTGGGCATTGGTTCTATAAAAAAGAGCTATATCCTTGAAGGAATACCCCTCTTTAGTTAGGGATGATATCTCATCCACGATGAACCTTCCCTCTTCTATATCGCTATCCCCCACGTAGACTACAACCGGTCTACCTCTACCCCTTTCGGTCCACAGCTTCTTAGGAAATCTACTTTCATTGTTAGCTATAACGCTATTTGCCGCTTCAAGAATCGACTGGGTTGACCGATAGTTTCTTTCAAGGTAAATTATCTTAGCATCTGGGAAATCTTCCCTAAAATTAAGTATTATCTTTGGGTCTGCTCCTCTCCAACTATATATAGATTGATCCGGATCACCTACCGCAGTTAGGTTTCTGCTCCCTGACGATATTATCTTGGTCAAAAGAAACTGAGGCCTATTTATATCCTGATACTCATCGACAAGCACATATTTAAACCTTTTTGTATACTTCTCTCTTACGCTGTCCACCCTAAGGAGTTTAAGTGGTTCAAGGAGAAGGTCATCAAAATCAACGAGATAAAGATCTTTTTTCCTTTTCTCATACTCAAAATATATATCTCCCAAAACCTTATCCTTAGCGGTGTAGGCGATAAACTCCTCTGGAGAAACCATAGAGTTCTTAAGTAAGCTTATTCTGGAAGCACAAAACTGAGGAGTTATACCATCCAGCTTGGGGGAAATCTCCCCTATTATCTCCTTTAAAAGCTCCTCTCTGTCATCCTCGTCCAACACTGACACCTTGTGCCCTTCTGATCTAAGAACCCTAAGCCCGAAGGAGTGAAATGTAGATATAATCATATCCTTTGCCCTTTCACCGACGAGCCTAATGACCCTATCCCTCATCTCATCGGCCGCCTTATTAGTGAAGGTAACCGCTAATATCTCCTCTGGAAAGGCAAGCCCCTCAGCCAAGATATAGGCTATCTTATATGTTACTACCCTGGTCTTACCGCTACCCGCACCCGCAAGGACTAAAAGGGGCCCCTTCGTATAAGTGACGGCTTCCCTTTGCTCCTCGTTCAACTCCTTAAGAAAGTCCATAAACCTCTGGTGCCCTGTCCTTAAAGACAGGGATCATCTCCCTGACCTCCTTAACCTTATCTACATTTATCTCTGCAAATATGACCGTTTCAATATCGCTCCCACCTGCTATAATATCGCCCCATGGGTCGATCACCAGAGAGCTTCCACCAAACACCAGGTCACCCTCCTGACCGCACCTATTAACCCCTATAACATAGCATTGATTCTCTATAGCTCTTGCCTGAAGCAGTATCTTCCAGTGGTTTATGCGCGCTAACGGCCACTGGGCGGGAACGAAGATAACCTCCGCTCCCTTCAAGGCGAGCGATCGAAAAAGCTCGGGAAAACGAAGATCATAGCAAATAGTTAAACCGCATTTCACCCCTTCTAGCTCAAAGAGACAAAGATCACTTCCTCGCTCAAAGACTCGATCCTCACCCATAAGCCCAAAGAGGTGTATCTTCCTATAAACCCCAAGGAGCTTCCCCATCCTATTAAATACAAAGGAAGTATTATATATTTTACCCTTATCAATAAAGGGGATACTGCCTCCAACTACGTTAACGTTATAGTGGCTAGCAATATCCATTAAAAACTTTAAGGTTTTAGGGTTTTCATTTGACGCAATTTCTCTTAAGTTCTTAATATCGTAGCTCGTGTCCCACATCTCCGGAAGAATCACGATATCGGGGTTCTTCCCTTTCGTCCTCTCAAGTAAAGCTTTTACCCTCTGCCTATTGGCCTCTGGATCACCGAGCTTTACATCAAACTGAAACAAAGCCACTTTAAGCAATTTAATTCCCCCCTCTTAGTATTCGAACTCATGAAATATTATATCACCTTTTCGCAAGCCCCCGTTGACTTTTAGAGCGCTTTAGATTATATTGATTTTAAAAGCGCTTTAAGGGGGGATAAGCATGAAAAGGTTAGCCTTAGCAATTTTGATCGTTGCTTTAGGGTTCTCGCTGTTTGCAGGTACAAGTTTAGCCCAACTTAAGTTTATAGTCATAGGAACAGGTTCAACAGGAGGAACCTTCTATCCAGCTGGAACCGTCTTAGCGAACACTTTCAACACTTATCTCAAGGATCTGGGAATCAAGTGGTCAGCGCAGGCATCTGGTGGAAGCATAGAGAACCTATCGATGCTTTCAAGGAAAGAGATACAAATGGGGATAGCAGGAAGCGCACCAGCCTCTTGGGCATACGAAGGCAAGGAAATGTTCGAGGGAAAGCCAATTAAAAACATCAGAGCTATAACGACCTTGTGGCCGGAGATGACTCAAGTGATATACAGAAAGGACTCTGGGATAAAGCACTGGAAGGACCTCAAAGGAAGAAAAGTAGCTGTTGGTCCTGCGGGAAATCCACACTTCTACATGGCATCGCTCCTTAAGGCAACCGCTGATTTGACCTTTAACGACATAATTCCAGAATATATGGGATACGGCGATTCGGTAGAAGCCCTCCAAAGCAGACTTATAGATGCAGCTTACCTTTCCGCTGGAATCCCAACACCTGCCGTAGCCCAAGCCTACGCAGGTAGAGTTCCAGTAGATATGCTTGAGATATCCGATGAAGAGCTCGATAGACTCCAGAAGATAGCGCCTTTCTATGTTAGAGGCATTATACCCAAGGGAACTTATCCAGGACAAGACAGAGACCTTAAGGTGGCCGCTAACCCCACGGTCTTGCTTGTGGAAAAGGACCTACCAGAAGATATAGTCTACAAGATGGTCGAGGTTATCTACGCAAAGGCACTAGATGAGATAAGAAAACAGCATAAGGCCTTATCTTACCTGAGCTTAGAAAGCGCAACACAGGTGGGAGGAATTCCTTTCCATCCTGGCGCCATAAAATTCTACAAGGAAAAGGGAATAAAGGTAAGCGAGGATATAATACCTCCAGAGATGAAGAAGTAAATTAAGGTAAGTAAAGCGCTTTCTCTCCAAAAGGTGGTGTCGCTAGCTTGAACGACACCACCTTTTTATAATTTTACAGATGAGGGGGAATTAAGGGTATGCGCAAGCTTAGTGGAAAGACAGCAACGTGGGCTTTAATATTTGCCGTTTTCGTTTCCCTATTTCACGTATGGATGAATAGCATAGGCCTAACGGAGATAATAAAGAAAAACATAGCACATGTATGCTTACTTATGTCTCTTGCATTCCTATACTATCCTGCAACATCTAAATCTCCAAAGGATAGACCCTCCTTATTAGACTGGGTTTTTTCCTTTATATCTATAGCCATTACTATTTACTTCTTCCTAAGCTATGAGAAGATCATAAAGAGCGTGTTTAACCCAACGACGCTAGACTTCGTCTATGGAATAAGTCTTATGATACTGCTTACCGAAGCCTCAAGGAGAGTGGTAGGGGTTCCCCTAACTCTTCTATCTGTTATGTTTCTAGTTTACGCTTACTTCGGTCCCTACTTTCCCGAGCCCTTCACTCATCAAGGCTATAACTTAAGAAGGATAATCATAAGGATGACCATGACTGACGAAGGTATACCTGGAATAGCGTTAATGGTATCATCCTCCTACGTGTTCATGTTCGTGCTCTTCTCAAGCTTCCTAAGGGCCAGTGGAACATCGAAGTTCTTCAATGACTTCGCCTCAGCATTAGCTGGGAAGAGAAGAGGAGGGCCAGCTAAGATAGCTATAGTGGCAAGCGCTTTAACGGGAACCATAAGCGGCAGCGCTCAAGCAAATGTGGTTACGACAGGCAGCTTCACCATCCCTCTAATGATTCAAATAGGATATAAGCCTTACTTCGCAGCAGCGGTAGAAGCTATAGCCTCCACGGGAGGCATCATCATGCCCCCCATAATGGGAGCAGCTGCCTTCATAATGAGCTCCTTCTTAGGCGTTCCCTATCTTAAAATAATGTACGCGGGTTTTATCCCTGCCTTACTCTATTACTTCAGCTTATATCACATGGTTGACTTGGGCGCTGTAAAGTGGGGGCTTGAAGGACTACCACCGGAAAAGCTCCCCAATGTCAAGGATGTGTTCAAGGAAAGAGGACATATGGTTGTTCCTCTAGTAGCTCTAATAGTCGCACTTATAATGGGCTTCAGCCCTATCATAAGCGCGCTCTTCGGGCTCGCTCTTATACTGATATTGGGAAACTTGAGAAAATCAACCAGGATGTCATTAAAAGACATAATAAAGGCGCTTTATGAGAGCGCAATAGATTCTATATCAATCGCGGTAGTATGCGGTATAGTAGGGTATATCATAGGTGTGGTAGGGATGACCGGCTTGGGTCAGGAAATAGGATACACGATACTCCGTTTTTCTCAGGGAAACTTAACGTTAACCTTAATCACCTGCATGATAACAGCCATAATCCTCGGTATGGCACTACCTGCAGCTGCCTGTTACATAATAACAGTCACCGTAGCCGCCCCAGCGCTCATGATGATAGGGGTTGAGCCATTAGTCGCCCACTTTTTCGCTTTCTACTTCGGAACCATGTCCGCCGTCATCCCACCCGTAGCGCTCACATCCTATACAGCAGCTGCTATAGCTAAGGCTCCACCAACCAAAGTAGCAATAACGGGACTTGGCTTAGGGATAGCTGGATTAATAATACCTTATCTATATGCTTATAATCCTGTCTTGCTATTGATAGACTTCTCTTGGGGGAAATTTATTTGGGCTATAGCCTTTAGCTTCGTAGCGCTATACTCTATGGCCATAACTGTGATAGGCGTTATCCCTTCATCGAAGGAGCTCTCGATCTACGAAAGGGGGATTTTTGGGCTCTCTTCAATATTGATGATGCCTAATTCAAACAACCTTAAGATCCTTGGTCTTCTCCTTTTCCTAGCAGCCTACATTACTCACAAAAGGCTAAAAAAAACTGATCCTCGAAAACAATTAATGTAACGGGAGGATGGGGATACGCTCCTCCCGTTAATTTATAAGATGGGAAGATATCTCTTTACCTCAAACTCGGTCACCTGAGCACGATATATATCCCACTCCTTCTTCTTATTACGGATAAAGCTCTCGAACACATGGTCTCCCAAACACTCCCTCACGAGCTCGCTTTTCTCCATCACAGATATGGCTTCCCCTAAGCTTCCAGGGAGTGTCTCTATTCCAAGTCTTCTTCTCTCCTCATCGGTAAGCTCGTAAACGTCCACCTCCACAGGTGGTGGAGGCTCAAGCCCCTCTTCAACCCCCTTAAGTCCTGCAGCCAACATAACGGAAAAAGCAAGATAAGGATTACACGCTGGGTCAGGAGCGCGATACTCCACTCGCGCTGCCCTTTCCGTGCCTATTCCAAAGGCGGGAACCCTAACTAAAGCTGAGCGATTCTTTCTCCCCCAGCATATGTAAGCAGGAGCCTCATAACCGGGTATCAGGCGCTTATAAGAGTTAACCCACTGGCAAGTGATCGCCGTGATCTCACGAGAGTACTTCAAGAGACCGGCTACAAAGCTAAGCCCTATTCCAGAAAGTCCATAATATCCATTAGGATCATAAAAGGCGTTCCTATCACCCTTAAACAGCGACTGGTGAACATGCATACCACTACCATTAATTCCATAAACAGGCTTAGGCATAAAGGTCGCATAGACGTTATTCTCTAAAGCCACCTGCTTAACTACCACCTTATACGTCATAACGTTATCAGCCATCGTTAGAGCATCTGTATACTTTATATCAACTTCATGCTGGCTATAGGCTACCTCGTGATGACTAAACTCCACGCTTATACCCATCTCATTCAACATGAGGACAGTCTGACGTCTGAGATCTATCGCCATATCGAGAGGCGTCGCATCGAAATACCCACCGTAGTCAAGAAAATCAGTTCCATCCGAAGATTTAAAGTAAAAATACTCGAGTTCAGGCCCTACATAGTAGGTAAACCCCTTCTCTGCCGCTTTCTTCAGGTTACGCTTAAGAACATAGCGTGGGTCTCCCTCAAAGGCTTTACCATCAGATGTTAAGATATCACAAAACATCCTTGCTACCCCGTACTCTTTAGGACGCCACGGAAGGATGCAAAATGTGGTAGGATCAGGCATAGCGATCATATCGCTCTCCTCAATGCGAACAAAACCCTCAATAGACGATCCATCGAAGCCCACACCCTGTTCTAAGGCTCCCGGGAGCTCATCCGCCGTTATCGTGAAGCTCTTAAGGAATCCCAAAATATCGGTAAACCAAAGTTTGATGAACTTAATGTTTCGCTCCTTAACAAGTCTCATCACATACTCCTTAGGATCACCAACCATTTTCATCTTCATGACCTCCTTAGCCTAAAGCTGCATTTTGTCAAATTATACCCAGCCAAGTTCACAGAAGTTTTTCAGGATTGTTACAAATTTGTTTCCTAATAGCGATCAGCAATTAAACTTAAAATCATTCTTCCTCATCACTGAACTTATATCCTATGTTCCTTACCGTCTGAATATATTTATGATCATAATCCCCAAGTTTATTTCTAAGCCTACTTATATGAGTATCAACCGTTCTACTACCACCATAATAGTCATAGCCCCAAACTTTGTTAAGAAGCTCTTCTCTCGTGAAAACTCTACCCCTATTGGTGATAAGGAGCTTCAAAAGCTCGTACTCCTTAAAGGTTAAGGGGATAAACCTACCCCTTAAAATCACCTTATACCTTTCCATGTCTATCATAAGGTCACCGCATCTTATCACCCTTTCATCCTTAAAAGATGAGGATCCCTTCCTCAACAACCTTCTCACCCTAAGAAATAACTCCTCAGACGATATCGGCTTAACAAGGAAATCCTTAAAAAGATTATCCTCCGCAAGAAAGGCAAAACTCCATTCCTTCTCAGAAACAAGGGCAACTATAGGAATATCTTTTGATGAAAGAAAGTTTAAGACATCACTCAAAGTGTACTCCATATCGGACAGGGATTCAAAGAGGTCTAAATCAACGAGGAATAGGTCAAAAAAGTGTCCTTCCCTCTCAAGCTCATCAAGAAACTCGTCCGGATCCTCAAAAATCATGAGGGCAATACCCTTCCTTGAAAACTCCTTTAAAGCATTCCTAAGATCCTCCTTCTTCGCTAAAAGAGCCAGTCTCACAAAAACTACCACCTTCCAGGAAAGAAAGCGATATTTTTAAAATCACGCCTCCAAACTCTCTTCCGCAATACCCAAGAGCTTGGCCACATCCTCATAGTTAGGACCGTAAATGCCTTCAAGTATATTCATAGAAGAGGCCATATAATCTAATAGGTCCCTATCGCAGAGCTCCTTTAGCTTTAAATAAACTCTACCATCTAACTTCCCACCTTTTACATCCCTCTCTATTACGCTTAAAGCCTCTAGGGGGCTCATCTTCGGTCTATAGGGCCTTTCCTCAACTAAGGCGGAAAAAACATCACAAACCTGAAGGATTCTCTGCGATAAACTCAACCTATCACCGGTTAAGCCCAAGGGATAACCCGTTCCATCGAGCCTCTCGTGGTGAGCAGCGGAGATAATCCCTAGATGCTCTAGACCCGCCCTCTTAAGCATCTCATAGGTATCCACCACATGCATACGCATTATTAGAGCTTCAGTATCATCAAGTGGACCCTTCTTATGCAACACCTCAAGAGGTGTTTTGATCTTCCCAACATCATGAAACAAAGCAGATATATTTATAAGTTTAGCATCTTCCTCACTTAGTAGCTCCTGAGCTATAATCTCGGAAAACTTGAAAGTTAAAAAGGTATGATTCCTCGTATAGGGGCTACGCAAATCGATAAGCGCTGCTATAACCTCAGCGAATCCCTCTATCTCATCCAGTGAAAGCGTTTTAGAGGAGGTAAAGCCCTCGTCATCATCAAGAAGAGCATTTAAAACCCTGTAGTCCTTTAAGATATCCATGGTAACTCCATTAACTTCCTCCAATGTTCCGGCCTCATTATCCACAAAATGAAAAATAGATTTAAACAAATCCGGCTTAAGCTCAGCGTCTTCAGACTTAATATGAGCTATAGAGATCATGTCGGCGATTCTAATGGAGTTTGCAAGTATCCTTATAAGATCGTCACTCTCATCTATCATCTGATAGGGTGTATGGTGATAGAGGATCGCCTTAGCACACCTCGGACAGAGAGGTTTGACGCGCATAGCGATTAGATAGGACAGCATAGGATGGTCGTTAGATTTATCAAAAGTTAAAACTAACTTTTCCAGATCTGAAAAGTTTCTAAACATATCCTTAAAGAGTTCGTAATTCATCAGCGAAGCTTTAACAGCAAGGCCGATATCGTGAAACAACCCCGCAAGATACGCGCAATCAAGATCAACGGATAAAGCTAACCTTTTTAAGATCTCTCTCGTTATCTTAGCCACCTGAAAGCCATGCCTGATGAAGTTCTTATACTCCAATACACCAAACTCGCGAAAGAGCCTCACCATGGACGCCAAAGGAAACTTAAGGACGAGCTCCAAACAAAATCACCTCCTCAACATCGTGATTATAGTATAACATAAGAGAAAGCCGTTTCAAATACGTTTAAAGATGTTAAGCATAAAGCTATTAATACATTAAATAAATTAATACAAAATGCCACTTTTTATGTGTTTAATGACATAGTATAGACACATCTTTAGGTCTATGATATAATTTAAAACCGTGTGGATTAGGCTTAGAACTGGAATCAGAACAAGGATCATTCTCTTAACCCTCTTTATGGTTTGCGTTCTCCTTGTTTCGGGGTGGCTAAATGTGAAGCTATTTAGCAGGGCAACGGAGACGATGATGTCCCTTTCCGAAGAGAGGAGTACACTAGACTACATTAGAACTCTAGAGGAAATTTTAGAAAGACTAAGGGTAGATTTCGAGATATTAGCTTTAATTAGGGATGGTTGGCTACCCCCCACACTTAAAACGCTCCAGGAAGTCGAAGCTTATGTAAGAATTATCGAAGAGAAGGAAGCCATTGAAGAAAGCTTAAGGGAGGCTTTCCATGAGCTTAAAGGCCACATAACGGGTTTAACCCCTCCCTTTGATGATAAAAAGTTCAGGGAAGCTAACAAGCTACTAAAACAATTAAGAGAATCCGTAGAGGAATTATCACACAAAGTAGAAGCCAAGATTATAAAGATAGAAGCGAACTTTAGAACATTCCTTGAGAGCTCAAGAAGACTATCTTGGAACATTCTAATAGTAGCTATGATATTTACTACCATTTTAGCTTACCTTATAGTAAGGGAACATATGAAAACTAGCCTCGCTATAGTTAACCATCTTAAGAACATAACCAGTCAGATAAAGAGTAACTCCTTCCCTGTGATTCCCCCTCCGTTGAAGGCAATGCTACCCGAAGGGGAAAAGATAGCCGAATACATAAATGAGCTTGTTAACCAACACAATATAAGCCTTAAAAGGATTAGGGAACTAAGCGAAGCCAAAACCGCCTTCCTGGCGATAGCGTCTCACGAAACTAAAACACCCTTAACCTCGATAATCGGCTACTCGGAGATACTCCTAGAGGAAGATATCCCTCCTAAGCTTAAGGAGAAACTCACCATCATAAGATCTCAAGCTCAGACTCTACTTAAAACGATGGAAAGGATGCTATCCTATTCAAGGCTCGGCTCCGACATCAACCTATCTAAAGTAAATTTAAGGGAACTCCTAGAAAAGGTTGGAATGGAATTTGTGGAAAAAGCGAGAGAAAAAGGAATAGATTTCAAGATTAATATACTAAGTAATAATACGACCATAGAAACTGACCCCTATAGGCTCGAGATAGCCTTAAGGGAGATCTTAGATAATGCCTTTAAGTTTGCCCAAAATGGTTACATAGAATTAACGTTGAAAATTATCAAAGATCGTGCTATCATAGCTGTAAAAGATAGCGGTCCCGGAATAGAAGAAGACAAAAAAGATATGATATTTGAACTCTTCTACCAAGGAGAGGGCTTCTTAACTAGAAAGCACAGCGGCTTAGGTTTGGGTTTACCCTTAGCTTTAAGAGCTATTAACGGTATAGGAAAGATCACCTTTAAAAGCCAAAAAGGGAAGGGTAATACCTTCTATATAATCCTCTACGGAGGGGGGATCTTAAGTTGGTCAAGCTCACGAGAAAACTCGAAACCATAGAGCCTTCAGCAACCTTGGCAATCACAGCTTTAGCTATCAAGATGAAGAGGGAAGGAAAGGATGTTATAAGCTTGTCAGCAGGAGAGCCCGACTTTCCAACCCCAAGAAACATCAAGGATGAAGCAATTAAGGCTATAGAAAACGATTTCACTCACTATACCCCAGAATCTGGGATAACCGAACTAAAGGAAGCGATCGCGGAGAAGTTTGAAAAAGAGTGGGGAATAAAGTACAACGTTAATGAAGTGATCATCTCCAATGGAGCAAAGCATGTTATATTCAATGCCCTGTTTGCCCTATGCGATGAGGGAGACGAAGTTTTGGTTATAACGCCGGCCTGGGTGAGCTACATAGAGCAGATAAAGCTCGCTGGAGGTAAACCGGTAATAGTCGAGACCAAGGAGGATAACGATTTTATCCCAGACCCAAAGGAAGTAGAGAGAAAAATATCGCCTAAAACGAAAGCCATAATTTTAAACAGCCCTCATAACCCAACAGGTGCAGTATACCCAAAGGATGTTCTTATAAAGATAGCTGAAACAGCGACATCAAAGGGCGTCTTCATAATTAGCGATGAGATCTACGACAAGTTATCCTATGATGAGGAATGCGTTCCACTGGTCCATCTTATCCCTGAGGCGAAAGAAAATATATTAATAGTGAACGGAGCCTCCAAAGCCTACGCTATGACTGGCTGGAGAATGGGATGGGGCTTAGGTCCAGCTAACCTAATCAAGGCCATGGGTATAATACAGGGGCATATGACATCGAACCCCTGCTCCATATCCCAGAAAGCAGCATTAGAGGCAGTGAGGGGTCCTCAAGACGAGGTAACGGAGATGGCAAGGGAGTTCAAAGAAAGAAGAGAGCTCATATGCTCGCTACTTGAGAAAGCCCCATATATGACCTTTAGGAAGCCGAAGGGAGCCTTTTATCTCTTTCCAAACATTACTAAAGCCTTGGGAAAGAGCTTTAAAGGAGAGGTAATAGAAGACGATATAACCTTAGCAAGAAAGTTACTCGAAGAAAAGCTCGTCGCTATAGTCCCAGGAAAGGCGTTCCTTGCTCCAGGATATATAAGGATATCTTATGCTGCTTCCAGAAAAGATATAGAGGAGGCTTCAAAAAGAATAATAGAATTTTTAGAGGAATTAGTCTAAGAAATCTTTAAGCTTTTTACTTCTTGTAGGATGTCTCAACTTACGCAGGGCTTTACTTTCAATCTGCCTTATTCTTTCCCTTGTAACGCCGAAGCGCTTACCAACCTCCTCAAGGGTAGAAGGTCTTCCATCCTCAAGTCCAAAGCGAAGCTTTAATACCTCTCTCTCTCTCTTTGAAAGGGTGTTTAAGACCGCCTCAAGTTGCTCCTTAAGAAGCTGCTTTGCCGCAGCTTCAGAGGGAGAAGGGATAATTTTATCCTCGATGAAATCTCCAAGATGACTATCCTCCTCTTCCCCTATTGGCGTCTCGAGGGAAACCGGATCCTGAGCCACTTTCATTATCTCCTCAACCTTCTCAGGAGGCATCTCCATAGCTTCGGCTATCTCCTCTATGGTTGGTTCCCTTCCAAGCTCCTGAACGAGCTGCCTTGAAACCCTCTGAAGCTTATTTATGGTCTCTACCATATGAACTGGTATCCTTATGGTTCTCGCTTGATCGGCGATAGCTCTTGTTATGGCTTGCCTTATCCACCAAGTTGCATAGGTGCTGAACTTATAACCCTTCCTGTAGTCAAACTTCTCAACGGCTCTTATAAGCCCAAGATTACCTTCCTGAATAAGATCCAGGAAAAGCATCCCTCTACCTATATACTTCTTAGCTATACTGACAACGAGCCTGAGGTTAGACTCTATGAGCTTCCTCTTCGCCTCCATATCGCCTTGTTCCATCCTCTTAGCAAGCTCTACCTCTTCCTCCGCGCTTAAAAGAGGGATCTTACCTATCTCCTTAAGATACATCCTAACAGGATCATCAATCGCTATCTCATCCCCCAGCTCCAAATCCAGATCCTCAAGCTCTAACTCTTCCTCCTTCTCCCTACTAACGACCCTATCATAAGTCTCTGGAGAGTCTACCACATCTACGCCCATTTCCATAAGGTTAATATAAAGCTCGTCCAATTCATTAGGAGATATGACATCCTTCCCCAAAACCTCCTCTATCTCATCATAGGTTACATAACCTTTGCCCTTCCCCTCCTCTAAAAGGGTTTTAATCATCTCAACCTTCTTATTTGTTGCCTCCGTCATCAATCAAACACCCCCTCTTGTGAAACTTCTTCAAAAGCTCCAAATATTCCCGATATTGAGATGGGGAAAGCGACCCCTCTCTCCTTAAAGTCCCTTCAAGCTCGTCGAGCCTTTTCTTAAGCTTCCTTAAAAGCAAAGATTCCAACAAACCATCGAAATAAACCTCTATTCTCTCCTCCTCACAGGGAAGTTCTCTTAAGAGAAGAGAGGAAAGCAAACCAACAATCTTCTCCTCTCCTTGAGCTTCCTCCATTATTTTATATTCGCTAAAACCCCTTAAAATCCTCTCTAAAATCCACCTTAATTTTTCATCCTCAAAGAGATCCAAACCACCAAACTTAATTAGCTTCTCCAGAAAAGCGGGTCTTTTAAGAACAAGCAAAAGGACCTCCTCCTCAGCCCTTTGAAAACCGTTCTTCTTAGATATAGGTGGAAGCGAAACCCTTACCTTTTCGCCCCTCCCTCGAGAGCTAAGAACCCTCCGAAGCGTCCTCTCTGAGAGTCCTAACCTTTCAGAAAGCTTCTGGAGAATGATATCCCTATCAACTTCAGAAAGCTCCAACAGGAAGTCTATCCCTTTCTTTAACGCTTCCCTCTTGCTCTCGATGCTCGCAGGATTGAAATCTTTAAATATCAGATCAAGCCTAAAGTCCCAAAAGCTGCGAGAACTCCTAAGAAGGAGCTTGAAAGCTTCACCACCATTCTCCGAAACGAAGTCGTCGGGATCCATCCCCACAGGCAGATCAACGACACTAACCTTTAACCCCCTGTTGACGAGAATTGATATCCCCCTTAATGTAGCAGACTCCCCCGCAGCATCAGCATCGTAGGCTATGAAAACCTTGGATGCATAACGCGCTATCAAGTTCGCTTGCGCCTCGGTTAAAGAGGTCCCTAAGGAAGCAACGACAAATCGCACCCCCGCCTGGAATAGCTTTATCATATCCATATACCCTTCGACTAGAACGATACTATCCTCGGCCTTTATATAGTTTAATGACTTATCTATCCCAAATAGGACCTTTCTTTTGCTGAAAACGGCTGTCTCTGGAGAGTTTAGATACTTGGGCTCTTCTCCTTCAAGGCTTCTCCCACCAAAGCCAAGGATTCTTCCCCTCTCATCAGCTATGGGGAAGATAATTCTACCCCTGAACTTATCATAATAGCGGCCATCTAAGGAAAGGGAAGCAAGCCCAGCCCTTAAGAGGTCCTCAGGGTAGAAACCTTTATTAAACATAAAGTTCATCAACGCATCCTTAGAGGATGGAGCATATCCTATCCTGAAGAGCCTTACTGTAGAAAGATCCAAACCCCTCCTCTTCAAGTAGGATAGCGCTTCACTCCCTTCCTCATCCCAAAGCTTCGTCTCAAAGAAAGCCAAAGCGAGTTCATTAAGCTTATAAATTTTCTCCCTCTCACGAGCCTCCCTCGTTAAGCTCGTGGGGTCAAGCTCACTTAAGGATATACCAGCCCTTTCAGCGAGCTTCAAAACCGCATCATGAAAAGAGATCTTCTCCATCCTCATCACAAAACCGACGACATCCCCTCCTGCACCGCAGCCGAAGCAGTGGAATATCTGCTTCTCCGGACTAACGATGAAAGATGGTGTCTTCTCGCTATGGAAGGGGCAGAGGGCCTTATAGTTCTTACCAGCTCGCTTAAGGGTCACATACTCCGAGATGACATCCACTATATCGTTTCTCCTTCTAACTTCCTCAATGAAATCAGGCGTAAGTCGCAAGCTCCTTAAACCTCCCAAGACAATTATAGGGGACTTCAACCCGGGGTTGAAGTCCCCTATGGGTTTAAGCTAAAGTTAGATGATCTTCAAAATTAAAAGAGAGAAGCGAAAACCAAAGCTATTATAGACATAAGCTTGATTAGAATGTTAAGGGAAGGTCCAGCCGTATCCTTAAAAGGATCACCCACGGTATCTCCAACAACTGCAGCAGCATGGGTAGGAGTCCCCTTGCCACCAAAGTGTCCCTCTTCTATGTATTTCTTAGCGTTATCCCAAGCGCCACCAGCGTTGGCCATGAAAACGGCAAGAAGAACTCCCGTTATTATGGAACCAGCCAAAAGCCCTCCTAACGCTTCCTTGCCCAGAATGAAACCAACGAGGAGCGGAGAGACTATAGCCAACATTCCAGGAAGCACCATCTGCTTTAAAGCTCCAGCCGTGCTTATATCTATACATCTATTATAGTCAGGTTTTGCCTTACCCTCAAGTAAACCTGGTATCTCCCTAAACTGACGACGAACCTCCTCAACCATAAAGTAAGCAGCTCTACCAACAGCCTCTAAAGCGAAGGAGCAAAAGAGGAATGGAAGCATACCACCTATGAAAGCACCTGCTATAACCTTAGGAGATATCAAGGATATGACCTTAAGGTCAACGGCAGTACTATAAGCTGAGAACAGAGCTAGAGCTGTAAGGGCAGCAGAACCTATCGCAAGCCCCTTACCTATAGCAGCTGTCGTATTTCCAACAGCATCTAACCTATCGGTTATCTTCCTAACCTCCGGTGGAAGCCCAGCCATCTCAGCTATACCCCCAGCGTTATCAGCTATAGGCCCATAGGCATCGATGGAAAGATTCATACCCGTTAAAGCGAGCATCCCAACCGCTGCCACGGCTATCCCATAAAGACCACCAAAGTGATAAGAAACGAGTACGGAACCTACGAGAACCAAAACGGGTAAGGCGGTACTTTTCATACCTACGGCTATGCCCATAAGTATATCGGTAGCCGCTCCCGTCTGAGCGGACTCAGCTATTCTCTTAACCGGGTTATACAGAGAAGAGGTATAATATTCCGTTAAAAGCCCTATGGCGATTCCAGCGATATCTCCTGCAACCACAGCCCAGAATAGATTCAAACTATCAAATAGAAATCTCGTTATAAAGAAGCTAGAAACTATTATGAGGATCCCTGTTATATAAGTTCCCCTTCTTAAGGCAAGCTGAGGATCTTCATCCTTTCTGATACGTACGAAATAGGTCCCTACTATGGCAGAAAGGATACCCATGCTTGAGAGGATAAGGGGATAAGCCACACCCTTAACCCCGTAAACGACAGCCCCGATGATCATAGCAGCTATTATAGAGTTCACGTAGGACTCGAAGAGATCAGCGCCCATACCGGCTATATCCCCAACGTTATCTCCCACGTTATCGGCTATAACTGCAGGGTTCCTTGGGTCATCCTCAGGAATACCAGCTTCTACCTTTCCTACAAGATCCGCTCCAACGTCAGCAGCTTTAGTGTAAATTCCACCACCAACACGAGCAAACAAAGCTATAGAGCTTGCCCCAAAACCAAAACCATTTATTATATTGGGATCACCAAAAATAGAGTAAAGAACCGCAACCCCCAATATCCCGAGACCCACAACCGACATACCCATAACCGTCCCGCCCATGAAAGCGATTCTCAGAGCAGGAGCAACGCCTTGCGTAGCCGCATAAGCAGTTTTACCGTTGGTCTTCGTAGCTATGTTCATGCCCACATATCCCGCAAGAGCTGAGCAGAAAGCCCCTGACACGAAAGCGATAGCCGTGGAGAGGCTCACCTTCCAGACCAATACCAGAGCAACTATTATTACAAAGGGAACAAGAACCTTGTACTCCCTGAAGAGGAAGGTCATAGCGCCACCGTGAATTATGTTCGATAGCTCCCTAATCCTCTCGGGACCAGGATCAGCCTTCCCCACCCTATTAGCGGCGTAAGCCGCAAAAATAAGCGCCAGTATCCCAACCATAATTGAGAACATTATAACACCCATTTAAAGCACCTCCCCTTTAGATGTTATACCAGGCTTCGCTCCTCCAAGGATGGGGGAGAAGAAGCTCATCGAATACCTGTAAAGCATATCTATCGGTCATACCAGCTATGTAATCGATTATCACCCTCTCACGCCCGTCAGAGAGGCTCCTCTCCCTAAAGCCATAAGGCAAGTGCTCCGGATGCTCCATAAAGAACTCGAAGAGCTTCTTAAGCATGAAACGAACGCGCGGTTTCTCCCGCTGAGCGATATCACCCATATAAACTCTATCGTAAAGAAACTTCCTGAGTTCTTCCATCGCATCAAGAAGCTCTTGGCTCAAAACTATCTCACCTTTATTCATACTCATCCTAACGCAGTCCTTAACCATCTTGTCTATTCTCTCACCATGAGTCTTACCCAGGAAAGCTACAGCCTCCCTTGGAAGATCCTCGACGGAAACAAGATTGGCCCTTAAAGCATCATCCAAATCATGATTCAAATAAGCTATACAGTCTGAAATTCTAACTACCATTCCCTCAAGAGTCAAGGGGGGATCCGATGAAAACCCAAGGCTAAAATCCACTTGCCCCTTGGAGTGCTTCAATATACCATCTCTAACCTCCAAAGTAAGATTGAGCCCCTTTCCGTCTCGTTCAAGCCTATCCACGATCCTCAGGCTCTGCTCAGCGTGCTTGAAGCCACCCAAGCCTATCTCCCTCGATATCTCATCCAGAACCTCCTCCCCCATATGCCCAAACGGAGTGTGTCCAAGATCATGGCCTAAAGCTATGGCTTCAGTTAGATCCTCATTAAGACGCAAGGCCCTCGCTATCGTCCTCGCTATCTGAGCGACCTCAAGAGTATGAGTCAACCTCGTCCTATAGTGGTCTCCCTGAGGAGATAGAAGGACCTGCGTCTTATATTTCAGACGCCTAAAGGACTTAGAATGAATTATTCTATCCCTATCCCTCTGATAGCAGGTCCTTAAATCGCACTCCTTCTCAGGCTTTAATCTTCCTCTGCTACGCTTCGCCAAAGATGCGTAGGGGGATAGAGTACTCTCCTCTATGCTTTCAGTTATTTCTCTGATGACCATCCCTTCCCATCTTCGCTCAGCTTAGCGTGAGCAGCAGCAAGGCGTGCAACAGGAACTCTAAAGGGAGAACAGCTCACGTAGTTTAAGCCTATCTGATGGCAGAACTCTATAGAAGATGGCTCTCCACCATGCTCTCCACATATTCCTATCTTAAGGTTAGGTCTGGTCTTCCTACCCTTTTCAACAGCTATTTTCATCAAAGCGCCAACACCATCTCTATCAAGCACCTCAAATGGGTTATGCTTAAGGATACCCTTCTCTATATACTGTGGCAAGAACTTACCCTCTACATCATCTCTCGAGAAACCAAAAACAGTCTGAGTCAGGTCGTTCGTACCAAAGGAGAAGAACTCAGCATACTTAGCTATCTCATCGGCGGTTAGAGCTGCTCTGGGTAACTCAATCATAGTTCCGACATGGTACTCAACCCTGACGCCCGCTTTGCTCATCTCCTCTTCAGCAACCCTAACCACCATCTCCCTTAAAATCTCCATCTCCTTCCAATGCCCAACTATAGGAAGCATCACATCTGGAAGCGCCTTACAACCCTCCTTAACAAGCCTAGTAGCCGCCCTAAATATCGCCCTAACCTGCATCTCGTATATCTCCGGGTAGACTATACCAAGGCGACAACCTCTAAAGCCAAGCATGGGGTTAGCCTCCTGAAGAGCCCTAACCTTCTTTAAAAGTTCCCTCTTTTCCTCAATAAGCAAAGCGTTCTTCTCAGGCTCCTTCTCGAGCTCCATGAGCTCCTCAAGTATCTCCCTCTCCTTGGGCAGGAATTCATGAAGAGGCGGATCAAGAAGCCTTATGGTCACAGGATAACCTTCCATAGCCTTGAGTATCTCGTAGAAATCTCCTTCTTGCATAGGCAAAATCTCATCCAAAGCGCTTTCCCTTTCCTCCCTCGTCATAGCCATTATCATTCTCTTAACTGCGGGAAGCCTATCCTCAGCCATAAACATATGCTCAGTACGACAGAGACCTATACCCTTAGCTCCAAACTCCCTTGCCCTCCTCGCATCTTCAGGCGTATCAGCGTTAGCCCAAACCTGAAGGCGCGCGATCTCGTCAGCCCAAGAAAGAAGCTCCCTAAACTCGGGGCTCATCGATGGCTCAACCATTGGGACCTCTCCAAGTATAACTATCCCCCTGCTCCCATCTATGGTTATTACGTCCCCCTTCTTAACCACTACATTCCCTACAGTGAAAACCTCCTTCTCAAGGTCTATGCTTATAGCCTCACATCCAACAACACAAGGCTTACCCATACCTCTTGCCACAACCGCAGCGTGACTCGTCATGCCACCCCTACTAGTCAATATCCCTTGTGCCGCATAAAGACCATGAATATCATCGGGAGTCGTCTCAGGTCTGACCAAGATCACCTTCTCACCCCTGCTTCCTAACTCGCTAGCCTCATCGGCAGTGAAAACCACCTTACCACAGGCAGCACCAGGTGAAGCCGGAAGCCCCTTGGCCAAAACATCATATTTGGCGCTCGGGTCTACCTGCCTATGAAGGAGGGTCTCAACCTGCTTCGGCGAAACCATCCTTACAGCCGTAGCCTTATCTATTATCCCCTCTTTAACCATATCCACAGCGATCTTCACCGCTGCCTGAGCGGTTCTCTTTCCAGACCTCGTCTGAAGAAGATAAAGCTTCCCCTTTTCAACGGTGAACTCTATATCCTGAACGTCCTTGTAATACCTCTCAAGCTGATCGCAAACCCTCTTTAACTCCTCATAAATCTCAGGCAAAGCCTCGGCCATCTTCTCTATAGGAAGGGGCGTCCTTATACCTGCAACCACATCTTCACCTTGGGCATTAAGCAAAAACTCACCATATATCTTCTTCTCGCCGGTCGATGGATTTCTAGTAAATGCCACACCTGTTCCAGAGTCATTGCCCCTGTTACCGAAAACCATGGTCTGTACGTTAACCGCGGTTCCCATCTCTTCCGATATACCATGTATCTTTCTATAAACCTTAGCTCTCTCGTTGTTCCACGATTCAAAAACGGCAGCTATAGCCATAAAAAGCTGCTCCCAGACATCCTGTGGAAACTCTTTGCCGGTCTTCTTCTTGACCAACTCCTTATAATCCTCGATGACCTTCTTCCAAGTTACAGCATCTACCTCAGTATCATACTTAACACCCTTCTCCCTCTTCCATTTCTCTATAATATGCTCGAACTCCTCGTGAGGAATTCCCATAACGACGTTCCCAAACATCTGTATGAACCTACGGTAGCTATCATAAGCGAACCTTTCATCACCCGTTTGAGCTATAAGCCCCTTAACCGTCTCATCGTTGAGACCAAGGTTAAGAATGGTATCCATCATCCCAGGCATCGATACAGGAGCACCAGACCTAACGGAAACCAAAAGAGGATTATTCACATCACCAAACCTTTTACCAGTCTTCTCCTCAAGGATCTCCATTTTCTTCCTGACCTCAGGTTCTATCTCTTTTAGAACCTCTTTGCCAAGCTTCAAGTACTTTCTACAAACCTCGGTTGTAATGGTAAAACCGGGAGGAACAGGTAAGCCAGCTTTTGTCATCTCCGCAAGCCCAGCACCCTTTCCACCAAGCAGAGCCCTTAAACTCTCACTCCCCTCCTCAAACAGATATATCAGCTTTTCTGCCATCGAGGAGCCCCCTCCTCTCCAAGTGATATATAATCTCATGAGCGGTTTCCTCTATCGCCTTATTTGTAACATCTATCACAGGCACACCAAGCCTCCTCATCACCCCCTCCGCATACTCAAGCTCCTGAAGAACCCTCTCCAGCTTAACGTAATTGACCTCTGGTCCAAGGCCCATCAGCTTCAACCTCTCCTGTCTTATTTGAACAAGCTTCTCAGGGTGAATCGTTAGGCCGAAGATTCTCCTCCTGTCTATCTCCAACAACTCCTTAGGAACCTCCACCTCCGGGATAAGAGGAACGTTAGCAGCGAAAATGCCCCTATAAGCGAGATACATGGACACGGGCGTCTTTGAAGATCTGGAAACCCCTATTAAAACCACATCCGCGCCCTTAATTCCAGGAAGATATCTACCGTCATCACACTTTACTGCAAATTCTATAGCCCTTATCCTTCTAAAGTAGGCCTCATCCATCCTCCTTAAAAGACCAGGACGCTCCTTAGCCCTCATCCCAGAGACTCTCTCAATCGAGGATATAACAGGGCCTAAAACGTCAACGCTAAATATCTCTGCCTCTTTGGCCTTCCTCATCATGTATTCTCTTAGGGCTGAAGAGGCTAGGGTATAAATTACCAAGGATGCACCTTCTTTCAAGGCCAGATTCATAATCTCATCTATATTGGCCTTACTCGTAATAGAGGGGAATTTATCCAAAGTATAATTAAGGCCCTCAAATTGAGACAACGCAGCTTTACAAACCAACTCAGCTGTCTCACCTGTAGAATCGGAAACCACGAAAATTCGAAAGATCCCCCCAGGCATTACTAAACCCCCAGCATCCAGATAGCACCTATCCTTTCAACACATTCCTTTATGGACTTAAGGAGCCTTAGCCTGTTTAATTTAAGCTCCTCCTGAGGAGCCATGACTAAAACCTTGTCGAAAAAGCGATTTATAAGATCAGTAAGAGAGAAAAGCTCCAGCAAAAACTCAGGGTAATCTCCACTAAGGAAGCTCTTTTCCGCCCTAGGTTTGACTTGAGAAAAGGCCTCGTAAAGCTCTCTCTCTGCCTCCTCGACTAAAAGCTCCTCCTTAACCTCTCCATCCACGCTTAACCCCTTCAATATGTTAACCACCCTTACGAAGGCTGAAACGAACCTCCTGAAATCCTCCCTGTTAATGAACTCACTTAATACGGAAGCCCTCCTTAAAAGCTCATATGGCTTAAACCAATCTGAAGCTATAACGCATTCAGAAAGCGCGTGCTCAAAACCCTTCTCCTTCAGCTGGTTAAATATTCTATTTTTAAGAAATTCAAATACCTCCTCCTTCACACCATTGGGAGCCTTAAGAAGCTCAACACTCCTTAAAACCAAGTAATCCAAGGACAGGGTTAATCCCCTCTGCCATATTATCTCATTTATGGCACGAGCCTGCCTTCTTAAAGCGTACGGATCCTGAGAACCGGTTGGTGCCAAACCAGCCATGAAACAAGCTACTATCGTATCCATCTTATCAGCCAAGCTCACAATTGTGCCCGTCCACGTCTTGGGCAGTTCATCTCCAGCAAAGCGCGGAAGATAATGCTCATATATACCCCAAGCTACTTCCTCACTCTCACCGAACTTTAAAGCATATTCTCTTCCCATTATCCCTTGAAGCTCTGGAAACTCGCTAACCATATCTGTAACGAGGTCAGCTTTGGCGAGATAAGCGGTTCTAGAAACCACTTCTGAAGAGACAGGAAAACCAAGAATGGCATTAATATCAAGCGATAAGGCCCTTATCCTTTCCATCTTATCATACATCGTCCCCACTTTCTCAAGAAATACAACGCCCTTAAGAAGGGGAACTCTATCCTCAAGGGGAACCTCAAGATCCTTTTTATAATAAAAGTCTGCGTCCTCAAAGCGAGCCTCTAAAACTCTTTCATACCCCTCGATTATGGGATCCATAACTGATGCCCTATTATTGCTGACAGCTATAAAATGGGGCAAAAGTTTACCATCCCCAGAGTAAACCGGGAAGTACCTCTGATTAACCTTCATAACCATAACGAGAACTTCGCTCGGAAGCTTGAGAAATTCCTCCCTAAAATCCCCCTTAACTACAACTGGGTATTCCGTTAAAAAGACGTTTTCCTCAAGCAGATCCTCATCTACCAACTCCTTTCCCCCGACGCTTCTCTGAAGCTTCTTAACCCCCTCTTCTATTATGGTCCTCCTCTTCGCTGGGTCAAATATGACAAACTCCCTCTCTAAACTAAAGAAGAAGTCCTTCACATCTTTCACCTCAAACTCAGCCCGTCCCATAAACCTATGCCCCCGCGTCCTTCTACCGCTTTTAATTCCGTCAAGCTCAAACTCTATTACCTCATCTCCATAGAGAGCCAAAAACCAGCGTATGGGTCTTAGAAACTTCAGGCTCCCCTTCCATCTCATAGACTTAGGAAGGGGTAAAGATGTAACAAGTCGAGGCAAAAGATAAGCCAAAACTTCCGCTGTCTTCCTTCCTTTATGCCTTTTGATGGCGAAAACATACTCCCCCTGATCCGTATCCTTCACAACAAGATCCTCTACCCTAACCCCTCTTGATCTGGCAAAGCCAATTGCGGCTTGTGTAGGCAAGCCATTAGCATCGAAAGCAACTCTTCTTGCAGGTCCCTTAATCTCTTCGATCAGATCCTCTTGATCCTCGGAAAGCCCCTTTACGAACAGAATGAGCCTCCTTGGCGTACCAAAGGTCTCCACCTCATCAAACTTCAAGCGCTCACTGTTAAATATTGAAAGGGATAACTCCTTAAGTAAATGAAGGAGCTCAGGGATGCTTCTTGCTGGTAGTTCTTCAGTCCCTATCTCAAAAACTAAGTCCCTCACCATTTTCAAAACAACCCCCTTCAAAACTTGTTAAGCAATGGAAAGCCCATCTCTTCCCTTTGCTTTATATAAGCTAAGGCGCACTTCCTAGCAAGATTTCTAACCCTTGAGATATAGTGAGTCCTTTCGGCAACGCTTATAGCCCCTCTCGCATCAAGGAGATTAAAGGTATGAGAGCATTTAAGAACGTAATCATAAGAAGGAAGAACCAGCCCTTTCTCAACAAGTCTTGCAGCCTCCCTTTCATACATCTCAAAGAGCTTTTGAAGCATATCCACATCAGCCTCATCAAAGTTATATATTGAGTACTCAACCTCTCCCTTGTGATGTATGTCTCCATAGGTAACCGACCCAACCCACTTAAGCTCGAAGACGGATTTAACCTTCTGAATGAACATGGCTATCCTCTCAATCCCATAGGTCAGCTCAACGGGTATGGGATCAAGGTCAACTCCCCCAACCTGCTGAAAGTAGGTGAATTGGGTTATCTCCATACCATCGAGCCATACCTCCCATCCCATACCCCATGCGCCCAAAGTAGGGGCCTCCCAATCATCCTCCACAAACCTAATATCATGCTCTTTTGGATCTATACCAAGGGCTTCCAAGCTCTTGAGATAAAGTTCCTGAACGTCATCAGGAGCTGGCTTCAATATCACCTGATATTGGTAGTAATGCTGAAGCCTATTGGGATTCTCGCCATATCTCCCATCGGTAGGACGACGAGAGGGCTCCACATAGGCCACACGCCAGGGTTCCGGTCCTAAAGACCTCAAAGTGGTGGCAGGATTCATGGTCCCCGCCCCAACCTCGATATCATATGGCTGTTGGATAACACATCCCTGTTCAGCCCAAAACCTTTCAAGCCTAAATATCACTTCCTGAAAGTTCAAACTTAACACCCCCCAATATCTTATCAGATACCAATTTCAAATATAAAGAAATTTCTTTCAAATATTTTAAATCAAAAGCTCTACTTTTAAAAGTGGCAAAGGAACCTTTTTGAGCATCTCGCATTATAGTTATAGCCTCGTCATCAAGCTTGATAACCTCTCCTGAAGAGCAATCCTCACAAAGAGGAAAAAGCGAATCCCCACTTACATAGGCCACTCCCCTAAGATCTTGACCGCAGGAATAGCAGACATCAAATCTAGGAAGATAGCCAAGGATGTTAAGAACCTTAACGGAAGCAACAAGCTCACCAAGGGTAGGGTCGCCATCCTCCTCAAGAAATTTCAAAAAGGCAAGGGAAGAATCAAACAGCTTCGGCTCAGGAAGCTCATAGGGAAGAAGTTCCTCAATAAGACGAAGATAAGATAGGCTCGCCCTCAACCTATCTAAAGAGGACCTTACCTTCCAGAAACTCCTTCCCAAATCAAACTCTTTAAGATAAAGGTTCCCACGCGTAGAGCGATAAACGCTCATCACCCCATAATTCAATGGCTCTAGGAGACCCCCAAACCTATTTGGAATCTTAGCGGCACCAGGTGCGATAACCAAAAGCTTCCCCTTCTCTCTCGTAAAGATGGAGAGAAGCTTATCTGATCTCACAACTTTCCTGCCAAGGATTAAAGCATGAAGGTGGATAAACCTATCGAAAACCATTTCCCCTCAATACTCCGAAAAACCTAACCTCCTAACATCGCTCTCCGACATTCTCCAGTCCTCTCTAACCTTAACCCAAAGCTCAAGGAAAACCTTCGACCCTAAGATATGTTCTATCTCTTCCCGAGCCATCCTCCCTATCTTCTTGAGCATGCTTCCCCCTTTACCTATGACTATCTTCCTATGAGAATCTCTCTCCACATATATAGTAGCCCTTATGTAAACCAGATTCTTGTTCTCTCTCCTTTCCATCTCTTCCAGAACAACCGCAACCGAGTAAGGTATCTCCTGATGAAGCTCATTAAACAGCTTCTCCCTTATTATCTCCGATATCAAAAACTTAAGCGACTGATCAGTAACCATGTTATCTGGGTAAAGGGGTTCACCATAAGGTAAGTGCTCAAATATCTTCTCGATAAGTACATCCAAGTTGGTTCCCTTAAAGGCAGAGATGGGTATAACCTCCCTGAAGTAAAGCTTATCCTGATAAAGCTCAATAGCTCTCCAAAAGGCCTCCTTATATTCAAGCAGATCTATCTTATTAACCAAGAGAAACTTGGGAGTATCTACCTTACTCAAAAGGGATATTATGATCTCATCCTCGGGTGATATCTCCTGATCGCTTGCCTCAACCAAGTAAAGTATAAGGTCAACCCCTTCAAGCGACTCCATGGCTATCTTAACCATCTCTTCCCCCAAAAGATGCCTTGGCTTATGAATTCCAGGCGTATCAATGAAAACTATCTGTCCCTCCGGCCGAGTGAGAATCCCTCTAACTTGGGTCCTCGTGGTCTGAGGCTTGGGAGAAACTATAGCGACCTTCCTCCCCAAAAGAGCATTCATTAGGGTTGACTTTCCCACATTTGGTCTTCCGACCAAAGCAACGAAGCCCATCTTTTTCTTGCTCACCTTATCAGTTTGAACCCCCATGGAAGTAAATCCTTTAGCCTCCTCTCAATGAAACTTCCATCTGGCTTCGCCATAATAACTAAGAGATCTTCAGAAAACTCATAAAGCGTCTGCCTACAGGCACCGCAAGGGTAAATGAAATCTGAAGAATCACCAACTACAGCTATGACTTCAAACTCCCTACACCCATTCGCAACGGCACTAAAGAGAGCGACACGCTCAGCGCAGATAGTCAAACCATAGGAAGAGTTTTCAACATTGCATCCCCAAAATATCTTACCATCCTTAGATAGTATAGCCGAACCGACCCTAAAGCCAGAATAAGGAGCGTAAGCCCGCTCCATCGCTTTAAGCGCCGCTTTAATCAGTTTGACTTTCTCAATCTCTGTAACCAACGAGACTCACCTTCTCACTCTTTTCCACCTCTATCCTTATTCCAAAGAACTCTAGGCTCTTCTCTATGAGCCTTAAGGCAGAGCTCAAAACCTCAGGATTTCCAACAGCCTTTATGATAACCGGATCAACCGGAATCGGTCTATGATTAACCAAGATCACGGGACCAACGCACCTTATGGATGACTGAACCACTAACCTTTCCCCTCCTACCTGAATGCCAAGAGCTCCAGCGGCGAAGAGCTCATTAACTATATCCCTGAGGTCGCTATCGTGTATTATATGGGCTTCGCCCTCTTTTTTCTTAGCATCATAAACCTTAAGGATAATTCCCTCCCCCTCTAGGGGAGCAAAGCCTGCCAAGCTGGCTAAAGTGTCAAGACGGCTTTTCAAGCTCATGATCTCCCCCTTAAGGCTATCCAATCTGCTTTTAAGCATGTCCTCAGTTAAAACTACCACCTTTCCCTGTGATACCTCAAACCTAAAGGTAGAGGAAATTTGACGGAATAGAGGAATCTCCTCTATCTTGGAGATGGTTTCACCAGAAAGCAACCCCCGAGGAGCCTCCACTTCAACCCTACTCCCATCTTCAGCCCTTCTTATGACTATCTCAGCAACTCCATCGAACACTCTAACCTTGCTATCGGAAGCGATAAGATTAACAACCTCCCTTAAGTGATGATTCTTAGCCTCATTTAAGATAGCATCATAAACGAGACTACCATGATGAAGCAAAGCGCCTATAGTCTCCTCCGCGGTTGAAGAAGATTCGGTCTCAAACCGAAGTCTGGCAAGAGCGCTCCTAACGGAAGGGTAGTTTGAAACTCCAAGCTGATTCGCTAAAAGCTGATAGTATTGAAGAAGGATAACAGCCATACCTTTAGCCTTTTTGAGCTCTGCAGCTCTACCACCTAAACCACCAATATCTATTAATTTAACTAGGAAAACGGTGTTAACGGCCAAAAGTATTAGAAGTATCCACAGAATCCAATTTTCTCTTTTCTTCGTATTCCAAAGCATTTTTCTTCTCCTCCAATAATTCGCTCGCTAAAACTCCTGCTGAAACCACAAACTTTAATGCCTGATCCACCGTGATGGGAATGCGAATGACCTCACTTGCTGGGACGAGAAGCACGAAACCCGATGTAGGATTAGGAGCTGTGGGCACAAAAATCGTAAGGAACTCATCCTTATCGACACAAGAAACAAATTTTCCTCCTTTACTCGTAACGAGCCCCATCGAATAAATTCCCTTACGCGGGAACTCCACCAAAACGACCTCCCTAAAGGAGCTTTTCTCTTTAACCAGAAAAACTTCAAGTACCTGCTTTATGGTCATGTAAACCCCCCTGACGAAGGGGATCATCGAGACCAATCCCTCTAATAGCGAAACCAATCTTCTCCCTATATAGTGGGCTGTCAACATACCTATCAGAATTGTCAGTAAAACGAAGACTCCAAGGAACAAAAAGCTTATACCAGGGATCTTATAACTCGTGAGCTTGAAAACTATCCTTCCAAGATTAGCATCGACCCAAAGGAAGATCTGATAGAAAACGTATAAAGTTATCGTTAAGGGAATGACAACTATAAGCCCAGCAAAGAAGTAATGTCTAATCCTCCTCAGCCCTTCCACCCTCTTCCTTCAAAACCATAACCCTCTTGATTCTATTCCTTTTGACCTCAAGGACCTTTAGCTTAAGATTTTTGAAGTTAACCTCTTCTCCTGTCCGAGGGATCCTCCCAAGCAATGAGAAGAGTAGACCTGCTACCGTATCATAGTCCCTTTCCTCAAGATCACTATCGCCCTCGATACCGAACAGCTCAAGAAGCTCGTCGAGGTTCATCTTTCCATCGACTACATAGACCTCCTCTCCAACCTTTTCCACAGGTGGGAGCTCCTTATCGTATTCATCCTCTATCTCCCCCACTATCTCCTCAAGAATATCCTCCATTGTAACCAAACCTGCGGTTCCACCATATTCATCTATCACTATCGCTATATGAATCTTTCTCTGCCTTAACTCCTCGAAGAGCTCCTTAACAGGTTTGGTCTCGGGAACGAAGTAGGGAGAGCGAGCTAATCTCCCAACCTTCTCATCCCACTTACCAGCGGCTATCACGGGAAGTAGATCCTTAGCGTAGAGTATGCCTATGATATTATCTATATCATTCTCAAAAATGGGTATTCGAGAATGACCATAATCCTCCACCACCCTTACTGCATCCCTAACATCGGAGGTAGATTCCAAGCAAACCATATCAGGTCTTGGAACCATGATCTCTCTGACTACCTTATCTCCAAGATCTATAACGCTCCTTATCATCTTCCTTTCCTCTTCCTCGAGATCCACCTCTTCACCTCTAGATAAGAGAATCTCAAGCTCCTCTCTCGTAATAAGAGGGTAAAGGAATTTTTTGCTTTCCCCTCCCAAGAGCTCAACGATCTTAGAAAATACGATCGCAACAGGGTAAAAGACCAGCGATAACAAATACATAGTGTATATAACTCTTTTGGCTATATCCTCAGAATATCTTAGCGCCAACCCCTTTGGCGTTATCTCACCGAAAAAGAGTATCACTAAGGTCATTATACCTATGGCAAAACCAACACCAAGGTTAGGGAAGATCTTCAGGGATAAGGATGTAGCTAACGCAGATGCGGTTATATTAACTAAGTTGTTGCCTATGAGTATAGCCACAAGCACCCTCTGAGGATCATCTAAGAAAAACTCCCAAGCCTTTGCTTTAGATGGGGTAGTTTTCATCAAGCTAAGTATCTTAGTCTTGCTTAAAGATACAAGCGCAGTTTCCGAAGCCGAGAAAAGAGCTGATAGAGAAACGAACAAAGCTAAAAGAAACAAATCCGCTTTAGGAACTTCCATCACCTGACTCTTCCTTCTTAAAGCCTTCCAAATACTCCCTTTCCTTTAAACGCATCTTTGCAGCTTCCTCTTCAGAAGCATGATCATAACCAAGAAGATGAAGCAATCCGTGAATGACAAGAAGCTTCACCTCAGATGCAGGGTCCCAACCAGCTTCCTGAGCCTGAGAAATAGCCCTATCTATCGAGACCATCACCTCTCCTAAAAGGAAGAAGGGCGCACGCTCATCAATATCGTCATGCATTGGGAAAGATAAAACATCAGTTGAGCCCTTCCTCCCAGTGAAAGCCTCATTTACAGGTATCATCTCTCTATCGGTCACGAAGGTAAGGCTCACCTTCATTTTCGAAAGCTTAATCGAATCCCTATACTCCCTCCCTACCACCATGCGCGTTATCTCTCTTATCTCCTTCTGGGTTAATCCCACCCTCCTTAGAAGCTTCCCTTGATCGTTTATTAGAACTCTCACCGTTCTTTCCCCCCTCTGGATACTCTATCCTCGAATGATACATCCCCCTAAGAACTTTAACGAAAGTATATACTATCCTCTCCAGATCCCTAAAGGATAACGGAGATTCGTTCAATTGCCCATCTTCTACTTTCATCTTTATCGCCTCTCTCACCAACCCCTCAAGCTTAGACGGCGTAAGTTCTGTTAACAATCTAGCTGAAGCTTCAACGCAATCCGCAAGCATAACTATAGCGGCCTCCTTAGTCTGAGGCTTTGGACCAGGATACCTAAAATCGTCTGGGTTCACTGCATCGCCCATTTCCTCCTTAGCCTTATGATAGAAGTAGGAAACAACACTTGTTCCATGATGCTGAAGAATTATATCGACAACCGGTTGAGGAAGTTTATACTCCCTAGCCAACTCTAAGCCATCCTTAACGTGGGAGGTCACAACAAGCAAACTAAGATGAGGCGTTATTTTCTCATGGTAGTTTTTCTCGTCAACCTGATTCTCTATGAAAAGGTGTGGTCTTTTAAGCTTGCCTATGTCATGGTAGTAGGAGCCAACCCTGGCAAGCAGAGCGTCAGCCCCTATCTCATCCGCTGCTGCCTCGGCCAGATTAGCTACCAAAAGGCTATGATGATAGGTTCCCGGAGCCTCAACCTGAAGCCTTCTTAATAGGGGATGAGATGGGTCAGCAAGCTCAAGGAGCCTAAGGGGAGAAAAGAGCCCGAAAAGGCTTTCCACATAGGGAAGTCCACCTGCAACGACTATGCTTGAACCAACACCGTTAAGAAAGCCCAAGAAACCGTTTAAAAGCATCACCCTTGTGGGAATATTCAGGAACAGACCGATGGCAGTTAAAGCGATCCCGTTAACCACTCCCATTATTACTCCCGCTCTTATGAAGGAGCCCCTATGCCTTATCCCTCTCAGCTCCTTTATACCAGCAATACCACCGAATATGCCCAATACGAGGGGAGCAAAACCAGCGCCCTTAAAGAAGCTCAAGGCAAATGCCAGAATCCAAGTCATGAAAATAGCAAACCTAGGACATATCAATACAGCGTAAGACAAAGGAACTATGCCTATGGGAACCAAGGTAGGAAAGACAGGGGTCAGGATCCTCCCCAAGAAGAAAAGTAGGGAAACGGAAAAGAATATAAAGAGAAGCAGACCTATATCCTCAAAGCCCTTACTATACCAGATGGCTAAGTAGATATAGATAATCCAAATCAAAAGAAGCGAAACGATAAGTATCCCGATCAACTTTAGGGTTATCTTGGATTTAGAGAAGCCCAAAGCCTCAAGGATTAAGATATGCTCCCTTTTAAGCGGCTCACCCTTACGAACGACGGTCTCCCCTCTATGAACCCTCAGGGTAACGGGTCTTACCTCTCTTACAGCAAGGAGCCTCTGTTTTTCCGTTTCAGTCTCATCAAGCCTAACGTTAGGCTTAAGCTCGGCCTCAAGAATATCCTTAAGCTTGGTTATAACATCCTCATGTAGGGTTATCTCTGAAGCACGTTTCAAAATTCCCTCCAGCAAAGCGGGCAAGGACTCCTGAGAGATGCCCTTAGAATACCCCTCTTCAAGCACCTTAAGGATATGATCTCTCTGCTCAGGAAGAAGCTCCTCCAAGCCTGAAAGCCTCTCTTTAACCTTCGCTAAGACCTCCTCAACAACCCTCTCATCGGCGATGAACACACCCCTTATTCTCGAAGCAACCCTCTCTTTAAGCTTTTGTGTCTCTTCTTCATCTATAATCTCCACATCCTTATGAGCCACTATATCGTAAGGAGCCTTCTCCCCAACCCCAACCGAAAAAGCTAAGATGGACAGCCAATCCCACGAAAGCATAAAGAAAGCACTTAACCCTATACCCATTAAGACCAGTATTAAACTAAGCTTAACCTTAATGCGCCTTAAAGTGTCTTTTAAACCACTACTGCCGTTGCTTTTCCCGCGACTCATTCTCCCTCCTCATCTCATATTCCTCATAGGCTTTAACTATCCTCTGAACTAGCTCATGCCTCACAACATCCTGCTCCGTTAGGTAAACAAAGGCTATGCCTCCTATGCCAATTAATATATCTCTAACTTCAACAAGACCAGATCTCTTGCCCGGCAGATCTATCTGAGTTATATCACCGGTTATAACCATTTTGGAACCAAACCCCAACCTTGTCAAGAACATCTTCATCTGCTCCGGGGTAGCGTTCTGAGCCTCATCAAGTATAACGAAGGCATCGTTAAGCGTCCTTCCTCGCATATAGGCTAAGGGGGCTATCTCTATGGTTCCGCTCTCCAAAAGCTTATGGAACCTTTCAGCCTCAAGCATCTCATAAAGAGCGTCATAGAGGGGTCTGAGATAGGGCTCTATTTTCTCTCTTAAATCCCCAGGAAGAAAACCGAGCTTCTCCCCCGCTTCAACGGCTGGCCTGACAAGTATAATTCTTCCAACCTTCCTACTCTGAAGGTAAGAAACGGCTAAGGCAACAGCAAGGTAGGTTTTACCAGTACCAGCAGGCCCTATAGCAAAAGTTATATCGTTTTCCCTCACCGCCTCCACATACTTCTTCTGTCCTAAAGTCTTCGGTCTTATTATCTTACCCCTGACAGTAACGTGAATTACATCATCGTAAAGCTCACCTAGCTTTAAATCCCTACCCTGCTTTAACATCTTAACGCTATATTTAAGTTCCTTAAGACTTATTGGATGCCCTTTTCTAGCTATTTCCATCATCTCTTGAAACAGGATGCCTGCCTTTTTCAGAGACTCCTCATCATTACCTACCATAACAAGCTCATTTCCTCTAGGGAATATCCTAACGTTGAAGCTCTTTTCAACAAACCGTAGGTTCTCATCCTCTTTACCTGCAACGTTTATCATCACGAGGTGGTCATCTGCCAAAAACCTCAGTTCGGTCTTGACTTCACCCACGATTTAAGCTTTCACCCCCTTCAAACGGACTCAACACTTTTTACCTCTGGCACATGCTTCTTTATCGTAGACTCCACCATAGCCTTCAAGGTGAACTGGGCGAAGGGGCACCCTCCACACTGTCCCGTAAGTCTAATCTTGACCTTCCCATCTTCATCCACGCTAACCAGCTCCGCCTTACCCCCCTCGATTGCCAAATAGGGGTTGACGAAATTATCTAAAACCTCTTTTACCTTCCCCTCAAGCTCCATAACTTATTCCCCCTTTCTAAACCGGATAGGCATACTCATCCCACGGCTTCTCAAACCCCATATCCAACTTGAACTTCCTTGCATACTTTCTCCTCAAGAAGTCGATAGCAACTTGAGGAAACAAAGCATAGGTCAAAACGTCCTCTGGCTCAACCGCTAAAACTCCTAACTCTTTTCTACACTTTTCCAACATGGGTTCAAGAAGATCCGCAGGCCTACAGGTTATAGGCTCTTCATCCCCTATGGCCTTTCTCTTTACCTCCGGGTCTATAGGAGCGGGAGGCCTACCATAAAACCCCTTAATATAGTCCCTAACCTCCTTAGGAACTATCTTATACCTCTCACCTACAAGGACGTTAAGCGTAGCCTGAGTTCCCACAAGCTGGCTTGTGGGTGTAACTAACGGAGGATAACCTAACTCCCTTCTAACCCTCGGGACCTCCTCAAGCACATCCTTAAGTTTATCTAAAGCTTTCTGCTCCTTAAGCTGACTTATAAAGTTAGAATACATGCCACCGGGTATCTGATATATTAGAACATTGACATCCACCGTAAGGTCAGCGAGTTTATCCTTATGAGATTCCCTAACCTTTTTGAAATGCTCCGCTATATCCACGAGGGATGTTAGCTCTATCCCTGTATCGTAGCCCATCTCACTTAACACGTAAACCATCGTTTCCGTAGGAGGGTGAGATGTTCCCAAGGCAAAGGGTGACATAGCGGTATCTACAACATCAGCACCAGCTTCTACAGCTTTAAGCAAAGCCATGGAAGCCATCCCACTCGTATAGTGAGAATGAACCTGAACCGGGATGTTAAACTTTTCCTTTATCCCCCTTACAAGCTCATAAGCAACCTTGGGAGAAAGTAAGCCCGCCATATCCTTTATACAGATAGAGTCCGCTCCAAGCTCAACCATATCTTTAACCATCTCTAGGTATCTATCAAGGGTGTGAACTGGGGAAACGGTATAGCTTATGGCAAGTTGAGCATGAGCTCCCTCCTTTTTAACCGCATCGGTTGCAACCTCCATGTTCCTAACATCATTTAGAGCATCAAAGATCCTAAATATATCTATACCATTATAAGCGGCTCTCTTAACGAACTCCCTAACCACATCATCGGGGTAGTTCCTGTATCCAACCACGTTTTGGCCCCTTAATAGCATCTGCAATGGCGTCTTCTTAAACCTTTTCTTCAGCTCTCTCAGCCTATCCCATGGATCTTCATCCAAAAATCTTATACACGTATCGAAGGTAGCCCCACCCCATACCTCAACCGAGTGAAATCCAACCTCATCCATAGCCTCAGCTATTGGAATCATATCGTCCAATCTCATCCTTGTAGCTATAAGGGACTGATGTCCGTCCCTTAACGTCAAGTCAGTTATGCCAATCTTTCTCTTATCCATATATCTTAACGCACCTCCCTTTTCTTAGCCTCCTCCCACCAACCCTCCATCTCTGCCAAGCTAAAGGAGGAAAGGGGTTTATCTTTTTCCCGAGCTTTCTCCTCTATGTAAAGAAACCTCCTTCTAAACTTCTCGTTCACGGAGTGAAGAGCAAGCTCGGGATTAACCCCTATAAATCTAGCCAAATTCACCAAAGCGAAAAGGAGGTCTCCGATCTCCTCTTCCATCCTCTTGCGATCTCCTTCAACATAAGCCTCCTTGAACTCCCCCCACTCCTCCTCTATCTTCTCCATAACCTCTTCCGTCCTTTCCCAATCAAAACCCACCCTTCTTGCCCTCTCCTGAAGCTCATAGGCCCTTAAAAGAGCAGGTATGTAAAGAGGAATCCCATCAAGCACCGATTCCTTGCTCTTTTCCTCCTTTTTCATCCTCTCCCAGTTCAACAGGACCTCATCAGAATCCTTGAATTCCTCCTCACCGAAAACGTGAGGATGCCTCCTTATAAGTTTCTCATTTATGCCCTTTATTACATCCCTTATGTCAAACAACCCCTTTTCCTTAGCTATCTGGGCCTGAAAAACCACTTGAAGAAGGAGATCGCCCAACTCCTCCCTTAAGGCTGAATAATCTCCTTTTTTCACAGCATCAACGACCTCATAGGTCTCCTCAAGCAGATAGGAAAGAAGACTCTCCAAGGTCTGCTTCCTGTCCCAGGGGCAACCCCCTTCACCTCTGAGCCTTTCCATTATGCTAACGAGACGTTCAAACTCTTTCCCCGCCATGAGTCTCTCATCTCCTTAAGCTCAGAAAGTACCTTAAGAAGGATCCTTTCAACCCCAGAAAGGGTAAGAACCTCCTTTTCAAAACGAAGGTTAATATGATCAAATCCCAAGGATGAGAAATAGCCCTTTACGTCCTGCCTTCCCCCCCAAATTGAGGGGTGAAGCGCGATGGAAAGTCTTCTATCTCTAAAGCATATCTCAGAAACACCAGCATCCTGAGCCCTAGTTTTAAATTCAACTATCTTAAAAAGGTTAAGAACAGCATCTGGAAGCCTCCCAAACCTTTCCTCAACCTCTATTCTAAGATCCTCAACATCCTCCAGAGATTTCAGACCGATGAGCCTTCTATAATAATACAACCTCTCTTCCTCACTATCTATGTAATCCTCGGGAATATAAGCGTCAAGACCAAGATCAACCTTCGAGGAAAGAACCTTGGGAAGATCTCCCTTTAACGATGCTATGGTTTCCTCAAGCATTTTACAATAAAGATGGAATCCTACAGCATTCACGAAACCGTGCTGCTCAGGCCCAAGTATATTCCCCACCCCTCTTATCTGCATATCCCTAAGGGCAAGCTTAAGTGACGACCCAAGCTCCCCAAACTCCTTCATCGCCTCCAACCTCTCTCTAGCTGTATCGGTTAAAGAGGCTTCATCCTCATAAAGTAGGTAAACGTAAGCCTGCCTATTCGACCTTCCTACCCTACCCCTAAGCTGGTAAAGCTGGGCTAATCCAAGGTTTTGAGCTTCATGAACTATCATCGTGTTGGCATTCGGAATATCAAGACCGTTTTCGATTATGGTTGTACAAATCAAGAGATTGATCTTCCCAGAGATAAAGCTCATCATCACATCCTCAAGCTCCTCCTCATTCATCTTCCCATGAGCCACACCCACGCTGGCTTCAGGAACCAGCTTGGATATCCTTTCAGCAAAGGAATATATATCCTCAACCTTATTGTGAACTAAAAAAGCTTGACCTCCTCTTTCAAACTCCCTAACTATAGCGCCTCTTACAAGCTCCTCGTCCCATTCCCCAACATATATCTCCACGTTTCTTCTCCCCCAAGGGGGCGTATTTATAACGCTTATATCCTTTATACCACTCAAAGCCAGATAAAGGGTCCTAGGTATAGGAGTAGCGCTAAGGGTTAAGACATCCACCTCCAGCTTCAGCTTCTTCAACTTCTCCTTTTGCATAACCCCAAACCTCTGCTCCTCATCTATTATAAGCAGACCAAGATCCTTAAAGGATACCTCCTCACTTAAAAGCATATGGGTCCCGACAACTATGTCTATATTCCCCCTCTTTAGACCCTCTATAACCTCAAGCTGCTCTCCCTTAGGCACAAACCTACTGAGCATCGCTATCCTTATTGGAAACCCCTCCATCCTCCTTTTCATATTCATATAATGCTGAAAAGCGAGAACCGTAGTAGGACATAGGAAAGCCACCTGCTTCCCATCCATGACTGCCTTAAAAGCAGCTCTGAAGGCAACCTCCGTCTTACCATACCCCACGTCGCCGCATATCAACCTATCCATGGGGCGAGGAGACTCCATATCTCTTTTAACCTCTTCTATCGCCTTAAGCTGGTCTGGGGTCTCATCAAACTCAAATCGGGCTTCGAATTCCTTCTGCCAACTGGAGTCCTTCGAGAAGGCATACCCAGTAGCCACACTCCTTAATGCATATATCCTTAAAAGCTCCCTCGCAACCTCCTCCACACTTTTTTTAACCCTTTTTCGCACGCTCTCCCATGAACCCTTCTTCAAACTTCCTAATGGTGGGCTCTCTAATCCCCCGAGGTAGGGTGAAACCTTGTCCAAGCTGATCGAAGGTACATAAAGCCTTTCTCCCCTATCGTATTCGATCAGGAGATAGTCTCCTTCAACTCCATCCACCTTTATCCTCTTTATGCCCCTGTATATACCTATACCATAATCCTCATGAACTACGTAATCCCCTTCCTTAAAGGATAACTCTCTGTCTATAGGTGTAGGGATGTAGGGATTCCAAGGTATGTTGAGACCTCCCTCCACCTCCTCTCGCACAAGGAGGAGAAAGGGAATCTTCCTCTCTCCATTGGGGATTAACCCCTCATCCACATATATCCATATAACTAAAGCTCCTCTTGGAAGGATATCCCAGAACCTACCCTCACCAGACTGGGTGGGAGAAACTATCTCACAACTTTCAACCCTCTTTAAGGGGGCTCCCAAATTATCGGGATCAGTTATACCTATATAATCTATCTCATCCCCGTAAAGCGAGATAACCCAATTGCTCTTAGGAGCCCTTACCTCTATGACATCTCCCCTTAAGGCAAACTCCCCCACCAGTAGTGGGGGCTCACTCCTCTTATATCCTAGGCTTCTCAAAGAGAATAAAAGCTCACCATATCCTATCTTCTGCCCCACCCCAAGCTTCAGGGTCTCCCCTTTACGAAAGGCAGTTGAGAGAGCGAGGTCAAGGGACAGGATGGCCATAAAGTTCCCGCTAAGGGAGAAAAACTCTTGAGGAGAGGAAATCTGAGGAACACTTATAGAAAGAGAAGAAGAGAGACTCTCCCTGATTCCGCTAAGCAAAGAGCTTTCTCCCGGAACTATACAAATATTGGTCCAAGGCTCACCGAAGAGCTTCTTGATTATATACCAGATACCGCCCTTCCTAACCTTTCCAACCTTAGCAAACTTCTCCTTTATTAACTTTTCCTTCAAGTTATCTATAAAAGATTTAGCTGCCATCTTCCAAAATATCCCTCGCGTTGTATAGGGCCATGGCTTTATCCATGCCCTCCGAAAGTATGGTCTCAACAGCATCAGCCGCCCTCTTTAAAAAGTGGGGAAGCAAACGCATCTCTCTATCTGTAAACTCGCTTAGGACAAAGTATTCATACCCGTTCGGCGGTGGTGGGCCTATACCTAACCTCAATCGAGGGATATCTTCGGTTTCTAAAGCACTTATTATAGACTCCATACCCCTATGTCCCCCAGAACCCCCTCTCTTCCTTATCCTCAAAACACCGAAAGGAAGATAAAGATCATCGTAAATGATTAGAATACTAGACGGCGAGGCCTTATACTTCAAAAGAAGCTCTCTCACGGCCTCGCCGCTTCTGTTCATATAGGTCATGGGTTTAGCGATAATCACACTTTCATCCTTTTCTCCCACAAGAGCCTTACACTCGTAACGGTCTACCCTAACACCCCACCTTCCAGCCAGTAAATCTATAACCCTAAAGCCTATATTGTGTCTCGTAAACTCGTACTTGGGACCGGGATTCCCTAACCCAACTATAAGGCGCAAATAGAAATCCTTACTCCTCCTCTTCCTCTTTCTTCCTCTTAGAAGCGATCTCCGGCTCAGTTATCTCAGGAGCGGCCTCCTCAACTACCTCCTCTACCGGCTCGGCTATAACCACCACTGTGGTTTCAGGATCCTCAAGAACCTTTATCCCCTCAGGAAGCTTCAGATCTTCAACGTGCAGAGAGTCTCCCAACTCAAGCTCGCTTATATCAACCTCTATAACGTCTGGTATGTTCCTTGGCAGACACTCAACCTCTATGCTCCATAGATGCTGCTCAAGTATACCTCCCATCTTGACCCCCTTACATACCTCCTTGCCAACTAAAACTATTGGGACTTCAACGGTAATAGCCTTACCCCTCTCAAGCTCAAGAAGATCAACATGGATAACCTCATCGGTTAAAGGATCAATCTGGATATCCTTAACCAAAACGTCGTACTCCTTTCCATCGAGTTTCAGAGAGTAGACGGTATGTTCAAGATCTCTTTCAGAGATCTTCCTTATGACCTCTCCCCTTTCAAGCACGATGGGCAAACTCCCTACGCTCCCCCCATATAGGATGGCAGGGATAAGCCCCTTCCTCCTCAACTTTTTAGACTCTCCCTTACCTACCCTATCTCTAACCGAAGCCTTGAGTTCAGATACCTTCATTCCTCTCCCTCCCGCTTAAAGAGCATGCTTACCGAAAGATTATAATGTATCCTTCTTATAGCCTCAGCGAATAGTGAGGCTATCGACCTTATCTTTATCTTCTCTATCCTCTTTTCCGCCGGCAAAGGAATCGTATCTGTCAAGAGAACTTCCTTTATAGGAGAGTTATTCAACCTCTCTATAGCGTTTCCAGAGAGAACAGCGTGAGTGGCACACGCATAGACAACCTTTGCACCTCTCTCAAGAATGGCCTTTGCCGCATTCACCATCGTTCCCGCAGTATCTATTATATCATCGACTATTATCGCTACCTTATCCTTAACATCCCCAACTATCTCCATAACCTCGGAAACGTTTGGAATTTCATAAGGCCTCCTTTTATCTACTATAGCTATAGCAGCCCTTAAATACTCTGCAAACTTCCTAGCTCTAACGACTCCCCCCACATCAGGTGAAACAACAACTATATCATCGCGAGCTCCAAGATACTCTAAGAAGTAATCCGCAAGCAGTGGTATAGCCGTAAGGTGGTCCAAGGGTATGTCGAAGAAACCCTGAATTTGCCCAGCATGAAGATCACAGGTTAAAACTCTATCAGCGCCAGCGGTAGTTATAAGGTTAGCAACCAGCTTGGCAGTTATGGGCTCCCTGCCTTGAGTTTTCCTATCCTGTCGAGCATATCCATAGTATGGAATCACAGCCGTTATTCTCGATGCAGACGCTCTCCTTAAAGCGTCAAGCATTATGAGAAGTTCCATGAGGTTCTTATCGCCAGGGTAACAAGTGGGTTGAACCACAAACACATCTGCTCCTCTGACGTTCTCCTCAATCCTGACATATAGCTCACCATCACTGAAGCGCGATATCTTAACGCTCGAAAGCTTAATACCCAAAGCGTTAGCTATAGCCTCAGCGAGGTCCGGATTAGCAGTCCCAGAAAATATCTTCAGACTCCCATCGAAATGAAACCTATCCCCCATCCTTAGTCTCATCCCCTTTCCGCCTTCTCTTAGCCCAACCCTCGATGTTAACCTGCTTAGCCCTTGCCACCGCAAGGCTATCAGGAGGAACGTCCTTGGTTATCACCGACCCAGCTCCCGTTATCGCACCTTTGCCAACCCTCACTGGGGCCACAAGCATAGTATCACTTCCTATGAAAACATCATCTTCTATGAAAGTCGGATTTTTCTTAATTCCATCATAATTGCAGGTTATAGTCCCTGCGCCGACATTAACGCGCTCACCTATCGTAGCATCTCCTATATAGGATAGATGAGGGACCTTCGATCCCCTGCCTATAAAGCTCTTCTTAACCTCGACAAACTTTCCTACATAAACCTCATCGTCTAAGACAGTCTCAGGCCTAAGATAAGCAAAGGGACCCACCTCACATCCATTCCCTATCCTGCTTCCCTCTACAACTACGTTCTCCCTTATAATAACATTGTCCCCTATCACACTATCTATTATCCTCACATTAGGACCTATAATGCAACGCTCACCTATCACGCTTTTACCCTCTATGAAAACCATAGGATATATTACCGTGTCTCTGCCTATACTGACATCTAAGGATATATAGACATTATCTGGATCAATCAAGGTAACGCCATCCTCAAGCATCAACCTACGGTTTATCCTTCTCCTAAATTCCCTCTCAGCCTGAGCTAATGCCTCTCTATCGTTTATCCCTAAGATCTCAAAGTTATCCTCAACCTTGACCGTTCCAACCTTAAGTGAAGACTCAATCGCTATCTTGATAAGATCAGGGAGATAATACTCCCCTTGAGCGTTATCATCACTCAACCTAAAGATATTATCTCTTAAAAAACCCACGTCAAAGCAGTATATCCCCCCATTAACCTCCTTTATATTCCTCTCAAGGGAGGTGGCATCCTTCTCCTCAACCACCCTAATCACCCTACCCATACCATCTCTGACAATCCTTCCATACCCCGTTGGGTTTTCTAAAACTGCGGTAACTAGCGTTATCGCGTTTTCCTCTTTAGCATGAATCTCAAAAAGCTTTCTCAAAGTATTGGAGGATATGAAGGGAACGTCGCCAGGCAAAACCACAAGCGTCTTATACCTATCCCAAAAATCCTTAGCTACTCTAACGGCATCACCAGTTCCCCTTTGAGAGGACTGATAAATATAACGGACCCTGTCTCCCAACTCACTCCTTATGATATCGCCACCGAAACCGATGACGATCCCGATCTCTCCCTCAAAACTCTCGATTGAATCTAAAACGAAGGACAACATACTTTTACCACATATCTTGTGCAAAACTTTGGGTATCGATGACTTCATTCTCTTACCCTTACCAGCAGCTAATATTAAAAAAGCCCTCTCACTCATGAGATTAATTATAACACAATTTTTGAAAAAGAGATTAAAAAGAAAAGGTCCCTGGATATAAAAAATTGGCTGGGGTGGCTGGACTCGAACCAGCACTGCCGGATCCAAAGTCCGGTGCCCTGCCACTTAGGCGACACCCCAACCAGCAACTATAAATTATATCAAAAACAAATAGGGATTTCAAGAAAAATTATCCCTCACTCCAATATGGCATTATCTATAATTCTCGCTAAGCCCACATAAACGGCTAGCGCAAGAAGGGTTGGCCCCTTAACCTCCCTCACGCTTTCTAGAGTTTCGGGATCCACAAACTCAACATATTCAACCCTAGTATAAGGATGGGATTGTATAAAATCAAGTAGTTCCTTCTTAAGTTGGCTTACATCTCTAACCCCAGAGGATAAAAGCTCCTTAGCCTTAAGAATGGCCCTATAAAGAGAAAGGGCAGACTCTCTCTCCTGTGGAGAGAGGTATATGTTGCGCGAGCTCATGGCCAGACCGTCAGGCTCCCTAACAATTGGATGGGCAACCACCTCAACATCAAGGTTCAAATCTTTAACCATCCTCTTTACAATCAGATACTGCTGATAATCCTTAAGACCGAATATGCTGACGTGCGGCCTAACGATGTTAAAGAGCTTCAGAACCACAGTAGCTATTCCCTTAAAGAGCCAGGGCCTCGATACTCCACATAAATGTTTGGAAAGTTCCTCAACCTCAACATAGGTCTGAAAGCCCGAAGGATACATCTCTACAGAAGAGGGGATGAAAAGAATATCAACCCCAGCTTCTTCCGCTATTCTCTGATCCCTCTCTAAGTCTTGGGGGTACATGTAATAAACTTCCTTTTTATCAAACTGAAGAGGATTAACAAAGATGCTAACCACAACCTTATCCCCTAAGCTACGCCCCATCTTCATCATAGAAACATGCCCTTCGTGAAAATAGCCTAAGGTCGGTATCAAAACAATTCTTTTACCATCTTTCCGAAAATTCTCTGAGAGGGAAGACATCTCCTGAACAGACTTAATCAATCTAAGGCCACTCATTCAATATCACTTCCTCTTAACGCAAGTACACTTTTAAAATATGATAAGCTATCATTTTCAAATGGTCAATATAATCCACAAAAATTAAACTTCTAACCTTTGTTTCACTTTATTTAAGACCTTTAGAGTTATACTCATGGCCTCTTGAGAATCTCGAGCGGTAAAAGCCTCATCCGGGATGAGACCAGGTAGTCCATCGGGATATCTCGCAGGTATATAAAATCTATCGAGGTAGATTGCTTCCTCGATCAGAGGTTTAAAATCCTCGTAAAGCTCCTCTCCGATATCTTTAAGGTGATCTATCAGTTTCCTAACAGAGTGCCCCCATGGATCAACTCCATACAGACGGAAAATGGCCTTCATGGCCTTCTCCGCAGACTGCTGAAATAAAAAGCAAGCGTGAGAGTGCTTACCTTCTCTAAGAAGAAGCGAAGCCGCCTCAAAATCGCTTTGAGCTGTCCTGAACCACCTTAGGGCATCTCTCTTAGACTTCTCCTCGCTCATATAGAACTCTCCCCTCTTCTAACAAGCGCTTAAAAAACAATCTTTCTTGCATACTTTCCCACTCTGAAGGAGTATAAATCAATAGGTCTAGCTCTTCCTCGACCAAAAGATAAAGGTCTATGAAATCTTTATGCCTTCGAAAGAAGGGCTCATCGGTATCACATATTATGATAAGATCAATATCGCTGCTTCTATTTTGCGTCCCTCGAGCACGGGAACCAAACAGGATAACCCTATGCACGTTTCCTTTAGAAGAGAAATACTCTTTAAGCAACCTCTCTAAATAATCCATCTACAACACCAAGCTTTTAAAAAAAAGCTAAGACAAAAGCTCTAAGAAAATTTTATCATGAATTCTACTGAGGGAGCTACCGATGCTCCCTCCATGCTAGCCTCTAAAGCAGCAAGCATACCCGCTAAGCCACCACCTACGACCAAAACTTCGCTCTCAAAAACTGTTTCAAAGGTCGAGGCCATTTTCTCCCCCTCCCCTCAAAAGCTTCATCCCATACTCCCGCAAAAGATGAACTCCGTAAGGGAAGGCCCTCAACTTCATGAAAAACAACTTCCTTGTTTTTTTGTCTAAGTAGTCGTAGAGAATGCCAACGAAGGAATAACTAACAAGGGTAGCTAAAGCTGCACCATTTATCCCATAAGCAGGTATCCAAAGGAGGTTTAATAAGACGTTCAACCCAGCTCCTAAAATCTCCCTACAAAGTATGGATCTCTCAAGACCTTCAGATATGAACCATGAGTCACCCGCAGCTCTAAGGCAAACACCAATACCACTCCAAACGAGCACCCTTAAGGCTCCTACAGAACCCTCATATCTGCTACCAAAAAGCAGGTTAACTATATAGCTCCCAGAAAGGGCAAAGAAAAAGCCAACGCTTAAACCAATCCAAGCCATCAGCGCGAAGTACTTGGATAGTCTAGCAAGATAAACCTCCTCTCCAAGCTCCTTACTCCTCAAAACAGCGGGAAACGCAGCTGAAGCGATAGCGCCGGGAACGAAATACCAAACCTCACTTATCTTAACAGCCACAGAGTAAAGACCCAAGGAAAGATCACCAAGCATCTCCCTAATCATCACCTGATCTATCCTCGCATAAATCATTAAAGCCACACTGCTTAAAGCTAGGGGAAAACCGCTTCTTATTAGAGCTTTAGCTAGAGTATAGGAAAATCTCCAAGATCGCAAGCTTCCCACATTTCGAACGTAAAACCATGTCAACAAACATATGCCTAAGATAGCTTCGGCAGGACCAGTTATAACGAAGTAGGTTAAAGAAGCTTCATGCCATATCAATAGTATCTTAATGATAACAACTATAATGAAAGCGATATTATAAGCCCATATCGTATATTTAAGGAGAAGCTGAGCATGATAATAAACGCTAACTGCAGCGAAGGGATAAAAGAAAAAAGAAACGGAGTTTATCAGTATTAAGATAAAGACGAAGCTATCTACTTTAGCTATATATAGAGAGTATATTAAGATCAAGCTAAAGGAGATTAAGCTGCCCAGAAGGTAAAGCACAAATGTGGTCCCTATGAGTTCGTCTCTCTTCTCTGGAGACCGCACGAGCTCTCTAACAGCTATACTTCCAGCACCAAGCGACGCTAAAACACCAAAGAGACTCGTTAAAGCTAGCGCGTAGTTCCATAAACCAAACTGAGAGGGGCCAAGATATCTTGCAACCCATGCGCCGATGAAAAAGCCAATGACCTTGCGAAACAGGTTATCCAGGAAAGACCAACCTATGCTTTCGAGGACCTTCTTGAGGGTAGGTCGACTTTGAATTAGCTTATAAAGAAAAGAGGTTTTTATCATTTAATCCTCATGATCTCCTTATAACTTTCCTTAAGGACGCGAAAAACTCTTTCATCAAGAGGCATGCTCTCCATAACTTTGATAGCCTCATCATAAGACATGGCAGGGCGATAGGGTCTATCGCTGGTTAAGGCATCAAATACATCAGCAACAGCTATTATCCTCGACAAAAGGGGGATCTCCTCGCCCTTAAGTCCGTCAGGATAGCCGCTGCCATCCATCCTCTCATGATGATGCCTTATGATCTTAGCTAAAAGCTCTGCACCGTTGATGTCGGAAAAGATATTATAAGCTATCTCCGTGTGCTTTTTAACTATATCAAACTCTTGAGGAGTGAGCTTTCCTTTCTTATTCAGAATCTCGTCGGACACCCCTATCTTACCTATATCATGAAGCAGAGCAGCCTCCTCTAAAAGTTTCTTCTCCTTATCCCCGAGGCCGAGGCGATCAGCCAAAGCTAACGATATCAAAGCAACATTCTTAGAGTGATTCTTAGTATAGGGGTCTTTCTCCTCCATAATCATCGAGATCTTCTCAAGAAGCTTCACCCGCGTGGTTTTCTCGCTGTATAACATAAGCATAAACCCAATAAAAAGAGCGGAAAGAATCCCCATGCCTGTGGAATAAAAAATTTGTAAAGGCTTAATACGAGGGATAAGTGACCTTACCCTGACTCCTTCTAAAACCAGATCTCCATCAGGGTCAGGGATAAAGAAGCTTGATATCTCTAAATCCTTTAATAAGGACAGGAGATCCACTTCCACAAAAGCGACCCTATCCTCTATGACCCTTTCCACCTTAGAGTCCCATACGTTAAAGTATATAAAAATGCGATTATCCTCAACCTTAAACTGATACAATCCCTCTTCAGTAAACCATGAGAGCCTTTCCACTATCTTAGCATCCTTCACGTAGGGGAAGTCTCTCTTAATGTAGCCTAAGTTTTCACCTATAAAATCTTCCCTATTTGAGGTAAGCGCTTCATAGAAATCGTCCCACTGAAAATACCCTGTCGATATGCTCCTTGCAAACCCATCGAGAAAGATCCTCAAAACCTGAGAGGTCCTCTTAAGCTCCAACTCACGCTTAACCTGATTAGCGCTATAGAAGTGAAATAAAAAGCCCAAAGTAACTATTATGAAGACGAAAGTTGCAAACGGTAAAAGATAACGCCTTCTCAAGCCCTACCCTCCCTATCCCTGATTATACTTTATTGCCATCATCAACGCAAATAAGGATCCTCAATCAAGCTATAGACCTTATCGATAGCGTCTTCAATCGAGAAAGCAAGTTTAACTAAGGGGGATCTCCCTGAGTAAAAGCTTATCCTCCTTTTCTCCATTTCGCTTTGGGGAAGACCTACCGTTGGTTTCCCAAGAAAGACGGAATAAGCGAAGGAGAGGCCACCAGAGGAAACCACAATAAAGGAGGAAGCATAAAGAGGAGAAATGTCTCTTAAAGCTCTCCAAACCTTAATACTATCAGGAAGAAAAACTTTAGAAAGATAGTAATAGTCTCGGTTCAAAGGACCAAAAACCACATTAAAAACCACCCCTGATGGGATACCTCTCCTTAAGAGATACTGCAAAAAAGCCAAAGTATATCCTCCCGGGTCAGCACCACCAAATAGGATCAATATATCTTTCCCTACCGAACGCGAAGCTTCCTTAAGCAGCCTTATTTCAAGAGGAGGGTAAATATAATTCCATCCGCTTAATACCTTTCTGGCCCTAAAGCTGATACCCCTAACCGATAAAAAATCTGGATAAACCAATATATCCGCATCTAAATCGACCAAGGAGCCATCGTTATCAAAAACAACCCTGAATTTACTCTTCGGTATAGAACAAAGGACCTCCAATGTCTCCTCTCTACCAGGGAGATCTATTAAAACGGCGGAAGCACTCCCACCCATGTCGTTGAAGACCGTCTTTATTCCATTCCTCCATAGATCCTTAGCTATATAAATAGACCTATATATGTGTCCAAGACCGCTCGCTCTTGATCCCTTGGAAATAATTGCAACCTTGGGATTACTCTGATCCTTTAGACCTTCGATTAGACTCAGGGTGAGGTCAAGCTCCATAGGACTTTTAAGCTACCTTACCCTCCTATTCTCCCTTAATCTCTTAAGTATCTCCCACTCCGGATCCTTCCAAAGAAGGCCAACCTCAGGAAGGAGAGCTCCTATATATTTGCTTTCGGCTTTGGAGTAATCTTTTGCCTCCCCGTCCTTAACCTCATGGAATACGAGCTGTGCGATTCTTGTTCCAGGATAAAGGTAAAGGGGAGCTACTCCTAAGTTAGCAAGCTCAAGGGTTATAACCCCCCTATATCCAGGAGAGACAACCGTGGCTGTAGCTACGACGAGCCCAAGTCTCCCCCAAGAGGACCTTCCTTCGACATAAGCCATGTATCTTTCACTTAGGGCCACATATTCGAGAGTACTTGATAGAGCGAAATCCCCTGGGTGAAGAACGAATGGTTGTCCTGGTTCGAGAAATACCCTTTCGCCAACCATGGGGAGAAAGGGAGCATCTCCGCTCAAAGGATCAAAGGCCCCCATTATCCTCTTCCTGAAAAGTACGAAATCAAGCCCCAATCTAACATCTAAACTCCCCTTTCCCAACTGAACGGAAGGGTCCAAAAGAGGTATAACCCTTATTTCCCCTGTCTCTATAGCCCTAACTATCTCCTGAGATGGTATAACAGCCATCTCTAAGCTTCTGCCACTCCTTTCTAAAAGCCCTGAGCTTTAAGGCCGTCATCACAAGCTCGTTAACGCTTCTTCTATCCATGCCACCTTTGACTGCAAGCCAACCAGCGTTAAATATCTCTGGGAGAGAATAATCTAAAGGCGGGAGAGAATCAAAAATCTGAGCTAAAGCTGAGGACAAATTAGAGAAGTAAGGAGGAGAAAGCTCGGAGATTCCCTTTAGCCTCCCCTCGCCACCAGGAAAGAGAACCTCCGCAAGAGCGAGCCTGTATGCCTCCCCATATCTCTCAAAGGTAAGTCTATCTGAAGAAACTACATCCTTTCCCTGCCACCTTAGGTAAAGACTATAAAGGTAAGGATAAAGAAGGGGTTCCTCTAGAATATCCTCGGGAAGAAGTAGAAGGAAGAACTCCCTCACAGGGTAAAAGGTAGGATAACAACCATCATAAATCGAAACTATGGGCTTTAAACCGCTCTCCTCCTCAAGATAAGCTTTAAGAGCCCAAGGGATATCCATACGCAACCCTCTTAGCAGGTATCTTAAGAGGCGACCGAGAAACTTTAGCTCCTTTCCGCTTACCCCTTGAGATAACCTCTCCTTTATATACCTCAGGCCAAGGAGAACCGAAGCCGAGGAAAAGGGAAGCTTCTCAAAGCTCTCTATCTCATATATAAGCCTCTCTATCTTGTAATTCATTATGCCTTCCATCTCCTTCATTATAACATAAAAATAAAAGGGAGAAACCACGAGGTTTCTCCCTTAAACTTCAACATGGTGGAGCTGACGGGAGTCGAACCCGTGACCTCTTCCATGCCAAGGAAGCGCGCTCCCACTGCGCCACAGCCCCAAGCTATGTGATATTATAAGATCAAGACCCAAAAATGTCAAGCGTACCTATAAGACATACTTTAAGGAAAAAGCTTAAGACCCTCTTCCGAAGAAAATTTACAAAGAGGTATAAGAAAACTAAGTATATAAAAGCAATACATGGTTTAAACTTTCTTAAGGAATATCTCTTGACTTAACAAAGACCCTCTGCTATACTATAACTTAGCAAAAGTATATATGGCCCCCGTGTGGCGGAGAGAAGAGAAAGCCACATCTTCGGTGAAGAAGATGTGGCTTTCTCTTTAGGGCTAATAGCCCAGGTAGCAAAAACAAAAGGAGGTGCTACCTAATGAGTAAGTATGTGTTGGCGTTGGATGAGGGTACAACCAGCGCAAGAGCAATAGTCTTCGACAAGGAGAGTAACGTTGCAGGAGTCGGGCAGTATGAGTTCCCCCAGTACTATCCTAAACCGGGATGGGTCGAGCACAACCCAGAGGAGATATGGAGCGCTCAAGTTAATGCCTTTAAGACAGCCTTAGAGAGAGCGAACGCTGAACCGAAGGATATAGCTGCAATTGGAGTTACGAATCAGAGAGAAACAACCATTCTCTGGGAGAAAGACACGGGAAAACCCGTCTATAACGCTATAGTTTGGCAGTGCAGGAGAACCGCAGATATAGTCGATGAGCTGAGGAGAACTTGCTACGACTCAATAAAGGAAAAGACAGGGCTTGTCCCAGACTCCTACTTCTCCGGTCCTAAGATTAAGTGGCTTCTTGACAACGTTCCTGGTCTAAAGGCAAAGGCGAAGAAGGGCGAGATCCTCTTTGGAACGATTGATACCTTCCTGATTTGGAGGCTAAGCGGTGGAAAGGTTCACGTGATAGACTACTCCAATGCCTCGAGAACTATGATCTTCAACATCAAAACCCTTGAGTGGGACAAAGATATATTGAAGATCCTCGATATACCCGAGGCAATTTTACCTCAACCGAAGCCATCCAGCGAGGTCTACGGATATACCGATAAAAACGTCTTCGGTGCGGAGGTCCCAATCTCTGGAGACGCTGGAGACCAGCAGGCTGCGCTCTTCGGTCAAGCGTGCTACAAGCCTGGAATGGTCAAGAATACCTATGGAACAGGAAACTTCATGCTCATGAACACCGGTGAGAAAGCCTATCCCTCCAAAGGGCTACTCACAACCATAGCTTGGGGATTAAACGGAAAGGTTGAGTATGCCCTTGAGGGAAGCGTCTTCATCACTGGAGCAGCAGTCCAGTGGCTCAGAGACGCCCTGAAGATAATCGAAGTATCGGCTGAGGTTGAACCTCTCGCAGCCTCTTTGGCTTCCAACGATGGCGTTTACTTCGTTCCCGCCTTTGTAGGACTTGGAGCTCCTTACTGGGATCAATACGCAAGAGGATTAGCTATCGGTATCACGAGGGGAACAAGGAGAGCTCACTTCGCAAGAGCGGTTCTTGAAGCTATGGCATACCTCACAAAAGACGTCCTCGTGGAAATGGAAAAGGACAGCGGAATAAAGGTAGCGGAGCTCAGGGTCGATGGCGGAGCTGTTAACAACAACTTCCTTATGCAGTTCCAGGCAGATATACTCGGTACAAGAGTCGTAAGGCCGGTCATTCAGGAAACTACAGCATTAGGAGCGGCATACCTCGCAGGCTTGGCCGTCGGATACTGGTCGAGTCAGGATCAGATAGCTAAGATGTGGAAGATAGACAAGGCCTTCGATCCTAAGATGGACGAAAAGACAAGGGAGAGGCTCTACGAAGCATGGAAGGAAGCCGTTAAGAGATCCTTAGGATGGGCTCAAGTGCTTAAGGATCTCGGATTCGAGGTGTAAAAGGGCAAACGATGGACCAAAAAAGAGCAGAAGTCAAAAAGGTAGCAATAATAGGAGCTGGAATCGTAGGAAGTGCCATAGCTCGAGTTTTAAGCAGATATGAAAACCTTGAGGTTCACATCCTAGAAAGAGACGCCGATGTTGGATGGGGGGCAAGCAAAGCTAACTCGGCAATAATACATCCTGGACATGAAGAGAATCCCGATGAACATCCACTGAGGGCAAAGCTCTGCGTTGAAGGAAATAGGCTATGGCATACATGGGTAAAGGAGCTAGACATACCGGCGAAGTGGCCAGGGGAGCTAATGATAGCCTTTAACGACGAGGAACTTGAGATAACAAGACACTACTTAGAGCTGGGGGAGAGAAACGGCGTTCCAGGAATAAGATTAGTTTATGACGATGAGCTACGCTCCTTAGAGCCTAATATAAACCCCCAGGCTGTGGGGGCCCTGTGGGCCCCCACAGCGGGCCAGATGGCACCATGGGAAGCGGTTATAGCTCTCATTGAAAACGCAGTAGAAAACGGCGCTAAGCTTCATACAGAAGCAGAAGTCAAGAGAGTAGTAATAGAAAACGGTAAAGTAAAGGGAGTCCAGACGAAGGAAGGTCTCTTTGAAGCCGACATAGTTATCAACGTTGCAGGAATATACGCTGATAGTATATCGAAAAGCGCAGGGATCGATCTTGAGATACACCCAAGAAAGGGAGAATACTTCTTATTTGAGGATGATGCTTTCCCGAAGGTAACGAGGGTGGTTCACCAAACTCCTACTCCCTTAACCAAGGGTGTATACGTATCCACAACAATAGAGGGGAGCCTGATGCTTGGTCCTACCGCTGAAGACCTCCCGTTAGAAGCAAAGGAAGAAACCTCCACAACTAAAGGCGGCTTAGACTACGTCTGGGAGTGGGCAAGTAAGCTTGTAGCGGCTTTACCTCCAAAAAACAGGGTAATGAAGACCTTCGCTGGCCTAAGACCAGAGCCACCCGATGGGAATTGGGTAATCGAGGCTTACGAGAAGCCCTGGGGATTCATAAACGTCGCTGGCATGAGATCGCCAGCACTGACATCAGCACCAGCCATAGCAGAATATGTAGCAAAGGAGCTAATAGAGGGAAAGCTCGGGATAAACCTACGAGAGAAAAGAAACTGGAATCCTAATAGACCTGGAATAAGAAAGTTCAGAGAGCTAAACGACGAGGAAAGAGACGAGCTTATAAAGAGGAATCCAAAATATGGGAATGTGGTATGCATGTGCAAAGAAGTCACAGAAGCGGAAATAATAGAAGCTATAGAAAGAATGCAAAGGATAGGCATAAAGACTATAACTTTGGATGGAATAAAGTTCAGGACCCTATCCATGTTCGGCTGGTGTCAGGGATCCTTCTGTAGAATAAGGGTAGCTAGGATAGTAGCAGAAAAGCTTGGCATAGCGACATGGGATGTCGCTATGAAGAGCAAAGAAATGAGCTATGGTTTAGGGAATGTCAAAACCTTCTTCACACATAGCGAGGGAGATGAGGTTCATGGAGAGGGGAAGCTATGACACCATAGTTATAGGAGGAGGACCTGGAGGACTAGCCGCTGCCACAAAGGCTAAAGAGCTAGGGATGAGGGTGCTCCTCCTTGAGAACAGGGATATGCTCGGAGGCATACCCCTTCAGTGCGTACATCCTGGATTTGGACTCCACTACTTTAAGGAAGACCTTACGGGAACGGAGTTTATCTACCGGTTTATAGACAAGTTTGAAAAGCTTGGAGTGGAAGGCTACACCAGAGCCCATCTCTTAGAGATAGAGCTCGTTTCCGATGTGGAGAAAAGGCTAAGGGTAGCAACGCCTAACGGTATCAAGAAGTTTGAAACGAAGAGCATAATTTATACAACGGGAGCAAGGGAAAGACATATATTCGAGATAGGAATAACCGGGAACAGAGTTCCAGGGATATTCACAGCGGGAGAAGCCCAAACTATGATGGACATCTACGGAATTATGCCTGGAAAGGAAATATTGATACTTGGATCAGGAGACGTGGGGCTTATAATGGCAAGGCGCTTCGCATTAGAAGGAGCCATAGTCAAAGGGGTAATAGAGATAATGCCATTCCCAGGGGGTCTTACGAGGAACGTCGTGCAATGTCTTCAGGACTTCGGAATACCATTATACCTAAGCCATGCCGTTACAAGGATAGAGGGAACAAAGAGGGTTGAAAGAGCCATAATATGCGAAGTTACAGAGGACCTGAGGATAAAGGAAGGGACGGAAAGAGAGATAAAATGCGATACTGTTGTAGTAGCCGCAGGGCTTGTTCCTTACATAAAGATCCTTGAAAAGATAGGAGTAACTAAGGATGAAGCAACGAAGGGACCTATAGTAAATGATCATCTGGAGACTAGCATTCCAGGCATATTCACAGCGGGAAACGCTTTAGTTATAAACGACCTTGTAGACTTTGTAGTAGAACAGGGAGAAGAAGCAGCTTTAGGAGCCCTAGAGTTCGTCGAAAAGGGTGGAATACCGACTAAGAGGTGGCGCAGGATAGTCCGCGGAAGGAACATAAGGCTAGTAATACCTCACTACGTAAGCGGTGAAAGAGATGTTATGATTTACGCAAGGGTATCAAAACCTGAAGAGAATGTAAAAGTCAGGTTCCCGGAAATAGGCAAGGAAGTTAAGCTCCAAGTAGTTAAGCCTGCGGAAATGATAAGGCTCAAGCTGAAGAAAGAGGAGATAGGAAAAGCTCGCGATAAGATAACCATGGAGGTAGTTAAAGATGAACGAGATTAAAACGCACAGGATAACATGTATAGTCTGTCCCTTGGGTTGCGAGATAGAGATTAAGACCAAGAATAACGGCGAAATAGAATCAATAAGCGGTAACAAATGCCCTCGAGGAAAGGATTACGCCATTCAAGAGATAACCGCTCCTAAAAGAGTAGTTATGAGCGTGATTAACGTTAAGGGAAGCGTCTTCCCAACTGTTTCGGTTAAAACGAGTAAACCGGTCTTAAAGAAACTCATACCAAAGGTTATGGAAGAGATCTCCCATATAGAGCTTGAGGCACCAGTAGCTATAGGAGATGTGATCGTAAAGAACGTCGCAGGAAGTGATGCTGACATAGTAGCGACGAGACCCGCACCGAGGTTAAAATAATAAAGAGGGCCCTTCCTCCTCTCCCCGGGAAGGGCCCTCAAAATTCTTCTTTAGTCCAAAGATTCTTGGCGCTCGTTGAGATAGCATCAACCACCTGAAGCAGTTTCTTGGCCTCCTGTCTCGTGGTTACAAGACCACCAGTTATAACGTTAATACCTAATGCTTTAAACATCTTCCCTACTTTAAGGGAAGCGCAACCAGGGAGTATCTCCACTATATCGACACCGTTAGATTTAACCTGATTGTAAGCCTTCTCCACTGCTTTAGAGTCTAAGGCGAAGACCCTGAGAACGAAAGGCATTTCGATCTTGCGAGCGTAATGAAAGTTGGAAAGCTTAACGCTTATTAATCCATCAACGCCTATGGACTTAAGATAATCTATGGCAGCCTTACCCTCAGAAAGCCCCTCCACGAAATCCATATCTACAAACACCTTTTTACCAGCAGAATGACAAGCTTGAACCTCGTGAGGCAATCTACATAAGCTAGATGTGAGGATGAATACTGTATCCACAGGTATGGTTTCGGGATCTATGAATTCCCACAAGGAAGCAATTATACCTTTAAGAAGAGGAGTGGTCATAACCCGCATCGCTTAATCACAAGCTCCCTAACTTCTTTAGCGGTACCTAACCTTAAAGCATCCTGAGCGAGAAGCTTAAGCTCCTCATAGCTTATCCTTCTTATCAGGGCTTTGGCTGCCGGGATGAGCTTTGCATTCATGCTAAGCTCATCAACACCGAGACCTATTAACACGGGAATCGCCTCCTTTTCACCCGCCATCTCGCCGCAGACACCCACCCATTTACCATGGGCATGAGCTCCGTCAACGGTTAGCTTTATGAGCCTCAAAACAGCTGGATCCATAGAATCAAAGAGGTAAGCCAAGTTCTTGTTCCCCCTATCGCAAGCTAAAGCATATTGCGTAAGGTCATTGGTTCCTATGCTGAAGAAGTCTACCTCCTTAGCCAAAAGGTCGCTCATCAAAGCAGCAGAAGGGATCTCAACCATTATCCCCATCTCTATATTTGAGGCAAACTCTACCCCCTTAGCCTTGAGCTCTTCCTTACACTCATCAACTATAGTCTTGACCCACCTGACCTCCTCGAGGTTAGCCACCATGGGAAGCATGAGCTTCAGATTTCCATAAATTCCTGCCCTAAGTATAGCCTTAATTTGAGTCTTCAATAACTCGGGATAAAGCCTTTGTAGCCTTATGGCTCTAACGCCAAGAAAGGGGTTATCCTCCCTCTCCATGGGAACGTAAGCGAGAGGCTTATCACCCCCCACATCAAGCGTCCTTATAACAACCGGTCTTTTGCCCATTATCTCTGCAACCCTCTTATAAGCCTGATATTGTTCCTCCTCCGAAGGCATCTCATCTCTATCCACGAAAAGGAACTCTGTCCTTAAGAGTCCTATCCCCTCTGCACCATACTCTATCGTCTCAGCCACGCTATCTATGTTGCCCACGTTAGCCACAACCTCCACCCTATGACCATCTACCGTTAAGGCAGGTTCCATAGCCTTGCCCTTGAGCTCCTCTTCAGCAACTTCAAGCTCCCTTTGCTTTCTCTCCAAAAGTTCGATCTCATTAGCGGATGGATTAACAATTAGCTTGCCATCAGCAGCATCAAGAGCCACTAAAGTCCCCTGTGGAATATCAAGTATACCAGGTCCTAACCCGACAACGGAGGGGATCCCCCACATGCGAGCCAATATAGCAGCGTGAGAGGTAGTTCCACCTCTAGAAACAGCTATACCAGCGATGGTATTCCTATCTAAGGAGGCCGCTTCCGAAGGCAAAAGCTCATCAGCTATTAATACGACCTTACCCTCCACGGAAACTCCATCCGTCTTCCTACCCTCAAGAGCCTTTAGAACCCTCCTAGCCATGTCTCTTAAGTCGGAAGCCCTCCCTTTCATTAGATCTGTCCCCTGCTCCTCGAGCTTACGTGCCCACTCCTCTAGCACCTTGGATATGGCTTCCCCTGCAGAAAGCCCCCTATTTATCAGAGACTTAGCTTCGTTAAGCATCTTCTCGTCCTTCAAGACCATAGCGTGAAAGTCAAAAATGAGGGCCACCTTTGGATCCCCTTCCCTGGAGAGCTTATCTTTAAGCTCTTCTACCTCCTTAATGGAAGCCTCAATGGCTTCCTCAAGCTTCTTAAGCTCCTCCTCCGGAGTTCCCTTAATCGAGGCGCTGACTTTCACTTCTTCCCTGCGATATACGAAGGCGGGAGCCACAACATAACCCGGATAAACCCCTGTCCCCCTAAAGACTCCCTTCTCAGATAGCGCAGCCTCTTCCTTCACCACGACCTTAACTTCGTCCTCCTCTAACTCACCAAAACCTGACTCCACAAGTTCCTTAAGAACCATCACAGCCTCTTGTGCATCCTCACCCTCAGCAGTTATCCTAATCCATTCTCCTTTCTCCGCGGTGCCGTTAACAGCCATATCCATTATGCTCTTAGCATCAGCAGGAGGCTTTTTAGCAGAGATATTTTGAACCATAACTTTAGATTTAAACTTAGAGGCGAGTTGGACGAAAAGCGAAGCAGGCCGTGCATGAAGTCCAGTCGGGTTTACAAGCTGAACATCCACACTTGCAACGTTCTCACCCCTCGGAGCCTCCATCACCTCGACGCTTTCCTCCTGAACCTTAATCAGTGGAACGTTTTCAGCCTGTTTCTTAACCTCATCCAAGGATAAACCTTGGGCTGCAGCCGCCGCAGCGGCCACAGCCCCTTCCACCAAGGGAGCGTTGCAAAGCTTTATCTTAGCCCGCATATCCTCGGGTAGCGATTCTATACACATTTGAGTCGTCATTATGGCACTTCCCAAGTCCATCAGTATCAAAAGACCATCCTCAGAGTAAGCCTCATTTATAGCGTTAAGGATCTTCTCAAAGCTGGTTCCTAAGCTGCCATCTTCAAGCCCACCTGCACCCCTTATGACAACGCCTTTACCAGCTGTCATCTGTTTAGCCAGCTCTACAACGCCCTCTGCAAGCTTCTCACTATGTGAAACTATAACTATCCCTACCATCCCTTTTCCCTCTGTTGCTTCATCCTATAAAGAGAGAGCCAGAAGCCAACCCACGCAATTGGAAATAGAACCATACTATACCACTTATTCACGACGTAAAACATATACTCACTCCACACCAGTGGAACGATGAAAAGCATTACCATAAGCCACTTAGGTAACCCCTTTTTCTTCAGAGTCCTTAACCTCCCTTTTCCTCAACCACATCAAGCATGGCTTTGAAAAGAAGGTAAGAGGATGTAGCCCCGGGATCTTGATGCCCAATGCTTCTTTCCCCCAAATAGCTCGCTCTTCCTTTGGTTGCTTTCATAGGAATGGTGTTTTTTACCCCCTCCTCAGCAGCTTGAACAGCAGCTTGGAGGATCTCTTTAAGAGAAGCCCCCGCCTGGAGCTTCTCCTCGAAAGCCCTCAAGGCGGGAGCTATAGCATCTACCATGGTCTTTTCGCCTTCCACGGCTTTTCCACGAGCCTGTATCCCCTCTAAGGCGGATCTCAAAGCCTGATAAAGCTCCTCAGGAGTGATCTCCTCCTTCTTATCAAGAACCTTAGCAGCATACATAAAGGCAGTACCATAAAGAGGACCAGCAGCCCCACCTACGCTTGAAACGAGAGCCATTGAGCAAGCTTTTAATATGGAACCTATATCTTTATCCTTCACCGAGTCCAAGGATGCCATAATTTTAGTAAACCCTCTATCCATGTTTATTCCGTGGTCGGCGTCCCCTATAGCCGAGTCAAGCTGCGTCAAGTAATCCCTATTTTGCCTCAAGAGATCAGCAGCTCTCTCTAAGAACTTTATTACGTCTGCCTTGGTAATCGCCATGATCATCCCCCTTTAGATTCCCCAGCGCAAGCCTGGCGTCTTAACAGGAGCGTCCCAGAGCTCCTTAAGCTCATCATCAAGCTTAAGAAGCGTTATGGAAACCCCCTGCATCTCTAAGGACGTTATGTAACGCCCTACAAGCTTTCTTGCCACCTTGATGCCCTTACTCTCGAGTATCTGATGGAGCTTCCTATACACGATGTAAAGCTCGATGTCTGGAGTTCCACCCATGCTGTTAACGAAGGCAAGAACTTCGTCCCCTGCCTTAAAAGGAAGGTCCTCTATAACAGCTTCAGCGAGCATCTCCGTGACCTCGTCAGCGCTCTTAAGTTTCATCCTCTGACGACCAGGCTCTCCATGTATGCCTATACCTATCTCCATCTCATCCTCGGCCAATTCAAAGGTAGGCTTACCCGCAGCAGGAACGGTGCAAGGAGTCAAAGCCATTCCCATGCTCCTACCCCAATCGTTTACCTTCCTGCAAAGGGCAGCGACCTTTTCCAAACTGTAACCCCTTTCAGCAGCAGCGCCACATATCTTCTCAGCTAAAACGGTGGTTCCAACGCCGCGCCTCCCCTGCGTATAAAGGCTGTTCTCAACGGCGACGTCGTCGTTGATTACGACGCTTTCTACCTTCACACCTTCTCCCTTAAGCATATCCGCAGCCATCTCAAAGTTCATTATGTCACCGCTATAATTCTTGACTATGAAGAGTATACCTGCTCCACCATCTACCTTCTTCGCCGCTTCATACATCTGGTCAGGAGTAGGTGAAGTAAAAACCTCACCAGGGCAAGCCGCATCAAGCATACCAACACCTACAAACCCTACGTGCATCGGCTCGTGTCCGCTACCGCCACCCGATATAACCGCAACCTTCCCCTTGACAGGCGCATCAGCGCGGTAAACATACCTCGGCTCTAAGTTAACTTTTATCAACTCAGGCCAAGCTAAACCTAACCCCTCTAAAGATTCTTTAACTACATTTTCAGGCTTATTGATAAGCTTCTTCATAGATTACTCACTTCCCCCTTCAGCCTTCTCAGGAAGATTAGGAGAGATAAATATGTCATAAAGAACCGCACCAAGAACTCCACCAATCAGGGGTCCAATTATGGGAGCAACAAGCCAATAGGCACCATCAAAAAGCCCCTTGGTACCAACGAGGGCGCCGAAGAGCCTTGGTCCAAGGTCACGCGCAGGGTTTATAGCGTATCCACTTGGACCACCCAGGTCAAGACCTATAGCGACAACAAGGATACCAACCAAGAAGGGACCAAGATTCGCCTTAACACCAAGATTCCTAGAATCACCTATAGCTAAGACACCTAGGAGCAAGACCATCGTCCCTATGATCTCTGCGATGGTAGCATTAGTTAAAGAGTAGCTAGCCACAGCTTGAACCGCAGCTGCACCTCCCCAGAAGGTCTTCTCAAAAATAGAACCGGGCCCAGTACACCAAACGTTGGGCATCCCAGCAGCCTTAAGACCCTCATAGTAGACCAGATAAACACCCAAAGCACCGAAGAAGCCACCAAGAACTTGAGCAATCCAGTAAGGTATAACCTTAGCCCAAGAGAAGCCTCTCTTAACAGCTAAAGCTAAGGTTACAGCAGGGTTAATGTGAGCCCCCGAAACCCCACCAGCCACATAGACAGCCACTGCAACTGCGAATCCCCATCCGAAGGCTATCGTATTCCAGTTATAAGCCGGCGAAGCGAGTCTTGGAGCTAACCCCACGTTAGCCACAACGCCATCACCAAGGAGACAGAGAAGGAACGTACCGAAGAATTCCGCTGCTAATTCCCCACCTAGCGTGGGTTTCTTCATGATGCTATCCCTCCTTTTACATTAGATTTTACTGCTTCCTCTAAAGGAAAAGCCACACTTCCTTGGCTACGAAGTGTGGCTTTCTCCCTCCTCTGCCACCATAACGGTATAAGGCTATTTTCGTATATCATAATACCCAGTATTAATAATAGCAGCAAACCTCTACAAAGTCAAGACACTTTTTCTACACTCCTTTCCCAACGGGCAAGAAGAGCAACTAGGGTTTCGAGGACGACAATGCTCTCTTCCTATGAGTATCAGGGATTTGTGAGCGCTTAACCTCTCCTCAGGTGGAAAGATCCCCATTAGTTTTAGCCTAATAAATTCATAGCCGCTTTTATGGTCTACGATACCAAATCTCTTCACAACCCTATCTATGTGTCTATCTATGGCGAAGGTTTCCTTATAACCAAGATGTAAGAGAATCACATCGGCGGTTTTAGGACCTATCCCCTTAACCTCCATCAAAGCTCTTCGGGGTTCACCCTCTTCTAAGACCTTGGCTAAGTCTCCACCCCACTTGCTTAACGTCACGACGGCCAGATTAACGATGCTTGCAGCTTTTCCCTTCTTCAAACCAGAGGAGGATATAAGTGACTCAAGTTCATCAATACTTAAGGATAGTACCCCCTTTGGAGTGATTCTCCCATTAAGCCTTCCTTTAAGATCCTCAAAAGCCTTAAGGGCATTCCTATCAGAGGTGTTTTGAGAAAGTATCGTGGCTACAGCTATTTCGAAGGCATCTGGAGAAACCGAACTGACGAATATCCCCTTAGGCTCGATCCCTTTTACTAGCTCCCTCAGGCTCATTAGCGAGACCAAGCTTTAGCTACAGGAGCCATAACCTTATCTCCGTCAGCGATGCTTAAAACTATCCTGAAAGATGCATCTTTAAAGTTGAAGAACCCTTTATCGTAACACCAGAGGTGATATGTCCCTTCACCTTTAACCTTGAGATAGATAGAACCATCATAAGCGCTAAAGAGGTGCCCCTTTTCATCAGTCAAGACTATCACGGGATAGCTATTACCTGTAAAGGTATCCCATCGAAGGTTAGGACCGCTAACCGAAAAGAGCTCGATACCGGTGATAGTTGCCTCTCCCTTTAATCTCAATACCAGGTGGAGGTCTGGTTTACCATCGGCCCTTATCTCCTCAGCCTCAGAAACATAATCCTTGGGACCAATTCCCAGTATCACGCACTCCTCCACCGCAAGCGATCTTCTATAGATTAGCTCTCTTTCAACCGGAACCGTTAGTTTCTGACCATCAGAAAGCCAAAAAGTAATATCAAACTTAGTACGCTCATCATTTATGCTACCATTATCCCAAACGTATAGATTCAAGGATTTATATCCTCTCATCGAGATATTCACACTTCCCGATCCAAAGTTAAGAAGATTACCAAACTCATCTAAGACAGCAACCAACGGAATCCCATCAGCTGGAATGGTATTCCATAGGGCTCCCTTAACCCCATAACCCCTTATTTCAATGGCAGTTATAGCTAAGCCTCTTCCCTCAATCTCAAGGTAAAACCTACCATCCCCGTAGCCGTCTGGTAAAAGCTCCTCCGAAGCACTAACGTAATCCATATTCGAAACGCCATAAAGAAGCGCCTTCTTAACCTTAAAGCGCCCGGGCTCCTCCCTCAATACAACAAAACTCCAGTCGTAAAATTCACCGCTTGAGGGATACTCACCAGACGACTTTGCGAAGAAACCGATATATTTAAACAGATCTCCCTCAACAGAAACCCTTCCAAGCAGCCTCCACTCTTCGTTTAAATCCCTTCTAAAGTAGAAATAATATTCTTCCTTAGACTTCCTTATCATCAGGTACCCCTCTCCATCAGAGAAAGGTAGCTCAAAGAAAGAACCATCTTTAGAAGGCTCAGGAAGACTTCCCTCAAGGGCTATCCTATCCCTCCCAGCTAGACCAAACAATATATGATAAGTCTGGGATTCTCCACCATCCCATAGAACCAACCCAAAGGAAGTCTCAGGGTGTCTCACTTTTACCTTAAAGAAGGAAAGAAACTCCCAATCGCCCTTGGGAATTTCTCTAACTAAAAGGGGAGCCCCCATCTTCGTCTTGCCCTTACGATAGCAATGACCTATATCTTGGTAGGGACTTGAATACAAAAAGACGCGATTTGAAGTATAAAATCGATAAACGTCATTACCCTCAGGATCGCTCCATTTCCAATCATAAGAATTTGCAGACGTTATACTCTTGTAAGATATTAATAATAAGAACAGAAGCACAAAAACCTTTTTCATTTCACATTCTCCTACTAATGAATTATAACAAAAAAGCCCCCTTCTTTAAAGAAGGGGGCTTAAAAAGAGATCTCCCCTTACGGCCATATACCCCTAAGCTTCATAGCCTCAGCTACCCTACCTATCGCAAGGACGAAGGCAGCGGTCCTCAAATCTAC
>LEKQ01000002.1 GCA_001443005.1 bacterium GBS-1
GGGGGTGAAGTCGTAACAAGGTAGCCGTAGCGGAAGCTGCGGCTGGATCACCTCCTTTCTAAGGAGACTTTAGGTGTGTGAAAGGGGATCCGTGTGATGTCTTGTGCATAGATTTGAGGTCTGCACCTTGGCAACTGAATAGGGAGAGAAGGAGAGGTTTAAGGTAGTAAGGGCGCATGGTGGATGCCTTGGCACCAGGTGGCGATGAAGGGCGTGGCAAGCTGCGATAAGCCTCGGGGAGCCGCAAGCAGGCTGTGATCCGGGGATTCCCGAATGGGGCAACCTACCGGGCAGGAGGCCCGGTATCTCGCCTGTAAGGGTGAGAGGCCAACGGGGGGAAGTGAAACATCTCAGTACCCCCAGGAAAAGAAATCAACCGAGATTCCCCAAGTAGTGGTGAGCGAACGGGGAAGAGCCTAAACCTCACTTGCGTGATAGGTCCTGGCCGTTGCAAGTGGGGGGTCGTGGGACGTACCTGGGCTCGTCCAGGGATAGAGCCGGGAAGTTACAAAAGGCCATCTTAGCCGAACCGTGTTGGAAAAGCGGGCCACAGAGGGTGATAGCCCCGTAGGCGAAAAGATAGGCCTCTTCCTGGGGTGCGATCCCGAGTAGGGTGGGACACGCGGAATCCTGCCTGAATCAGGGGGGACCACCCTCCAAGGCTAAATACTCCCTGGTGACCGATAGTGCAGCAGTACCGTGAGGGAAAGGTGAAAAGAACCCCTAGCGGGGAGTGAAATAGAACCTGAAACCATGTGCCTACAAGCAAGTGGGAGGGTTGAAGTGGGTCTGGCCCTTTGGGTGGACTCATGGATGCCTGACTGCGTGCCTTTTGCAAAATGAGCCGGTGAGTCACGGTACGTGGCGAGGCTAAGGGCTTGAAGGTCCGGAGCCGTAGGGAAACCGAGTCCGAATAGGGCGACTTAGTCGCGTGCCGTGGACCCGAAGCGTGACGATCTACCCATGCCCAGGGTGAAGGGTAGGTAAAACTACCTGGAGGCCCGAACGGTTTAGTGCTGAAAAACTATCCGATGAGGTGTGGGTAGGAGTGAAAAGCTAATCGAGTCACGTGATAGCTGGTTCTCCCCGAAATGCATTGAGGTGCAGCCTCACGGCTTGAGTGCTGGAGGTAGAGCACTGGATGGATGAGGGGCCCGGAGGGGTTACCAAGTCCAACCAAACTCCGAATGCCAGCACTTGGACCGTGGGAGTGAGGACACGGGGGATAAGCTCCGTGACCGAGAGGGGAACAGCCCAGACCGCTGGCTAAGGTCCCTAAGGTGTGCTAAGTGTGTAAAGGATGTGGGGCTACTGAGACAGCCAGGAGGTTGGCTTAGAAGCAGCCATCCTTTAAAGAGTGCGTAAAAGCTCACTGGTCGAGTGGCTCTGCGCCGAAAATGTAGGGGGCTTAAGCACACCACCGAAGCCGCGGAATCAGGTGCTCTGTCGGGAGTGCCTGATTGGTAGGGGAGCGTTCCCAGTGGGCTGAAGTCGCACCGTAAGGTGCGGTGGACTGCTGGGAAGTGAGAATGCCGGCATGAGTAACGAGAAGCAGGTGAGAATCCTGCTCGCCGTAAGCCTAAGGTTTCCTGGGGAAGGTTCGTCCTCCCAGGGTTAGGCGGGACCTAAGGTGAGGCCGAAAGGCGTAGCCGATGGACAGCCGGTTGATATTCCGGCCCCACTTCCAGACCGCTATTACCGATGGGGTGACGCAGGAGGCTGGGCTGAGCGGGTGAATGGTAGAGCCCGTCCAAGGGTGTAGGAGGAGGGAGCAGGCAAATCCGTTCCCTCATTAACTCTGAGGCCTGATGGGGAGCCCTCTTCGGAGGGCGAAGCAGCCGATGCCACACTGCCAAGAAAAGCCTCTAGGGAGGTCTGGGAGTGCCCGTACCGCAAACCGACACAGGTAGGTGGGTGCAAGGGCACCAAGGCGAGCGAGCGAACCCTCGCTAAGGAACTCGGCAAGTTGGCCCCGTAACTTCGGGAGAAGGGGTGCCCACGTTAGGTGTAGGTCCTCGCGGCCGAAGCTGAGGTGGGTCGCAGTTAACAGGCCCAGGCGACTGTTTACTAAAAACACAGGTCTCTGCAAAGGGGTAACCCGATGTATAGGGACTGACGCCTGCCCAGTGCCGGAAGGTTAAGGGGAGGGGTTAGCTGGGTCGTTTGGCCCGGTGAAGCTCCAAACCGAAGCCCCGGTAAACGGCGGCCGTAACTATAACGGTCCTAAGGTAGCGAAATTCCTTGTCGGGTAAGTTCCGACCTGCATGAATGGCGTAACGATCTGGGCACTGTCTCGGCGGGGGGCTCGGTGAAATTTTAGTCCCGGTCAAGATGCCGGGTACCCGCAGCTGGACGGAAAGACCCCGTGGAGCTTTACTGCAGCCTGGCATTGGGTTCTGGCGTGACATGTAGAGGATAGGTGGGAGGCTGTGAAGCCTGGGCGCCAGCCTGGGTGGAGCCACCCTTGGAATACCACCCTTGTTATGCTGGAGCTCTAACCTGCCCAAGTTTATCCTTGGGGGGGACAGTGTCTGGTGGGCAGTTTAACTGGGGCGGTTGCCTCCTAAAAGGTAACGGAGGCGCCCAAAGGTCACCTCAGCACGGATGGCAATCGTGTGTAGAGCGTAAGGGTATAAGGTGGCCTGACTGTGAGGGGGACGCCCCGAGCAGAGAGGAAACTCGGGCCTAGTGATCCGGCGGTTGAGCGTGGGATTGCCGTCGCTCAACGGATAAAAGTTACCCCGGGGATAACAGGCTAATCTCCCCCGAGAGTTCACATCGACGGGGAGGTTTGGTACCTCGATGTCGGCTCGGCGCATCCTGGGGCTGGAGAAGGTCCCAAGGGTTGGTCTGTTCGCCCATTAAAGCGCTACGTGAGCTGGGTTTAGAACGTCGTGAGACAGTTCGGTCCCTATCCGCTGCGGGCGCAGGATGCTTGAGGGGGTCTGCTCCTAGTACGAGAGGACCGGAGTGGACGGACCTCTGGTGTACCAGTTGTGCCGCCAGGCGCATCGCTGGGTAGCCATGTCCGGTTGGGATAAGCGCTGAAAGCATCTAAGCGCGAAACCCACCCCAAGATGAGGCATCCTACCGTAAGGTGGGTAACCATCTTACGGGTAAGGTATCCGGGAGACTACCGGGTAGATAGGCCGGGGGTGTAAGCCCAGCAATGGGTTGAGCTGACCGGTACTAATATACCGAGGCCTTAAACCTCTTCTTGTCTCTCCCTATTCAGTCGCTAAGGTGCAGGCCGGAGATTTTTGAATAAAAGGTCCTTTGGTGGTTATAGCGGAGGGGAAACACCCGGTTTCCATTCCGAACCCGGAAGTTAAGCCCTCCAGCGCCGATGGTACTGCTCGGGTGACCGGGCGGGAGAGTAGGTCGCTGCCAAGGGGCCTTTTAATTTTTTATAGATTTTTAAATAGCTGGGGCTTCTTGAGAAACCTCAAGAAGCCCCAGCTAACTTTTATTGTGGAACTATGGCGAATACCCTGGCTGGGAAGCCAGAACCTCCCTTGGGCTTTGGTGCGGTTACGACAACTAAGGCTCCGTACTCGGGAACCTGATCTAAGTTAGTTAAAAGCTCTATCTGGTAGCAGTTTCTTCCTAAGACGTAGCTCTCTAAGGAGTAATCCCCCCTGGATGTAGCAATGCCAGGGTCGGTGTCCGTAGTTTCATGTCCTATGGCGGTTACCTTCCTTTCCTCAAAGAGATACTTTAGGACCTCTAAGCTCCACCCAGGGTAGTGGGCCACTCCCTTGTCATCCTTGTTTTGCATAGCTGCCATGTCGGGCCATCTCTTTGACCAATCGGTCCTTAGGGCTACAAAAGCTCCCTCAGGTATCGGACCATACTTCTTTTCCCAGGCCTTAACATCATCCATCGTAACCTGATAATCTGGATTTTTAGCCACCTTTTCATGGATATCTATCACAACTAAGGGGAGGAGCATCTCTCTAACGTCTATCTGGTCGATGCTCCTTAGGCCTTTGTGGAAGTGGCATGGCGGATCCATGTGTGTTCCCCACTGCCCTACGTGAGAGAAGTATTCAGCGAAAAATCCATATCCCATCTTTGCTTCTACACCTTCTCCTTTAGCATACCAGTAGAGGATCTCTCTCTTGGCCTCTGGGAAGCCCGGCCAGTGGGGTATCTTCTCGTCGAAAGCGTGGGTCAGGTCCACGAACTTAGCTTTCTTTATCACGTTGAAGTATAAGTCGTAGAAGCTCTTTGGCTTCTCCTGAGACAAAGCTAATTCTACTGAGGCCAAGAGCCCTAACACTAGGATAATCGAGATAATCCACCCTCGTTTCATTTAAGATCACCTCCTTAAGTTCAAAGTTTAAATGAGCCTTTTTTCCTTATCAAGAGGGGGATTGATTTTTTGTGATAAAATTTATTATAGTCTTTTTCTAAAGGGGGGTTTTTTATCTCTTGAGGTTCGAAACCTTTCACATTATCACCTATGGTTGTCAGATGAATTTAGCTGATAGCGAGAGGATAAGGGGTGCCCTTTTAAGCTGGGGGCTAAAGGAAGTGGATAGTGAAGAAGAGGCAGATTTACTCTTTTTGAACACCTGCGTTGTTAGGGATAAGTCCGAGAAGAAGGTTTACGGTAAGCTTGGTAAGGTAAACAGGTTCTGGAAGGTGAAGAAAAGGCCTCTCGTTGCTCTATGCGGTTGCATGGCTCAAAAGGAGGGGAGGAAGCTTTTAGATAAGTTCCCTTTCGTGGTTATGGTTATAGGGCCTTCTGCCATTCCCCGGATCTTTGAAGCTCTTCAAAGGGTTCAAAGGGGAGAGAGGGTGATGTTTCTCGATGACGAGAAGCTTATGGAGCTGGACAAGCTTCCGGCTTCAAGGTGCTCCTCCTTTAAGGCCTGGGTTCCAATAACCTATGGTTGTGACCGCTTTTGCACTTATTGCATCGTTCCCTTCACGAGGGGTAGGGAAAGGAGCAGGCATCCAGACGCCGTTTTAAGGGAGGTAGAGGAGCTTGCATCCTTGGGGTATAAGGAGATAACGCTTCTGGGGCAAAGTGTTGACTCTTATGGTAAGGACCTGCCCTTCAAGTATACCCTTGCGGATCTCCTTAGGGATATAGAAAAGATAGATGGTATAAGATGGGTTAGGTTTACGACCTCTCACCCTCTTGATTTTTCCGATGAGCTCATCGAGGCGATAAGGGAGTGCTCGAAGGTTTGTGAGCACTTTCACATTCCCGTTCAATCAGGCTCAACCAGGATACTGGCGAGGATGGGAAGGGGTTATACTCGTGAGGATTACCTTAGATTGATAAACAAGCTTAAGGAGATATTTCCTCAGCCAGATTCAAGCTACACGAGCGACATTATAGTGGGCTTTCCCGGTGAGACCGAGGATGACTTTCAAGAAAGCATGAGGTTGGTCGAGGAAGTTAGGTTTGATGTCGTTTACACCGCTATATACTCCCCTCGACCGGGAACCCTCGCTGCTACCTTTCCAGATCAGGTTCCAGAGGAGATTAAGAGTGAGAGAATAAATCGCTTAAACGCTCTGGTTGCTAGGGTCGCTAGGGATATTCATAGGGAGCTTGAGGGAAGGGTCTATGAGGTCTTGGTAGATGGGTTTGCTCCTAAGGGGGATATGCTTCAGGGAAGGACGAGGGCCAATAGAATAGTTATATTCAATGGAGATAGGTCTCTCATCGGGAGCTTCGTGAAGATTAAGATAGTTAAGGGAGAGACCTGGGCGCTTTTGGGAGAGCTAATCAAGGACTAAATGATCTCTATGCTATCGCCTCGCTTAATCTTTCCTCCCCTTAAGACCTTTGCGAATATCCCCTTTGAGGGCATTATGCATCTTCCCATCTCTAGATATATTGAGCACTTAGAGTGACAGATCTTTCCTATCGAAGTCACTTCCAGCACTGCTTCCCTTCCTATCCTTAGCCTGCTTCCGATTTTTATATCGGAGCTCCTTATCCCCTCGAAGGTTATATTTTCAGCGAAGTCTCCGGGCTTTTTCCCGAAGCTTCTTACGTCTTCTATGTTTAAAAGGCTCACCTCTCTTGAACTTCCGGCGTGGGCATCGCTTAACACGCCCACGCCTTCCACTAAGGTTATCTCATCTACGGGCCTTTTAGGTTTTCCCTTTTCTTCAGAAATGTTAACCGAGAGAACCGTTCCCATCTTTTCCTCTCCTTCTGTAATAGTCCTCTATGGCTGCCTTTATTCCCTCTTCCGCGAGTAAAGAGCAGTGAAGCTTATGAGGTGGAAGACCACCTAAGGCCTCTGCTACATCTTTGTTGGTCACCTTTAAAGCCTCCTCAAGCGTTTTTCCCTTCACCATTTCCGTTACCATGGATGAGGTTGCTATAGCTGCTGCGCAGCCGAAGGTTTCAAATTTTATATCCTCTATTCTTCCATCCTTAACCTTTATGTATATTTTCATTACGTCTCCGCATACTGGGTTTCCGACCTTCCCAATGCCATCGGCATCCTCTATTCTCCCCACATTCCTTGGATTCATGAACAACTCCATCACCTTTTCTGTATACATCTTTAACCCCCCTTAAACGTCTTTCTTACCATAGGGTGATATCCTTCTAAGTTCGCTAACCATTTTTTCCAAGTTTTCTATAACATAATCTATATCCTCTTCTGTGTTGTCCTTGCCAAGGGTTAACCTTAGGGATCCATGGGCAACCTCATGAGGTATGCCCATCGCTAGAAGAACGTGACTTGGTTCGAGCTTAGCGCTTGAGCAAGCCGATCCAGTTGAGGCCCCTATTCCTACCGCATCGAGCCTCAGGATCAGTGATTCACCCTCTATATATTTGAAGCAGAAGCTCGCGTGGAAGGGAAGACGGTTGTATCTATGACCGGTCAGGATCGTTTCTGGTATTCTGTCAAGTATGCCATCTATGAGCTTATCTCTAAGCTTTTTAACCCTCTCTTCATCTTTGTTTTCAATCCTTCTTTTAGCCAAGGAAGCCGCAGCTCCCAGCCCGACTATCCCTGCAACGTTCTCTGTCCCAGATCTTAAGCCTCTTTCCTGTCCTCCCCCGTGAATCAGAGGAGTTGGTTTGAGCCCCTTTCTTATATACAGGGCACCTACCCCCTTTGGTCCATACATCTTATGAGCGGATATGGTTAGCATATCTATACTTAGCTCTTTCACGTTCACCGGAATATGTCCGACTGCCTGGACTCCATCTACGTGGAGAGCCACTCCCCTTTCCCTGCATATTTTGCCTATCTCCTCTATAGGTTGTAGCGTTCCTACCTCGTTGTTTCCGAACATTATCGATACTAGTATCGTGTCGTCTCTTAATGCTCTTCTCAGGTCTTCTGGGTTAACGCTCCCATATTGATCGACTGGGAGGTATGTGATTTCAAATCCCAGTTTCTTCTCTAGCCATTCGCAGACCTCCAACACGGCGTGGTGCTCAACCGCAGAGGTTATGATATGTTTTCCTTTGTCCATCATAGCGAAGGCCATTCCCTTTATTGCCAGGTTGTTAGATTCGCTTCCTCCACCGGTAAAGACTATCTCCGATGGGTCTGCTGAAATAAGCTCCGCTACCAAGATCCTTGCCTCCTCTATCGCCTTTCTTGTCCTTCTTCCCCAAGCGTGAAGGCTGTTTGGATTACCGAAATCTTCCTTTAAAAATGGGAGCATCGCTTCAAGGACTTCTGTAGCGACCGGTGTGGTCGCCGAATGGTCTAAGTAAACCCTCCTCATATCTCATCCCCTCGCTTTCACCTTTTTAATAGGTCCTCTAAGGTCTTGCTTTCGAGGGCCTCCCACAGGATTTCGTTCATCTCCTTCCATAATGGTCTTGTTTCGCAAAAGGGTGAGCGCTTGCATATCGATGGGTCGTCTACGCATGGGGTGATGAACGAACCCCCCTCGAGCGCCTTGATTATCTCAGATATCTTTATCTTCGATGGCTCTCTTGATAGAGAAAAACCCCCTTTTTTCCCGCGACTGCTTATAACGAGCCCGCTTGCTAGAAGCCTTAACATGATGTTTTCAAGATATCTGAGCGGTATGTTCTGTCTTAGCGATATTTCCCTGGCAGATAAAAGCCCCCCGCTTTCATTTTTCGCAAGCTCGATCATCGCTCGAAGACCGTATCTACTTATGGTTGAAAGCCTTATTCCCATAGCTATACACCTCTTTCATCATAAATATTATAATAATAGTGGTAAAAAGTCAAGGGGGCAATAGTGGGGAAAAAGGGAGCCCTAAGCCCCCGCAGGGGCTTAGGGCTCTATGCTTAGAGTGAGGGGAGGTGCTACCTTTTACACTGTCTTATCTTTTCCAAGAATAGCTTGGCGTTTTCCCTGGGGTTTCCTTTGGTCAGGTGGGTTCCCACTCCTATGGCAAAGGCACCTGCGTTAAACCACTCCTCTACGTTTTCCAAACTCACTCCGCCCGTTGGCATGGCCTTGAACTCTGGGAAGGGTCCCTTCATGCTCTTTATGAACACTGGCTTGAGGACATCTCCGGGGAATATCTTAACCACGTCGCATCCCATGCTCTTCGCCTTGACGTATTCCGTTGGTGTCATTATCCCTGGCATATAAGGAACGCCAGCTTTCTTGCAAACCTCGCATATTTCTTCCGAAAGGTGAGGGCTAACTATATATTTCGCTCCCGCTTCGATCGCCCTTTCGCACTGCTCGGCAGTTAGAACGGTACCCGCTCCTATCAATGCATCTTTGAGCTCCTTTGATAGCTCAGAGATGGCTTTCTCAGCGTCGGGAACGGTGAAGGTCACCTCTATAACCCTTATACCAGCCTCATAAAGCTCCCTCGCGATCTGCAAGCACTTCTCCAGTGAGTCAGCCCTTAAGATAGCCACTATACCTTCCTCTCTTATCCTTTCGAGCACCATCATAGTATCACCCCATCCTTAAAGATTGCTATTTCTTGAAAACCCCTTAGCTCACCCTTGGTCCTCTTACCACTCGATACGTTCATTACGAGCTCTATAAGCTCGCTTAAGGCTTCTTCTATCTCTTTTCCTTCTATTATCTCTCCCGCGTTAAAGTCTATCCAGTTGGGCTTCCTCCTTGCAAGCTCACTGTTAGTTGATATCTTTATGGTTGGAACGACTGCCTCAAAGGGGGTTCCCCTTCCTGTGGTGAAGAGGATCATCGTAGCTCCGCTACCCACTAAAGCCGTTGTCGATACAAGGTCGTTGCCCGGTCCGAAGACGATGTTCACTCCGCTTCTTTTCGCTTCCTCTCCATACCATAGAACATCGGTTACCCTGCCGTTTCCGCTCTTTTTGACAGCTCCTAAGGACTTCTCCTTTAATGTGGTTATCCCTCCCTTTATGTTTCCCGGAGAGGGGTTCTCATAGACTGGCTGGTTATACTTTGTATAGTAGCTTCTAAACCAGTTTATGACGTTTATGAACTCCTCTATCCTAGAGATTATCTCCTCTTCCGCTCCGAATATCTCCGGTATCTCAGACATAAGAACTGTTCCACCATTGAAGGTTATATAGTCGGAGAGCTTTCCCACCAAGGGGTTTGCCGTTATACCCGAAAGAGAATCGCTTCCTCCACACTTAACCCCGATAATCAGTGAGCTTAAAGGGCACTCCTCTCTTTCAGCACGAGCTTTCTCTGCGAGCTCATATAGAGCTCCCTTTAAAGCTTCCTCCTCATCCCTTACTCCTTGAAGCATCAAGAAGCCGATATTCTCCTGATTTTTAAGCTCTTCTCTTAGATAATCTAACTGAAGGTTTTCGCATCCCAATCCAACTATTAGGACTCCGCCTGCATTTGGGTTTCTGGCTAGTCCGCACAAGATTCTCTTAGTCATATCAAGGTCTCCACCAAGTTGGGAGCAGCCATAGGGGTGGGATAATATTTTAACGTCATCTATCCACTCAGGCCTCCTTATGGTTTGAGTGAATTTCCTTAAGACGCCGTTTACGCATCCTACGGTAGGTATAATCCATATCTCGTTTCTTATTCCGGCCTTTCCATTCTTCCTCTTAAACCCCCAGAGTTTCCTTTCGGGGAGCCTTATATTAACTTCCTTTGCTTTTCTATCCTTCCACTCCGGCTTCCAATCGGGTTTAAGTAAAGTCTTGACGTTGTGCGTATGAACCCAGTCTCCTACTTTTATCTCTTCCGTTGCTTCCCCTATTATGCTATCGTATTTGATGATTCTCTCTCCCTTTTTAATCTCCCTTATTGAGAACTTGTGCCCCTTAGGAAGGTCCCCTGCTATCTTTATCTTAAGGCCGTCTAATTCAACGATCTCATCTTTGCTTAAGTTTTCTAACGCCACTGCCACGTTATCCTTTTCTCCAAGCCTTATGTATTTCTTCAACTGCCGAAAGCACCTCCCTTTTAAGCTTATCATTAAGGTTTGGGAAGAAGCTCTCTATTATGCTTTCCTTATCCAAGCCCTTAAGCTCTTTGAAGTCCGATAGCTCGAAGGGACCACCAGGTAGGTCTTTAACTCCGTTACAGCTATATAGCTCAATCATATGGGCTATGGCCTCGGTGAGCCTTTGGGGGAGTTTTCCGAACTTGAAGTAGTAATCCTCAAGCGTTGGCCTTATCCTCGTGTTCACCTTGCTTATGGAGTTTAAGGCTATTGTTCTAAGGCTGTGCTTAAGTGCCGGGTTCCTAAACCTCTCTAAGACCTCCTCCGCATACTTATGGGTATCCTCGGACTCTGATAAAGCTGGGACTATCTCCTCGTGCACGAGCTCCCTTAACCACTTACCAAAGGTTGGATGCTCGACGAAATCCCTGACGTATTCTATGCCGTTTATTAGGCCCACCGGCACCATGGAGGTGTGAGCCCCGTTTAAAACTCTTACCTTTCTCTCCCTGTAAAACTTGAGGTTATCCGTCAATATGACGTTTAGACCTGCCTTGTTGAAGGGGAGAATCTCCAAGATTGAGGGATCCCCCTGGATCACAAAAAGGTGGAATATCTCTCCGCTCGTTAGGTTTTGATCCCTTTCGCCTATCTTTCTAAAGACCTCCTCTGCGACATCCTGGGGGAAACCTGGAACTATCCTATCAACGAGGGTGTTGTAAAACTTGCACTCCTCGAGGTAGAAGAAAAAGGCTTGAGGGTATGCCCAGTCGGTCGCGTGTTTAATCACGCACTCCTTTAGCTTCTTTCCGTTATCCTCTATGAGCTCAAGGGGAAGTATATAGAGGGGAGGAAGGCCAAGCTTAAACCTCTCGTATAATATCTCGGTCAGCATAGATGGAAAGCTCTCCGCCTTTTCCAGCTTCTTGTAAAATATCCCAGCTTCGGTTGTGTTGGACACAACCACCTTAAGCTCCGGTATTCTTCCGGCTTCAATTAGCTTTTTATAATCCTCAAAGGGGTTCACGCCATCCCTTATCACTTCTACCCTATCTATGATCTCCCTATACTCTCCGTTTACGTATCCCCTTAAGAGGACATGGTATCTTCCCTTCGATTTGAGGATCTCCTTCACCCTGCCCTGGGGAATGGGCTGGACGAGGAAGATCTTGTTCTTTGCACCCGTTGCCTCGTTTATCCTTTGGACCATCCAGTCGAAGAAAGCCCTTAAGAAATTACCTTCGCCGAACTGTAGGATCGTGATCATACCCTTAACCTCCTTGTTTTAATTTTATGAAAGGTCCTTTCTTAATAATGGTCCATGTATATGATACCATTTTTCTTCATTATGTCAATCGCTAAAGGTTTTGGAGTTATGCCTTGAAGATAAATGTGGTATACTGAAGATGGTATAATTATTTAGAAATGAGCTTTTCTTACGTTAAGGAGGCTGTGATAATGTTTAATGAGATCCAGAAGTTCCGAACCTCAGTGGAGATAATAAATCAGATAATATCCTCCATATCTAAGGGGCAGCTTCGACCAGGGTCTCCTTTGCCCTCGGAGAGGGAGCTTGCCAAAATGTTTAACGTGAGCAGGGTTGTGGTTCGCGAGGCCATCTCAGGTTTATCTCTCCTCGGGATAGTTCAAAAGAGGTGGGGAAGAGGTAATTTTATCTCGGAGGATATAAACCTCTCTCTGATTCACAACTCGATAAAGCATATGGTTGTCCTTAAAGAGCAGGAGATATTGGATGTTATCGAGGCTCGGATGGCGGTTGAAAGCGAGCTCGCTTCCCTCGCTGCCAAAAGGAGAACGGAGGAGGATTTGTTTCGCCTGAAGGGTGCGCTTGATAGCTATCTTCGATGCACGAGGGGAAGCTTGAAAAAATTGGAGTTAGATTTGGCCTTTCACGCCACCATAGCTAATGTGGGAAGGAGCAAGATTCTTGAGGGGTTGCAAAAGGTCCTAAGCGAGAAGTGTTATAGCGTGATGCGGTTTGGCGCTTGGCTTAACGATATAGTTAAGGATGCTGAGGCCGATCACATTCGCATCTACGAGGCGATAAGCGATGGGGATGAGGTAAGGGCGCGGGACTCTATGAGGAGCCACTTGATGAAGCTCGTGGATAAGGTCCTCTTCTGTCTGAAGAATATAGATGATTTAAATGGGGGTGTGGGGGAGATTTCAGCGGAGACCTCAAAGCAGTAGGGAAAAGCTTTCCCCAGAGAGCTTAATCCTTGACGCGGGAAATTATTATGGTGTATCATAAAAATGGTTATACCATTATACCAGTTAAATGGGGGGTAGGGGGATGAAGAGGGTCGTGGTTGCTGCAAGAACCTTTGGTAAGTATTCGCAGGATCCCGTTGACCTTCTTAAGAGGCATGGCTTTGATGTGATAAGGTGCGAGGAGAGGGACCTCCCGATTGCCTTGAAGGAAGCCGATGCCTTGATAGTTGGAACGCCGAAGGTTACCGCCGAGATGCTTGAGGGGTCGAAGGTTAGGATTATAGCGAAGCACGGCGTTGGCGTAGATAACATAGATTTGAAAACTGCAACCCGTTTGGGCATACCCGTTACGATCACGCAGGGCGCAAACACCGAGGCCGTTGCGGAGCTCACGATAGGCTTCATTTTCGCCTTGGCGAGGGGGTTGATTTCAGCCCATCTTAAGCTCTTTCAGAGGAGGGAGTGGTCCAGCGTCGTTGGAGTGGAGGTTAAAGGAAAGACTTTAGGCCTGCTTGGTTTTGGAGCTATAGCGAGGGAGGTAAACAGACGGGCTTTATGCCTTGGCATGAGAACCATAACCTATGACCCCTATGTTCCTCAAGATGAGATGAGAAAAAGGGGTGCCGAGCCGGTTGATTTTAAGGAGCTTTTCAAAGGATCAGACTTTCTTTCAATTCACGTTCCATTAAGTGAGGAGACGCGGCACCTTGTGGGAGAGACGGAGTTAAAGCTGATGAAAAGGACGGCCTTTCTGATAAATACGGCTAGAGGTGGCATAGTCGATGAGGGCGCTTTAGCGAAAGCATTGAAAGAGGGGTGGATAGCTGGTGCGGCGGTGGATGTTTTTGAGGAAGAACCTCCTCCTGAGGATTCGCCCCTCTTTGATTGTGATAGCCTGATAACCACGCCTCATATCGGCGCCCACTCCATAGAGGCCGTATATCGTATGAACATGATGGCAGCGCAGTCGGTCATAGACTTCTTTGAGGGAAGGGTTCCAGCTAATGTTATTAATAGGGAGGTTTTAAAATGAAATTAGAGTATTATGATTTCGCTCGAGGGGAAGTTCCCGATGATAGGGTTAAGGCCTTGCTTGAGCCACCTCACATTCATGGCAAAAGCTTAAAGGATTTCGAGGCAAGCTTAAGGGTCCTTCTGGAAGAGAAGCTTGTTCCCAAGCTTGAGGGCGTTAAGAGAGTTCTCATTTTAGTCGATGATATAACTAGGCAGACCCCTGTTTCTTGGATACTTCCTACGACCCTTGCCTTGCTTAACCGCTGTGGCGTAAGGGATGAGTCCATAACCATGCTTGTTGCTACGGGAACTCATCGCCCTATGACCTTGAATGAGCAGGTTAGAAAGTATGGGGAGTTAGCCTTAAAGAGGCTTAAGGTTATCTTTCATAACTATAAGAGCGATGTGGTTAAGGTGGGAGTTACGTCCAAGGGGACGCCGGTTGTCGTAAACAAGCTCGTTTTAGAGCATGACCTTATCATGGGCATAGGTATGGTTGTTCCTCACAGGGTCGCTGGCTTCAGCGGTGGCGGTAAGATAGTCCAGCCTGGCATATCAGGAGAGGAGACGACGGGAGAAACTCACTGGTTGAGCGCTCAGTTTGAGGGGAAGGATATTCTTGGTAAGATCTTTAACCCCGTCAGGGATGAAATTGAGATGGTGGCTAAGATGGCGGGTTTAAGCTTCATAATAAACGTCGTTTCCGATAGGAATGGTAAGCCCATAGGGGTCTTCGCTGGAGACCCCTTACCCACCTTCAAAGAGGCAGCGGAATTTGCTAAGGAGGTCTACGGTGTGAGGGCTCCGAGGGCGAAGATAGTTATCACCGATTCTTATCCAGCGGATATAGAGCTCTGGCAGGCTGCGAAGGGGGTTTACTCAGCTGATCTTATCCTTGAGGATGGTGGCGTAGTTATACTGGTTACACCCTGTCCTGAGGGGGTTGGAGTGGAGTTCGGGGATCTTATAGTTGAGCATGGCTATAGAGGGTACGAGGAGGTTAAGGATTTGGTCAGTTCTGGAAGGCTTAAGAACCTGATAGTTGCAGCTCACCTGGTTCATGTTGGTAGGGTGATAAGGGATAAGGGGAGAGGAGTTCTGCTTTCTCCTGGTATAAGCGATGAGGTTTCAAGGAAGCTTGGCTTTATACCCGCTCGAAGCCTAAATGAGGCCATCGAAATCGCTCAGGGGCTTGTTGGTCGCGGGGAGATGGTCATCTGTAGGTGTGGTGGGGAGATACTTCCGATGATTTAAATTATCCTCAACCATGTGGAGCGAAGGAGCTCAACATTAGCGGTTTTACTCTTGGAAGCGAAAGGAAATCCAGGCAGATTTATAGCGGTGTCTTAAGGAAATTTTTACAAAAGTTGTCTTGAAAAGTTAAAGCGGATATGGTATCTTCTTACAAAGATTCTATTTGTGGGGGTTGGAAGTGCGCAGGGGTTTAACCTTGCTTGAGCTTTTAGTGGTGATATTTATAATTTTGATCTTGTTAGCTATCCTTTATCCGAGCTTGTATAAAGCTATCCTTAAGAGCAAGGTTTCAAGGGTTATGGCTGACATTCATGCGATAAAGTCTGCTGTTTTAATGTATTATGCTGATACCGGTCGCTTTCCACCGGATGATGATTGCTATACCGTTCACGGCATTCCCTATCACGGTGTTGACCTTCTAGAAAACAGGGCTCAGGTTACTGGTTGGAATGGACCCTACCTCGATAAGTGGCCTAAGAATCCTTTCTGCGTCAGGGACCCGGTTAATAGAGAATCCGGCTATCAGTGGGAGGGAACTTGGGAGTCACCAGGCTATCTCTATCCCACGGGTGAGCACGGTTATAACTTCGGTGAGGGGTATGAGCCTTGTATAGAGATAGGTATACTTGACCTTGATTTGGAGGGGAGGAAGTTCGTTCAAACTCTGCTGGATAAGGCTTTGGATGATGGGAACCCTAACACGGGCAACTTCAGGGTTAGAGACCCCTTACCTACTAGCGGTTGGTACTGGTCTTATTATAGGGTAACTATAAAGAAGTAAGTGAGTCTTTATAAAGTGGAGGTGATATAGGTGAGGAAGAAGGGTTTCACTCTCGTTGAGCTTTTAGTGGTCATAGCCATAATAGGGATACTCGTGGCAATAATCACTCCTAATGCCTTTAAGGCTCTTGAAAGGGCGAAGATAGCGCGCTGTGAGGCAGACCTTCACGCTATTAAAAGCGGTTGCTTAAGCTATTACACCGATACTGGGCTTTGGCCATCTAACTTGGATGAGCTTATGACATCGAGCGTGACGGGTTGGGATGGGCCTTATCTTGAGAAGAAGCCTGATAGATCTCCTTGGGGAAGCTATGATATAACAACCACCAAGCCTTCTGGTTTTTATACAACTGAGAACTTCTCCGTTTACATAAGCGTTTCCGATGTTCCTCTTGAATCGGCAAGGAGAATCGACATCGATCTTGATGGCGTTGAGGGTAATACCTCAGGTGCGGTTCAATACGCTACCACGGCCACCACTACGCTTTATTACGGTGTAGCTCAGCAGTAAATTCTGAGGTAAAGGCTTTGTTGGGGTCAGAGGTTTTAAAACCTCTGACCCCAAAATTTTTATTCCCTCTGTATCTCGCAGCTACAGGAAAGGACCTGCTTTCTTTTGGCTCTGTTTCTATATACCGTTATCCCCTTGCACCCCATCTCCCAGGCGAGGAGGAAGACCTCCTTGACCTCTTCCTTTGAGGATTCTTCCTTGAGGTTTACCGTTTTGGATACTGATGCATCTACATATCTTTGGGCTGCGGCTAACATGGCCACGTGGGCTTCGGGAGGTATCTCTAAGGCTGTTTTAATCTGTCCTTTTTCTTCCTCGCTTAACCCCTTTAGCGATGGGTCCTCTAACCTTAAGCTTTTTTCCTCGCCATCTATCTCAATTCTCCTTATGTAGCTTCGGCTGTATATGGGCTCTATGCCTGATGAGGTTTCGGCTATTAGGGATATGGTTCCCGTGGGGGCTACTGTCAAGACCCGGGAGTTAAATGTGCCTCTTGAGGTTTCATCGGTGAGCTTTTCCCAATCTATTCCTCTTTCCCTCCAGAACTCTTTAACCTCGGCGTCCCTTTCCTCTTCCCATGCTATGGGGAGTTTCTTTTTGAGCTTGTAGATGGATAGGTCAAAGAGGGGGAAGCTCCCGAACCTTAAGAATAGCTCGTTCGAGCTTTTTCTAGCGTTGTAGTAGATAAAGGATAGTATCTTCTTTATGAGCTTAGTTGCCTCCTCGGAGTCGTAGCTTATCTTAAGCTTAACCAGGGCGTGAGCGAAGCCCATTATCCCTAAGCCGATGGGTCTTGCGCTTCTCGCATACTTATCTATCTGGGGTAGAGGGTAGAAGCTCATGTCTATTACAGCGTTTAGCGCCCTAACCGCTACCCTTACCGTTTGAGCGAGCTCATCCCAGAGGATATCATCGCTCAGACAGAACTTCGCTATGTCTATGGAGCCCAGGTTACATGAGCCCCAAGGATGAAGGGGTTCCTCACCGCAAGGGTTGGTCGCTTCTATCTTTGAGAGGCCGGGCAGATCGTTAAATAGGTTTATCCTATCTATAAATATCAGGCCAGGGTCTCCGGTTTCCCAGGCCGATTTAGCCATCTCGTCGAACAGCTCGTCGGCGTAAATCCTCCCCCAGCTTTTTCCATCCCTTGGGTTTATAAGCTCCCATACCTCTTTATTTGTGACCGCCTTCATGAAGGATGAATCCACCTTAACTGATAGATTGAAGTTTCTGAAGGAGCTTTCATCCCGCTTGGCCCTTATGAAACTCAGTATGTCGGGGTGGCTTGCGCTTAATATTCCCATGTTCGCTCCTCTTCTTCTGTAGCCTGACTTTATGACCTCCGTGTTGAGGTTGAATAGCCTCATGAACTCAAGCGGTCCTGACGCTGCTCCCTCAACCTCCTTGACCCTATCTCCTGCGGGCCTTAACGGGGAGAAATCGATTCCTACTCCTCCTCCAGTTTTGAATATCAATCCTTGCGCCCTTAAAGCCTCATATATCTCCTCTAAGCTATCTCCTATAGGTATTACGAAGCAGGCCGCTCCCGACTCCCCTTCTATCCTGCTTTTATAGATCTCCTTGTAGTCGTCCATGGTGGGGTTAGCCTTGTATAGAAGCTCTCCCTTGCCTCTTAGAAAGGTTCCTATGCCTGCGTTAAAGAGAAGGGGAGAGTTTCCCAAGAAGAGCTTCTCTCTAAACAGGTTGAAGAACTTCTCCTCCCAAGCTCTTGCTTCCTTCTCGCTTTCCCTCATGATGGCTTCAGCGCTGGCAAGCCACCTTGCTACCCTTCGTGATAGCTCCTCGTAGCTTCTTTCCCCCGGGAAGTAATACCTCTTGCCCTTAAGGATTACCTCAGAGATGCTACCGTAGCTCATCCCAGACCTCCTTTAGCTTTCTTGCGCTCATGTATCTTTCAAATCCTCTTTCCCCCTGATATATGCTTCTTCCTTCAAGCCACATTATCCTGTCCTTCGCACTGGGTGAGGAGTTGAAGTAGTTCTCCGACGATAGGACCAGCCAATCATCGAGAGAAAAGAAGAGGAAGGAAAACCACGGTCTTAGGTTCCTTGAGGAGAGCACGTAGACTTCGCCCGTTTCAAGGATAACCAATATCCTTTCCCCCTTCATCTTGGCGAATACGAGCGAGCCGTTCAAATCGTGATATATCATCGGTCTTTTTCTCCTTGTTGAGTATAGCCAAAGCGTTCCGTTCGCTCGAGCTATTAATATTCTATCCTCATCCACCTTTTCTAATCCAATTATATCGTTCATCCCCTCAAAGATCTTCTCTTTTCCGTTTTCATCAAACAGGCTGAAGCCTTCCTCCCCTACGATCGCCATATTTTCTCCTATAAAGGTGACCTTTTTAATTTTGCCTACTTTTTCGCTATATATAGCTTTATCCCTTTCCTCCCTAAGGTCAAGGAGGAGTATGCCGTAATCGTCGGGTGAGGTTAGGGCTATAAGATTTCCACTTTCGCTTAAGACCGCTTCTTTGTAAGGTATCTTTAAGTTTTTTATGACCCTGCTTTTAAGGTCATAGACTGCTATTTCGTTTTTATTAAGCAATATCAGTGAGGATAGCCCCTCCGAAAGGAGGAAGGTTTTATTCCTAAGATCGAGGAGTCTTTCTCCGCTCTTTAGGCTGTATAACCCTTCATCGGTTAGAATTACTCCTTCCCTCTTTAAAAGGTGAGCTTTCCTTGGAGCTTCCTTAAGCTTTATCCTTTCACCCTTCCATTTTAGGTAAGGTGGCTCCCAGAAGAAGAGCTCGTTTCCCTCGACTATCCTCCCCCTTTCCTTGATTTCCTGAGACTCTTCGCTCCTTAAATCATAGCAGATATAGCTATCTTCTTTTTCCTCCATATATAGTTTGCCGTTTAAGAGGATCGCCCTTCCGGTGAAGAATATCTCCGGGGAGAAGGTTGTAAGGTTCCAGACCAGCGCGAAATTCTCTCCTATCTCAACGAGCTTTTCTCCTTCTAAATCCGCCATCCTTGGTTTCAGGAGATTTGCGTATCTTAGCTTAAGTTCTCCATCGTTTAACTTAAGCTCCTCGTCATCCCAGATTAAAACGCCTTTTGAGGTCAACCTTACCTTGCATTTTTGCAGATCCTCTATTTTTCTTTCGAGGATATACTCCCCTTCCTTTAACTTAAACAAGTATCCCCTTCCCTTTGAGGATAGAAGGAGCAGGTTTTCACCCCTCATCATCGCTTTATCTACCTTCTCCTCTAACTTTATCTCGTGAAGCTGTGAAAGATCCCCGAAGTTCACGATCTTGATCCTTTTCCCCTCTATGATTAGGCCTCTATCGCCAAAGCTCCTTAACCTTTCTTTAACCTTTCCTATTTCCGAGATGAGCTTTCCATCAGAAGCTTGATAGGCTAAAAGCTCTCCACCTTTAAGTAGGACGAATAGGACCTCTTCGCTTTCCGAAAGGGATAGCTCCTTAACGAAGTCTGGAAGGTTGCTTATCTTGGATAGACTCCTTTCGCTTTTGATATCGTAAATTTCTATCTCCTCCTCCGATGTCATATAGGCGATCTTCCCCCTTGCGTAGGTCAGGGGTAGGGATGGAGCCCTTCTTAAGCTGATCCTTAGGTGCCATTTTCCTATATTTACTCTCTCCCAGATCTCTACTTTACCTTTCCTGATCACCAAGAGGTTTTTGTCATCGAGGAAGCCTAAGCTTTCCACCTCATCCCTATCCTCGGAGTATATCCTTCCATCGAGGTAGGGAGGCTTTGTTGCTCTTATCTCTATGAAGTTTCCAGCGTGCAAGGTGGCAAGAAGTTCCCCTTTGGGGGAGAGGTCAGCTTCCAGAACCTCGTGAAGGGGGTAGTTTATGAGCATCTCCATCGATAAGGTGAGCGAGCTCAAGGCCATAATCAAGGCTAAAGATAAGCTTAATGACCTTAAGATACTCAAGACTCTCATCCTCGATCACTCTATTAGAACTAGCCCGTAGTAGTTAGCCTTACAACTTCGGTCCTTTACCACATCTATTGGGAAGCCGAACTTTCGAACCGTGGCGTAAACGTCGATTCCGCAGGCTTCCATAGAAGGGCGGGCTTTCTCAGGGTGACGGCATGGGTATTCAAGCGGGCATGGATCGCAAAGCTCGCAGGGCCCAGAAGGCATGGTGAAGGCCTTGTAGTATCCTAGAAGGAAGAGCTCCCTTTCGAGCTCCGCGCAGATTTCCCTTAGGCTTCTCCAACCCTCGGGTTGCCAAAGCAGAATGGCTATGCGATAGGAGTCGAGGATCTTTCTCGTTTGGGATGGTTCAGGGGTATAGGGAGGACAGGTTAAGCATAGACCATATCCGTCACAGCCATACTGGCATTTCAAGCGAACCCATTCCTCGATTGCAACCTCTTTCGGGTCTATCAGCTTGAAGTCCTTAACCCTTCCTCTAAGTAGATTCTCAAGTAACTTTCTTAACTCTTCATCTTTCATTTTTCTTCCCTCCAGTGGCATTTTAACGATAAATATAATATCATATTGTTGGGGTGAGGAAAGCATGACCATAAGGGTTTTAAACTATATATACGATGATAAAAGGGAGCTTACGATCGAGGCCGATGCTCCCTTGAGGGTGAGGGATATATTGAATCGCGCTTCTATACCCCTTGATCTCTTTGGAATGGCCATAGCTGGGGGCAAGGTTCTGCTACTTGATGACCTTGTTCCCCCGGGAAGCGAGGTTAGGTTAATCCCTCCGGTAGGAGGGGGCTAGGGGAATAGTTTTATAGCTGATTTCCTGCACGTGTATTTGCACTCCAAGCAGGCTATGCATTCGCCATTGTCTATTATCGGTTTCTTGGAATCGGGCCTGCATTCTATCGCTCCCACGGGGCAGACCCCTTCCTTAGTACATAGACCGCACTCAACGCAGGAGCTCTCATCGAGCTTTATCTTAAAGTATGATAACTTTCCCGCTATCTTGAGTATCGCTCCTAAGGGGCATACATATCTGCAGAAAGGCCTGCTTATAAATATGGATAGAAGAAGCAGCAAGGCTAATATCCATAGGCTTAAGCTGCTTCCGCTGAGGTTAAAGAGGGTCTTGAAGGGTTCATGTTTTGAAAAGGCGTTGGATGAGCTCACCCAAGATAGGTATCCGAAGTATATTAGGACGAGGAATTTAAGCCATTTTAAAGGTCTATCGATGCTTCGAGGTAGACCATGGTAGCACCTTAAAGGGCTTTCCTTTCTATGGATTAGCTCCTGAACCGCTCCGAGGGGGCATATCCATCCGCAAAACGCCCTTCCCACGATGAAGGTTAAAACCACGGGTATCGTGAATAATATAAGGGCTGTTCCGAAGAGGGTTTGGCCTCCGGAAATTAGGTAAAAGGGCGTTCCTACGGGTTCGGGACATCCCCCGAGGTAAAACCCTAAGATAATAGCGCTTAGGAAAAGCAAGGGTGTCCTATAGCTGGTCAGCTTTAGTAAGAAAGCTCCTACTCCTACACCGAAGAAACCGTACCATAGGATTAGATTTGTGGATGTCAAAGTGTTTTCCGGATTTTGAGCCTCTTTGACCTCAGGTGTGGGGGGTGGTGTTTCCTTCTGAGGAGGCGTCGGAACCCCTGCCTCGGAGGTAGTGACTTTCCCTTTAGCCTCTACAGTTATCAATCCCACTTTAGGGCAGTTTCTCTCGACGCGGACCGTAGCATCTCCAGCTTCGTTGAATTGAACCTTAAACTCAAGGACATCTGGGGTTCCCTTCTTCCATGTGCCAGGGTCGACGATCTTTCCACGAGTCACAATTATCTTCGTCTCCTCTATGGGTAGTATGCAGCTTCTGTGGGTTAGGTATCTCTCTAAGCGGAAGCTCACAACCTCGCCAACCTTAGCCTCGAAGCTATTTGGTGTTATCCTAAGGTCGCATGCCAAGCTTACCCCTGATATAAACGCTATTAAGGCTATTGCAACTGAAATTATACGTAATTTTTTCATTCTCTTATCATTATAAGTAACATCTTGAAACTGCTTTCTGCTTTAAGCGCATGTGGTTCGTTGGCTGGCATGATCACCGCGTCTCCAGCTTCAACCTTAAGCTTCCTTCCTGCGATCGTTATGTTCGCTACTCCCTCTAAGGCGAGAACCATGGCGTCATAAGGTGCGGTGTGCTCGCTTAAGCCTTGTCCCTCATCGAAGGCGAAAAGCGTTACCGTGCCCGTGTTTTTGTCGATGAGGGTTTTACTCACGATGGCTCCCCTTTGATAGTCTATTAGCTCAACCATCCTCGCCTTTTCTTTTAGCAAATCTTTCATCTTTTTCCCTCCCATAAAAAAATGGTGGAGGCGGCGGGATTCGAACCCGCGTCCGACACATAGTGATGCCGGAGCAGCTACGAGCGTAGCCCTTGTTTTTTCTTCCCCAAGAGGGCTCCCAAGGGCAGGATCCCTCTTAAGAGAGCCCCAAACCTTTCTCCCTGAAAGGCGGGGCGACCTTTCGAGGGAATAGCCGCTAGCCTTTCACCCCTTTAACCTTAGCGGCGTCGGGCTAAAGGGATGGGCTGCTTCATTTAAGCAGCCATTGCGTAACCGTAGTCGGCATTTATTTTTTCTTCCCGTTGTTTTACGAGGTTACGGGACCTCGGCTCGCTCTCCGCGCACGCCCATGTGCCGTCGAAACCGCTCGCCCCCACTACTTATACTTCAAAGCTCTTTCGATCTCTCGCCTTAAGTCCCTTTCAGCTATCTCTCTTCTCTTGTCATGAAGCTTTCTACCCTTGGCTAAGGCTAACTCAACCTTAGCCCTCCCCCTATCATTTATATATATCTTCAAAGGTATAAGTGTCAAGCCCCTTTCGTTTACCTTTCCCATAAGCCTGATGATCTCCTTCTTATGAAGAAGTAGCTTCCTAGGTCTAAGCGGGTCGTGATTGAAGTAAGACGCCTTATCATAAGGGGAGATATGCATATCGTATAGCCATAGCTCCCCATCCTTCACCTTGGCATAGCTGTCCTTTAGGTTCACCTTTCCTTCCCTTATCGACTTTATCTCGCTTCCCTGAAGGACTATCCCGGCCTCATAGGTCTCGAGTATATCGTAATCGTGCTTCGCTTTCCTGTTTTGAGCTATCACTTTCATGGTTTATAAATTATAGCACAAAATTTGTGGAAAGTCAAAAAACGTTATGTTATAATGAGTTTGGGAGGTAATTAAAGATGGAAAGCCACGTATTCTTTTGTGATGCTTATCTGGATATAGAAACGACGGGGTTAGATCCAGCCTGCTCGGATATCACCGTTCTGGGTCTATATCTAGAAGGCCAGAAGGGGGGGAGGATAGTTCAGCTTATTGGGGATGCGATAAATTATCTTAACCTGAGTCGCTTTTTAAATGGTGTTAAGAATATTTACACCTTTAACGGTTCTAACTTTGATCTTCCCTTCATTAAGGAGAAGCTTGGTATAGACCTGCGGATCTTCTTTAACCATTGTGATCTAATGTATGTTTGTCGAGGGCTCGGGCTTTACGGAGGACTAAAGGTGGTGGAGAAGAAGCTCGGTATAAGAAGGAGATTGGTAGATATAGATGGTAGGGTTGCCGTGTTTCTCTGGAGAGAGTATAAAAGCTCGGGGGACTTAAACTGCTTAAGGATACTCTTGGAGTATAACAGGGAGGACGTATATAACCTCAAGATTTTGAGAAAGAAGTTGGAGGAAATTTTTAGAGAGAGAAGCTTGTAGTATTAGCTTTAGGCCATGATTTTTAAGCTTTCGTCTTTTTAATTATAGAATATAATTTAATAAAGACGAACAAAGGGGGTGTTTTTAATGTCCTTAGCGTTTATTGTGGTGATGGTTTATCTCGCTGCAGTGGTCCTCGTGAGCACCTATTATACCAGGTTTATCAAGACATCTGAGGATTTCACGGTTGCGGGTAGAACTTTGCCTGGCTTGATTCTCGCTGGCACCTTCGTTGCCACCTGGATGGGTTCCGGGACCGTCGTTGGAGGGACCAACTCCTTGGCCTATAGACATGGTCCCTGGGTTGCCATAATCTTTGGTATGGCCGCGCCGATCGGCATAGTTATGCTTTACTTTCTCTCTAAGAAGATACACGAGCTTAAGATGCAGACCGTTCCCGATATCCTCGAGTATAGGTATGGTGAAGCGGCAAGGATCATAGGAAGCCTCATAATCATGCTGGCCTATGTTGGTATAACCTCCTATCAGTATAGCGGTGTTGGCTTCGTTTTAAACGCTACTCTGGGAATACCGACTAAGGTAGGCATCCTGATAGGGGCCATCGTCGTCATAGGGTCCGCCGTCCTCGGAGGGCTCTACTCGGTAGCTTACACCGACTTCATGAGCGCCTGTATCATGCTTTTGGGTTTGTCCATAGGTATTCCCTATGCTATAAGCTCCGCTGGTGGTTGGTCGACGATAGCCTCGAAGCTTCCGCCAGAGCACCTTAAGCTCGGAGGGTTAAGCGCGCTATCCATAATGGGTTATTTCTTCCCGCTTTTCTTCCTTATCCTAGGTGATCAAAACATGTATCAGAGGTTCTTCGCCGCGAAGGACCCTAAGGCTGCGAAGTGGGGGGCCATAGGCTGGTTCTTCGGCGTTTTAGTCGTTATGCCCCTCGTTGCCTTTGGCGCTACTGCCTCAAGGGCACTATTCCCCAACATCAACCCAGGTATGGCTCTAATAAAGCTCTCTTCCGATGTGATGCCTCAGATACTTGGTGCCTTCTGTCTTGCCGCCATATCGGCCTTCATAATCACCACCGGAAACTCATACCTTCTATCCAGTGCAGTTAACTTAGGGTGGGATATATACGCCCGAGTTATAAATCGAAGTGCGACCGATAAACATCGTCTGGCTGTGACTCGATGGGGAGTTGTAGTTTTAGGCATATTGGCCTATGTGCTTATAACCTACTTCCCAACGGTCTTAGCGGTTCAGATGTATGCCTATACGATGTACGGTGCTTCGATAACGCCTGCCCTGCTTGCTGCTGTTTTGTATCCCAATATTAAGCCTGCGGCTGGCGTATCGAGCATGCTCGTAGGTGCTGTAGCAACGCTGGCTTGGGAGCTTTCCGGTAAGCCCTACGGTTTGGCAAGCGTCATAATTGCAGCTCCCTTGGCAATAGTCACGCTGATTTTGGTTAACGCCTTGGCTCCGAAAAGGTGAAAGGGGTGATGTGGTTTTGAAGGGGATATCTCGGAGAGTTAGTAGGTTAAGGGAGTACCTTTTAAACAGCGGGCTTGATTTCGCCCTGATACTCAATCCTTTAAATCAATATTACTACACCGGGTTCTACGCCTTAATATATAGTCGCCCTATCCTCTTCCTTATATCTCAGGATGAGACTCACTTGATCGTTCCATGCCTTGAGGAGCTTCACGCGAAGGAGGACGCTAAGGTAGACCATATTCACGTTTACTATGAGCATCCTGAGAAGGCTCAAGAGGGGATAGATCCTCTTAAGATGGTTAGGGATATCATAGCTAAGAGGGGATGGAGAAGAGGAGGTATCGAGAGGGATTCCCTCCCATTGAGCTTTTGGGAGCTCTTAAGCGATGCTGGAGTTAAGGAGCTTAGGGATGTCGGCGGCTTCGTCTTAAGGGAGAGACTTGTTAAGGATGATGAGGAGCTTGACTTGATAAGGAAGGCTGGAAAGATCGTTAGCGTAGGTGTAGTGGAGAGCATGAAGGCTATAAGGGAAGATATAACGGAGATAGAAATAGATGGGGTGGGTAGCTTAGCCCTTTTAAAGAGCGCGGCTGAGGAGCTTCCGGGAAGGAGGCTTGAGCTCTTCGTTATGTCTCCATCGGGAAGGGAAAGAAGCGCCCTGCCTCACGTCTTTTCCATATCTAGGAAGCTTAAAAAGGGAGACATAATCATACACAGCCGTCAGGTTGCCCTTGATGGTTATAGGGCGGAGTGTGAGAGGACGGTTTTCTTAGGTGATCCCACGCCTAAGGATAGAGAGTACTTTAAGGTGATGCTTGAGGCTCAGAGGGCGGCGATCGAAGCAGTTAGGGCTGGGGTAAGGTGCAAGGATGTAGATAACGCTGCGCGAAGCATCATAGCCAAAGCCGGCTTAGCTGAGTTTGCTATTCATAGGACGGGACACGGTTTAGGTTTAAGTGCTCATGAGGGACCTTATCTCAGGTTCGATTCGGATGACCTTCTTGAGGAGGGCATGGTTGTGAGCATCGAGCCCGGCTTCTACATTCCGGGTGTGGGTGGCTTTAGGCATTCCGACACAGTCATAGTTACCTCCAAGGGGCCTGAGCTCATAACCTCGGCTCCGGCAGAGCTTGAGGAGTGCATAGTTTAAGAGAATAAAAGGGGGGTAGGAAATACCCCCCTTTAAACTTTTTAAGCCCATATACTGTTAAGCGACCGCCCTTTTGTAGACCGGACTTCTTAACGCTTGACATAGATACCTCTAGGGGCTATAATGCTACTATATGATAAAAACGTGTTACTAAGGAGGGATTGGTCGATGAGAAGGTATGGGTTTGCTTTGCTTTTGCTGGTGCTTTTGCTTCTTTCTTCCCCTTGCTTTGCCCACTTTCAGCTTATAATCCCGTCTAAGGTATTCGTTGAGGGCTCTCCAGAGAAGGTGGAGTTTTTCATGCCCTTCACTCATCCTATGGAAGGTGGGCCGATAATGGATGTAGATAAGCCTGTGGAGTTCGGATTCTTCTTCGGTGGAGAAAGAAAGATCCTTAACGATGCCGTTAATGTGATTGAGCTTGGGGCTTTCCCATCGTGGCATCCTGAACACGCGAAGCATAAGGATAAGAAGGCTCGCGCCTATAAAGCTCAGGTTTTGGTGGATAAGCCCGGAGATTACATATTTTACGTCATCCCTCAGCCCTACTTTGAGGCTGAAGAAGGGCGCTTCATATGGCAGATGGCCAAGGTCGTGGTTAACGCCTTTGGAGCTGAAGAGGGTTGGGATAGTCCCGTTGGGCTTGAAGCTGAGATAATACCCCTCGTTAAGCCTTACGCCCTTTGGGTAGGTAATGAGTTCAAGGGGAAGGTGATGATCGGTGGAAAGCCTGCTTCTGGAGTTTGCGTTGAGGTTGAATACTACAACGAGGATGGTAAAGTTAAGGGGTTGCCCTCGGATGCCTTCATAACTCAGGTGGTTAAGACCGATGAAAACGGCGTCTTTTCCTACGTTATACCCTGGGCGGGTTGGTGGGGCTTTTCCGCTATAGGTGAGGGAGGAGAAAGGGAGCACCAAGGTAAGAAATACCCCGTTGAGCTCGATGCAGTTATCTGGGTTAAGGCCTTTCCATTGCCTGAGGGGGTAAAAAGGTGAGGCTAAAGCAAGGCTTTAGCCTCACCATGATTCATATATAGTCGTTTATCTCCTTCCAGAAGGGGGCGAGGCGTACCGCCAACCTGATAGATTCAAGCATGCTTCGCTCGCTTGCTATCCCTTTACCCGCTATATCAAAGGCTGTTCCATGATCGACTGATGTGCGGACCACCGGTAGCCCTACCGTTATGTTAACCCCCTCGTCGAAATAGAGGGTCTTAAAGGGGATGTGCCCCTGGTCGTGATACATAACCACGATGAAGTTGAATTCTCCTCTTTTAGCCTTGGGAAAGAGGGCATCTGCCGGCCATGGGCCGCTCACGTTTATACCCATCTCCTTAGCTAAATCGATCGCTGGCTTTATTATTCTGATTTCCTCGTCTCCGAATAATCCTTCTTCACCTGCATGAGGATTAAGTCCAGCGACGGCTATGGGCTTAGATGTCAAGTTTAGCGCCTTAGCTAGCGCATGGGAGATCTTGATTTTTTCCAATACCTCTTCCACGCTTATCCTCTTAGGGACGTCTTTAAAGGCGATGTGTGTAGTGACGTGCGTGACGAAAAGATTATCGCAGGCTAAAACCATGGCGTATCTTTCCCTTTCAAAGAGCTCAGCTAGTAATTCCGTATGCCCTGAGAAGTTATAGCCGGCGAGGTTAATAGCCTTCTTGTTTATCGGAGCCGTGACGATAGCATCTATTTCCCCTTTCTTGGCCAACTCGCTTGCTCTCACTATATAGCTAACGGCGGCAGCCCCAGCTATAGCTTGAAGCTTCCCCTTCTCTATCCTCTCAAGGGATGGAGACGGGTCTATGACATTTACGGTGGGGTATCCGAAGATCGCTTCCTTTACGCTTTCTATCTCCCTTATCGTAAGCTCGACCTTTGAAGAGTATAAAGTCTTCATCTCCTCCCTTAGGATCCTTGGGCTACCTATCACAACGGGTTTGGAGATCTCGTGAATCTCCCTATAGTTAAGCGCCTTTAATATTATCTCCGGGCCTATTCCCGCTGGGTCCCCCATCGTTATGCCAATTATGGGTGGTTTCCTACTCATATCAGCATCGCCTCCATCTTCCTAACGGCTTCCACCAAGCTCTCTCTTCTACCGAAGCCCCCAGCCTTAGTTATAACTGGATACCCATTGAATCTTCCTCCAACTATTCTGACTATAGGTATTCCGGGAGAGACCTCAGAGAGTAGGTCTAAGCCTCTCCCTTCAAGCATGCCTATTATCGCCGTAGCGGTATCGCCTCCCGTAAGTATAAATCCCCTTACCGGTTTCATCTCAAGAAGGACCTCCGTTGCCTTAGATAGGGCTGAGGAAATCATAGAGGTTAGATCCTCTCTTATCTTATCTCTTAAGTTCTCACTTGGTGTGGTTACAATCACTCCCTCTAATCCCTCGAGCTTTGTTAATTCCAGTAGCTCTCTTCTCAGTGACTCCCTCCAGGAGGATTCATCAGTTATGTATCCTATTGGGTCTATGATTATCATCTTCCAGCCGGGAAGCTGAGAAACCAGATCTATCTGTTCTCTAGATTTAGGGTTAATTGAGCCGCAGACCAAGACCGTTATTCGATCGCTTCTCTTTTTATATAAGCTCCGCCAGATCTTAGCTACCGCTGAAGCTAAGCCAGCGGAGCCGACGTAAAAGAGCTTTAGTCCGGAGCCCTCTCCACCCATGGCGATGTTCATTAGATCCCCTTCGTTCAGCGCATCTGCTAAGACCAGCTTGAAGCCCTCGCTTGCCCTTTCCCTGAGAAAGTTGGAAATGGCCTCTTTACCCTGACTCACCAAGATTATCGGAAGGTGAGCCACCTTTAGGCGGCTTTGCCTCGATAGCAAGGTTACGATGTTGCTTTCCTTAACAGGGAAAGTGGGGTCATTGGCGAAAGGTGTTCGCGACACTATCTCATCATTCACAAGGAGAAACCCTCCTACGACTATCCTTCCGTTTGCTGGAAAGGCTGGGGTCATTATCGACATCTCGAAGTCGAAGGCATCCATAACCGCATCTATCTCGTAGCCTATATTTCCCCTCAGCGTGGAATCGACCTTCTTGTAGATGTTTTTAACGCCCATATCCCTAAGCAGGCTTGCGTATTCCTTAACGATATCATAAGCGTCCTTCGGCTTTAATCTCCTCGACTCGGTGTTTAATACCACCACATCCACATCCTCAAGCGAATCCCTACTTATATCGCGTCTATCGAGGAAAATCCTCGTCTTAAGCCCAGCGTTTGAGAACTGGACCCCGGTATCTCCCGCTCCCGTTAGGTCATCGGCGATAACGCCAAAGAGCAACCGAATCACCCCCCCTTAAGGGTGATTAGCTTGCCGCTTTATTCTTAAGTTATCTCATTCTCCATACCTTAAGGCTTCCGTCTTCGCTACCTGAAGCAAGGTATCTTCCGTCGGGGGAGAAGGCGAGGGCACTTACCTCATCCTTAAGGGCTTGAAATCTTTTCACCATTCTTCTTTCCCTTATGCTCCAGAGGGTTATAACACCGTCTGGGTCTCCTGAGGCTATCAAGCTCCCATCAGGGTGCAGAGCGAGAGCCACTATCGGCGCTTCGTTCTCATCCTCAAAGGAGACCACCCCGCCTTTGGTCACTAGATCCCATACCTTGATCTCTCCCATGTCATCACCAGATATGCAGTATCTTCCGTCGGGGGAGAATATCATTGAGAGAATTATTCCCTTGTGCCTAAGTGAGATGGTCGCCTTGCTCTGTAAGCTCTTTATATCCCATATCTTTACGGTTTTATCCATACCGCTTCCCGAAAGGGCATGTCTTTCATCTGGAAGAAAGGCTAACGCTGCTCCCAGGGCTCCCCCTCTATGCCCTTTGAGCTCTCCTATCTTTCTTCCGCTATCAACGTCCCATAGCCTTACGGTCCCATCCTGATAGTCCATAGTCAAGGCAAGATCTCCACTCCTCGATATGGCAACGCAGGTGACGGATCCTCCGTGCCCTCTTAGGGTCTTTAGCTCCTGTCCCGTTTTCATGTGCCATATCCTGGCGGTTCTATCGGTGCTTCCATATATCATGAACCTTCCATCCCCTGAGAAGGATATATAGTTTATCCTGCTTCCTGAGGATATCCTGTATATCTCCTTTCCCTCTTCGACATCCCAAAACCTTATGTCTCCCGTTTTATCTCCCGATACAGCATGCCTCCCTTGAGGGAAAAAGGCTATGGCGGTGATTCCTCCTTTGTGCCCCTTAAGGAGGATAAACTCCTCCTTCGCGCTAAGCTGATGGGAAAGAAACATAACCCCTATCGCGATAAGGATCAGTGTTAAAACCCTTTTATTCCTCATGGACTCACCCCTCTTCTATTATCTCACAACCGATTAAGGAATGGTTGAGTGTAGTAAAATAAAGAAGGGATGGGACGACAAGCTCAAACTACATTACGAAAGCGCTTATACATGACATTGTCGATATTTTCGCTTGCGCTTCTTAACCCTTTTAGCGCTTCAGCCTTCGAGCTTCTCCTTGTGGATGGGGATAAATTTACGCCGGGCTTCGGTGTCTCATCCTACTTTCCTTTAAGGGACCTTTGCGAGACCTTAGGTTTTCCCATAACTTTAGACCGGTCGAAAGGGGTTGTAGAGGCGCATATCCCCTTCAAGGTTAAGGTACATCTTTCCTCGTTTCCAAAGCTATCTTTTGTCTAAGGAGGTAGAGGTACTTAAGGCTAAAGGGCTTAGCGAACCTTTAGCCAGGGAAAAAGCCCTGGAGCTTGTAGCTCCCCCGGGAAAGAGCGAGCATCAGCTTGGGCTAGCGGTGGACCTCCTTTCTAGATCCTTTCTTGGGAAGGGTCTTTTAGAGGGTTTCTCTGAGACGCCCGAGGGAAGATGGCTTTCAGCATGAGCCTTGGCATCTGAGATACGTAGGAAGGATACACGCCTGGGCGATGCGAAATCTTAACCTATGCCTTGAAGAGTATCTGGAGCTCCTTGAGAGGGAAGGGAGCTTAACCCTCGATGTTCCAGGCCTTGGGTTTTAAGATCCTTTTCGTTAAGGGCTTTGGTGGAGCCACGGAGCTTTACTGGTTATCGGATAGGTGGAGGCTCCTTGAGTTTTCCCCCGATAATAGGGGCAACCTTGTGCTGATCTTGAAAAGCGAGCGATAGACTGGTTAATGCCCTTGACCTAATCACGCCTTTATGATAGTTTAGAGGAGAGGCGTAATGAAGACCGGGTGTCTCACCTTAGCGGTTGGGGGCAAGGAGTGCGGGCGTTTCATATGAAAAGTAGCTTTCTAGCGGCTGCCGATGGGGCTTTAGATGGTGTGCTTTTGGGGTTTTCCCATTGGCAGAGGAGCTCACGATGAGGGGGTGATCCCATGGGTTATGAGCCGCTTGTTTCTATTATCACTCTTGCCTATAACATCGAGCCCTACATCGCGGAGTGTATAGAGTCTGTGCTTTGTCAGACCTATCCAAACTGGGAGATGATAATAGTGGATGACGCTTCAACAGATGGCACTCCTTTAATAGTAGAGAAATATGCTAAGAGAGACAGGAGAATAAAGCTTATAAGGAACGTTCAGAATAATGGGCCGCTATACCTAGATGTTAATTACAACACAGCCTTAAAGGAGGCACAGGGCGATTGGATAGCCTGCCTAGATGGGGACGATGTATTTACTAAGAGATCCCTTGAGCATAGGATTAGGGCCTTAGGGGAGCTTTCCCCGCAGGAGAGGGAAGATATCGCTTTAGTTTACGGAAACTGTGTATATATCTGGATGGACTCAGGAGCTTTAGAGTTTTTCCCTAATAGCTGTGAGGGGTTTAGGGATTCCTTGTATAACGATCCCTTAGGTAGTGCGCTTAAGCTTTTCTTGCAAGGGGGTAAATTTCATCCCCGTTGGTTCGGTGATGATTAATAAAGAAAAGCTCCTACGCATCGGTGGCTTCGTTCAGAGGCCTCGGGAGATAATGGCAGATGATTTTCCCACTTGGACCTATTTATCGCTTTGGGGTAAGTTTTTGTTCTTGGATAGGGTCCTATATTTTTGGAGGAGACATAGGAGTTCCACGACGATGACTAGGGGTCAAGATGTGGCTAAAGGTTTTATCAAGTTTTGTGAGATGTTTTATCATGAGAATAGGGGGCTTATCGCTAAACTGGGTTTAGACTGCTTTCAGATAGAGAGATGTCTAGCTATTAACGCTAAGGGAGAGTTGGCAAAGATGTTGATCCTGCAGGGGGAATACGATGAGGCAAAGGCCCTCATAGAGACGATTAATCCCGATTGTTATGGCTTGGGGTCGACGCCTTTTTTATATAAGGCAAGGTATAATGCTCTTAAATTGTTTACTACCTTTAGGTTGCCGCCGAAGCTTTTGAATATATTGATTTGTTTTAAGCGTAAGGTTTATAATAAATCAATGGGTAAGTACTATCCCTTCTTCTTTAAGGATATGGATCTTTAAGCGTGTGCCAAAGGCGGCTGTGGTGGGTGCTATCGGTAGAAGGAGAAAGATCTTGAAGGATGTTTTGGAGAGCAAGGGCTCGAAGGTGATCTGTTTTGTCGATAATATTTGTTCGGAGAGGGAATATGATGGTGTTCCTAATTTATCGCTGATCCCCGACCCCGAGGGAGATCAATATTTGCCAAGAGATGTTCCCCTAATCGATTCGATTCCTTTGAGCCCGATAGCAGAAACTTCAATAAACTGAGGGAGAGGGTTAGAGAGCTCATCGACAGTAAGGTGCGGTCTAGATGAGTAGGTTGATGTTTATCTTTCGGGGTTTAGGGGTAGGAGGGGTTGAGAGCGTTATCGTTAATCTTTGTAAGGGGCTTTCTAACCACGAGAGGTATGTTCTACTTCTCCATGACGATGTAAGATGCCCCGTGCAGGCGAAGACGATATCGATAAACTCCAGGTTTGAGTTCGTGCATGTGTTGTTTAAGATAAAAAGGATAAAGAGGGAGATAAACCCTCACTACGTCATAAGCGCTAACGAGCCCTTTAATCTTTTTAATGTTTTAACCAAAGTGAGCGGTCAGAGGACGATACTTTCATTCCACGGTCATAAGACTAAGTTTCTTTCCTCGAGCGAGGGGTTGGTGAGGGGTATTTTATGGCGCTGCTACCAAGCCCTGCGCTGCTGGTATTATAAGTTTATCTTTAAGAGGCTTTACAATAAGGCTGACCTTCTCGTTGCGGTATCAAGGGGCGTGGCTAAGGATTTGGTGGACAACTTTGGCGCTGATCCAAGCAAAGTAAGGGTCATCTATAACCCCTTTCTCATAGAGGATATAGAGTTCCTCTCTCAGGAGTCCCTTGGGGAGTACGAACCTATCTTCAACTTTCCTGTGATCATAACCGTTGGGCGTCTTGCAAGGTCGAAGGGGCAATGGCATCTTTTAAGGGTTTTCAGGCCTTTAAAGGATAGGTATCCCTCTCTTAAGCTCGTGATACTTGGGGAGGGTAAGCTTAAAGGTTATCTGGTTGATCTCTCCTCGAGGCTTGGCCTGAAAACCCACGTTTGGGATAGGGACGCTTTGACCGACGATTATGACGTCTATTTCCTCGGCTTTCAGAGGAATCCCTTTAAGTTCCTTTCAAGATCGAAGCTCTTTGTCCTTCCCTCCTTGGGGGAGGGTCTATCTAATGCTTTAATTGAAGCTATGGCTTCTAGCCTTCCCGTTATTTCGGCCGACTGTAGGAGTGGGCCAAGGGAGATCTTGGCACCGGATACGGATTTAGATAAGCAGGCTGAGGGTGTGGAGTTTGCGCCCTATGGCGTTTTGATGCCTCCCTTCGATGGAAAGCTTAGATCCGCGAATGATCCACTTGATGATGTGGAGCTCATGTGGGTTAGCGTGCTTGATAGGCTTTTGACGGATGAGGAGTTAAGGAAGAGCTATTCCCTAAGGGCTAGGCAGAGGGCTTTAGATTTCAGCCTGGAAAGGATAGTTAAGGAGTGGGAGAGGGTTTTTTCGATGCCATATTGATATTTTAGCTTTTCCTTTAGCTCCTCGGTACCTGCTTCTCTTAACCCAAGCTCGGGCTGACCTCTGTCACAGAGTTGTGACATCGAAGTCGTCACTGACAAATGTGTTAAGCTGCTTGTAATCCCTCGCTTTAACGACTATATTGGCGTTGTAAGGGAGGTGAAAGACCATGTCGGTTCGCTTAGGCTTTAGCTTGGCGTTGGGGTTCGTCTTTCTTCTTATGATGTTTGGTCCTTCTTCTGGTGCATTGGCGCAACCCGATATCTCTCAATGCAACTGGCATTCCTTCCGTCCTGGTGGGGCCACTGGTCAACCCGGTGGGTATCTCCCCTATGACCCGGGAAAGGAGATTATCAGGACCGGTTACTACATGATTTACGTGGGTCCAGCCGGTAAAAGCGGCACCAGTGTACCGCCTAGTACGTGGCAGGCCTATGGTCCCTATCGTCTGGAGTCGGGTTTTAGATATGCTTTGGATATAATACCTGATGGTGTTAGCTTGTATAAAGAAGCGCCTATACTTCTTCAGTTTTCGAAGCCGGGGAATTGGGCCGTAGTATACGTTCTTAATAGGAGGCATGATCAGTTTTACGCCGTGTGCATCTTAAGAAAGGAGCCCTAACGTAAGGGAGTGTCGTCTGATGGCTTCCTCACGAAATGGGGGCCATCAGACGAAGGAGATTAGGGGGGTGTAAGCTTGAGCGAAGGAGCGCATTGCCCCCAGTGCGGTACGGCTCTAAAGGAGGCCGATGTGTTCTGCAACAAGTGCGGCTATCACTTTGTTGAGGAAGGGAAGCAGGATAAACCTCCGAGCCTCTCTTGGGAAAGAAAGGTGAACCTCTTTATCGATAGGCACGTTTTCAAGAGCTTTCTCCTGGCGTTATGGATAGGAGCGAGCGCTATTTTCTTATTTTTACTAATCCTGGGTTTGGTAGAGGGTAGCTTAAGCTGGGAGGTTTTTCGCACCATCTTGCTTATTACCTTGGCCGTGTCCGGTGTGATACTTGCTTTCTATCCCGTTGCCTTGCTTATCCTGGGAGGTTGGAGCTACCACTATAGGTTTAGAGTCGATGAGAATGGAATTCTGCTTGAGACCGCACCGAGGCAGCGCAAGTGGAACACCTTCTTGAACTTCCTGACCTTTATCAGCGGTATTTTGAAGAGAAAGCCCGGAATGATGGGCGCAGCTATCTTAGCCCAAAGCAGGCAGAGGGAGCTTTACAGGTGGGAGGATGTCCGCCTCATTAAGCCTGATCCACGGGGGCACGCGATCGTCTTAAAGCTTTACGGCGGTCGAACCTCGGTCCTTTGGTGCCCACCTGAGAGGTATGAGGAGATCCTGCAGGCGATTTTACGTTGGCGCGAAATCATAGAGCCGCGGAAGAGAAAAAGGTCGAAAAGGTCTTGAAAGGAAGACCTATCTCATAGTTGTCGCAAGCCTTTTCCACCTCTCCGGTAGCCCTTGACAATCTTTCTTGAGTGGAGTATGATAGCACCAGATGAGCAAAAAGTGATACGGAGAGGTGGGTTCCTCTGCATATATCTGAGGGTGTTTTAACCCCTTCTTTACTAGCTGGGGGAGCTTTATTAACTTTGGGTGGAACCTATGTGGGTTTGAGGAGATTAAGCGATAGGGATCTTCCAAAGGTGGGCATATTGTCTTCTGCCTTCTTCGTCGCATCTTTGATTCATGTTCCCCTTGGGCCCACGAGCGTTCACCTCGTCTTAAACGGCATAAACGGTCTTATTTTAGGGTGGGCAGCATTTCCCTCCCTGCTTGTTGCCCTTTTCCTTCAGGCTCTCTTCTTTCAGTTTGGAGGGTTAACGACGCTTGGCGTTAACACCTTTAACATGGCATTCCCCGCTGTGCTCGTGGGTTTGCTTTTAAGGAGGGTTATCGCGTCCCCGAGCAAGGGGATGGCTCTCGTTGGCGGCTTCCTCGCTGGTTTTCTTGCCGTTGCACTATCAGGCCTGCTTGTGGCCTTGACCTTAGCGATGGTGGGAAAGGGTTTTTTTGCTCTGGCTAAGATGGTGTTTTTAGCTCATCTACCTGTGATGATCATCGAGGGGGTGATAACCTCTATGGTGGTTTTATTCTTAAAGAGGGTTAATCCTCGATTATTGATCTCGCTCTTTCTTTTTTTCAGCCTCCTTGTCTTCACCGATACCTCCTTCGCTCACAGGGTAAAGACCTTCGCCTATTGGGGCGATGACGGGACGGTTCACACCGAAACCTACTTCACCGATGGGACGAGGGTCAAGGGCGCGAAGGTTATGGTTTACGATAACCTCAAGGGGGATCTCCTTTTGGAGGGAAAGACCGATGAGGGTGGTAAGTTTTCCTTTAAGCCCCCTTACCAGACGGACCTTAAAATCGTGGTTGAGGCTGATATGGGGCATCTCTCTCAGGTTCTCCTTAGTTCTTCAAGTAAACCATCATCTGAGATTAAGGGTGAGGTTAAGCTCTCAGGAGGGGAGGATCTTTCAAGGTTGATCGATGATAAGCTTAAACCAGTGATGGAAAGCTTAACGAGGATAGAGGAGAGGCTCTCTCGTCCATCTATGATTGAGATCTTCGGTGGCATAGGCTATATATTGGGCATATTTGGCATCTTGGCCATGGTTATGTCAAGAAGGGCGAATAAGGATGAGGGTGGCCTTAAGTAAGCTTGATGTGAGGGTTAAGCTGCTTTTTCTTCTTTTTTTCTCCATAGTGATCGCCGTAAGCTCAAGGCTGCTTTTCATCTTAGCAGGTCTTCTTTTTACCCTTCTTCTTACCCTTCTCTTTCACCCATCTCCAGCTAAGCTCCTCCGTAGAATGCTTGTGCCTCAAGAGTTTCTTGCGCTTGCCCTTTTTCTGCTTCCCTTCACCGTCGATGGTAGGCCCCTCTTCACCCTCGGTCCCTTCGCCTTGACGCAAGAGGGTTTGGATTTTGCGCTTTTGCTTTTCCTTCGCTCCTCTACCATAATTTGGGCAAGTGCCCTATTTCTATCTTCTACTGACCCCTTGGAGATAGTTTACGCTTTAGCTGGGCTCGGTATTCCGCAAAAGCTCTTAAGGATAGCCTTCTTCGCCCTAAGGTATATAAGCGTGATAGATTTAGAGTATAATAAGCTTAGAAAGGCTATGAAGGCTCGAGGGTTTAAGCCGAGGACTGATCTTCACACCTACAAAAGCTACGCCTATCTTTTGGGTATGGTCTTGGTGAGGAGCTATGAGAGGGCGGAGAGGGTTTATAAAGCTATGCTGGCGCGGGGGTTCAGTGGTTCCTTTCCAGTTTATAGGAGCTTTTCTTTATCACCGCTGGATTTTTACTTTATCACTTCAGCTTTTGCCTTTCTCTTCGCTATCTCTCTTTTATCATGGAGGTAGCCTTTAGCCTTGGGAGAAAGCTTAGTGGAGCTTAGGGATATTGAGTTCTCCTATGGGGATAGGCCTATATTAAAGGGGATAAGTCTAATACTTTTGAAGGGTGAGAAGATAGGCTTAACTGGTCCTGTGGGAGCTGGTAAGACGACCTTAGCTGAGATAGTTATGGGCTTCGTTAAGCCGACGCGGGGTAAGGTTATCTTCAAGGGTAGGGAGATGGTTAGTGAGGAGGACTTTCACGAGCTGAGGAGGGCTATCGGGTACGTCTTTCAGGATGCCGATGATCAGCTTTTCTGCCCCACAGTGTTTGAGGATATAGCCTTCGGCCCTTTAAACTTGGGCTTAAGAGGTAGGGACCTTGAGGATCGGGTTAACGCGATTTTGAGCCTGCTTAACATAAGTTACCTTAAGGATAGGGTGACCTATAAGCTTTCGGGAGGAGAGAAAAGATTAGTTTCTATAGGGGCGGTCTTGGCGATGGAGCCCGAGGGGTTAATCCTCGATGAGCCCTTAAATGGCCTTGATGAGCGATTTTCGGCTAGGGTTGAGGAGATAATAATGGGATTGAATAAGACTATGATCATCATATCCCATGATTTATCTTTTTTAAGGAGGGTTGCTCGGAGGATATTTAAGCTTGAGGGCGGAAGATTGGAAGAGCTTCATATATGACCTTCCTAAGGATTTTAACCCATCTTCCTTTATAATGGACTTTCTTCGTGAGAATGAAATTCTATCCGTCAAGAGGATCTCCTTTAAGAGCCCCTTTAGGAGCCCTTTTAAGGTTAATAACACGGTCTATGTGGAGCTCTTTGAACCCCACCTTAAGAGCGTTGATGCCTTTCTCCTTTTCGTCCATGGCTTTGGGTTAACCAAGCGTAAGAAGGCCCTTTACTCCTTTCTTCCTGAAAGGCTCGCCCGTTTGGGCTTAAGGTCTGCCTTCATAACCCTTCCTTACCATCTTGAGAGGACGCCTCCAGGAAAGTCAAGCTCAGCCTGGTTCAGGGATTTCAACGATGTGGAGACGGCTGCCTTCTTTCATCAAGCGGTTTTGGATATAAGGTCGGCGGTAAGGCTTCTTAAGTGTGATGATACGCCTTTTATAGCTGGCATAAGCTTGGGTGCTATGATTTCGGTTATAGCTCTGGCCGTTGAGGAAGGCCTTAAAGGGGGCTTTCTGATATTGGGGGGAGGGAACCTCGAGAGGATAGTTTGGAGAAGTCTCTTTAGGTTATTCGCTAACGAAGAGGGTTGTGGAAGGAGGGAGTGCCATAGGCTCTATAGGAGGTATCCCGATTACCTCAGGGAGGTTGAGTCTAAGGGCTCTTGGAGGGATGTGGATCTGCCGAAGATATGCTTTCTCTTTGATCCCTTAACCTTCGCGCCGTTCGTTAGGGGCAAGAAGGTGGTCATGATAAACTCCCTCTTCGATGCAATCATACCTTTAGCGTCTGCCCTTGAGCTCTGGAAAGCTTTGGGAAAGCCCGAGATACACTGGTTGCCCTCAACTCATGGTTTAACCGTTCTATGGGGAAGGAAGATAGCCAGGATAATCTTTGATAAAATTAAAATTGGGAGGTGATTTAAGGTGAAGGAGGTAGTTTTTGCTATATTGTTGCCTTTCCTCTTTTCCGGGGTTTGCTGGGCTTTGGGGGAGAAGGTCCTTCTCGTGGTAGCGGATAACTACAGGGATGAGGAGTTTGAGGCATCCTATAGCGCGGTTAAGGAGGCTGGTCTGACGCCGGTTATAGCCTCGAAGTCCAAAGGGACCCTTAAGGGGATGCTTGGGGGCAAGACCCAAGCTGAGCTTGCGTTAAAGGATGTGGACCCATCTTCCTACAAGGCGGTTATATTCGTTGGTGGAGTTGGAGCGAGCGTCTTCTGGGATGATCCCGATGCTCACAGGATAGCTAAGGAGGTTTACTCTAAAGGAAAACCCATTTGTGCCATATGCATAGCGCCGGTCACTCTGGCTAAGGCAGGTCTGCTTAAGGGTGTTAAGGCGACCTCTTGGCCGAGCGTCGCCCAGGATCTTAGGAATAATGGTGCAATTTACGTGGATTCTCCCGTGATTGAGGATAAGGGGATAATAACTGCTAACGGTCCTCAGGCTGCAATTAAGTTCAAGGAGGCGATAGTTAAGAAGCTTAAGGGGATTTAGCTTTCATCTCCGTTATCTGGCTTAACGTTTATGTCGAGCGATATAAAGAAGGGCTCTAAAAGGGCCTTGTGTAAGGTCTCTTTATCGATGCTCATATCCTCATCGTCATATTCTCCCTTGTATAGGGTGAATATGTAGTTTGAAGGCTTCAGCATGAACTTTTACCTCCCAGCTCATTCTTAAGTAAGGGACTAAGTTTCTTTATGCCCACAGCCGTTATATCCTTCTCCTTTCTCGAAAGGAGGATTAAGATTATCTTCTCAACCGCTCTTTCAAGGCCATCCAGGGTGTATCCTCCTTTTATCGTCTGTCTATCTTTAAGCAGATCTATCAGGGTTTCCGCTGTTTCCCTATCCCTTAAGGGCTCAAGCCCCTTTCTGTACTGAGGCTTAATCTTCATTATGACCTTGGGCAGTATGTAACCTACGAGTATCGTCATCATCTCCTCTAAATTAAAGGGTGGGACTTCGTATATCTCTAAGTTGCTTTTTATGGCTGGGTGGTCAAACCTTTTCGTTAGCTTGCTTCCTATGAGGAACACGGGCGCTTTCCCTAAGAGGAGCCTGGTTCCCGTATATTCATCCCTAAGCTCCTGGCGATAGTAAGGGTCAGTTATCTGAAGCAGGAACCTCTGGGCCCTTTTACCCGGCGTCTCTATGTCCTCGAATATCATGCAGGGGTTTATTACGCCGCAGGATACCACCCCCTTAAAGAGAAGCCCCTCTTCCTTTTCGCTACCCAAAAGATTATCGATGTGAGGAGGGGATAGGGATATGGAGAAGAAGGGCCATCCGCTTGACTTAAGCAAGAGGTTTATAAGGGTGCTCTTTCCCGTGCCTCGAGGCCCGATTAAGGCTATCGTCCTTCCATCTCCAGAGAAGGCGCTGAGCCTCAAGAGTATATCTCTTGCAATTCTCTCCCTCACCTCGTTTAGGAGCGCCTTCCTCTTTAGCCTGCTTATTATCTCCTCGGTATCTCTTTCAAGCTCAAACTCAACCAGATAAGGGTAAGAGAGAACGCTCCTTATCTTTGGCTCATCGTAATCAGCGCCGAATCCTAGTAGGAAAGAGTTATTTGTTGATAGATAACGTCTTATCTTTTCCACGGCTTCGTGATCTGCCAGCGAGAAGAACTCCATCAACTTAACCATCTCTCCGGGAGTGGTCTTCAAAAAGAAGCTCGAGTTTATCCCTCTTGATATCAGTCTTCTTAATATCATTCCCCTAAAGGGGTGATATTTCAAAACGAGATAGAGGGTAAGAATCTTATCGGCCTCAACCGCCAAGGATAGGTTATCTTCATCCTCCTCTTCATCCATGCTCTCTATCTCGCTTGTAGGAAAGGCGTAGCTTATGAGGGGGAGTATGTCTGACGGGAAGATATCACCCCCCATCTTTTCCTTAAGCTCCTTCATGTATATATCTATCCTTCTATAGGATCCCCTGTTGACGAAGGGTATCGACTCTATTTCCTCCCTTATCTTATCCAGTATCTCCTTAGCTCCTGGATAGGCGTTAGATATATACTCTTCGGTTTTAATTCCAGCCTTTATCAGTTCTATCAATATATTTCGCCTCCTTCACCACTTCTTAAGTCTCTCAGGTTGAAACTTCTTTATATCCTCTCCCGCTCCTATAATGGCCATGGCTATCTTCGCTGAATTCTCCAAGGCGCTGCAGTAGTAGAAGGCTTCCTCAAGCGTATCTCCGACGGAGAAGGCGCCATGCCCCCTAACCATCACCACATGATAGTCTCTTAGATATTGGGGTATGGTTTCGGCCATCTCCTTAGAGCCCGATGCGAACTCAAAGCTCAAGACCGGTACCCTCTTAATGTGGTATGCTCCTTCCACATCCACAGGAATTATCTCATCATAAAGCAAAGACAGGGCGGTAGCGCATATGAGGTGGGCGTGAGCTATGGCTAAGGCTTCCGTCCTTCTATATATCTCCCTGTGGATTGAGAACTCGGTTGAGGCTATCGCCATCATGCCGTCGTCCTCATCTATCTTAAGCTCAACAAGGTCCCCTGCGGTTAAGAAGCCTAACATAGAACCCCTGCGAGTTATTATCATCCTTTTTCCAACGCGGACGCTTAAATTCCCGCTATGGGAGTTTTGTAAGCCCGCTACATACATAGCCCACCCTATCTTTTTAAACTCCCTTATTATATCCCTACCTATGGCCATCTTAGATCATCTCCGAAAAGCTCCGCTATCTTATCCCTCTTTGGGATCCCATCCTCGCTCCATTCCCTATATTCGTAATACTCTTTGAGCATTTCGTCAAGGGGTATTTCTCTCCTGAAGCGCTCAGGTAGGGTATCATCCTTACTTGAGAACCCGTATCTTTGATTTATCAACCTCTCTAAGTTAAAGATTCTTTCGCCGGCCTTCTCTAAATCCGAGGCTGTCCAATCCTCACCAGTGATTGCGCTTAAGGCTCTTGCCCAGTGGTGAAGCGACGTTGAAAGGAGGGCGAACCTGCATATTATAAGGGAGTCAGCTACCGCTCCCGCATCCTGAGCCTTCGCCACGTGAGCTCCCTTTCCAGTGAAGCTTAACCTGTTTACCCTCCTTGGAACTCCATATATCTCAAAGGATACGGAGAAGCCTCCCCTTAGGTGGCAAGCTCCTCTGTTAGATGTAGCGTATCCAAGCCCCATACCGAAAGCCCCCCTTGGGTCGTAGGCGGGTATCTCAAGCCCCTTGACGTGTAGGGCAAACTCCTCACCGCCGACCATGCTCGAAGCTTCCTTAACCCCTAAGGATAGCGTGCTTCCCTTACCTCTCCTTAAGGCTATATCTTCAACGAGCTCCATGATCCCCCTTTTTTCCCCAAAGCTGACGCCGAAATCCTCGATACCCTTTTCCTTAAGCTCCATGGCGAAGGCCAAAACCGACCCCAGGGATATGGTATCAACCCCTAGAAGATTGGCTTTCTCGTTTAGGGCGATTATAAAGGGCAGGTCATCTATCATCAGATTTGCCCCTAAGGCCCAGAGCGTTTCAAACTCTGGACCGGTGATCTCCCTACCTTCAAGCTCGCAGACCCTTTCACAAGAGATCGGGCAGTTTAAACAACCCCTTTTCCTCTTTAAAAATCTCCTTTTTAGCTCCTCTCCACCTATTTTATCCGCTCTGCTGAAACTTCTCTTTTGGAAGTTCTTGGTTCCCAAAGTTTCAAAGGAGTTTATAACCCTCATCATTCCCGCCGTTCCAAGGTTTGGCAAGAGCTGAGACGTTAACGGGTGGGTGTTAATGAGCTTGTTTATCTCGTAAATCGCGTTTGATACCTTCTCCCTATCGAAGGCTTCGGTTTTTCCCTCTCCGCTTACGACTATAGCCTTTACCCCTCTTTCCCCGAAGAGGGCTCCTGCTCCTCCCCTTCCAAAGGCTCTTCTCCCATCTTCCATTACGTTTGCGAACCTGACGCCCCTTTCCCCAGCCGGCCCTATCGAGATGACCGAGACCTTGTTTCCGTGAAATTCCTTAAGCTTTATAGTGGTGCTTAAGGTATCTAAACCCCATAGCTCTGATGCTTTCTCTAACCTTACCTCTTTATCGCTGATGTATAAGTAAATGGGTTCGCTTGATCTCCCCTTGATGACTAGAGCGTCGTATCCTGTCCTCTTCAAAAAGGTGCCGAAGCTCCCTCCGGCGTTGGAGTCGAAAATGGTCCCTGAAAGGGGAGATCTCCCGCTTAGGCTAACCCTTCCCGTCATGGGAAATGGGGTGGCGTTAAGCGGACCCGTAGCTATAACTATGGGCTCATCCTCCATGTTTTCCTTAAAAAGAAAGGCTCCTAAGCCTCTGCCTCCTATGAACCTGTCTCTTACCTCTTTAGGGATTTCCCTCTCACTGAAGATCCCCTTTGAGAGGTTTATATATAAAGCTTTTGAATCTCTCACGCTTTCACCCCTAATATATTATCCTTATATCCATGCTTAGTTGATCTCTCTGGATGAGCAAAACCTCCTTCCATGGAGGTATGGCAAGCGTGGTGATCGCGAAACTCTTCCTTAGATCCTCATCCTCAGGAAAGGCTGCTTCGATGAGCTCCTCCAGGCTCTTTATTATCTTTCTCACCTCGTTTAGGCTGAGATAGGCTATAGGAAAGGGGGAGCTCTTAAGCAGGTTATCTAAGTGGCTTGGTATGCTTATATTGTAGGATAAGCTGCTTGGAGAGACCAAGCCTATTAAGATCTCGCTTTCCCTCGTTCCTATGAAGCTATCGGTTTCGGGAAGCTCCATGGAGTAGGTAACGCTCCATCCGGGGTGGCTCATGGGCTTGATGAGGCTTTCCAGGTTGGCCACCTCCAGGATCCTTTGGAAGAGGGGCTGCAACCTATCTCCCTTCATGTCGCTCAGGTAGTAAAGGTATACGCCGGGTAAGCTCTTGCCGAGGATCTTCGTCTCTCCACCTATAAGGAGGTATAGCCTTCCTGAAAGAAAGGTGGCGAGCTCCTCCTCGCTTGCGGAGAGGCTCTGACTTATGCTGCTAAGGTAGCTTTCGAAGGTCTCCTTTGGGACTACCTCCTTAATCGATGAGATTATCGCCTTGCCGTCAAGCTGAGAGGCTAGTAAAAAGATCACCTCTCCCTTACCCGGTATAGTTGCGGATAGGGTGCGACTGAGGTTCGGTAAGGTTTTGGCTATCTTGGGTCCCTCTATAAGGCGAAGCCTTAGCGTAAAGGCGTTTCCCTCGTCCCTTCCAACCGCCTCCATCGAGAGCTCGGGTGCCTTAAGGTAGGCGTAGATACCGCTCTTCTCATGCTTTGGGATAAATGCCTCTTTCTTTCCCATAACCTTCTTCACAGGGAGCCTAAGGGATCTCAGAATCGCGTTAAGGTCATCCCTTTCGCCCAATATGACGTAGCTTTCGCCCGTGTAAGCGTAAATGCTTTCTCCTAAGATCTCCATCTTGTATAGCATTCCCTTGCTTTCAAGGTTTAACTTTAGGGCCTTCGCTATGTCCATGGGTTTGTAGGTCGTCCTTAATAGGATAAAGGACCTGGAAGTGTTGCCTCCTTCCGTTAAATGCGTGAAGCTAGGAGTGCGGAAGTAGACCAAAAGAGAGCACTCGCTAAGGAAGCTTTTGACGCTTGATGCGAAAATATCAAGACTTATAAGGTCCTCCTCCTTAAGCTCTCCCGACTTTAGCATCACATCCTTAAGCCAGGCGCTACTAATTATCTTAGACATAAGCGAAACATCATTTATCTCGATATATAGTAAGCCTTCTTTCTCTCCTGGGTTGGGAAAGAGAAGAAGCGGGTCTTCAACTTTGGCCTGTGCGGGAAGGGAATGATATAGAACTAGCGCTAAAAAAAACGCTAAAAGCAACCTTTTCATCGCTTCCACCCCCTTTGGACTGATTATAACACAAAGGTTCTGAAATCGTGTGCTATAATCTCGGTTTAAGGGATAATATTGTAGGCTGGAGGTGGTGTGAGGATGAAGCTTGGCTTGATAGAGGAGAAGGGTACAGAGAGGCTAAAGAGGGGCTTCGCTAAGATGGTTAAGGGTGGGGTGATAATGGATGTTACCAACGCTGAGCAGGCCAGGATAGCCGAGGAGGCGGGAGCTGTCGCGGTTATGGCCCTTGAGAGGGTCCCTGCTGATATAAGAAGCGCGGGCGGAGTTGCGAGGATGGCTGACCCCGAGAAGATAAGGGAGATAATGGATGCGGTAACTATCCCTGTGATGGCCAAGGCGAGGATAGGTCACTTCGCTGAGGCTCAGGCTTTAGAGGCCTTGGGGGTTGATATGATAGATGAGAGTGAGGTTCTAACTCCTGCAGACCCTTACTTTCACATAGATAAGAGGGCTTTTAAGGTTCCCTTCGTTTGCGGTGCGAGGAACCTGGGAGAGGCTGTTAGGAGGATATGGGAAGGTGCGGCTATGATAAGGACGAAAGGAGAGGCGGGAACGGGAAACATAGTTGAGGCGGTGAAGCACGTTCGGCTGATGAACGAGAACATACGCCTTATAAGGAGGATGACCGATGAACAGCTTTGGGGTGTGGCCAAAACCTTCGCTGAGCCTTACTTGAGACTAGCTTTGGAAGTCAAGGAGATAAGCGGTTTGGATAAAAGGGTTCTTGATAACGAGCCCCTTTTCGGAGAGTATACCTACGAGGAGATAGTTGAGGGGCTTTACGGCATACTTCTTGAGATAAAGGAGCTTGGACGTCTTCCTGTGGTTAACTTCGCCGCGGGAGGAGTTGCCACGCCTGCCGATGCCGCCTTAATGATGCAGATGGGGGTGGATGGAGTATTTGTGGGAAGCGGGATATTCAAGAGCTCCAACCCTGAGAAGATGGCAAGGGCGATAGTTGATGCGGTTAATCACTACGATGAGCCGGGTGCTTTAGCCTATTTAAGCAGGTCTTTAGGGGAGCCTATGAGAGGCCTGGAGATCGAAAGGTTAGCCTTGAGGATGGAGGAAAGGGGCATATGAGGATAGGGGTTTTGGGCCTTCAGGGGGCAGTCAGTGAGCACATTGAGGCCCTTCAAAGGGCTATGCGAGAGCTTAACCTTGAGGGTGAGGTCTTCGCCTTAAAAAGAAGGGAGGATCTTGATGGTTTAAGCGGGCTCATTATCCCTGGTGGGGAGAGCACCACCATATTTAAGCTTCTTTCAAGGAATGGGCTTTTTGAGACTTTGAGGGAGCTCATACTCGATGGCTTGCCGGTTATGGGAACCTGTGCTGGGTTGATAATGCTGGCTAAGGAGATAGAGGGAGGCATAGAAGGGCAGAGGAGCTTTCAGGTTTTGGACATCAGGGTTGGCAGGAACGCTTATGGTCGTCAGGTAGATAGCTTTGAAGCATGTGTTAAGCTCTCCTTTGACGAGAGGCCCTTTAAAGGGGTGTTCATAAGGGCTCCGAGGATATTGGGCCTTTGGGGGGAGGTTAAGCCGATCGCTTTCCTTGGGGATGAGGTGGTAGGCGTTGAGGCGGGAAAGGTTCTGGGTCTAACTTTTCATCCCGAGCTAACCGATGATTTGACTCTTCATAGATATTTCCTTAGAAGGTTGATATAATTTTGGTTGTAAGGATCTTTTGTGTCTTACCTGGTGGCTTGAGACCCTTTATCGAAGGGAGGTGAACCCCCTTGGCTGATTTTTTTCAGAACGGTGTGATAACGACCCTTCATAGGCTGAGGCGCGATAACGAGCTTACCCTCGTTCAGGAACTTATGGAGTTTAAACCCTATAACTCCATAGCTTTAGTCTTACCTGCTTTGTACTCGGAGTTTGAGGGACCGGCCATGTCTAAGATAATAAATGAGCTTTCCACCGCAAAGTATATAGACTTAGTAGTTCTTTCCCTCGATAGGGCGACTGAAGATGAATTTAGGCAGGTTAAGAAGCTCTTATCTACCCTCCCTCAAGAGGTGGTCATCATATGGAACGATGGCCCGAGGATGCAGGAGCTCTATAAAGCCCTCTGGGATGAGTTTGAGCCGTGGAGTAGAGGCAAGGGTATGGCCATATGGATGGGCTATGGATACGTTCTTGCCACGAAGAAATATCACGTAATAGCATCTCACGATTGCGATATACTGACCTATAAGGTAGATATGCTAACTCGGTTGGTCTACCCGATAGCTAATCCAAGGCTGAACTTCGATTTCGCTAAAGGTTACTATGCCCGCTTTACCGATAAGCTTCACGGGAGAGTGATGAGGATATTTTTAACCCCTCTCTTGAGAGCTCTCATGACGATCGTTGGGAGAGTGGATTTCTTAGTTTACCTCGATAGCTTTAGGTATGCCTTGTCTGGTGAGTATGCCATGACCGCTGAGCTTGCCATGAGGCTTAGGATCCCGTCGGATTGGGGGCTTGAGATAGGCCTGCTTGCTGAGGTTTATAGGCTTTGCACCCTGGGAACCATATGTCAGGTGGATATAGCCGACGTCTTCGATCATAAGCACCAACCTTTAGATCCAAGCAATCCCCAGGGGGGGCTTTTAAAGATGGCGGTCGATATAGCTAAGATGCTCTTTAGGAGCTTGGCGTCTAGGGGATTGGTCTTTTCCGATGGTTTCTTTAAGACCCTTAAGGCTACTTACTTCGCCGAGGCCATAAACATGATAAGGAGATATCATAACGATGCCATGATAAACTCTTTGGCCTATGATATGCATGCGGAGGTCGTCATGGTTAATCACTTCTCTAAGGCTATAGATATAGCGGGTGAGGAGATCTTGAGGGATCCGATGTCCCTGCCTATAATACCTAGTTGGGTGAACGTCATTTCCGCTATGCCCGATTTCTTTGATAGACTTCTTGATGCCGTGGAGGAGGATAAGAAGGTCTAATGGATGAAAGAAAGCTGCTTGAGGAAGCTAAAAGGGTTCTTGAGGTTGAGGCTCAGGAGATATTGAGTCTAAAGGATAGGTTAGGTGATGAGATAGTTAGGGCTGCAAAGATAATACTCTCTTCTTCGGGGAGAACCGTGGTTATGGGGATGGGCAAGTCGGGGCTAATAGGTAGGAAGATATCCGCTACGTTGTCTTCGTTGGGTACGCCTTCCTTCTTCCTTCACCCTGCTGAGGCGCTCCATGGAGACCTCGGGATGGTTAGAAAAGACGATGTAGTATTGATACTCTCCAATAGCGGTGAGACGAGAGAGGTCCTTTTAACCCTTCCTTACTTCAAGAGGATCGGCTCAAAGATAATAGCCTTCACGGGCAAGCCTTCATCAACTTTGGGTAAGGAGGCTGACGTAGTCTTAAATACCTCAGTTGAGCGTGAGGCATGCCCTTTAGGGCTTGCTCCTACATCGAGCACGACGGTTATGCTTGCCTTGGGGGATGCTTTGGCGGTTGTTCTCGCGAGAATGAGGGGGTTAAGCAAGGAAGATTTTGCTCTCTTTCACCCTGATGGTAGCCTTGGGCGCAAGCTTCTTTTGAGGGTAGAGGATATAATGCATACCGGAAGGGAGATCCCCAGCGTCTTGGAGGAGACTATACTTAAGGATGCCCTCTTTGAGATGACGTCAAAGGGGTTTGGTACCATACTTGTGGAGAGAGGTGGTAGACTCGTTGGCATCTTGACCGATGGGGATTTAAGGAGGCACCTTGAGCGCTTCGGTTATGCCCTTCTTGATAAGAAGGTGGGGGAGGTCATGATAAGGAATCCTAAGAGGATATCACCTGTGAAGCTGGCTGCTGAGGCCTTGGCTTTAATGGAAAAGCATGAGATATCGGTTCTTCCCGTTGTGGATGAGGAGGATAGGATCTTGGGGATAGTTCACATTCATGACCTACTGAAGGCGGGGATAGCTTAACGATGCTGTTTTACTCCGTGCTCGGAAGCGCGCTTTTCTTCTCCCTCTATCCTTACCTTCGGAGGCGCTACTCTGTGGGATTCGCTGAGAGGATGGGGAGGATATCTCTTCTTCCACCTCGAGGCAAGAGAGTTTGGATTCACGCCGTTTCAGTGGGAGAGGTTAAGGCTGCCTTTCCCCTTTTAAGGAGGATTAAGGAGGTTTGTCTCTCGGTCACGACGACCACAGCTTACTCCGTGGCCAAAGAGAGCGGCGTTGAGGATCTCTTCTTCTACCCTTGGGACCTTCCCTGGGTAGTAAATCGGGCGATCGACTGCATAAGCCCATCCCTCTATATAGTTATCGAAACGGAGCTTTGGCCCTTAATGATAACCACCCTCAAGAGAAGGGGAGTTAAGTTAGTATTAGCAAACGGGCGCATCTCCGATAGGTCCTATAGTGGTTATAGATTTTTCTCCCCCTTCTTTAAGAAGGTTTTATCCTCCTTTGACTTCATAGGGGCGATAAGTGAGAAGGATAAGGAGCGCTTCGTTAGGTTGGGTGCCAATCCTGAGAGGGTTAAGGTTATGGGAAACCTTAAGTATGACTCGGTCTTGGAGGGTATGGACCACTCTTGTGCTTCAAGGATGCGGGAGCTCCTCTCCCTCAAAGATGAGCCTCTCTGGGTTTGTGGTAGCACCCATGAGGGGGAGGAGGAGGTGATAGTGAGGGTCTATAAGAGGCTGCTTCGGGATTTCCCTGACCTTCGCTTAGCTTTAGTTCCCCGTCATCCCAATAGGGCCGGTGAGGTGGCTAAGGTTTTATCAGGGCATGGCTTGAGTTTCTCCTTAAGGAGCTTTAACCCGAAGGATAGGGTGGTTCTTTGGGACGTGATGGGTGAGCTTTTTAACCTTTACTCCGTCGCTACGGTGACCTTCTGCGGTGGTAGCCTCGTTCCTTTAGGTGGGCATAACCTGATAGAGCCTGCCTGCTGGGGTAAGCCTGTTTTTTACGGCCCTCATGTCGAGGACTTTATGGAGGAGAGCTCCCTCCTTGAGGGGTTGGGAGCTGGTTTCATGGTTAAGGATGAGGATGAGCTTTACGAGAAGGTCAGGCTTATATTAAGCGACAGCGCCCTGCGGGATAGGATCTATAAGAGCTTGAAGGATGCTTTTGGATCTTCCAGAGGCGTTGCCTCAAGATATTTAGAGATTTTAAATGATCTTATGGGGGGTGTTTGAGATTAAGCCCTTTGTTTTCAAGACCTCAGGTAAGATAGTTTTTGGGAGTGGGTCTTTGAAGAAGCTCTCCGAGGAACTTAAGGTCTTTCCTAAGGGGAAGGTTCTCATCGTTACCGATGAGAACCTCGCCAAAAGCGAGATCATCGAGAGCGTGATGAAGGAGGTTGAGAAATCTGGAAGGGAGCACGCTCTTTACGGTGAGGTCTCTCCTGAGCCCGCCGTTGAGCACGCCGATAGAGCTGGGGAGATGGCTAAAGATTGCGCTCTAGTCATAGGTGTCGGTGGGGGTAGCTCTTTGGATGTTGCCAAGGGGGCGAGCGTCGTTGCCTCAAGCGGTGGGAAGGCTCGAGACTATATAGGTTTGGGTAAGGTTCCGAAGAAAGGCTTACCGATAGTTGCGATTCCTACTACTGCTGGGACCGGTAGCGAGGTTACCCCTACCGCGGTCTTCATCTTCGATGAGAGAAAGAAGGGGGGAATAAACAGTCCTTACATAATACCCGACCTCGCGATATTGGATCCCATGCTCACGCTCTCCCTTCCACCATCCTTAACTGCTTCCACTGGGATGGATGCTTTGACCCATGCCCTTGAGTCTTACGTCGCTAAAGCTTCAACGCCGATGAGCGAGATATTTTCCATTGAGGCCTTAAGGCTAATATCTCAAAACATAAGGATAGCTTACGCTGATCCTGATAACCTTGAGGCTCGGGAGGGCATGATGTTTGGAAGCCTTCTTGCGGGGATCGCTTTGGCTCACGCTGGCGTTGGGGCCTGTCACTCCATGTCCTATCCCTTGAGCTCCTTTTACGGTATAGGGCATGGTTTAGCTAATGCGGTTTTGATCCCCCACGTTTCACTCTATAACGCCATAGCTGCTCCGAAGAAGTACGCCTTCGTTGCGTCCCTGTTGGGTGAGGATGTGGATGAGGTTTCTTCGAGGGAGGCGGCCTTCGCTATCTACGATGCTCTCTTGAAGCTGCTTTACGATCTCAACATTCCGGTTAACTTGGCTTCCCTTGGTGTCGCTGAGGAAGATCTTCCTCGCCTTGCTGCATCAGCACTGGAGGTAGACCGCCCGCTAACCAACAATCCTCGTAGGATAGGGTATGAGGAGATATACAACATTTACCATAACGTTTATAACTTCGGTAGAGAGGAGGGGTACTGAATGCCCGGTAGTGAGCTTTTCGGTAAGGAGGAGATAATAGAGGTAATAAAGGTTTTGGATAGGGGGATACTTCACAGGTACGCTGCTGAGCAGATGCTCGGTGTTTCAGCGGTCAGGGAGTTTGAGAAAAAGTTCGCGGAGTACATGGGTTCTAAGCATGCCCTCGGCGTTATGTCTGGGACGGCGGCGCTTAAGGTTGCCTTAGCTGCCTTGGGCATAGGCCCGGGCGATGAGGTTATAACGAGCTGTTTCACCTTTGTGGCTACGCCCGAGGCTATACTCGATGCCGGGGCGATACCTGTTTTCGTTAACATAGATGAGACCCTCAACCTTGACCCTGAGGACGTTGAGAGAAACATAACCGAGCGCACCAAGGCGGTGATAGCGGTTCACATGACCGGCGTTCAAGCCAAGATAGATAAGATAAAGGAGATAACCGATAAGCACGGCCTTTACTTGATAGAGGATAACGCTCAAGCCTGCGGTGCTACCTACAAGGGGAAGAAGCTCGGCACCTTCGGGCACTTCGGGACCTTCAGCTTCGACTTTTACAAGCCCATTACCACCGGTGAGGGTGGAATGGTAATAACCGATGATAAGGATCTATTCTTTAAGGCCGATTGCTATCACGATCACGGGCACGTGCATGACATGAGCATTCCCAGGGCCCTTGAGAACCGCTACTGCATAGGCTTTAACTACAGAATGAACGAGCTTCAGGGAGCTTTGGGATTAGCTCAGATATCGAGGATGGATGAGGTTATAAGGAGGCATAGGGAGAATAAGAGATATATAAAGGAGAGGATAATGGATATCAAAGGGTTATCCTTCAGAGAGATCCCCGATCCCGATGGAGAGATAGCGTCGACCTTAACCGTGTTTCTACCCTCTCCTAAGAAGGCCCTCGCTTTTAAAGAGGGGTTGTCGAAGAGGGGCATCAACGTGGCTCATCTTGGATCCAATCGCTGGCACTTCGTTCCCAACTGGGAGCATATGAGGGAGTGGAAGAGCATGTTCGCTCACAGATGCCCCTTTGAGTGCAAGTTCAACGAGGCTTCCTTAAAGGATTACTCACCCGAAAGGTTCGCTCGCTCAACGGATATACTCGATAGAGCTTTAAGCTTGGATATAAGCGTTAAGATGGATAAGGAGAGATTGGATAAGATAGTTTCCTCCTTCAGGGAGGTAGCTAAGGAGGTCCTTTGAGGGTTTTAGTTATTAAGATAGGCTCGATAGGGGATGTGGTTCACTCCCTTCCCACCCTCGAGGTCCTTTCACGCTTAAGCCCTAAGCCTGAGATTCACTGGGTGGTTGGGGAACTTGCTTTTCCCCTTCTTAACGGCGATCCGAGGATAGATAGGCTAATCCTTTTTAGGAAGGATAAGGTTAAAAGACACCTTAGATCGCTTAAGCTTGCTTCCTTCATCAGGGAGGTACGGGAGCTTTCGGTCTCTCTCCGGGAGGTGGAGTTTGAGCTATTGATCGACCTTCAGGGGGATTTAAAGAGCGCCCTTGTGTCTATGCTTTCGCGCTCGGAGGAGAGGATATCCTTCTGCGATGCCTCTGAGGGGAATCCGCTTTTTCTTAAGAAAGTCCCCTGTAGGAGGGAGAGCGTTCACGTGGTTGAAAGGTATCTTGATACGGTTAGGGTATCCTTCAGGGTAAAGGTGGATAAGGCTCCCTTTGCTAAGCCCTTCGTTTCGGAGGAGGCAAAAAATAGACTTAGCGAGCGCTTTGGATGGCTTTTAAAGGAAAGGATCGTTTCCTTAATCCCCTCCTCCACCTGGAGCTCGAGGATGTGGCTTGATGAGAGATGGGAGGGCCTATCTTTGAGGCTCGTTGATATGGGCTTTAAGCCCGTCATAATAGGAGGAGCTGATGCTAAGCGTCTTAACCTTCCCGGAGCCGTTAACCTTGCTGGAGAGCTCTCCTTGGATGAAACCTGCGCCCTTTTGGAGAGGTGCTCTCTCTCGGTTGGAGTTGATACTGGTCCAACCCATTTGTCCGCCTCCCTTGGGATTCCTACGGTTGCCCTGTTTGGGCCAACTCCTTCTTGGAGGAACTCTCCTTGGGGGCCCCGCGTCAAGGTCATTCATCATCTTGTAGATTGCGCTCCCTGTAGGAGGAGGAATTGTCCGAAAAAAGAGTGCATGAGATTGATAAGCGAGGAGGAAGTATTGAAGGTTATAGATGAGCTTTCTTCATTGGCTGTTCAAGAGGGTTAGAGAGAGGGCTCTTAAGGCGAGCTTTAAGGAGAATCAGGAATATGGTAAGAGGCTTGGTAGGCTATTCTATTATCTTCCAATCTTTTTCGAGAGGAAGAGGATAGCTCTTGAGAACATATCCTTGGCCTTTGCTGGAGCCCTCAAGGATAAAAGGAGGGAGATACTAAAGGGTCTCTTTGAGCATCTTGGGATGAGCCTTCTTGAGGTCATAAGCCTTGAGAAGTTGGATGCCTCAGATTTTCATCAAATTTTCCTATCACCTGAGGGATTGGAGAAACTAAAGGAGGGGGGGATAGTGGTCTCCGCTCACTTTGGCAACTGGGAGCTTTCCTTAGCTGCTCTTTCCTACGCGGGCTTTCCCGTAAACGTTATAGTTAGACCTCCGAGTGACCCTTTCTTCGCCGAGTATATAGACAAGATAAGAAGGAGGTTTGGTACCAAGGTTATTCCGAAAGGAGCCTCTTTGAAGGAGGCCTTAAGATGCCTTGAAAGAAGAGAACTGCTCGTCGTAGTCGTTGATCAGGATGAAGGGAAGGAGGGCATATTCCTTCCCTTCATGGGAAGGATGGCTTCAACTCCTCGCGGAGCCTTTCTCCTCTCCCTGAAGTACGGTGTTCCTCTTATCCCATTGTTTTCTTGGCGTGAGGACGATGGTCATCACAAGGTGAAGGTTTTCCCACCCCTTTACCCTCAAGGCAAAAGTGAGCTCGATTTGGCAAGGATCGTGAACTTTCTGATAGAGGAGATGGTTTGGACTTATCCCTCTCAGTGGCTCTGGATACACAGGCGCTGGAAGACCAAGCCTCCGGAAAGGGGAAAGCCATCTTGAAGATACTGGTGGTGGAGTTAGCTCACATAGGTGATTTCGTGGCCTCAACCGGCGTTATCAGAGCGATCAAGGAGGCCTTTCGAGACTCGCTGCTTGTGGCTGTGGTTACGAGGGATACCGAAGAGGTTGCTAGACTCTGTCCCTACGTTGATGAGGTTGAGGTTTATGACTATAAGGGCGAGCACAGGGGAGTAAAGGGCTGGCTTGACATATCAAGGAGGCTTAGGAGGTATGGTTTTGACATAGGGATAGCTACGAACTTCACCTTCAGGGAGGGTCTCTTACTTTATCTCGCTGGCTGTAAGGAGCGGGTTGGTTCACCCGGCAGGGGGAGAGGGATATTCTTGACCAAAAGGAGCGAGTATATCTCGCGAGGTGCCATGTTCGGTTTAGATCGTGAACTTGCCTTCCGTTCCATAACCGAGATACGCCTTAAGGTCCTTGAACCGTTGGGAATAAAGAGGGTAAGCTATCCTCGCTTGGAGGTACCCGAAGATCTTAAGGCGAAGGTTTACGATACCTTTCTTAGGGGTCTGGCGAGACCTATCTTCTCCTTTGGAACATCGGGTGACGGAACTTACAAACGCTGGGGGGTAAAGAGGTGGAAGATATTGGGTGAGAGGTTGGTTTCCTCCTACGGTGGAAGCATAGTGCTAATAGGGGGTAAGGAAGAGAGAGAGCATAATGAAGCCATCTTTAAGCTTCTTCCCTTCTCCAGGGATACGACGGGAAAAACCACGGTCTCAGATTTCATCGCCATTCTCTCGCTTGTTGACCTTCACATAGGGGTTGATTCCGGTCCGCTTCACGCTGCCTCCGCCCTCGGCAAAAGATGTGTGGGGCTCTTTGGGCCAGCGAACCCCTTCTGCTGGTCTCCCTTGTCTGAGAATGGGCTTGTAAGGTCCATATATAAGTTCTTACCCTGTTCCCCTTGCTACTATAAAAATCGCCCCTGTCTTTCCATCAGACCCTACGGGGTTCGCCCTTGCATGTCTTCCATATCCGTTGACGATGTCTTAAGGGAGGTAAGTGAGCATATGAGCGCTATTAGCAGCGATGAGATGATGAGGAAGGAGTGAGCGAAGAAGGCTTCCTCTAATTTCGTTCCCGAGGCAACTATCCAGCCCATCTCGTAGTTTCCAAGCCCTAAGAAGCCCGATATCGGTATGATAAAGGAGCACTCCGCTCCTATCGCTCCCTTAAAGGCCGTGAGGAAGTCCACTCTACCTGACGACGTCAGTAAAGATGCTATTCCTATGACCTTTATCCCCCATATGAGGTAGGTTAAGCCCAAGCTCTTAAGCATCTCCTCCCTTTGGAATCTCTGCCACCCCCTTGAGTAGACCTCCCTGAGCTTCGGTACCGTTAAAAGGAGCTTTAAGCTTCTTTCGATGGTCTTGAAGCCGAAAAAGGTGAAGGCGAACTCGAAGGATATAAGGGCTAATCCCCAAAGGGGTTTAAAGGAGAGTAGAAGTAAGCTCATCAAGCATAGAGCATCTATTCCCCTAACGAGGAGGAGGAGGCTACCGCTTAAGATGAAGCTCATTCCCTTCCTCTTAAGAAGCAAAGGGAAGGCAATCTCACCGAGCTTCGCCGGGAGGGTGTTAGCTAAGGCGGTGTGAAAGGCGACTATTCTTAAAAGTTCCCATCTTTCAAGTTCCCTCGGAAGTAGAACCCTCCATCTTTCGGCCTTAAGTACATATGTCGCGAAGTATAGGAGGAAAGCTGGAATTACCCCCCTTGCACCAACCGATCTCCAAAGCATCAGCGCTTCCTTAAGCGAGCTACTCTCAAGCAGGAGGTAAAGGGTAGCACCAGCTATTAAAGCCCCTAATGCTATGTATAGCGTCTTTCCTCGCAACTTACTATCTCCTTAATCAGATAGGGCCTTCGACCCTGAGATTCGTAATAGGTTCTCATTATCATTTCTCCCAAGATCCCGGTTGATATTAGCTGAATGCCGGCTATCATTAAGAGTATCGCTAAAAGGAGCATCGGTCTCTTTGAGAGCTCAATCCCCTCGAATATCTTAAGCAGGGAAAGATATAGAGCTATGGCGAACCCGGCGAGGAAGCTTATTAAACCCAACCCTCCCAAAAGGTGTAAAGGCCTGGTCCTATATCTTAAGAGAAACTTAACGAGAAGCAGGTCTAAGAGTACCTTGGGTATCCTTTCGAGGCCATACTTCGACTTTCCTCTCTTCCTCGGGTGATGCCTCACCTCTACCTCAGTCACCTTGGCTCCGTTCATAGATGCTAAAGCTGGTATGAACCTGTGAAGCTCTCCATAAAGCTTGAGGTCCTCGAGAGCCTCTCTCCTATAGGCTTTAAGGGTGCAGCCGTAATCGTGCAGCTTAACCCCCGTTATCTTAGATATGATCCAGTTCGCTATCATTGAGGGAAGCTTTCTCTTCCAGAAAGGGTCCTTTCTTTCTCTTCTCCAGCCGCTTACAACATCATATCCTTCTTCTATCTTGCTTAGCAGTTTGGGTATATCCTCCGGGTCGTTTTGAAGATCTCCATCCATGGTTACGATTATGTCTCCTTCAGCTACTTCAAAGCCTGCCGAGAGGGCGAAGGTCTGCCCATAGTTTCTCCTTAGGATAACCCCCTTAACACTGCTATCGCTTAGCGCTATCTCCCTTATTATCTCTGTGCTTCCATCCTTGCTGCCGTCATCCACGAGGATGATCTCGTAATTCAATCCCTCTAAGGATCTTTTTAGCCTCTCGTAAAGCTCCCTTATGTTGTCTTTCTCGTTATATATTGGTATTACTATTGATATGAGCTCGCTCATTCTCTCTCAAATATCCTTAGCTTCACCCACTTTCCATTGTAGAGTGAGAAGCCTTCCCTCTCAAAGATCTTCTTATACCCCTTTATGCTCTCCTCATAGCTTAAGATCCACTTCCCACCATCCTTTATCGGGATATCCTTCCCGTAGTAGAAGACGGTTGAGGGGGCTAGGGCATCCTTAGTTGCGTGAAGCTCAGGGCAGTTTTTCCTGGCGAAGAGCCCCGCTTGGTAGTGGGGGTAGAACTCCTTGAAGGGGTTTAAGATCAGTATCGCCAAAGATAGGGCGAATATCGCTGAAAGCGATATTCTTAAATCCTTTATGTAGAAGCTCAACCCCCAGACGGCTAATATGCTAAGCCCACTTAAGAAGAGCTTCACTTTGAGCTCTCCAGGCAGGTTGCCCTTGAGGATGTATAGGATGCCGAAGGGTATTAAGGCAAGCATGCCCCCTGATAGCCAGTCCCATAGGGACTCTCTTTCTCTCTCCATCATCATGGCGAGCGCTGGAAACAGGGGAAGTATGTAGTGGGGGAGCTTCGTTTGGGAGAAGGTGAACAGTAAGAAGACCGTCAGGAACCATATGTAAAATAGCGATTTATCCCTGCTCCAAGAGCTCAGGCTCTTGATAAACCTTCCCAAGTTGGGGATTACTCCCAAAAGGAGAATGGGTATGTAGTAATATAGGGGGCCTGTGTGCCCCTCAAGCCCGCTTTTGAGCCTCTCTATGTTCTCGTGAAGGAGGAAGTGCCTTACCATATCCTCCATGCCCTTAAGGTAGAGTATCCCAAACCAGCTTCCTCCCACAAGGGCTGAGATGACACCAGAGAGTATTACCCCCTTTATCAGCCTTCTCTCATATATCAAGGAGTAGATAAGGAAGCTCACCCCCCAGATCAAAACCACGACTGGTCCCTTAGTGAGCATGCCCAGGCCCAAGGATACCCCTGCCCAAAGCCATCTCTCCCTCTGCCCGAGGAAAAAGGCAAGGGTGAGGAAGAAGACCATGCTTGAGTCCATCCTTCCGACCGAGGAAACCAGGATGGGCATAAGGCAAGAAAGGTATATTAAATGAGATTCAACCTTCCTTCTCTCATACCATATGTATAGCACGTAGGCAGTTAGGAGGGTGAAGATCACAGACCATATCCTCGCTCCCCATTCGCTTGGGCCAAAGAGCTTAAAGGTGACTCCCGTCAACCAGAACCAGAGGGGTGGCTTGGTGGGGAAAGGTTCCCCGTTGAAATTCGGTACAAGCCAATCACCGCTTTTTGCCATTCTCAGCGAGACGCTCGAGTACCAGGCCTCATCCATGTCAAGTATGGGATAGATTGAGATCGTTACTAATAACGCTATCGTTATCAAAGCTATCTTTCCCATCCCTCTTCCTTCACTCCTTCCTTAGCTATCATCATGCCTAAGTACAGGGAAAATATAACATCTGAAGGCCAGTGGGACAAGCTCGCCATTCTGCTTAAGGCTGTCAGGATGGGAGGTATAAGAAAGGCAAATTTCCACTTTCTCCTGATATTTAAATATAGTGAGAAGAAGGAACCTCCCGCTAGCGCTACATGTCCCGAGGGAAAGGACCAGTAATCGGAATCGCTTATCTTATCGTATCTCAGCCAATCGAACCTATCGCTCACCCTCGGCCTCCCCCTAGCGCTTCCAACCTTTATGATATCCGCTACCGCTCCGGATAACAACCCAGATATGAGTGCCTTCTTAAGAAGCTTTCCAGCTCCATTAAAACCTAAGGCATAGCTTGAGTAGCTCAGCGTCGTCAAGATGGGGATAAGAACCGTTCCATTTCCTATCCTTTCTCCGATTTCCGTGAGAGGGGGATATCGATCTACCCTTAGATTCCCATCTATAAGGTATATAGAGAGGATCGCTATAACAACTAGCTTAAGCCATCCTTTTTTATCTCTCAATAATGCTATTATTCTCCTCTTGACCCTCTTCCTCTCTTGGATTATAAGTATTAATGACAGTAGATAAAGGAGGGTTAAATATAGCTTCTCCATGTTTAAGATTATATCAGAAAAACTTTTTAACAGATTACCTCTTGTCAATTTGGGGTTCTTTAATTATAATAGAGGTAGCTTTAAGATGATGGGTGTACCTTGAAAGTGAGAATAGGGGGTAAGAGCCTAACCTCCCTCTTTCTCTTCCGCTAAGCGGAAAGGAGGTGGAGCTTGATCTCTGCGAGCTTTACAGGGGGAGAAAGTGTGGAAGGAGAAGGCTTAAAGGGCTTCTCCCTTGGCTAGGGCCTATGGGGAGGATCCTGAGTGGGGGTGATTCTTAAGGAGGAGGCAAGGAAACATGGGATACTTGCTTCCTACTCTTCGCTCAGGAGTTGGCTCCTTTAAGGCTCTTAAGGGAGGGCTAAACTTGTGAAAAAGGAGGGTGCGTGAATGAAGAAGTATGCTGTCATAGCCGTTTTAGTGGCTGTCTTAGCGGTTGCGCTTCCGGCTTTGGCTGCTAATCCCTTCGTCGATGTTCCTTTGAATCACTGGGCATATGATGCTGTTTCTAAGCTTTCTGCTGCGGGTATAATCGTCGGTTATCCTGATGGGACCTTCCAGGGAAGCAAACCCGTTACTCGTTATGAGTTCGCGATGGCTGTTGCTAGGGCTTTGGCTAAGGTTGATGAGACGAAGGCTTCCAAAGAAGATTTGGCGTTACTTAAGAAGCTCGTCGTTGAGTTCCAGGATGAGCTTAACGCTCTTGGTGTGAAACTTGACAAGATAGACAAGCGCCTTGCTGCCGTTGAGAAGAACTTAAACAAGTTCGCCTTCAGTGGGCAGTTGAGGGTCGACTTCGTTTGGAACAATGGCGACTACTACGACGCTTTGCAAACTCCCAACCCTGAGGATGCTTTCATCCACAGGGCGCGTATCTGGGTCAGGAAGCAGGTAGATGATAACGTGTCCGTTGCCTTCCGCTTCGATGGTCACACTGGCACCGTTACTTGCGGCAGAGCTTGGGCTGATATCAAGTTCCCATGGGATGTTTACATGAAGCTTGGAAGAGTTGAGGATGACTGGGAGGGTGCTTTAGGCTTATACTTTGACAACGACGCTATTATAAGCGATCGTACCTATAATCCTGTCATCATGTTCAAGAAGAAGGCGGACATGTTTGGTGGTCTAGTTTACTACGCTTACGATGATGCGACTGAGACGGCTGAGTACGGTGGCCGCCTTGATGCCTACTTCAACGACAAGGTGAGAGTCGGTCTCCTTTACGTCGGTTGGGCTACTGATTCTACCAGGTTCCCGCTCGTTGACAATCCTTACCTTTATGGCGTTGACTTCACCGTCAACTTCGCTAAGGGATTCAAGCTTTACGGCCAGTACTTCAACGAGGACTTAGGAGGAACATTCAACGGGGTTGACAACGCTTCGATCTACAAGTTGGGAGTTGCTATAGATCAGAGCGTCATCGGTTTCACCTCCTTAGTTGCTGAGTTCTTCCACGCCGATGAGGGTGCTTACGCTAACACTCGCATCTACGGCGGAGCTCCTGGTGCTGGCAACGACTGGAACGGCGTTGGCGTCTTCGCGCAGGACTTCTTGGTGTATGGCTACAAGCAGGGAACCACTGACGTTATATGGAACAGGTTCTTGCAGGATGACTTAGATCTTGTATTCATAAAGCTTGAGCAGAAGTGGACCGATAAGATAACGACGGTCGAGCGCTTCTACCTGGGTGACTATGCGAATCTGCCTGATGTTACCGCCTTGTCCTTGGCCTTTAGGTACCAGTATACTCCTTCCACCACCTTCGAGTTCATTTACTCT
>LEKQ01000003.1 GCA_001443005.1 bacterium GBS-1
GAAGCATCCTGTATCGGTCAAAATCAAACTGCTCAAGTTCCCTTATGGTTGGAAAGTTCCGCTTCAATTCGTCGGCAATTTCCAGAAATCGCCGAAGGCGAGCGTTTGGCTCATCAATTTGGGTGATAGCATTCAGTTGTTCGGCAACTTGTCGGCATACTTGTTCAAGTTGGGTGGGAAGGTTGTTGTCCCTGCACCTTGTCGCTAACTGGTTTGCAGATTGACTCCAACGTCGTGCCTGCTCCTGAAGAATTAAAGCTACTCGCTCAAAAGTGTCACCGCCTTGGACGGCGAAGATTTCGGAGCAAAGTTCACTTGCTTTCCGCCAGTCAACTTCTGGCAAGATTTCAAAAGTTGCCCGCTGAAACTCTCTTGCCTGCGAGAAAACAGTCCGAGCCTGTGGGTCATTTGGGTCAGTTATGATGCGGTTTTGGTATCTCACTGCAACCAATCCTGCCTTCATCAATGTGGCAACGAAAAGCCGAACTAAGCGAGGGTCCCAACCATACGGCGGCTTTTCAAAGTGTTCAACCAATGCTCTACCGCTACAATCTAAGCCCAGTTTCTGTCGTCTCTGAATCTCTGCCCTGACGATGCTCAAGTGTTGGTTGTCGCGCATGATTTGTTGACTTGGTGTGATAAGTTGGAGGTCTGAGTAAATGCTGGGCAAACCGCTACCTGGTTGCCAAGCCAAAATTGAAGCGCACTCTTCGTCCCTTGAAGGTCTCTTATCAATGAACTCGGTGTAAACCTGCTGGGCGATGGCTCTCAATTGTTCCCTCAATACTGCCTCAATTCCGTGTCCAGTTGGCTGAACTTCCTGACCACCGATGAAGAGCTTTCCTCTCATGAAAGCGTTCTTGATTAACTGAGGCAACCGAACGTTCCAAAGTTGATTGTCTTCCCTTTCCAATTGCTCTCTGTAGCTGCGTTGCTCCTCCGAGAGAGTTCTTGTTCGCCATTGCTCTAAGGTCTTCTTGACGGCCACTGCTCGCTTCAGTGCTTGTTCAAGTTCGCTTTCTCCAGATGCTTTCCAGAAAAGGCTCTTATCGTTGGCGATACTTTGTTCCAAGACGAAATCATCAGACGCATCGGCAAAAGGAGTGTAAAAGGCTACTTTCAAGCCCTCGCCTTCGCGTATCCCTGTGTCATCCACGGTCATGGCCACTGACAATGGTCTTCGGGTCTCTCCGTGTTCGTATCTGAAATCCCTTAGCACTTCTCTCATTAAGTCCACAACAGCCTGCTTTAACTCGGCAATTGTCGGATAGTTTTGGTTGACCTCTTGTTCAAGCATGTGCTGTGCAGGTGTCAGAAGCCTATATTTGCCCTCTTCCTCTGATACCCACCCTGTTTCTTGCAACTTTTGAAGAGCCTTTCGGACTTTATCTCTAAGGGCATAAATGTCTAAGTCAGTGTTGTCAACCAAAGCGGATGCCAAGTTTTCAACGGCGCATGGATAGCGATTTCCAATTTGTTGTAGCAAGAATAATGCTTTCCCAACCCTGACAACAGGCAAACCGTCAATCTCTCCCAGCCGTTCAATTTCGTCAAATGCTCTTATTTGGTCGGAGCGGATCGCGCTAAGAGTCCCTCTAAGGCTGTCGAAGAACAAGTCAAAAGGGACAAGCCAGCCGATTTGTTGTTCTGCACCGCAGGTTATCCCACCTTCGCCTCGCAATATGCTGTGAACAAGTTGAAGGACAGACCTCGCTGCACCGCTAAGCCTTCTCGCATCTTCAACTGAAGTGTGGAATGAACCCATGATGTCCTGAATGAGCCGAACGGCATAAGGTGGACAAGGGTAGTGAGCGATAAAGTCAAAATCTTGCCATCGGTCTATTGTCAACGCTGACCTTATTGCTCCACTTCTTTGTTCAAGCAACCTCTTGACTTCTCTGCTGCCATCGGGTGTCTTTCGCAAAAGCCTTTCGGCGACTACTTGTTGGACCTCGGTTGGTTCAAGGTGAACCCTCGTTCGGAATCTGTCTTGTAGCCAGTTCAGAATTTGTGTGTCCTTCGTTAATCGTGGAACAAGTTCCCTTATCGCTTCCTGTGCGGAAGCAATGAGTAAGATTTTCCCCTTGCCAGATTGAACGACTTGTTCAGCCACGCTGTTCAAATCCGTCAATCTACTTACGCTGTCGCCGATGTAAAGCCCGACTTCATCCAAAAGAACGATAACCCGTCCGTTATTTTCGTCAAGTTGCTTTGCGAACTCAACTAACTCGTTGAGGGCTCTTGATGGCTCAACTAAACTGTATCTTTGCTTGCTTTCTTGAATTGCTCGTTCGGCTTCCTCTTCGGAGCGATAGCGTTCGGGCAAAAGGTCAGGTAGCGCTTGCTTTAACACGGTTTCCGCGTTCAGTTTTCGTTCGTCTTCCCAAGAGCGGTTAAACCTTTGCTTGACCCAGTCTTGGAATTCGCTCCATTTGCCAAGATGCCTCAGTTCTTTCTCCCACTCAGCGACCCAAAAGGTGGTAGATAATCCCTGCGTTTCCATTAGGCTGCGGAGAATCAAACGGCTAATTGTTGACAGTTCGGGAATATTTGGGTCACAGTCCAAAAGGTTGATGAAAAGCACTTTGGTTTTAAACTCACGCTTCAAAATTGGAAGATAGTTGTCAAGACCGAACTTGCGGCACAGAAACTCCTGAGACGAATGAGACTGTCCATCCCCGTCCTTTAACTCCCTGTCCTCAAGCAAGTATCCCAAGACTTTAAGGAAGTGGCTTTTGCCTGAACCGAAGAAACCACTAACCCAAACACAAAATCGTTCCGTTGCACCTCGTCTCGTTTCAAGCAAGGTTTCCAGAATGTCCCCTAAAGCCGATCTAACTTTTTCGGTCGGTACATATTCATCCATCTCCCTCCAAACTTTGTTTGGGTCGTGGTCGGTAATTTTGATAACGCCTTCAATCTCGCGAAACGGATCTCGTTCAAGAAGTTCTCGGATTTTCATCCTTCCTTCACCTCCACTGAATGATTTCACCACGATAGTAGCCACCATACAAACCAGCGGTTTCTGAGTCCAAAAAAGCGCCTACACTTATCCCAGGGTAAGCGATGACAATGACACATTTGACCTTACCTTCAAGGCGCGCTAACAAATGGGAGGGTCGCATGAAAGGGTAAATTGTTCCAGTTCGAACAAGAAAGGCTATACCTTTTTTGACAAGACCTTTAGACTCAATGTGTTTGGTGATTATCCTTGCCATTTCAAGCGGCAAGTATTCGGCAAGGCTACTTTTCAGTTCATTTCGGTCCCGAAATCGTTCTTCCTTTTTTAACTTTTCAGGCAACTCTTCAACTTTGCAGCCGAGCAAAGATACAAGGGCTTCTCGGAACACATGGGTTAGGGAAATGCACTTTACCTGCCATCCTTGCTGCTTCAACCTCTCGGAAAGCAAGCGAAATTGCCTGAGCGCTTCCCTTTCCTCTCTCGGTGGATACATCACACGGAAGAAGGGAACGCCGTCCATCGGCGTGAAAGTTCCTTTCAGAGTGCCCACCAGTTTACTCTCCAATTTTTCAATCACTTCAATCCAAGGCATTCTCCAACCACTCCCTCAGCGTCTGAAATCTCGGCTGAAAGTCAACGATGGGACCCGAACGCTGATAAGACCACCAACCTTTAAGTTGCCCTTCAACGAGAAGTTCTTCCATTCTCCGCTCATCTACTTGCAAAAGTTCCCAAAGGGGATGTTCCGCTGCGGACCAGAAAGAGCCACCCTGCTCCCAGAACCAAAGCCAAAAGAGCGCAAACGGCTCAGGTAAAAGCCACAACCTTTTCAGGTTTGTCTTAGGGTTTCTCTCCATCAAATTAAAGCGCCTAAGCATAGTCAAAAACCCCCTTGACCATCGCTCTTTCAACTTTTCCGACCACTTCGCTAACTCAGGATGGTTAAGGCTCAGCGCTTCCAAGTATTCTCGTACTTCCTTGGTTGTCAGTTGCGGATTTTGGGTATTAACCCGTGAAAGCACTAAATCACGGTAACATCTCTCGGCCAAAGGATCGGTCACGATGAAGTAAGGGAAAAGCAACTGGTTTTTCGCTACTTCAGGAATTGGCAATTTGAGTAATGTCCCAACAAGTTCCGCTGGCGGTAAGCCTGAATTTGAGAGGAAGCGACGACGAAAGGCATATAACATGTCTTTAACAATCCACTTGGAGGTTTTGCCTAACAAGTTCTCCTCAAACGCTTTTCTTTTGACTTCAAATTCATCGCCGCATTCGGCATACGCTACCAGCAACCTTTTCATCTCCTCTAAACCTAAACCACCGCGCTGCAAATGGGCTTGAAATTTAACTATCTCTTTTGCCATAAGTCTCCTCTATTCTTGTAAAGCCTTAAGAAGGCAGTCTTTTGGGTCTGAGTAGAAAGCTAACTCAAGGCCTGAAAGGATTTCTGGTGGGATTTGGGGAATGTCTTTAGCATTGGCAATGGGAACTAAAATCCTTCGTGCTCCATTTTCCCGCGCCAATTGGATACACTCTGAAAAATCTCTAACTGGAAGAACACCACCTTGCACTGTAATTTCACCTAAAACTACTGTTGCAGGTCTTACAGGTTTATTAACTAATGCTGAAAATAGGGCAATAAAAAAAGCTGAGGCTGTTTGACTCCCTTCTTTTGCTTGCATTAAATTCACAACTTGAAAGTGAACTTGAAGGTCATCTAAAGACTTATCAATAGCAAATCGGTGAATATTACTTTTAAGGTGGTCATAAGCGGTTCTTATTGCCTCTCTCATCGCTGTTCCAGCAGCACCAGTAATCACATACCCACTTCCTTTCATTAAGGCTACTTCAATACGAAAAAGCGAATAACGTTTACTCTCCATGTCAAATCCCACAGTATAAACGACACCAGCTGGAAAAGGGTCGGAAGGAATAACCATTGTTTCACCTTGCTCGGGTAGCGGGACAAACTTCTCTTCACCTGTTGATTTATCTATAAAAGAAAATGAAGTGTTCCAATATTCAACACCTCCCATGCGTTTTAATTGTTCTTTAACTCGACGGCGTAACTCTAAAGCAAGTGTTAAATATTCTTCAAGTTCCTCTTTTGTCCATTTAGTATCCGGATGTAGTAATTTAAGTAAACCGGAAACTATTTTTCTAACAGCTTTTTCATCTCTCTTATTTAAACCTTCGCCGAGAGAAAAGTAATTGTCAATAGCATCAGCAAAACTAAACTTTCTCAATTCACGGAAAATCTCAGCAAGATAGTCAACAACTAAGCCGTAATGTTTTGTTAGCAATAAACTTGTAAGTTTGGGTATTTCCCAGCCAGGCAAATAAGCATGAAAACGATCAAGAAAAGCTAAATCTTGCATCTCACTTGGGAAAGGTGTAAATAAGTGACTTGTTCGTAAAGCTGTCTCAATGTCTAAATTAATATTTCCAATAAAAACTAACGCAGCTAATGCTGTAATTTCTTCTCGACCTCTGCTAAAACTTCCTGATTCCATATAATCTTTAAGTAAATTAATGGCTTGGGGGTTTGCAAGACGAGTTAAACCAGCAACCTCGTCAAAAGCGACAACATCCCACAACCCGACAAGTCCAATCCGGCCGCGACCAATGAGAGAGAAGAAAAGTGTAGGAATGGTCACATCACCGCCAGAGACTAAAATAGCGTATGGTGAAATTTCACGATACACATAACTTTTACCTGTTCCTCTGGGACCAAATTCAACTAGATTGTAGTTATTTTCAACAAGCGGAATTAAACGAATAAGATAAAGCATTTTCAAACGGTGAGAAAGCACTGTTGGTTCCAATCCTATACTTCTTAAAAGCAAATCAACCCATTCATCACGAGAAAATTCTTTGCGTTTTTCTTTAAATTCGTCTAACAAATTTCCACCAGCAAGCTGAATTGGACGAAGCTCTTTAATCACGAAGGGACGTATTTCTCCCCTATGAGCTAAAGATGGGTCATAAGCTAAATCAACTACAGCCCAAATTCCGCCACCTAAAAGTCTTTCGTAACGCATTGTAAGTTCTTCGCTGATATGTACTCTGTCAATCTGTAAATTGGTTAGACTTGCCCAGTATTTATTCTCCGTTTCAAACAATCGAACTTTAACTTTATCAATAACCCTGTGAACTCCTCGTTCTCTCACCTTCGCTTTAAATAATTCTGCCTGATCTGGACGGACATAATGTTCACTTAAAATATGTTTAACTTCTTCTTTTCCAGCTTCTATTATTTGATCGTCTTCAGAAGAGCAGTATTTACCTAACAAATATTCAAGTACATAAGCTGGAACGTTTTTTTGACCTTTTAACAGATTAACTAAATCTTTTCTTACCACTCTACCGGGAAAATAAGAAAGCGCTTTTTTGTCTAGATTATCCATTTTCCCCTACCCCTTTTCAAATTTTTCTCCAAAGTCATTTAGTTTTCATACATAGCGCGGTAGTCCTCAATTTAATTATAATATATATAAACTGCCTTATATCCCTCGAATACTTCAAAAAAGTTAATATTGTATGCGGTCTCTCTTCCCATTTCCTCACTACCTTAGGATAAATTTTAACACTCCCTTCCTCTAGCCTCAGTGTTTCTCCTTAGCTTCTTCCTCTGTCTTTACTTCAATATATCCTCCTTAAATCTTCTGCAAATAAAACTTTATCTCTTAACCTCACTTGATTTAAACCATTCCCTCACCTTTCACTCCCCCTTTAGCTTTAAAACTTCCCTGTTAACCAAGGTAGGCGGAACCTCTCCCTTAGCGAAGGAAAGGAGATTTTCAACCACAAGCTCAGCCATAGCCCTTCTCGCCTCATAAGTGGCGCTTCCTATGTGGGGAAGTAGGACAACGTTCTTTAAAGCGGTTAGCTCATGGTTACCTCTAAGAGGTTCCTCCTCGAAGACGTCAAGACCAGCTCCCGCTATCCAACCCTCCTTAAGCGCTCTAAGCAAGACCGAGGTATCTACTATGGCACCGCGAGCGGTGTTAACCAGGATAGCAGTCGGCTTCATCATTTTGAGCTCACGCTCCCCTATCAAGTGATAGGTCTCCTGAGTTAAGGGAACGTGAATAGTGACGAAATCGGACTCCCTAAGAAGCTCATCCAAGGACCTATACTCCACCCCTAGCGCCCTCTCGGCCTCTTGATCTCTAAACTTATCGTTATAGATCACCCTCATACCGAAAGCCTTTCCATAACCTGCAACTCTTCTACCGATTCTACCGAAACCGATGATCCCCAAGGTCTTGCCGGAAAGCTGATACCCCAAAAGCATCTGAGGATGCCACGCCGTGCCCTTTCTCTCCCACTCGCCGAACCTTACGAAGTGATCAGCCAAAATCAGATTTCTTGAGACCGCTAGAAGCAGAGCCCACGTTAGCTCAGCCGTGGCATCGGTCAAGACCCCCGGAGTGTTAGTTACGTAAATCCCACGCTTAGTAGCGCAATCGATATCTATGTTGTTATAACCTACCGCATATTGAGCTATTATCTTAAGCCCCTTCGCCTCGCTAATGAGCCTGCAATCTATCCTATCGCTCACCAAAGAGACCAAAGCATCTAAATCCTTAACCTTCTCAAGCAAGACCTCGTAAGGAGGATCCCCATACTTATCCCAAACCTCAATATCATAATAAGGCTCAAGCCTTTTTAAGATATCGGGGAAAAGCTCCCTCGTCATGAAAAGCTTAAGCTTAGCCATCCTCTTTCACCTCCTCAAGAACCGCAGGGTAGCCAACATCCTCGAGCCTTCTTAAGACCTCGTCTATATCCCCTGCGTTAAGCTCGATCCTCTTTTTCTCAACGCTTATCTCGTACTCCTTTATCCCAAGATCCTCAAGCGCCTTAGATATCCTCATCCTACAGTGATCACAGGATATGCTTGGAACCCTAAGAATGTACCTCAAGCCACGCTCACCTCCTCAATCTCATGGAGTTAAGAATCACCGTCATCGAGCTTAAGATCATGGCGAGCTCTGCGATCAAAGGATGAAGGAGTCCCAGCATAGCCATAGGAATAGCTGTGATGTTATAGAAAAAGGCCCAGAAAAGGTTTCCCCTTATAACGTTAAAGATCATCCTTGAAAGCTCCATCGCATCCAAAACCTTTGATACCCCTCCCTTAAGGATCACGATGTCCGCCCCCTCTATGGCCAAGTCTATACCAGAACCCATGGCTATACCCACATCCGCACCTTTAAGCGCAGCGGCATCGTTCATGCCATCACCCACCATGGCTACCTTATAACCCTCCGCCTGAAAGGACCTAACTAAATCCAGCTTCTCCGATGGTTTAACGTTAGATCTTATCTCCTCTATACCCGCCTTCCTTGAAACAGCAAGGGCAGTTTTCTCGTTATCACCGGTTACCATCACCACCCTTATACCCATCCCCTTAAGCTTTAGGATCGCATCCCTTGAATCCTCCCTAAGGGGATCCTCTACGGCGAGGAAACCTATGACCTCTCCGTTTCTTCGCACTTCAACGACGGTTTTACCATCGTTAAGCAGGCCCTCATAGGGAGAATAATCCAAGGCCTTCCCCACGAAATACTCGTCCCCATTAAGGTAGCCGATTACCCCCTCCCCAGGGATCTCTCGAACATCTTTAAAGGCAATGCTATCGGAGGATAAAGATGCTACAGCCCGAGCCAAGGGGTGACTTGAAAAACTCTCAAGGCTTGACGCTATCTTAAGGACCTCTTCGCTAAGGTTGTGATAAGTTACGACAGGAGTTCCTTGGGTTATCGTCCCCGTCTTATCAACCAAAAGAACTCCTATATCCTTAGACGTCTGGATGGCCTCAGCGTTCTTCACCAAAAGACCCCTCTTAGCCAATATACCTACCCCAACCGCGAGGGCCATGGGAGTGGCAAGCCCAAGGGCACAGGGACAGGCTATAACTAAAGTAGCCACGAAGACGAAGATAGAAAAAGCCAAAGGATTTAGGCTTAAATCTATCCAGGGTAAGAACCTGCTGAAGAAAGCTATAATAGGAAGGAGCCTTTCAAAGCTAAGGAACCATATTATAGCGCTAAGCAGGGCCAAGGAAAAGACGCTCGGAACAAACCACGAGGTAATTCTATCCGCCAAGGCTTGGATCGGTATCTTCGCCCCTTGCGCTTCCTCAACGAGCTTTATCATCTGGTTGAGAAAGCTCCCCTCTCCAACCTTCGTGACCTTTACCCTCAAGGGGCTTGAAAGGTTTAGGGAGCCACCTATAACCTCATCTCCCTCGCGCTTGTAAACGGGTATAGCTTCACCGCTTATAAAGGACTCATCGATTGATGAGGCCCCTTCGACGATAACCCCGTCAGCAGGTATCCTCTCTCCCGGCTTAACCTCTATAAGGAAGCCCTCCTTAACCGCGCTAAGAGGAACCATCACCTCCCTACCGTTGAGCAAAACCCTCGCTTCCTCTAACCTGAGCTTCAAAAGCCCCCTTATCTCCCTAACCGCTTTATCCCTGAGGTGAGACTCTATAAACCTACCCGTCAAGTGAAAGGCAACTATCATGGAGCCTATGGTACCAAAGGATGCCACGGGGAAATCCAACCAATTTAAAAGCGAGGTCAACCAAGCTGATAGGGCACCGATAGATATGAGGGTATCCATGTTAGAGTGCCTATGTCTTAAGGCTATAAGGGCACTCCTCAAGGTTCCCCTTCCAGGGAAAGATAGGACGAGAAGACCCAAAACCGCCTCAATGAAGCTAAAGCCCATAACCTCTTTGAGAAACATGTGATGCATCATCAGAAGCATCAGGGGAGTGGTAAAAACCCATACCGCAATGAGATTCCCCTTAGCTTCTCTATAGCGTCTTCTTTCAACCTCCTCGGGCATTTCCTCGGAGGCCTCATAACCTACACTTTCTACCGCTCTCCTGATCTCTTCAAAGGGGATTTCCCTCTCAGCCACTAAGAAGGCAGTGGAAGTAGCTAAATTACAAGCGGCGAACTTAACCCCATCGATGCGGTTTAAGGCCCTCTCCACCAGCCTCGCACAGTTAACGCATGTCATACCCTTTATGGTGAAGCTCTTCTTGAACTCAGCACTCACTGCTCTCTGTTATCTATTATCCTCTTAGCCTTCTTCTCGTATCTTGGAAGGGTACCAGAGGGAAGTAGCTCGAAGTTCGCCTTCACCCCCGCCTTTCTCTTGAAGAGCTCCTCGAGCTCCATCTCAACCAGCTTGGGATCCCTTCCATCCTTCATCTCAACTTTAACGAGCATCCTATCCATCCCGCTTTCGGTATAGAGGTGAACCTCGTATTCGCTATCCACCCCTTCGACCATGGATATCACTTCCTCAAATAGCGATGGCAGTATCTTTACCCCCTTAAAGGTTATGACGTCATCCGTCCTCCCCTTTATCCTCGAGATCCTCGGGAACGGAGATCCACAGGAACAGGGCTCAGGCAAAAGGCTTCCTATATCCCTCGTTCTAAACCTTATAAGTGGCATGGCCTCCTTCTTGAGTGTCGTTATCACTATCTCCCCTTCCTCTCCCGGCGGAAGAACCTCTCCGCTTGTGGGGTCTATAACCTCAAAGATCAGGTAATCGGACCAGTAGTGTATACCCTCATGAACGTGGCAGTCTATACCTATGCCTGGGCCATATATCTCCGTCATCCCGTATATATCAAAGCTTTCTATACCTAAAAGTTCCTCTATCTTCCTTCTCCTCTTTTCACCCCATATCTCAGCACCAAATATACCTCTCCTTAAGAATATCTTTTCCCTCAAGCCCCTCCTTGATATCTCCTCAGCCAAGAAAAGCCCGTAGGAAGCCGTACCTGTTATAACCGTCGTCTTCATGGTTATCATGAATTCGATCTGCCTCTCGGTGTTCCCAGGCCCCATGGGGATGACTAGGGCTCCCAGCGCCTCAGCTCCGCTCTGAAACCCTATTCCCGCAGTCCAAAGACCATACCCAGGGGTTATCTGAATCCTATCTTTCGAGGTGACACCCGCTAAAGCTAAAGAGCGAGCCATCATCTTCGTCCAATCCTCAACGTCTTTCTTCGTATAAGCCATTATGACGGGTTTACCCGTGGTCCCAGAGGTAGAGTGAATCCTGATGATCTCCTCTTCGGGAACGGCTAAGAACTCCTCGAAAGACCTCTCCCTAAGGTCCTCCTTGGTGGTGAAGGGAATATACTTGAGGTCAGAGAGGGTTTTAATCTTAGAGGGCTCGATCCCCTTCAAGCGCTCTTTATAGAAGGGGACCCTCTCCTTGGCTCTCTCTAAGAGCCTCTGAAGCTCCTCGATCATCTCATCTCATCCTCCCCTTTAGATAGTTATCAATATTATGATTTTAAATTCGCATTTTGCGCTTTTTACAATCTATTATATCACGATGTAGGCCCTTACTACCTACGCTTGTACCAATAGATGGTTTCCTTTTCACCGAAAGGACGCCTAACTATGTAAAACTCGACCAGGGCACCCACCACTTTTATACCTATCTCATGCACGTCGTCTATGCTAAAGTTGCGCCTGGCCCTAATCCTATCCCAATCGGTTATATCGAAGATCCCCTCCAAGACCACCGTGTTGGAGTTTTTGTCAACGCCATAGGGGCCACGTACCGTCAGTACATGTCCATCCTTGTCTATATAATACACGGAGACGATCCCCTCAGCGTAGATGTCTTTATTAGGCCTATCCAACCTCGTGAAGATTATCTCCACCTTCTGCCCTTTCCTCAACACCTTCGGTGGAGCATTCCAATAAGCCGCAATAGGAACCCAATTCTTGTAATACTTTCTGATTGCAGATAGGCCATTTTCCGAGGCCCGAGCGTCCCTGAGGTAACCTTCCTCAACCCCGGAAAACCAAGCCTCCTTACTCTCTACCTTAACCAGCATGAAGTCGCCTGTCTGAACGTCAGTCTGAACTTCCTTCTTACCGCTCACCACCGGGATCTCCACAAAGGCCTTCCTCTTTATGTCCCTCGAGAGATTGTAACCTCCACTTGCCTTCACCCCTATAAGCTGCTCCACCTCAACCCTGTAAACGCCGGGCTTGCTGAAGGAGTAAATCTGCGATGGATATACGCCGCCTTCCCTACCACCCTTTGACCAAAAGTAGTTCGCATCCGCAAAGGCTTTACCCTGAGGTCCAACTAAAACCTTAAGGTTCCCCTTCACCTTCCTCAATATCTCGCTAAAGCCCTTAACCGTATGAACGAGGGTAACGGTCACATCCACAGGCTCGCCCTTCTCAGACACGTTTACCTCATAGGGAGAGTAGATCAAAAGAAGCGTTTCGCTCTCCAAAAGATCCAGAAGATCGTTCACCTCCATCGCCAGCATCTCACGCTTAGCCTGCCAAGCCCTCAAGATCACAGGATAACATCGATCAAAGATCGCCTCAGCCGTGCTAAGATCGTGCAAGGCACCGGCAGGACCCCAATCCCTACTGGCCGCTTCTCTCGCCCTGGCCATCACAAAGGCCTTAAGCCCCTCCTCCGTGGTGATGTTGCTGACTAGCTGATCTAGCGTATACCTCCTATCGCTAACTCCAGCACGCCCTAAACCTGTAAATACCCCTTCGATCAGGTCAAAGGCGCTCTGACTAGCCGCAGCGAAACTGTAACCGTTCTCCCTAGCGCTATCCAAAATCGCCTGAGCTATCTGAACCGTCACACCGGTTGTAAGACCAGTAAAGGAGGTCATGATGTCGCTTAAGGCCCTGCCCATATTCCCCTCACCAGCCGCCCTCGACGTAGAGTAAGCGAGGTAAACAGTAAGCAATCCATTAACTATCTTCTCAGCAGGTAAGTCCGGAAACCTGCCCTTCACATCCTCTAGAACCTTACCGAGACCACCCCTGCCGCTTTCCAAGGAGTCCATAGCCTCCCCAAGCACCATCCTGCCAAAGCTACCAGCGCTCTCATAACGCTTCAAAATGCTCACCTCTAAGCTAGCGCGCCTCGAGATATCCCTGATGGCACCCTCCACCGCGTGGAGATCGCGAGGGTTGGCATTAAGCCTACCTATCACATCCCTTATCCTCTCCCTTAAGGCAAAATCGGTCTTGAACCTCGCCATATCCCTCGCCTTAACGAGATCCCTCTCAAGGCGCTCAAGGTACTTCACAAGTGAAGCAGCATCTCGATTCCCCTTAAGGATTTCATCCAGATGAGATAACCATTGAGAGGCTGTGTTGGCAGCTCCAGACACGCTATACTTGGCTACCCCCTCACTCCAGTGCGCTAGATCCGTAAGCCCCACGTAAACCTTATCACCATAACGATAGAAAAGCTTGCCAGCAGCGCGCTCATAAGACTGGATGTAGGCCCCAGCCCCCCTACCATATATCCCCTCCGCGAACTTTCTAAGCTTATCAGGAGAAACCGAACCGCTAACCCCCAAGTTCGGCACACGCTTACACCTAGCGAAGAGATCCATCGCATCCTCTACGCTTTCCAAGCCCCTAACCAGCTGAGATGGAGGATAAAGGTTAGTACGTTCAAGCACTTTCTTAGCGTTACTTCCGAACTCCTTCTCTATCATCTCCCTCAAGCGATCCTGCGCCTTAATCCATATCTTCTGGGCGTCTTGCGCGCTCACATCCTTGGGCAAAAGAAGGCGCATGTCATGATCAGAGACCCCAAGACGATAGCGAGACCCCTTTATCCAAGAGCCAACGCCTATAACCTCGTACCCCGTCTCTTTGACGAAGCGCTTCACCACCTCCTGCATCCTGGCCGCCGTAGACACCTCATCCCCATAGGAGATAAAGGCGAAGCTTAAGGAAAAGAGCGTAAATAAAAGGATTAAAGCCCGCTTTCTCCAAACCCCTCCCCTTAACCAGCTGAGCATCTTCATCCCCTCCTTAGAGACTTTGCTTAAATTTCAAAACAAACCTACTTAAAAGGCAAGCACCTCAACCGCATTTGCCACTGACAAAAATTGTCACAGAAGCTTGACAGAGCTTAAGCGGTTATCTCCAAAAACACCTTCAAGGTCAGGAGCAAGAACACTCACCTTTTAACTATTAACCCCAGGAGAAACCCTGCGAGGGAAAAGAGAAGAAGAATACCTATATCTTTAAAATTAGCGCCGGGGACCTTTGAGAGGATGTAAACTAAGCCCAAGAAGGTGAAGCCCAACAATATGCTCCTTGAAAGAGCCCTTAAGCCCTCCGCTATCTCATCCCTGCCTGAGGGTTCAAGCTTAAGGACTATCTTACCGCTTTCAAGCATCTTCAAAGCAGAGCTTAGAGCGTAGGGAAGCCTTAAGGCTAGCTTGTCAAGCTCCCTTAAGCCCTGCTTCCAGAGAGAGGAAAGCCTCTTAGAGGAGTATCTCCTGCTATAAAGCTCGAGGACCTCTCCCCTAACGGCATCAAGAAAGTTGAAGCCCGGCGATATGTTGGCTCCCAACCCCTCAAGCGTGGTTAAGGCCTTGGAGAGCAAAACGAGCTCCTTAGGAAGCCTCAGGCCATACTTAAGGGATATATCGTTTAAATCGTCTATCAACCTGCCAAGCTTTATCTCCCCCAAAGGGATATCATAATAATCCTCTATGAAGTCCTTCAAAGCTGTTTTAAGGCCGTTTGGAGGAGCGAACCTCATAACACCTATCTCCGTCAAGGTATCTATCATCGACTCAGTATCCTTCCTGAGGAACGCGCTCAAGAGATCTAAGAGTCTATCGACGAGTTCTTCATGAATTCTACCCATCTGACCGAAGTCAAGAAAGGCTATTCTACCATCATCAAGTATCAGTATATTGCCGGGATGAGGGTCAGCGTGGAAAAACCCGACTATGAATATCTGCTTAAAGATGAGGATGGCTCCCCTTCTTATGACCTCATCAGGGTCCAAGCCTCGCTCAATCAACGCCTCCCTACTTTCCGGTTTAACCCCCTCGATATAGTCCATGACAAGCAACCTATCCGAGGAGAGCTCCTCATAGGCCCTGGGAACCACAAGATATGGGTCAGATGAGTAAAGGCGAGCGAACCTTCTTATATTGCGAAGCTCATTTTCGAAATCCAGCTCTCTTCTTATGGCCTTAGCGAACTCATCTACGATCTCCTCAGGGTCAAAGGTCAGTTCATCGGATAAATGCCTTTTAATCAGCCCAGCAAGATGATACATTATATCAAGGTCCGACTCTATGACCCTGCTTATACCAGGCCTTTGAACCTTTATGGCAACTAGCGTCTTGCTCTCCTTCAACCTACCCTTATGAACCTGGGCTATGGACGCTGAAGCTATGGGAGTGGGATCTATGTAATCGAATAGCTCCTCCACCGGTCTACCAAGCTCCCTCTCCATCTCCGCCTTCACCAGGTCAAAGGGCAGAGGAGAAACCGCATCTTGAAGCTTCCTCAGCTCAAGGGTGTAATCCAAGGGTATGAGGTCGGGCCTCACGCTTAAGACCTGACCAAGCTTAACAAAGGTTGGTCCAAGCTCCTCAAGCATCTTTCTCACTCGCTCGGGCCCGGAAAGCCGAGGATAGGCTATAAACTCCCTCTTCCCCCTAAAGATGCGGGATAACCCTATCCTCTCGACCACATAACCGAAACCATATTTAAACAAAACCTGAGCTATCTCCCTGTATCTCTTAAGGTTTCTATACCTTATCATGATACAAAAGTATATCACAAAAATAAAACAGGGGGATGCCTCGAGTAAAGGCATCCCCCGGGAAGACCCCTCCTCTCCAAGGTTAGGCTACGACGTCAATCCTCCTTCCAATACCCATCGATTGAAGGAGCGTCTTTAAGATCTCCTCTTGAATCTCCATGCTTTTCTTCAACAGATTAGCTTCAACGCTCACCTTAAGCTTCGTCTCCTCCAAAGCCAGCTTAGATGCTATAATACCCTCAAGCCCGTCCATCCTTAGATCACCTACCCTTCCCTGCAGGGTCCCTCCAAGTATATATCGGAGAAGGGCTTCAATTTAATTAGCTCTTCTAGAAGTTTTTTACCGTCCTCTATCTGATTCCTAACGCTAGACTCCGATGTACCCCCCTTGAGGTTCCTTCTGTTCAAGCTAAACTTATAGTCTAAGAACTTATAGAGCTCCTCGTCGAATAGCTCACAAAACCTCCTATACTCCTCAAGGGAGATACTCGAAAGATCCTTTCCCTCCTTAATTGCATACTTAACTATAGACCCAACTATCTCGTGAGCCTTCCTAAAAGGAAGACCTTTTAATACGAGATAATCCGCCAAATCGGTCGATAAGGTGAACTCACTTAAAAGCTCAAGCATCCCTCCTTCGTTAACTTTCATCTCAAGGAGCATTCTTGGAAAGACCTGAAGTGTCAGCTTGGTTAGTCTTAGAGCCTCGAAAAATATGGGCTTATCCTCCTGAAGGTCCCTGTTGTATCCCGAAGGAAGAGCCTTAAGAAGGGCGAACATCGAGCTTAGCGCACCTAACACCCTCGCGCTTCTCCCGCGAGCGAGCTCCGCAACATCTGGGTTCTTCTTCTGGGGCATCATGCTGCTTCCCGTAGTGAAGGCATCGGAAAGCTCTATGAAGGAAAAGGCTGGATTTGAAAAGCATATTAGCTCCTCAGAGAGCCTGCTAAATCTCGTCATCATCGAGGAAAAGATGTATAAAAGGTCAAGCAAGAAGTCGCGAGAGCTCACCTCATATAAGCTATTCTCCGAAAGGCGAGAAAACCCAAGCTCCCTTGCGAGAAAATTCCTATCTAAGGGGAAAGCCGTGCCAGCCAAAGCGCCAGATCCTAAGGGAAGAGTATCAACGTCGTCGTATAAAAGAGCGAGCTTCTTCGCATCTCGAGCGAAGCCCCAGAAGTAGGACATCAACCACTGTGAAAAGAGGATAGGTTGAGCAGGTTGAAAGTGGGTAAACCCCGGCATGATGATCCCAAGATGCTTTTCCGAAAGATCCAAAAGAACCTCAAGGAGAAAGAGCATACCACAGGAAACGAGCTTAAGCTCATCCTTAAGAAGGAGCTTTAGATCCGTTAAAACCTGCTCATTTCTACTCCTTCCCGTATGTATCTTATAACCTACTTCTCCGATTTTTTCGGCCAGCCTCTTTTCCACGTTCATGTGGACATCCTCAAGCTCTCTCCTCCAGGGGAAGCTCCCCGATAAGAGCTCCCCCTCTATCTCCTTAAGTCCCTTGAGAATAAGGTCAAGCTCATCCTTTTGGAGAAGGCCAGCCTTAAAGAGGGCCTTAACATAAGCGATATTGGTCCTCACGTCGTAAAGGGCCAACCTCTTCTCTATCTCCAGATCTACGGTGTAGTCTAAAAGGAGGTTTGAGACCTCCTCGCTAAACCTTCCCCTTAGCATGCTTCTCCACCATGGAAAAGACCTTCAAGGGCAACCCCCAGAGCTCGATGAAGCCCTTGGCTGCCTTGTGGTCAAACCTGTCAGCCTTATCATAGGTCGCAAGCTCATACCTATACATGGCGTAGTCAGACTTCCTACCAACAACCACCGCATTCCCCTTCCAGAGCTTAACCCTAACCGTTCCAGAGACCCTCTCCTGAAGGCTATCGATGAAGGCGTCGAAGGCCTTCCTCAGTGGAGAGTACCAGAGGCCGTAGTAAACCAGCTCAGCGTATCTCTTATCCACTATGGGTTTAAACTCCATAACCTCCCTAGGAAGGGTTAGCATCTCAAGATCCTTATGAGCCTCTATCAGAACCGTGGCGGCAGGCGTCTCATAGACCTCGCGAGACTTTATCCCCACGAGCCTATCCTCGATCATATCTATCCTTCCGACGCCATGACGGCCCGCTATCTTGTTCAAATCCATTATCAGCTCATGTAGCTTCTCATACCTTTTTCCATTTATGGCAACCGGTGCACCTCTCTCGAAGGTTATCTCGATATACTCCGGCTCATCGGGAGCCTTATCGATGGATACGGTCATCTCGAAGGCATCCTCCGGTGGCTCAACCCATGGGTCCTCAAGCACCCCACACTCTATGCTCCTCCCCCAAAGGTTCTCATCGATGCTATAAGGCTTCTTCTTGGTAACGGGAACAGGTATTCCAAGCTTCTCAGCGTATTCGATCTCCTCCTCGCGAGACGAGAAGCTCCACTCCCTAACCGGCGCTATAACCTTGACCGAAGGTTTCAAGAACATAGCGCTTACCTCAAACCTCACCTGATCGTTTCCCTTACCTGTGCAACCATGGGCTACCGCCTCCGCTCCTTCCCTCTCCGCGACCTCTATGAGATGCTTGGTTATAAGAGGCCTCGAAAGGGAGGAAAGAAGAGGATATTTACCCTCGTAAAGCCCGTTAGCCTTAAGGGTTGGAAGGACGAAGTCGCAAGCGAACTCCTCCTTCGCATCAACCACATAAGCCTTAGAGGCACCAGCCTTTAGGGCCCTATCCTTTATCGCATCGAAGTCGCTACCCTGCCCCACGTCAACGGTTAAAGCTATAACCTCAGCTCTGTACTCCTCCTGAATCCACCTTATCGCAACCGATGTGTCAAGACCGCCTGAATAGGCCAAAACGACCTTCAAATCTACCACCTCCACAATAAGTTTTTAAGCCCCGTCCCTAAAACCAAAGGGACGGGGCTTATGATCATGAAGCCTCGCGGTGCCACCCTTTTTGATAGGGAAAGATCTCTTTCCCTATCCGCTCCTTTCGGCCTTTAACGGGACCAACCGGAGGCTCTACTTGGCTTTAAAGAAGCCTTTCTTCGAGCCTCGGCTCCAGGGCCCGTTTCAGCTTCCCTCAACTCCGAGAGGCGCTCTCAGCCCAGTGGCGCCCCCTCTCTGTCGGCAAGGCGAAGCCTACTTCACCCCTTCACAGCCTTTACCTCTGTTAAATTCTTCATGAATTATAAATCACCTAAGAACAAAAGTCAATGATGTTCTGAAGCACGTTGACTTTAAACAATGAGAATGATATATTGTGCTTAAAAAGCAAAACCTTATAGAATGGGGGAAAATAGCATGGCCTTTTCAAGCAGGGAAGGAACCCTTTACATTGAGGAAGTATCGGCGGTAGAACTCGCCCGTGAGCTCGGTACCCCCCTTTATGTAACCTCCAAGAGGAAGCTTGATGAAAACCTCAAATCTTACAGGGAAGCCTTTCCCGATGCCCTTGTATTTTACTCCGTTAAGGCAAACGATAACTTAGCCATAATGAAGATAGTCTCATCCTACGGATTTGGAGCGGAGATATTTAGCAACGGTGAGCTATACTTAGCTCTGCTAGCGGGCTTCGAAAGATCCAAGATACTCTTTAATGGTAACTCAAAGAGCCCAGAGGAGATAAGGATGGCGCTAAGAACAGGGGTAGTTTTCAGCGTCGATAGCATCGAGGAGCTTGATAATCTATTTGAGATAGCTAATGAGGAGGGTAAAACACCTCAGATAGCCTTCAGGATAAATCCCGGCGTTGACCCCAAGACTCACCCCAAGGTGGCGACGGGGCTTAGGGAGTCGAAGTTCGGTATCCCCATTGAGCGAGCCCAAGAAGCCTATGAGAAAGCTTTGAAGCTAAGGATGAAGCCCATAGGAATACACTTTCACGTGGGAAGCCAGATACTTGACCTCTCGGTCTATGAGGCAGCGCTAACCGGTATATATGACCTGCCAGCGAGGCTTGAAAAAATGGGAATAGATCTGGAGTTTATAAATATAGGTGGAGGGCTTGGGATAGACTACACCGGTAGCGGAGCACCAACCCCCAAGGAGTTAGCGAACAGGGTGAAACCAATCTTCGATGAGATAACTTCGGGCCTCAAAAGCAAGCCGAAGCTTTACCTTGAGCCAGGAAGAAGCATAGTTGGAAACACCACCGTACTCCTCACGCGCGTGAACCTAGTGAAAAACGCTTACAAGAAGTTCATAGCAGTAGATGCGGGTTTCAACCTTCTGATTCGCCCAACCCTATACGGCTCCTATCACAGGGTCGCGGTCGCTAATAAGATGGATAAATTCGAAGAGGAAACTTACACCATTGTGGGTCCCATATGCGAGAGCGGAGACATATTAGCCCAAGATAGGAAATTACCCAAAGTAGAGAGAGGAGATCTGATAGCCATATTTGATACGGGAGCCTATGGATTTGCGATGAGCAGCCAGTACAACGGGCGCCCAAGATGCGCAGAGGTCCTGGTTAACGGAAAAAGATGGGATATCATAAGAGAGAGGGAGAGCATTTTAGACCTATTAGCTAGGCAAAGGATACCCGAGTGGCTGTTTTAAAAGCTTTTGGGGTGAGCTTAAGCCCACCCCTAACATCCCCTTTAGGGCTTAAGTAAGACCTTTATCCCTACCCCTTCAGTGAGCATTTTTAACCCCTTAGGGCCATCCTCAAGGGGAAGAATGTGGGTTATTAAGGCATCTTTATTTATCTTGCCTTCGCGCAGAAGCTCTATGGAGGCGAGATAGTCCCAGCGGTTATAAACGCGACAACCCACCCATGTGATCTCCTTGAAGGCAAGTTTTACCAGGTTGGAAGGAACGGGAGCCTTGGGTAAGCCGACCTGAACCATCGTCCCCCTAACGCGGGTTGAGGCCAAGGCCTGATCCACCGTATCGGGAACACCTGCGGCCTCAAAGGTAACATCAACCATATTTTCTCTGAAGGGCTCCTCCTCAGGACTAACCACCTCAACGGGAAGCCTCTTAAGGTAGCCCCTCCTATAGGAGCTGACCTCAGATATTATAACTTTAGAAGCACCAGCTATGACAAGAACCTGCGCTAAAAGCCCACCTATGGCACCTCCACCGAAAACGATAGCCGTCTCACCGACCTTGATCCCTGAGCGCCTTACGGCGTGAACCGCAACAGCCAAGGGCTCCACTATAGCGGCATCCTCAAAAGAGAGGTCACCAACATCATAAAGCCTCTCTACGGGAACAGCAACGTACTCAGCCATCCCTCCAGGAGCATCTATCCCAAGAAAGCCGAGCTTCTCACAGACGTGATAGTTACCCTCAAGGCAAGGCCTACACTTACCACAGGTAAGCAGAGGCTCCACCGCAACCCTCTTACCTATCCAACCCTTATTCCCCTCATCGAAGACGTCTACCACCTCTCCACAGAACTCATGCCCCAGCACCAAGGGAGGGCGAGCTCTAGGATGCTTACCCGCAGAGATCATAAGGTCGCTCCCACATATACCAGCGTAGGCCACTTTAACCAAGGCCTCTCCCTTTTTAATCTGAGGCAAAGGGATATCTTCAACCCTAACGTCATGGGGAGCTTCATAAACTAAGGCCTTCATTGATGTTTATCCCCTTGCTAAGTAGCCACCATCAACCACAAGTATATGCCCATTGACGTAATCCGAAGCCCGCGATGCAAGGAATATGGCCGCCCCTACGAGATCCTCAGGTTCACCCCATCTCCCAGCAGGTATCCTCGAGAGAATCGTGTTATAGCGATTAGGATCAGCCTGAAGCGCAGAGGTAAGCTTGGTCTTTATCCAGCCAGGAGCTATGGCGTTAACGTTAATACCCCTTCCACCCCACTCATTAGCCAAAGTCCTAACAAGCCCAGCTATCCCAGACTTAGAAGCGGCGTAAGAAACTACGTTCATACCACCCATGAAGGTAAGCATTGAAGCGATGTGAATAATCTTTCCATAGCCTCTAGATAGCATATCCTGCCCCACAAGCTGGCTCATCAAGAAGGCGCTCCTTAAGTTCAAAGCCATCACCGCATCCCAATCCTCAAGGGAGTGTTTCTCCGCAGGTGTGCGACGTATAGTTCCAGCGACGTAAGCCAATACGTCAACTCTACCCATGGTCTTCAATGCGAAGTCCACAATCGACCTAACACCCTCCTCCTTGCTTAGATCAGCGGTGATAGTAACGATATCTAATCCCTTGGCATTCGCCTTTTCCTTAGTCTCCTCTATACTGCTATGCCCAACAGCGAGGACCTTAGCCCCAGCTTGAGCGAAGCCCAAGGCTATCGCCTGTCCTATACCGCTACCAGCACCGGTCACAAGCGCCATGCGATCCTTCAAGCTGAACAAAGAAGAAACATCCATCCTTAACCACCCCCCTTAAAGGTGAAGGGCATTTCCTCCGCAATGCGGAGACCACCTCTTCTTAAGAGACGGTCTACCTTCTCCACCCCTACACCCCTTTGTTGCACACTATAAAGCATTGTCTTGTTTTAAAAGAGGTCTCTTAGAATCCCCTCCACCCCATTCTCTTAGATATGACCGAGGCGTACTCCATAACTTTCTTAGCCAGGTAAGGTATCCTCTCCTGAGTGATGGTCAACACGGAACCGGAGATGCTTAAAGCGGCTATAACCTTATTTCTGTAATCGAATATGGGAGCCGCAACGCACCTCACGCCTGGCTCGTTCTCCTCGTCATCCACGGCATATCCGCGCAGTCGAACCTCCTCAAGATGCCTTAAAAGCACTTCAGGATTGGTTATGGTATTCTCGGTACAACTTTTAAGCCCCTTTCTTATCACCCTATCGACGTAGCTTCTAGGAGAGAAGGCCAATATGGCTTTACCAACCGCAGTTGCGTGAAGCGGAACATACCAACCTATCTGGGATCGCATCCTGAAGGTCTGATTGCTGTCTATCTTATCTATATAAAGTCCCATATCATTATCAGGAATCACAAGGTGAACCGTTTCATTGACCTCATTAGCAAGCTTCTTCAACAGATCGTGGGCCTCTCTCCTTAAGTCCAGCCTATCCAGTATGATTCCGCCCAAATAAAGGGGCTTCATCCCCAAGCGATATCTCTTAGTATCGGGATCCTTATCTACATACTTGTACTTCAGCAAGACGCTTAATATCCTGTGAACTGTGCTCTTATGAAGACCGACCCTTCGAGAGAGCTCTGTAACCCCCATCCCATCCTTTTCCTTGGCCAACTCCTCTAATATATTTAAGGCTCTCTCTATAGACTGAACTACCTTTTCTCTCTCCAATTAGATCCTACCTCCATAATAGATTAACGATACCGGTAGTGAAGGCTGGAAAAAAGGTAATTAAGAAAAGTTCAAAAAGCAGAAGCCCATAAAAGGGGATAGCTTCTATTATAAAATCCTTGGTCTTACACTTCGTCACCCCACAGGAAACGAACATCAGCGTCCCAACGGGAGGAGTTAAACATCCTATGGCTAAGTTGAATATGAATATCATGCCAAAGTGAATGTCGTCTATACCATACTTAGCCGCAATAGGGGCCAAAAGGGGAGCGAGTATAACTATCGCAGCGTTACCTTCCATTATCATACCGACTATCAGAAGAAAAATATTCACTGCCAAAAGAAAGAGATATTTGCTTGGGATATTCGTCAAGATCCAACTGGCTATCTCCTGAGGCACCCTTTCCCTCGTTAAGATCCAAGCGAAGGTAGAAGCGGATGCAATTATGAGCATTATAGAAGAGGTTGTCACTACGGTCTCCCTAATTGACTGAAAGAACTGGTTTAGCCCCATCTCTCTATACATCAGTGCGAGAAAGAGGGCGTAAACTATGGCTATGGCACCCGCTTCCGTGGGAGTGAACACCCCTATGCGAATCCCCCCTATTATAACCACCGGCAGAATAAGGGCCCAAAAGGCTTTCTTAAAGGCCCTTAGGAACTCCTGAGGCGTCCTCTTTCTATCATAAAGAGGCATATACCCCCTTCTCTTAGATATAAACCACACCATTATCATCATCAAGAAGCAGAGCAGTAATCCCGGTCCTATCCCAGCTATGAAGAGCTTACCTATAGATGTGTTTGTAACGGAACCGTATATGATCATGGCTATACCGGGAGGAATTAGGGGGGTGATTATGGCAGATGTGGCAACTATGACGGTCCCGAAGGCCTTAGGTATACCCCTCCTTTCCATCTCCGGTACGAGCATCTTAGCCTCCATAGCCGCATCGGCGAGATTCGACCCACAAAGTCCCCCCATAACAGTTGAAAGAAGTATCGAAACCTGAGCTAAGCCTCCCGGCATCCTTCCAACCATGACCTCACAGAAGTCCATTATGCGCCTTGTAACTCCGGAGTAGTTGAAGATGATCCCAGCGAAGATGAAGAAAGCGATGGCAAGAAGGGGGATGCTCTCCACGCCTGAGATAACCCTCTGAGCCACTATATAAGGTGGAATGGCAGGGTTTAAAGCGAAATACAAGGCAGACCCACCCAGTATAGACGCAAAAACAGGAACCCTAAGGAACATGAGCGCGAAAGTCACAACCGCTGCCAGTAGAGCGAGGTCCGTATGCATAGGCTAAGAATCACCACCCTTTAAGTTATACAAGGTCCAGCTTATGAGCATCGACAGGCAGCCCAAGGGAAGAGCTATGCAGACTATGTAATAGGGAACGTGCAAGACGTTGGTGGTCCTCCCTATCTCCCACTGAAGCATAACGAATCTAAATCCGTTCAAGATTAGGTAAATTAAAAGAAGGGAGACCACAAGATAAACGAAGACACCAATCACCCTTTGCAAGGGTTTGGGAAAGATCTCTACTAAGACCTCTATAGCTACATGCCCTCCATGTTTGAAAGCTAGGCTCCCTCCAAAGAAGCTTAGCCAGACATAGCACCAGAGCTGGACCTCCTCTTGCCAAGAAAAGGGGCGATTTAAGACATACCTCATCAATACCCCCACGGCAGTAACTGCAACCAAGATTATCAAGGATAAACCTGATATAAATAACTCTAAGTTTCCCAAAAGCTTAAAGACCCACCTAATCAAGATCTTAACTCCTTTCCTAAAGATATAGGGGCAGGAAGCTTTCCTTCCTGCCCACCCCATGTCCAAAGGACTACTTCATAGCGTTCTTCACGGTCTGATAGAGATTGGGAGACCACTTGGAGGTGAACTCAGGAAGTTCGTAAAACTTCTTCGCTGCCTCCTTAAACTCGCTTAAATCCACCTCTATAACCTCAACACCACTAGCCCTCATCTTCTCCAAGCAGTCCTTCTCAAGATCCGCATATACGGAGTTATTGTAAGCTCCAGCCGCGTCTCCAGCTTCCATCAATATCTTCTGCTGCTCAGGCGTAAGGGAGTTAAAAACTTTCGTCCCGCAAATCCAGGTGGTGAAGTTCTTAACGTGACCGGTTAAAACCAGATACTTAGCGACTTCAGCAAACTTACCCTTATAGAGAACGGGTATGGGGTTCTCCAAGCCATCAACAACACCTTGCTGTAAGGCGGTGTAAACCTCACCCAACGGCATGGGCGTGGGAACAGCTCCTAAGACCTCAAACCCCTTTATCTGAATCGTGTTATTGGGAACGCGAACCTTCATACCCTTGAGGTCCGCAAGCTTCCTAACCGGCTTCTTAACGAGAAGGTGCCTATCCCCATATACCCAGTTAGCGGTTAATATCTTCAACCCCTTCTCCTCAAGCTTTTTGCACTGCTCCTTCCACCAGTCGCTTTTAGTTAGCTTCCAGCAGTCATCCCAGCTATCGAAAAGATAGGGACCAAAGACTATACCGAAATCGGGAACGCCACGATCCGCATAAAAAGCCCCATCAGCCAAGGTGATTACAGGGATACCAGCCAACATCTGATCGATGAGCTCATTCTTGGAACCCAGCTGACTCGATGGGTAAAGCTGAACCTTAATCGTGCCATTACTTCTTTCCTCAACGAGCTTCTTCCAATGATTGCAACCAAGGTCCACAGGCTCACCCGGGTGATTCTCGTAGCCTATCATGATGGTTAGGGGCTTGGTCTCAGCTGATAGGGCCGAGCTCCCAGAGAGCGAAGCTACAAGACAAAGGACAAGCAAAGCCACTAAAAGCTTCTTCATGAAAATACCTCCCTTCGATTTTTATTTATCACGTGCCAACGGCACCTCAACAACAGAGTTCAGTCTAAGAGAGCTACAACCTTAAGATAACTTGCCGGATTAAAGGCAAGCTCTTTTATATACTTAGGAAGCTCATCGAACTTAACCACAGCCGAGATTAGGAGCCCCACATCTATTAACCCCTCGCTCACGAGCCTAATCGATTCACTAAATAATCCCACGCTGTTTCTAGAACCCTTAACGTCAAGCTCCTTCTTGGTTATGAGATAAGTGGGAAGCGGAACCTCATTATAGGGGTAGCCCACCAGCGAGATCCTTCCGGCGTAGGAAACGTAATCTATAGAGTCCCTAACAGCCCTCTCAGAACCAGAGGCTTCTATAACCACTTCGGCCATCCTACCTTTAGTTATCTCTTTTACAGCCTCAAGAGCGTTGACCTTCGCAGGGTTTATCGTGTACTCTATACCGCCCCTCTTCGCCATCTCAAGCCTCGAGTCGACCGGATCGATCAATATAGGTATGGCTCCTAAATGTTTAGCGTATAAAGCAGCTAAAATCCCTATTGTTCCAGCCCCAGTTATGACAACATGCTCCCCCTCTTTAATGCCAACCCTCTTAACCGCCTGCATGGAGATGGTTAGAGGCTCAACCATAACAAGCCTCTCAAAGCTCACCGAAGTTGGAACCTTATGAAGGAGGTGAAGATCGTGAGCGATATACTCCGCGAAGGCCCCATCCTGATGAACGCCAATCACGCTCATGTTCTCACAGCAGTTAGTCCTACCTATAGAACAGGGATAGCACCTTCCACAATAGCGATAGGGTTCTATCACAACCAGGTCTCCCACCCTCAAATTGGTCTCGAATTGGGGAAGCTCCTCGATGATGCCAACCGCCTCATGCCCCAGTATCCTGGGGAAAACTCCCAAACGCGAGGTCCCCTTATAGGCAGAAACATCGGAACCACATATGCCAACGGAAACAACCTTCACCAAAGCCTCACCACCGCACCTAAAGGGCATAGCCAGGTTCCCAACCGCAATCTCTCCCGGACTCCTAAGAACAATAGCCTTCATAAGAAGAGGCCTCCTTTAGTTTCACATAGCAAAACTATGTTTCATAAGCTTCAGCTCTATTATAACCCCTTTCAGTGAATGCGTCAATATATGCAAAAGTGAAAAAGGTCGTTAAGTATACACGAAGGGGAAAGTAGCATACCATCAAACTCGTACAACACATTTAATAGGTAAGAGCTTAATCAAGAGTTCGTTTTTCTTACCATTACATGTTATAATACATTGGGGTATTTTTAAAGATATTTAAAGATAAAGGGGTGAGTTCTTTGCTTACATTCGCGTTGCTCCTCGTAGGGGTTTCGCTTTTATCCTTTCTTTCTGGGATGTTGGGTTTGGGAGCGGCCTTCGCAACCATACCTTACCTTTCCTTCTTCTTCACCGACATAGTTAGGGAGGTACAGATCCTTGGTCTACTTATAAATGGCTTCACTGCTATATCTTCCGCTTTGGGTTTTCTAAAATCGGGATATTTAAGCAAAAAAGACGCCCTAGCCCTCGTAATTATCACCTCCGCATTCGCTCCTATAGGATCTTACCTCGCTTACTTAACCCCCGTCGTATACATATGGACCATCTACATACTAGCGGTCATATACTTATCCTATAAGATGTGGAAGGGAAGTGGAGACCAAAGGGAAGAAAAGCTTAGTCGAGGGAATCTAAGCATAGCTATACTGTTTGCTATCCCGATCTCCATCTTAGCCGGGCTCTTGGGAGTTGGACCAGGATTCTTACTTTTACCGACGCTTATTATGTCCGGTTATAGCGTAAAGCTCGCCGCAGGAATTAACGCGGTAGCCGTATCTTTACCTTCATTCACTGCTTTAATACCAAGAAGTAAAGACTTCTCTCTTCTTTTTTCGAGCATGCCTATTAAGTTAACTTTACTCGTTTTAGCGGTAACGATCACCTCATACTTTGGCGCAAGGGTAACAGCTAGATTTATAAAGCCCGTGACTTTCAAGCGGGTATTCGTAATCACCATTTTAGCCATGACTTTGATAAAGCTAGTACAGATGATAAGTTAAAGAGGAAGGTTTTCCAAATGGAACTTCTCTTAAGCTTTGCCTTGGTTTTCCTAACGGGGGTTTTCGCGGGCTTCGTAAACGTGCTTGCAGGAGGGGGCTCTTTCATCACCATCCCCGCTCTCTACTTAACGGGACTTCCCGTGGATGTAGCTAACGCTACAAACAGGGTCGCAGTTTTGTTTCAATGCTTGACATCGGTGGTGGAGTTCAAGAGAAAAGGCGTTCTTAAAGTGAGAGATATGATCCCATTCTTAGTTCCAGCGCTGGTTGGATCTCTTATAGGCTCATTCATAATGATAAGCATAGATAAAAGAACTCTACAGATAGTGATAGCCCTCATGATATTCGCTATCGGTGGACTACTGGCTCTTAAACCAGATCTGGGAAGCAAAACCAGACAGACGAACCTTCCAAGATGGGTGGGATGGCTATCCCTTTTCCTTATAGGCATTTACGGGGGATTTTTGCAAGCAGGCGTTGGGTTCTTTCTGATATTCGCCTTGGTTACCATCGGAGGGTTTGACCTTTTAACCACCAACGCTATAAAGATGGGCATAGTCCTATCCTACACGGTAATAAGCGTTCTACTGTTTTGGGCTCACGGAATAATAGATATAAAGGCGGCGCTCATTCTATCCTTAGGAAACGTTATAGGAGCTTACTTGGGAACGCATACCGCCATAAGCAAGGGGAATAGATTCATTAGGATGGCTTTGCTTACCATGATAGTTTTAAGCGCCCTTAAGATGCTATGGGATGTCCTAAGCTGAAGGTTTCTTGTTATTTTCAATTGCCTAGTGCTATACTTTTTAGTAGGGAGGTAATGTCATGAGCGACATAGAGACCCTCTTGAAAAGGAGGCATTCGCTAAAGCTCCAAAGAATCCTCTCAAGAAAAAGAGAGGAGCTTTTAAGCTACACCCAAAAGCGCCTGCTTAACGTTCCAGTTAGGCTCGTGATGGATCGCGATTTCCTTAAGCTCTCTCCTGAAGACACCATAGATAGCCTTATTCACGGCTTCTCAGGAGAGGAAACCGCCGGCGTGATAGTAGATGAAGAAGATAAGCTCCTCGGAATCTTGACAATGAAGGATCTCTTAAGGTTTTTCATCCCACCAACAAAATACCCCATAGTGGGCTTGGATCTGCTAAAGAGCTCAAGGCTGACGAAAAGATGCAAGGTAAAAGATTTCATGGTTAAAAACCCAATAACGATAAACGTAAACGATAACCTTGGACAAGCTATAAGGGTTATAGTGGAAACAGGAAAGCATCATCTACCGGTCATAGATAAGGAGAGAAAAGTTCGCGGTCTACTTGAGGTCAAGGATATAATAAGGTTCATCAGACTAACATGGTAAGATCAAAATGACTTACCTTATTAACTTAGCTATTATCTTAATTACTGCAAAGATCTGCGGTCACCTGGCAACGAGATTTGCGCTACCGGAAGCCTTAGGCCAGATCCTCGGCGGGATAGCTATTGGTCCTCTTCTCAATATAGTTACTTCCTCCAGTGATATAGAAATTCTAAGCAACTTGGGGGTTATATTTCTTCTCTTTTTAGCGGGTTTAGATACCAATCCCGAGGAGTTAAGAAGGATTGGAAAATCCTCATTTGTAGTGGCATTAAGCGGGGTTATTGTCCCTCTATTTTCAGGATACTTCCTCGGCCTACTCTATGGCTATCCAAAGATAACTGCCCTCTTCCTGGGAGGAGTCCTAACGGCCACAAGCGTAGGTTTAACCACAAGCATACTCATAGAGATGAATAAGCTTCATACGAAGGAGGGAACAACCATCTTGGCGGCAGCCGTTATAGATGACGTCTTAGGGATAATAGTATTAGCCATCTTAATAGCGATAAAGAGAAGCGGACATATAAGCTTAAAGGAGCTCTCCCTATTGGGAGGAGAGATAGCGCTTTACTTCACGCTAAGCTGGTTTATAGGCTCTTCCCTCGTCAAGAGGATAATAGCCCTATCGGAGAAGATAGCGCTCCCTGAAACGATCACATCGGTAGCCATAGCAATAACGCTGATACTTGCCTACTTTGCGGAAGAGATCGGGATAGCTGCGATAACCGGAGCCTACTTAGCTGGACTCCTATTGAACAAGACCCCTCAAGCCCATAGAATAGGGAATAAGGTTAACGCCATAGCATATGCCCTCTTCGTACCCGTCTTCCTCGTATCGATAGGCATAAACACGAAGTTAGAAACCCTATCTCAAACCGGCTTATTCACCCTAATGTATTCCCTGGTCGCGATATTGACGAAGATGGTGGGCTGCGGCGGAGGAGCTTTATTAACCAGGTTTAAATTAATGGAAGCCCTTAAGGTGGGAATAGGTATGATACCCCGCATGGAGGTAGGATTGATTATAGCCAACATGGCGCTCGCAGAGAGGATATTCGACGACTCAACCTTCACAACTACAGTAGGCATGACCATGATAACTACGCTTATAACCCCTCCTCTACTTAAATGGGCTTTTTCTAAAGACTAAATAAGGAGGTGTAAAGATTTGATAACCGCCTTCGTTTTAATCCTTGCCACAGCAGGCAAGGAAAGGGATGCTCTAGAAAAGCTCAAAAATATGCCTGAGGTTAAGGAAGCTTATATGGTCTATGGAGAGTATGACCTCCTAATAAGGGTTGAGACGGATTCGCTTAAAGGGTTAGATGATGTTATAATGGGAAAGATAAGGAAGATGCCAGAGATACAACTAACTTCAACTCTCATAGCGGTCTGAAATGGATTGGATAAAAATCTTAATAGAAGACATACTGAGGCTATATAAGGAAAAAGGAAGACCCCTGAAGTTAAAGGAGATAGAGGAGGATACCAAGCTTGAAACCGATGACCTAAGTGAGGGATTAAAGGAGCTCAGAAAAAGGAAGTTAGCTGAACTTAGAGGAGATACCCTTTACCTAACACCCGAAGGCGAAGCGATCGCTCAAAGCATCTATGACTATCATAAAGCGATGGAAGCTCTGTTCCCGCATGAGATCGCTCACTCTATGGAGCACCTAAGCGAAGGGGAAAGGGAAAGGGCAAAAAGCCTAAGCCGTGACTCCAAACCCATAGATGAGATCGATGGAGAGGGGATCATATCCTCCATAGAGATTGAAAACCCAAAGCTGTTGGCCCGAGTGATAGGAATAGGCTTAACGCCTGGTAGTAAGTTCAAGGTCATCAAGGTGAGGGATGACGTGGTCATCGTCAATTTAGGAGGAAGATTGGTCGCCATAGATAGGAGCTTAAGCAGAAGGGTGAGGGGACAAAAGCAGCCATGAAGAAGGTCCTATTAGTAGGTCAACCTAACGTGGGGAAATCGTCCCTGCTTAACGCCATAACCGGAGCGAAGGTAGAGATATCCAACTACCCTGGCACAACCGTCGATATAACTGAAGCCAGAGCGAACATAGAAAACGAAAGCTATCTCTTCATCGATACGCCGGGGGTATACAGCCTTACCCCATCGAGCGAGGAGGAAAAGGTAACGGAAAGACTCGTTCTTTCTGGAGACTATGACTTCCTCATCCAGGTGGTTGACTCAACCGCAATAGAAAGAAGCCTAATAACCAGCATACAGCTGGCAGAGTTAGGGGTCCCATTCATAATAGCGCTTAACTTTTACGAAGAAGCGAAAAGAAAGGGAGTAGACATAGATGTAAACCTCTTAGAAAAGTTTTTGGGAATTCCGGTAGTCAAGATAAACCCACCAAAGGGGGAAATAGATGAGCTTATAAAGAGGATAAAAGAGGCAAGGAAAGCAAACCTTAAGCTGAGATATGATGACCATATAGAGGAGGCCATAAAGGCGTTAGAAGAGCTCTTACCCTATGAGGGTAAGCTCTCGAAAAGAGGGCTTGCCATAAAGTTCCTCGAGGGAAGCCCTTTGCTTGAGGAGCTATTTCATGAGGGTGAGCTTAAGAAAATACTGGCTCGCTATGAGGAGTTTCACCCAGACATCCAAAGCGACATAACCATAACGAGATCAGGATACGCTATCCAGATAGCCAGTAAGGTCCTGAGGATAAGGTCCCTATCGAGGGAGAAGATATCCTTCCTCGACAATTTCATCATAAACAACCCCATGGGGAGCTTTTTATTCACGATAGCGGTCTTCTCCCTGATATTCCTCTCCCTATCCTATATAGGTGGCTTCCTTCAGGAGAACTTAAGCCAATATTTCACTGCTCTAATAGAGGCGATAACGCCATGGTTAAAGAGTAAAGGAGCCTTGCTTGATCTACTCGTGAGAAATGCCCTCATAGGCGTCTCAGCCGGCATAAGCATAGCCATTCCCTACGTGGGGATATTCTACTTCATACTGGCCTTACTGGAAGATAGCGGGCTCCTTTCAAGATTCATCATAGCCCTAAATAGCGTCATGAGATACCTAAGGCTACCGGGAAAGGCCATAATACCAGCCATGCTTGGATTAGGATGCGCCGTACCGGCCATAAGATCCACAAGAATTTTACCGACCTTCACCGACCGCTTGAAGGTCTGCATACTTTACATGACAATCCCCTGCTCCTCGAGGAGCGCCATAATATTCGGAGTTGTGGGATACTACGCTGGCCCCTTCTATGCCCTGAGCATATATCTAATAGCGCTGGTTCTGTTCCTGATAACGGCCAAGATGCTGGGACACATCGTAAGAGGAGAGCCCCTTCCCCTCATAGAGGAACTGCCCCAGTATCGCCTTCCAAGGCTCAAAAACCTCTTACTAAAAGCCTGGCTTAAGGCTGAGGACTTCGTATATGTAGCGATACCGCTTCTTGCCCTCGGTGGTTTAATATATGGGGGCCTAGAACATTTCGGGCTCGTGGAGCTTATAGTAAAGCCCTCACGATTCTTAACCACAGCCTGGCTGAACCTTCCGGAAAGAACCATAATCCCGATTATCTACGGATTCATTCAGAAGGACTTAGTCCCAGCCATGCTTGTAAACGCCATGGGAACCGTAGACCTAAGCTCGGTTATGAACAAGGTTCAGATATTCACCTTCGGCTTAGCTACAACCTTTCAGATACCCTGCGTCATAGCCTTCATCATGCTCCTTAAAGAGCTCGGCTTAAGGAGAGCTCTGGCTATAGAGATATTAACCTTTCTTTACGGCATGCTCATAGCCGGTTTGATAACGAGGCTTCTCTCCCTCCTTTCTTAAATAGATCTTTAAGGAAAGTTTATCTTTTATTAACAATCTTAATCCAAAATAAACCTGAAATCAGATATACAAGGAGGGATGAGAAGTGAGCTCATTAAGGAAAGGCCTCCAAAGTAAGGGGTTAAGAGCCTTAATGCTCCTAGCGATGATCCTCACGCTCATATCAACGCTATCGCCCGCTTTAGCCTCAGCATCCACCCCAAAGTACGTCTTCCTATTCATTGGTGACGGTGTAAGCGTCCCTCAGGTGACGGCGACCCAGATATACCTAGGATCCCTGAAGAGTAAAAATCCCCACGTCGAAAGCCTCTGCTTCACCAAGTTTCCCGCCCTAGGAATGATGACCACCCACGCGGCCGATAGCTTCATAACCGACTCCGCCTCGGCGATAACGGCCATGGCCGCGGGGCACAAGACCAACGACGGTGTTATAAACATGGATCCCTCTAAGAAGGTGAAGTATAAGACGATAGCCGAGTTTGCGCGCGATAAGGGGATGAAGATAGGGATAATATCGAGCGTATCCATCGATCATGCTACACCCGCCGGATTCTACGCCCGCAATCCAAGCAGGAACAACTACTATGAGATAGCCCTAGATCTGGCGGAAAGCAACTTCGACTTCTTCGGAGGCGGAGGGTTTAGGGAGCCTAAGGGGAAGGACGGCAAGCAGAAAGATGTAAGGGAGATACTTAAGGAGAAGGGGTATAAGGTAGTCGAGAGAGCGGAGGAAATAAGGGCCCTAAAGCCCTCAGATGGAAAGGTCGTGGCGATAAACCCAGTGCTCGATAAGGAAGCTGCTTTGCCTTACGCCATAAACAGGAAAAAGGGCATGGATATAGGGCTATCATTGGCTGAGTTCACTAGGAAGGCTATAGAGATGCTCGACGGACCTCAGGGTTTCTTCATAATGGTAGAGGGGGGCAAGGTTGACTGGGCCTGCCACGCGAACGATGCTGCGTCAGCAATTCATGACATGTTGGACTTCAATGAAGCAGTAGAGGTAGCGCTTAAGTTCTACGAAAAGCACCCCAATGAGACACTGATAATAGTAACCGGCGACCACGAGTGCGGAGGAATGTCGATGGGGTTCGCGGGCACGAGGTACCAAACCTACTTCAAGATACTTGAAAGGCAAAAAATCTCCTACGACGAGTTCTCAAAGATAGTGAGTAAGTACCGCGAGGAAACCCCAAGGGACAAGGCTAAGCTGGAGGACCTCCTACCGAAGATAGAGGAGCTCTTCGGGCTTAAGCTGCTTGACGCTGAAAGACGCAAGGCCCTTGAGGAAAAAGTCAAGACCGGCGACATAGAGGCAGCCTTAGAATTACACTTGTCTTTAAACGAAGATGAATTGATCGAACTTAAGAAGGCCTTTGAAATGAGCATGCTGCCCAAGGATAAGAGGCCTAAGGATGAGCTCACCTACAAGCTCTACGGTAGATATGAGCCCTTAACCGTGAAGATAACCCATATACTCAATCAGAAGGCTGGGATAGGTTGGACGAGCTACTCTCACACAGGCCTACCAGTGCCAGTATACGCCATAGGCGTCGGATCAGAGGTCTTTAAGGGGTATTACGATAACACCGATCTCTTCTACAAGCTCTGCAATATACTGAACATAGATATCTCAAAGGGCAACATAATATCCGTGATAAGCTATGCTTACCGCTTAGCTGCTTAAGGTATAGGAAGGAGATTCACGGAGCGCGCGTGAGTCCCAAACCCTCGCGCACGCTCCAGTTTAACCTTAAGGAGGCAAGAACCTTGATAAGAAAACATCTTCTTGAGCTTTGGAAGATAGAAACCCCTAAAAAGGATATTGGGCTAGTCCTTACAACCCTCATAATCTCGGCTATCCTAATAATGCTTCCTACCACGAGGGACAACCCAAGCCTAAAGGATACCGTAAGATCGAGGGCTGAGGTGCTTGAGGTAGACAACTCCAACTTTCAACAGGTAGGCTTGGTAAAGATAGGTAGTCAAAGGCTTAAGGTAAGGATAAAGGATGGGCCCTTCAAGGGAACGCTAATTGAGGCGATAAACCACTTCAAGGGGATCATGGAGATAGACAAGGTCTTTGAGCCCGGTGATGAAGCGCTTGTTGTGATAAACCACGCTGGTCCTAAGATAATCCACGTCAACGCCGTGGACCATTACAGGATGCCCTATGAGCTCGCCCTTTTCGTCATCTTCTGCAGCGTTATGCTCATCTTTGCGGGCTGGACGGGCCTTAAAGCCCTCGTATCCTTCATCTTCGTCGTCCTACTTATATGGAAGGTCCTATTGCCAACACTTTTAGCTGGATATAACCCTATACCTTTAGCTCTACTGACGACCTTTCTTGTAGCATCCTCCGCTAGTCTTTCAGCTGGAGGGGTATCACGCAGGGGGGTAACCGCGCTTCTAGGCTGCGGAGCGGGTATAGGAGCAACTTGTTTTCTTGCCCTATCCTTCGGTAAGCGCATGAAGCTCCACGGCTCCGTAATGCCCTTCACCGAGAGCCTACTTTACGCGGGCTTCTCTCACCTCGATCTAACATCTCTTTTCCTTGCCAGCACCTTCATAGCCTCAAGCGGCGCGATAGTAGATGTGGCGATAGATATAGCATCTTCTCAGGATGAGATAGCGAAGATACATCCTACCGTCTCCTTAGGTGAGCTTTTGTCATCTGGCCTATCCGTGGGTAAATCGGTCATAGGAACCATGTCCAATACCCTGCTTTTAGCTTACTCTGGAAGCTACTTAGGACTTCTTTTAACTTTAAACGCCCTCGGCGTCCCAACCATAAACATGATAAACTTAAGATACGTTGCAGCTGAAATACTTCACATATTGGTTGGAAGCATAGGTATGATCCTAACGGCACCATTAACCGCGCTAATAGGAAGCATGATCTTTACAAGGAAAGGGTCTTCTATGCTATAATGCTAAAGGGATAATCATGTTGAAAAAGGGGCTTTCCTTCGCTTCCTTAACCTTATATATTTCCTTCATCTTCCTGCCTATTGTCCTAATCTCCATAGGGGCCTTTGGACAGAAGTGGTTTGGAACCCTTCTCCCAGAGGGGTTCACGCTCCGATGGTATGGTGAGCTTTTCACCCAGAGGATGTATTACGAAGCCCTCCTAAGGAGCATGATAGTAGCCATCTCAGTCATAGCCATAAACTTAGCGGTGAGCATACCAGCAGCTTACGCTATCGTGGTCTTGGAAAGCAAGCTTCTAAGGAGCCTTTATAGCTTCATCATCCTTCTCCCAATAGCTATCCCTCCCGTAGTACTGGGCTTAGGCTTCATAGACGCTTACAACCTTCCAGGACTGAAGATCATAGGCTATCTTAAGGGTCTGATACTTGCCCAATGCATATACACCCTCCCTTTCACGCTTAAGCCTCTAATAGCCAACCTGGAAATGCTTTCCTGGAAGAGCATCGAGGAAGCCGCATACTCGTTAGGAGCAAACGTCCTTTACATAATAAGAAGGCTACTTATACCAAACCTTACACCGGGAGTTGTGGCCGGCTCAATAATGACCTTCGCCATGTCCGTTGGAGAGTTTCAGCTTGCCGTTATATTGACTAGCTCCAAGAGCCAGACCTATCCCGTGGTTCTATATCAAGCTTTTTATGTCAACACTGGCTTCGCCTGCGCCGCAACCAGTCTACTTGTATGGATGAGCATATTCTCCCTTCTTGGTATAGTCTACATGAGCAAGCTAATTAAGACCGCACCGGAGAGAACATATATAGGAGCCGGAGGTGCTTAAAGACAAATGGGGTATATCGAGCTTAGAAACGTATCTAAGAGGTTTGGAAAAGTCGTCGCGCTAGATAACTTAAACCTATCCGTGGAAAAGGGGGAGCTACTTACCCTCCTTGGCCCTTCAGGATGCGGTAAGACCACAACCTTAAGGCTAATAGCAGGCTTCATGAAACCCGATTCTGGAGAGATATACATAGATGGGAAAAACGCACTTAGCATGAGCATAAAAGAAAGAAAGATAGGCATAGTCTTTCAAAACTACGCCCTATTTCCCAACCTTAGCGTTTTTGAAAACGTGGCTTTCGGGCTTAGAGCGAGGGGTGAAAGCGAAAGGAAGATAAGGGATAAGGTTCAACAGCTTCTCGAGATGATAGGCATAGCTGATAAGGCGTCCTCCTTACCCTCAGAGCTATCTGGAGGGCAACAGCAGAGGGTCGCTTTAGCAAGAGCCTTAGCCATCGAACCCAAGGTCCTGCTCTTAGATGAACCTCTCTCAGCTTTAGACGCAAAGGTCAGAAACATGCTTAGGTTCGAAATAAAGAGGATCCAGAGGGAAAGCGGCGTGACAACGATTTACGTGACCCATGATCAGGAAGAAGCTCTATCCATATCCGACAGGGTAGCCGTGATGAATAAAGGTAGGATAGAGCAGCTCGGAGCGCCAGCCGAGATATACCTAAACCCCTCAACCAAGTTCGTTGCCGACTTCGTAGGAGTCAACAACTTCCTAGAAGCAGTAACTTGGAACGGAGAAACGCTATTATGGGAGGGATACCAGCTTAAGCTTAAGACGCCAGTTGGCCTAACGCCTAATAGCAAGGTAACCGTGGTCATCAGGCCAGAAGATGTCTTACTATTTAAGCTCGGTGAGATTCCCGAGGAGGGAGAGGAAAACCTCTTTAGGGGAAGGGTTTCGGGGAAGATATTCTTGGGTCCAATAACGCGTGTAGCGGTGAAGGTTAAAGAGAAGGTGATACTCTCCGATAGCATAAGCTCGGAAAAGATCTTCTCCCTCGCGGAGGGAGAAGAGGTCATGGTCAAGATAGATACAAGCAAGGCAAAAGTGATAACCTAAAGAGGAGGGAGAAAGATGGGTAAGTGGGTAGCGCTAGCGGCTTGCGTAGCTTTGGTCGTGGGAGTAGTAAGCTTGGCTTTTGCAGTTGAAATCAAAGAAGAGCTTTATCCCGGAGAGAAGGAACTTTACGAGGCAGCGAAGAAGGAAGGTCGGGTCTTCAGCTACGATACTGGTCCCACCTGGGCGAATTGGCAAGGGCTCTTCGATGCCTTCAAGGAGAGATACGGTTTAGAGCTTGAATACAACGACCTTGGAAGTGGGGCTACCGTAGCTAGGCTCGAGAAGGAGAAAAATAACCCACAAGCTGACACCGCTTACTACTTCATGCCCTTCGGAGCTATGGCTAAGGAGAAGGGCTTAACCGAAGGGTTCAAACCTGTGAACTTTGATAAGATACCTGATGTCCTAAAAGATCCCGAGGGACACTGGTTCTCGATACATAAGGGAACAGTGGTGTTCGTGGTGAACAAGAAGCTGGTTAAGGATGTTCCAAGATCTTGGGCAGATCTGCTTGATAGCAAATACAGTAAGTGTGTAGTTTACCTTGACCCCAGGACCACCGGAATAGGTTATGCGATCGTGATAGCTACGGCCTATGCCCACGGAGGCAACATAGATAATCTAAAGCCTGGCATCCAATACCTTGCTAAGCTTCAAAAGGTTGGTAACGTTAGGATGATAGAAAAGACCACAGAGTATGACAAGTTCATAAAGGGAGAGATACCCGTCTGGATAACCTACGATTGGAACGGATACAGGGCCAAATATATAGCTGGTCTCGGCGATGATGTGGAGATAGTTATACCTAAGGAGGGAACTATAACCGCTCCTTACGCCATAAGCTTGGTTAAGGGAGCCCCTCACCCCAACGCCGCAAGGCTCTGGCTTAACTTCATCATGTCTGAGATGGGACAGCGCATCTTCGCTAAGGGCTTCGTAAGGCCTATACTACCCGACATAGAGCTCCCAGAGGATGTCAAGGAGAAGTTCCTACCGAAAGAGGAATATGCGAGAGCTATAGATGTCGATTGGGTCAAGGCTCAAAAGGTCCAGAAGGAAGCCGCCGAGATGTGGGCAAGCGAGGTCTTAGGCCAGTAAAGATGGGGGAGAGAAGATACCTCTATCTCTTTCTTATACCCTTAATCATGATCATAACGCTGTTTCTGCTGGTACCGCTCATCTTCGTGCTGAGAGATAGCCTGCTTTCCCAAGGCAGGCTATCTCTCGCAAACTATTACGCCATCTTCACGAAGAGACTTTACTTAAGCTCCTTTAAAACCAGCCTACTTTTATCTCTAACCACGACAGCTATAGGAACCCTCATAGGTATCCCCCTATCCTACGTGATATATAGGCGCGGCCCTCGTGCCCAGGACCTTCTGCTTTCCCTCACCTCCATACCCCTTGTATTTAGCGGCCTCGTTGTGGGTTTCTCTTTCATCGTAATCTTAGGAAGCAGCGGATTTATAACCTTAATCCTAAAGAAGCTCTTTAACATAAACCCCGTGGAGTTCTCCGCCTTCCTGTTTACGTGGAAGGGATTGGTGATAGCCTATCTTTACTTCCTCATACCTAGGATGATCCTGACCATGACCGCTGCTTGGGCTAGCTTCGATTGGAACTTACTTGACGCAGCTTTGAGCTTGGGAGCCTCCTACACCCTCACCTTCAGAAAGGTTATCTTACCCGCAATAGCTCCCTCGGTAATAGCAGGCTCTTCCCTGCTTTTCGCCGTGAGCATGGGAGCCTTCGGAACTGCCTTCGCGCTGACAGGGACAGGGGTAAACATCGTTCCCCTATTAATCTACACTCACATATCCGAGGTTGGGATAGAGCTTGGGAGAGCCGACGCTTTAGCCATACTCCTAACCCTACTTACCACATCTATAGTTATGATCTATGAGCGCCTATTTGTAAGGAGATCCACCAGAGTCTGACGCAAGGCTCTCTATTATGGCCTTACAGAAGGCAGGTAAATCCTTAGGTGTCCTCGAGGTTATTATGTTTCCGTCAACCACGACTTCAGCATCAACAAACTCAGCTCCCGCGTTGACCACATCATCCTTTATGGCGAAGAAGGATGTGACCTTTTTCCCCTTTATGAGACCGGCGGATATGAGCATCCAGGGACCATGGCATATGGCAGCTACGACCTTGCCCCTTCTACCCACTTCCCTAACGAAATCAACCAGCTTCGGGTCTCTCCTCATCCTGTCAGGTGAATAACCACCAGGTATTATTACGGCGTCAAAATCCTCCGGTTTAGCCTGCGCGCTAGTTATATCAGCCTCCGCGGGAACACCATACTTCCCCTTATAAACCTTCTTTTCGGGCCCCACAAGGATAACTTCCGCCCCTTCTTCCCTCATCCTTATAGCAGGATACCAAAGCTCAAGGTCCTCAAAGAGGTCCTCAACTAAAATGGCTATCCTCTTACCTTTAAGCTTTTCCATCTTTCATCACCTCTCACTTCTATTATATAATAGCAATTGGGTGATTAACATGAAAAGGGTGAAGGTTAAGTTTTTCGCGGACCTAAGGTCCCTTGCGAAAAGGGAATTCTTGGAGCTCGAGATAGAAGGAGCCATTACCTTAAGGGAGCTCTTAAAAAGGGTGTCCTCAGAGATAGGGATTAACCTTGAGGAGAAGCTCCTAGAGAATAATAGAATAAAAAGCGGTTTCATGATACTCATAAACGGAAGGAATGCCGTTTATCTTGATGGGGTTTCAACCTTAATCGAGGAAGGGGAGATAGCCCTCTTCCCACCAGCGGGTGGTGGATGAGAATGAGCTTATGGCTTAGACATGAGAAACTAGTAGAGATGAAGGTACTAAGAAGCTCGGCCCTATTTGTCGCAGGGCTCGGAGGGCTAGGCTCAACTGTATCAGAGCTACTCGTCAGACTCGGCATAGGAAAGCTATATATCGCTGATAACGGCCTCGTTGACGAACCAGATTTAAACAGGCAGATACTATACTCTAAGGGAGACATAGGAAAGAGAAAGGTCGATGCAGCAATGGAAAGACTCTCACGCCTGACCTCGGAAACCTCGCTTCAAGGGATATTCACAGACATAAACGATGAGAGATTCTCCCTTCCTGAGGACATCCTTGGAGTTGTGGACTGCCTCGATAACTGGAGAACTCGCTTCCGCCTTGAGGCCTTAGCAAGAGAAAGAGGGATATTCCTCGTTCATGGAGGGGTTAAGGAGATGTACGGCCAAGTGACGACTATCCTACCGCCTGAAACCCCCTCCCTTAAGGAGATATTGGGAGAAGTAAAGGAGGAGGGAACTCTCCAGGTATTCCCTCCCTTGGTAACCGCTATCGCATCGCTCCAAGCATGGGAAGCGACTAACGCCATTCTTGGAAGACCTCGCCTTCTGGGTAAGCTACTGATATTAGACCTCTGGGCTCCTTCCTTAGAGGTAGTTCAGCTAAATAGGAGGAAAGCTGAGATAGATCCATCGGAGCTATAATGGGCTCACCTATATCCTTAACTAGGACGAAGTTAACCTTTCCTCCTCTGATTTTCTTATCCTGAGCCATCTTCACCCCTATCTCACCTAGGTCTATGCTCCTTAACTCCGTAGGCATAGATAGGGATTCAAGCATCTTAACCACCCTCTCGGATACCCCCTTTCTTGAGATGCCAAGCCTCTCCCCAAGCTTAAGAGCGAAGACCATCCCAAGGCTAACCGCCTCACCATGCTTAAGGCCGTAAGCGGACTCAATTGCGTGCCCGAGGGTGTGCCCAAAGTTAAGGATATGCCTTATCCCCTTATCGAAGAGATCTTTACTGGCTATGGAAAGCTTAAGCTCAATGGCCATCCTTATGACCTCAATCAAGGTCTTTAAGTTTCTCCTCCTTATCTGATCCAGCTTCTCCTCTATAAAGCTAAACAAGGGTGGGGAAGCGACAAGAGCTATCTTTATCGCTTCAACCAACCCTTCGTTATAATCTCTGGGCTCTTGAGAAAGCGTAAAAACTGGGTCAATTAGGACGATCTTTGGTACCTTAAAGGCCCCTATGACGTTCTTTATCTCACCAAGGTTAATGGCGGTCTTTCCACCGATTGAAGCATCTACTTGGGCAAGCAAGGTCGTGGGAACGGAGACGAAATCGCAACCCCTCTTAAAGGTAGCAGATACAAAGCCAACAGCATCGCTTAAAGCCCCCCCTCCGAAGGAGACTATACAATCTTTCCTTTCCACTCCCCAATCTATGAGCCTTCTATAAAGCCTTTCAACCACCTTTATATCTTTGGCCTCCTCCCCATCAGGAAGGACCTCCACCCTCTCATTCTCGATTAGGACACCATATATATCGCGAACCTTACGAGTTGTTATAAGGGGAAAATCCCTAATGCCTTCCCACTTAACTTTACCTATCTGGGCAGAGTGTAAAGAGGAGTGAACTTCTATCTCTTCAAAAGCTCCGTTAAGTCTCATGGCCATAAGCGCGCAGATCTCCCTAGGAGAAAGGCCATCCCCATCTATAATATGATGAGCCATCTCATAAAGCTCCTTCCTCGCTTCATAAAGGTTCATGAGCCTCTCCCTAAGGTTACCCCTTAGAAGGGGCCTATCCTGAGCACAGACGCGAAGCCTTCTTTCAAGCTCATCTATGGACACCCTTATATAGAAGGATAGACTTTTACTAAGTATGGCCTCCCTGCTTTCGGGATCGAGGATGGCTCCTCCACCTAAGGATATAACCCCTCCCCTATCGATGGAGCGAAGGACGACCTTCCTCTCTATCTCCCTGAAGGTCCTCTCACCAAGCTTATCGAATATCTCGGGAACAGACATCCCCGTTTCCCTTTCTATCTCCTTATCCGTATCGGTGAAAGGCCAACCCAACGCTTCAGCCAATAGCTCACCTATCGTGCTCTTCCCAGACCCCGATAAACCGATTATCGTGATAGCCTTCCTCTCCATTCCTCAACCCTCCTCTTAAGCTCAGACATACTATCCCCTCCAAACTTCTCCAAAAGGAAGCTAAGCAAGGTAAAGGAAACCATAGCCTCCCCAACGACGGATGCAGCTGGGACCACAACCGTATCAGACCTTATGTAAGCTAATGGACTCTCCTCCATCGTCTTTAAATCTACGGACCTATCTATCGCTGGAGCGGTGGGGATGGGCTTAAGATAGGCCGTTATAACTATGTCCTCACCGTTGGAAACTCCCCCCTCTATTCCTCCCGCCCTGTTGGAAACCCTCCTTACTACCCCATTCTTAACGATAAAGCCATCCTGAAACTCGCTGCCGTACATCTTGGAGCCATCAATGGCCTCTCCTATCTCAACCGCCTTAACCGAAGGTATGGAAAGAAGGGAGAAGCCTAAAGCCGCGTCAAGCCTTCTATCCCATTGGACATAACTACCGAGACCCAAGGGGACGTTCCTCGCAACAACTGTAAAGCTTCCCCCAAGACTTTCTCCCTTACTTTTAGCCAGATCTATCTCCTCAACCATGAGCTCACTCACCCTTTCATCGGGGCAGTAAACCGGTGAGCTGTCCCTCTTAGATAGGAGATCCTCTATTTCGTGATACTTCCTTTCAAGGGAAACCTTACCTATGCTCCTTGTGAAGGCAAAAACCTCTATATCAAGCTCTCTCAGGGCAAGATAGCATATAGCTCCAAGGAGGGTCCTTATGGCCGTCTCTCGCGCGCTGGCTCTTTCAGCGGGAATATTCAGGTCCTCAAGGCCATACTTAAGGTAACCCACATAATCGGCATGTCCCGGCCTGGGAACGCTCCTAACCCCAAAGGAAGGATTATCGCCTCTATTTTCAAGCTCAACAAGTATAGGTGCCCCTGTTGTAACGCCATCGTGAACCCCGCCAACAACCTTAGGCTCATCCATCTCTATCTCCATCCTCTTCCCCCTGCCATATCCTCCCCGCCTCCTTTCCATGAACCACCTTAAGCAGCTCATATCCAGCTTCAACCCCGAGGGCATGCCATCGAGAACCCCAACTATCTTGTTTCCATGAGACTCACCAGCGGTCATCATCCTAAGCATGATATACTCACCTCGCAAGCTCTCCTAATATATCGAAGAAGCTCGGGAAGGATATCTTAACCCAATTTGCACCCTTTATCCTCGAAGCTCCTTCATCCTCGACACACAAAGAGGCGATGCTTAAAAGCATGGCTATCCTATGATCCCCATGGGAGTTAAGGTCCTTAGCGGAGTGAAGACCCTTCCCACCACGCACCAAGAAGCCATCCTCAAGTTCCTCTATATCCACGCCCATTTTCCTAAGCTCCAAGACCAAGGAGGCTATCCTGTCACTCTCCTTCACCCTAAGCTCTCCCGCACCCCTAACGACCGTCTCGCCTTCAGCGAAGGCACCAAGCAGAGCCACAAGAGGTATCTCATCTATCATCTGCGGAGCCTCCTCCGGAGAAACAACCGTACCGACGAGTTTGGAAGAAGAGACCCTTATCGATCCTATAGGCTCAAGCTCCTCACCCTTAAGATTGACCTCCACATTCGCACCCATCCTCTCAAGAACCCTTAATAGTCCTGTTCTCGTAGGATTAAGGTTAACATTCTCTATAACTATGTCCCCCTTACCATGGATAACGCCCAGCGTGATAAAGAAGGCAGCAGAGGAAAAGTCCCCGGGAACCTCAAGCTTCAATGGGGAAAGCTCGTCAGTAGGCTCTATCTCAATGCTCCCGTTTTTCTCCGTCAAGCGAGCCCCCATAGCCTTAAGCATCCTCTCGGTGTGATCCCTGCTTTTCCAAGGCTCCCTATAAACGCTCTTACCAGAGGCGAAAAGCGAAGCCAATATAAAGGCACTTTTAACTTGAGCGCTTGCAACTGGTGACTCATACTCTATACCTTTAAGATCCCCACCCCTTATGGCTATGGGAAGAAGCGCCCCTCCTTCACGCCCCAAAACCGTGGCCCCCATCTCCCTTAACGGCTTGACCACCCTGAGCATCGGCCTTCTGCTTAAACTCTTATCTCCGTAAAGGGTGAAGCAACCATCCCTTGAAGCCAAAAGGCCCATGCCGATTCTCGCCGTTGTTCCAGAGTTGCCGCAATATATAGGCTTTGAGGGCTCCCTAAAGGGGCGAGGCTTAACAACCAACTTCTTAAGGTCTCCTTCGAACTCGGTCCCGCATAGCTTAAGCAGATTTAGTGTCCTTTTAACGTCATCGGCATCAAGTACATTTCTTATCTCCGAAGGAGCCGAAGCTATGGATGAGAAAAACAAAGCCCTATGACTTATCGACTTATCAGGTGGCACGACGACTACGCCCTTAACTCTTTGAGCTCTTCGAAGCTCCATCTTCTTCCCCCCAGAACTAAATTTATTCCTTCCATCTCACAAAGCCTTACTATCGAGGACAAAACCTCCTTAAACTCTTCGAAGTTCAGGCTCTGATAACCATCGGATAGAGCATCCTCAGGCCTCGGATGGACCTCAACCATCAAGGCATGAGCACCAGCGGCTAAAACAGCCTTAGAAAGCGGGGCTATTATATCCCTTCTTCCCGTAGCATGACTTAGGTCAACACATATGGGAAGGTGAGAGATGCTCCTAACTATGGGAACAGCGGATATATCCAGCGTGTTTCGCGTGTACCTCTCAAAGGTCCTTATACCCCTTTCGCATAGTATTATCCGCTCATTACCGTGGCAGGCTATATACTCGGCTGCAAGCAACCATTCCTCTATTGTCGCCATAAAGCCCCTTTTAAGCAAAACTGGTTTATCGACCTTGCCCAGTGCTTTCAAAAGGGTATAGTTATACATGTTCCTCGTACCCACCTGAAGCACATCGGCATACTCATAAATAAGGTCAACCATAGTCGTATCCATTACCTCGGTAACGACCTTCATGCCATACCTATCGGCAGCTTCTCTAAGAAGCTTCAAGCCACGCTCCTCCAAACCTTGAAAGGAGTAAGGAGATGTTCTGGGCTTAAATGCTCCTCCTCTTAAGAGCCTCACACCAAGGCTTGACAAAAAGCTCGCTATCTCGTCTATCTGCTCTGCTGATTCAACCGAGCACGGCCCAGCTATGATATTGAAGTAGCTTCCTCCTATGGGAAGATCCCCTACCCATACCACGCTATCCTCTCTCTGCCTATCCCTTGAGACTAGCTTCAACCCCAAGCTCTCAACACCTCCTTAGAGGTAATAAAAAAAGGGGCCTCCAGGCAAATACCGAATAGGGGTATTTACCTGGAGGCCCCTTAAGCCCCCGTAGGTAAATACCCCTATTCAAAGAAGAAGTAATAATACCAGCAGGCCCCTACTTTGCTTACCACTATATTCATGGCTCTTTAGCTAAGAATTATATCATATACCGGTTAAAATGCAATACTTCTTAACGAAAAATTTTTATGCTATAATATTTCCATGCCAGTGGCGAAGATGTATCTTCTAAACTGCATAACCCATAAAAATTACGCAAGAAAGCTCCTTGCAAGGCTATCCTCTATTGAAGCAATAGAACTTTGCGATATTCGAAAGACTCCCCTTTATAAGAAGGGCTATCTTCTGAGTATGACGGTTAACGAGAAGGAAGAAGAGGAAGTAGCCAGCATAAAGAGCAGGCTTCTAAGGATCTTCGAAAACCTCGATGCCCAACCCCCTCCCATCAAAGAGACCCCACAAAGCGTAGAGGGCGATATTCTCTCTCCCGAAGAACTCAAGAAGTTAACTGAGATAGAGAAAGAAGCGGAGCGCTTTGGAACAACAAGAGATGTCTTGCTAAGAAGCAGGGAAAGAATAAAAACTTACCTCTCTAAGGTTCAAAACCTGCTGGGAATAGATATAAGGATAGAGGATTTAAGAAGCTTGAAGTACCTTTATTACTCCTTCGGAGTGGTCCCACAAGCGCAGATGCCTCGACTGATAAGAAGCTTGGAAAACGTTCCCCATGTTATAGTCCCCGTCAGAGAGGAACACCTCTTCATCTTCGGGCTAAAGAAAGACAAAGACAAGATAGAGGAGATACTAAAGAGCGTATTCTTCGAGAGGCTTGAGCTTCCCACAAGATATCGTGGCGAACCGGAAAATGCCGCGAAGCTGATAGAGCTCGAGATAAAAAGGTTAGATTTGGCACTTGAAAACTTGAAGATAAGGGTTAAGAGGTTCTTCTTCGAAAGAGAGGCTTTCTTAAAGGAGCTCTGGCAGAGGGTGATGTGGAGGGACCTCTCGATAAGAGTCAGAAAGTTTTGTGGAAGGACCAACTACTTTATAGCTCTATCAGGTTGGGTTCCTGAAAGCAAAAGAAAGATAGTGGAGCAAGCGATAGACGAGGCCTGCGAAGGCAAAGCCCTGTACGAGTGGATCGAGGCTAAGCACGCCCCCAAGGAGCTGATCCCCCCAACCCTAATGACCAATAACCCGATCCTCAAGCCCTTCGAGGCTCTCGTTAAGCTCTATGGGATACCGAACCACGATGATATAGATCCAACCCCCTTGATAGCCATAAGCTATCCCTTGTTTTTCGGCTTCATGTTTGGAGATATAGGACAAGGAGCGGTGCTCTACCTTCTAAGCAGATTAGGAGAGCTGAAGATCCCATCCCTTAAGGGGATCTTCTCGCTCATTAAGTGGTGCTCCCTCTCGTCCATCCTGTTTGGCTTCCTTTACGGTCATATCTTTGGCTTCGGCGATATCCTAAAGCCTATAATCTTCTCCCCGATGCACGATATCCACACAGCGATATGGAGCTCCATAGCCATGGGAGTCCTCTTTCTTATAGTGGGTTATGCTATGTCTCTTTTAAGCCACTACAGAGCTCATGGCCTCGGAAGGGAGTTCATCTTTGGCAAGCATGGCCTCGCGGGTTTCCTGTTCTTCCTATCCCTAATCTCCATCTTTTTCCTCTGGAAAAAAGCAGGAGCCATTTCCTTACTCCTTCCCATACCTCCGGCATTGATGATATACATAGGGCTAAGAGACAAAAACCCAATAGAGGGGATATTCTCCCCATTAATCTCGCTCATAGAGAGCTTCAGCAATATAGTTTCCTTCATAAGGCTTGGAGCCTTCGCCTTAAACCACTCCCTTCTCTTCATGGCATTCTTCACGCTGGGTGAGATGCTTGAAGGCTCCTTCATGGGAAGCTTTGGAAGCTTAACAATGGTAATTTTGGGTAACGTTGTGATAATATTACTTGAGGGGCTTATAGTTGGAATTCAGGCGCTCAGGTTAAACCTATACGAGTTCTTCTCCAAGTTCTACAAGGGAGAGGGAAGGCCCTTTAAACCTCTAAGCCCAAGGACGAAGGAGACAGAATGAAAGGAGGGAAAGGCTCCAATGATCATAATCCCCTTACTTATAACCACCTTAGCGGTCATCTTCACCATTTATGCGGGCTTAACTATAAAGAAAAGAAGGGATTATAAGAGCTTCGCCAAGAAGGTGATATTACTCTCATCGATGGCTATCCTAGCTTCCTTGCTTCTTTTGTTCCTGATCCCACCGCCAGGAGCGTCTGCGGACCAGGCGGAAGAAAGGCCTAAGCTAACGTCATCATCTCGAGGCATGGATGCTGCTGCAGGCTACATAGGAGCTGCAATAGCTGTAGGCGCAGCGACCTTAGGGGCGGGCTTCGCGGTAGCTTCCACTGGAAGCGCTATGATAGGAGCGATGGCAGAAAAACCTGAGATAATAGGAAGGGCATTGATAGTCGTGGCTCTAGCCGAAGGAATAGCCATATACGGCATGGTGGTAGCGATAATGATAATCGCAACGCTATAATGGGAAGCGTCTTCGTAATAGGAAGCAAAGAGGTCGTCATAGGGTTTAGGCTCGCAGGGGTAAAGGGAGAGGTGGCTGAGGATAGGGAGTCGGCCCTAAAGGCGCTAAATAGGGCTCTTTCGGCTGGAAGCTATAAGCTCATATTAATAAGCGAAGGAATAGGTGAGCTTTTAAGGAATGAGATAGAGGAGATAAGGGCCAAGGAGCTTTATCCCATAGTGCTTGAGGTCCCCGAGATGGGCGGCTGGAGGAAGAAACCCCACAACTATCTTGAAAGGGCCATAAGGGAGGCTTTAGGCCTGAACATCAAGGAGTGATGAATTTGGAGGAGAGGGTTAAACTCCTTCGCGAGGAGATACTAAAAGAGGCCGAGCTTGAAAGAAGGAAGCTCTGGGACGAGTTTGAGAAGAGAAAGGAAGATGATTGGGAAAAATCTAGGCTTAAGGCGGAAAAGGAAGCGATAAAGATGCTTGAGGAGGTCCAGATAAAAGCGAAGGACCTTGTCTCAAAAGAGGTAGCTAACGCCATGTTCAACGCAAGGCGAATAATACTCGAGGAGAGGGATGCCATACTTCAGGAAGCACTTGAAAGAGCGAAGGAAGAAATATTTAAGATAGTTGAGAAAAGAAGCGAGTACAGGGAAAGACTTAAGAGACTGCTTGAGGAGTGTGTGGAATACTTAGGAGGAAGCTTCCACGTAGCTGTAAACCCGAACGATATGGAATTGATAAGAGACCTCATTTCTGAGATGAAGTTAAATTTAACAGTTCAGCCCGATTATAAGATAATAGGCGGGTTAAAGGCCTGGGAGGGCAAAAGGGCTATAGATAATACCCTTGAGGGAAGATGGGAGAGAAAAAAGAGAGAGATCCAGATGGAGGTGCTTAAGGAGCTCTTCGAATAGCTATGGAAAGGCTAATAGGCTACGTAAAGTGGATAAGCGGACCTGTCGTTAAGATCAAGGCTACAGAAGATATAAGGATGCTCGAAATGGTTAAGGTAGGGAGACTTGGGCTCATAGGAGAGGTTATCTCAACGAGTGAAAGCGAAGCCGTGATTCAGGTATATGAGGAAACCGAAGGGCTAAGGCTTCAGGAGGAAGTAATAGGAATGGGAAGACCCCTTTCGGTGGCCCTCGGTCCGGGCCTTTTAGGAAACATCTTCGATGGAATAGGAAGACCCCTGATGGATATAAAGAACGAGCTAGGAGACTTCATTCTCAGGGGAGCCAACCCCTTCCCCCTCCCTTTGACCAAGGTTTGGCGCGTCAAGATGGAGATCAAAAAGGGGGATATCGTGAAACCGGGCGATATATTGGCTCGAATAAGGGAAACTCCCCTGGTCGAGCATAGGATAATGTGCCCACCCGATGTCAGCGGAACGGTGATTGAAGCTAAGGAGAGCGGAGATTACACCGTAGACACGGTTATAGCCAAAGTGAAGGATGACGATGGAAAGATGCATGAGATAAAGCTCTTTCACTACTGGCCGGTTAGAAAGCCAAGACCCATACTAGAGAGAACCCCCTTAGAAGAGCCCCTTTTAACCGGGCAGAGGGTCTTGGATCTGCTTTTTCCCATGGCTAAGGGAGGAACCGCCGCTATCCCCGGAGGCTTTGGAACGGGAAAGACCGTTACACAGCATCAGCTTGCAAAATGGGCGGATGCAGATGTGATAATTTACATAGGATGCGGTGAAAGGGGAAATGAGATGGCCGAAGTCCTCGAGGATTTCCCAAGGCTCAGAGACCCAAAAACCGGAGAATCCTTGATGGAGAGACTCATACTCATAGCGAACATATCAAACATGCCGGTTGCAGCAAGGGAAGCTTCCATATTCACGGGGATAACTATCGGGGAGTACTTTAGAGATATGGGCTACGATGTGGCCATAATGGCCGACTCAACATCAAGGTGGGCAGAGGCCTTAAGAGAGATAGCTGGAAGGCTTGAGGAAATGCCAGCTGAGGAAGGCTTTCCAGCGTACCTTCCCACACGACTAGCAGAATTCTACGAGAGAGCGGGAAGGGTTAAGACCCTAGGGGGGAGAAAGGGATCCATAAGCATAATTGGAGCGGTATCCCCGCCCGGTGGCGATTTCTCAGAACCTGTCACACAGCATACGCGAAGGTTTATAAGATGCTTCTGGGCGCTTGATAAGGAGCTGGCAAGCGCTCGCCACTTCCCATCCGTTAACTGGCTCAACAGCTACACCGAGTACTTCGAGGACCTCAAACTATGGTTTAAACAAAACGTGGCAGAGGATTTTCAGAGCTTAAGGAACTGGACCATTAACCTCCTGCAAGAGGAAAGCAACCTTCAAAGAATAGCTCAGCTTGTGGGGGTGGGAGTTCTGCCCGAACCTCAGAAGCTGATCCTACTTGTAGCGAAGATGATAAAGGAGGGGTTCTTAAGGCAAAACGCCTACGACCCGATAGACACCTACTGCTCCTTAAGGAAAGGTTATCTCATACTTAAGCTGATGAGGATGTACTACGAAAGGGCCTTAAGTCTGATAAGAGAGGGCATGCTAACTCAGAAAATAGAGGAGCTACCAATAACGTCTAAGATAATAAGGCTCTCTTTCAGCGTACCGGAGACCAAGATAGAGGATGAATTTGCCTTCTTAGCGGAGGAGCTTGACAGGGAATTCCGCGAGCTTGAAGCAAACTACAGGAAGGTCCTATCTTATAGGAGGAGGGAGCAATTTGCTTGAGTACGCTGGAGTAAAGAAGATAAGCGGCCCGCTTATCTTTATAGAATCCCTGCCCGAGCTCCTTTACGGTGAGGTCGTTGAAATATTCTCCCCTGACGGAGAGGAAAAGCTGGGCAAGGTCATAGAGCTGGGAGACGAGCTCGCCGTAATACAGGTCTTCGGGGAGACTGGAGGGTTAAGCCCCTCACGAACGCGAATAAGGCTCTCCAACGATACCTTTAAAATAGGCGTATCTAGGGACGTCATAGGAAGGATCTTCAACGGTATGGGGAGGCCTATAGATGGAGGGCCTGAGATAGTCGCAGAGGAGTTCTTAGACGTGAATGGGTTCGCCATAAACCCTGTCTCAAGAAGCTACCCGCGAGACTTCATCCAGACGGGCATATCAGCTATAGATGTAACCATGACGGTGGTAAGGGGTCAGAAGTTACCAATATTTTCGGGAAGCGGCTTACCCCATAACGAGCTTGCCGTTCAGATAGCGCGTCAGGCCAAGATATACGACAGAGACTTCGCTATAGTATTTGCTGCAATGGGAGTAAAACACGACATAGCAAGGTACTTTATAGAAAGCTTTGAGAAAAGCGGTGCCCTAAGGAAGTCTGTGGTCTTCCTTAACTTGGCAAACGATCCAGTTATAGAAAGGCTAATAACTCCGAGGTGCGCTCTAACTATTGCCGAGTATCTTGCCTTCGGTATGGGAATGCATGTGCTTGTGATCTTAACTGATATGACCAACTACTGTGAGGCCCTAAGAGAGTTATCCTCTCGAAGGGGGGAGATACCAGGAAGGAAGGGATACCCCGGATATATGTACAGTGACTTAGCATCGATATACGAAAGGGCCGGCAAGATAAGGGATAGAGATGGCTCAATAACCCAGATACCGATCCTCTCCATGCCAGAGGATGATATAGCCCACCCTATACCTGACCTAACCGGCTATATAACCGAGGGGCAGATAGTTTTAAGTAGGGAGCTTTACAGAAAGGGTATATATCCGCCGATAAACATACTTCCGTCTCTTTCAAGGCTCATGAAAAGTGGGATAGGAGAAGGAAAAACGAGAAAGGATCACCCTCACCTATCTGATCAACTTTATGCGGCCTATTCCCACGCCGTATGGGTTAGAAACCTAGCCGCCATAGTTGGAGAAGAGGAGCTCTCTCAAAAGGAGAGGCTATACTTAAAGTTCGCAGATAGTTTCGAAACGCGCTTTATGAGACAGGGGTTCGAGGAGGAAAGAAGCATAGAGGAAAGCCTCGATATCGGCTGGGAGGTCCTAACCACCTTACCGGAAGAGGAGCTGCACAGGGTAACGATGGAGGAGATAGAGGAGTTCTATAGGAGGTTTAGGAGAGCTTGAAAGTGGAGCTAACGAAAAGCGGCTTGCTAAGAGTGAAAGAACTCCTCTCCTTAGCAAGACAAGGATATAAGCTCATGGATCAGAAAAGAAGCATCCTGATATCCGAGCTGGTGAAATATATAGAACCTGCTAAGGAGTTTCAAGCGAGAATCCTTGAGGAGTTTGAGAGAGCTTATCGCGTCCTCACCTTAGCCTCGATTCTCCTCGGAATGGAAACGATAGAGGAGATAGCCTTAGGGGCTCCAGAGGAGATAGATATAGAATCGGCTGAAAGAAGCGTACTAGGGGTCTCCCTACCCATATTGGCCTTAAAGGAAAAGGACTTAGATAGCGAAAAGTTCTCCCCCTTTTACAGCGTTTACAGAACTAACATGGCCTTAGACAGAGCAGTTTTCGAGTTCAGGAAGCTCCTTAAGACAACGATCGCCCTGGCTGAGCTTGAAACCACCATCTACAGGCTGGCGAGGGAGATAAAGGTGACGCAGAAAAGGGCAAACGCTTTAGAGCAAGTTATAATCCCTGAGCTTGAGAGGTCAAAGAAGGAAATAGAAAGCCACCTTGAGGAAAGAGAGAGGGATGAGTTCTTCAAGCTAAAGAGGATAAGGAAAGCTCGCTAATCCCAGCCCTCCTTCCCTTTTAGGGGAACGAAAACGCAACCCCCGAAATCCTGACCTTCGAGGCTACCATCTTCCTTCTTAACGTATCTATGCAGACTCTGAAAGAACCTATCGCCGATGGGGATAACTATCCTTCCCCCAACCTTAAGCTGATCTATAAGTGGTTTAGGGAGCTTAGGAGCGGCGGCGGTGACTATTATAGCATCGTAGGGAGCGTGCTCCTCCCAACCTAAGCTGCCATCTCCGACCTTTATGTGTACGTTCTTATAACCCAAATCCTCGAGCCTCTTTTTAGCTTTCTTCGCTAAAGACTCGATCCTCTCAACGGAGAAGACCTCCTTCGCGAGCTCAGCTAAAATGGCTGTCTGATAACCTGAACCCGTCCCTATTTCCAGCACCTTCTCATCTCCCTTTAACTCAAGCAAGCTCGTCATCAAGGCAACTATATAAGGCTGGGAGATGGTTTGTCCCTCTCCTATGGATACAGGGTGGTCATCGTAGGCCTCATCAAGGTAAGCCTCTGGAACAAAAAGATGGCGAGGAACCTTACGTATCACCTCGAGGACCCTCTTATCCCTGACCCCCCGCGACTCTATCTGCTCTTTTACCATCCTCTCTCTTAAGATATCCCAGGTAGAAGCCCTCTCTTCTCCCATAGCTTGAAGCCCCCAAAATTAAAAATGGCGCGGTTGGCGGGACTCGAACCCGCAGCCTCCGGCTTAGGAGGCCAGCGCTCTGTCCTCTTGAGCTACAACCGCACCACCATCCAAGCTAATATTATCAAAAAAGGCTTCCAAATGCAATAGGCCGACTCAAGTTAGTTCAAGAAGGAACCCCCTCTCTTTAAGCCTACTCTTAACCCTCTCTATCCTATCTTTACTAACAGCCTTTATCGTATGAAGGTGTATACCCTCTGAGAGGGTAAGAAGAGGCCTGGCTCCAAAGCTTTTCATCCTCATTAGGAACTTTGTTAAATCCGCCTTGTTTCTTATGTCAAGGTTTCCCCTTATCTCACCGTATATAGGATGCTCAACTATAACATCGGCAACTATACACCCCTCATCTACTATTAAGGATATCTCTTCCTCTATCTCATCCTCGCCATGCTTAACCGCTATCATCTCCTCAACCATCTCACCCTTATCAAGAACATAACCTTTTGGAGTCGCCAATATCTTCTCCCCCTTAGACCTCAAGATAGCTATAACCTTAACTACGGTCTGCCTGCTTACCTCCAACTTAAGCGCGATATCACTACCCTTTATCGGGTCCGGATAAACCTCCTCGAGTATATCCAAGACCTTCCTCTCTAAGGGCCCCATCCTTTAATCTCTCCCTTCTTTTTAGGGGGAATATCAAGCTAAAGAGCACGAATATACCACTTGATATTATAATGCTCCATATGCCCGGCATCAAACCCATCGGATTAATCTTGAACGCGAAAAGCACACCCGTTATAAAAGCTCCCAAAACAATGCTCCAAAAGGCACCTCGCTCGCTTGACCTCTTCCAGTAGAAGGCACCTATTATTGCGGGTACCAAGCTTAGGAGCCCTGCCGATGAGGAAACTGAAAGCAAAACTATCATAGAAGGCCTCATATAGGCGAAAATCAAAACGGCGCCTGTCAACAGAAATAGCGATAGCTTACCTATGAGAATTTGCTTATCTTCGGGAAGCTTCCCAAAGAGGTCTTTGCTAACCATGGACGACAGGGTCAAAAGCACAGAATCGATGGTGGATATGGCGGCGGAAACAACCCCTATCATCACGAGTATAGCGATGAAGGGGGGAACGATGGGAAGGGAAAGAAGCGTAGGTGTAGCCAAATCTGGCCTATCCAAAGATGGGATAAGGGCCCTTGCAGCGAACCCCCAGAGGATAACGATGATGGTATAGAAAAAACCGAAGATAAGAAAACCCCAAAGCATGTTCCTCAAACTTTTTAAGCTACGCGGCACAAAGAGCCTTTGGCTAACCTGAGGGTTAGATATGGAGAAGAAAAACCATGGAACGGTGAGCCCTAAGAAGGTTGAAAGCTTAAAGAAGCCCGGCCCGGGAACGCAAAGATACTGCGAATAGTTACTTTCAAGAATCCCGAAGAACTCACCAAAACCACCAAACCCTTTATAGACGATGAAAAGCAAAGCAACTAACGACGAGATGAACATCAGCCCCGCCTGAAAGGCATCCGTCCAAGCCACGGAGCGCATACCACCCGTGAAGGACCAAACTATGGCCACAGTAGCAGCTATGACTATCCCTAGACTAAAGGGGATAACCCCCTTGCTCATCACATCGAGGGAATAACCTATACCCATAAGCTGAACCGCTGAGTACGGAACGAGAAATATGATGCAAACCAAGGCAAAGGCAAAGGCGACTCTCTCGCTTCCGTAAATCCTTCCCAGCATCTCAGCGGGAGATATAACGCCATACCTTTTCCCGAATTCCCAGAACTTAGGGCCAAACCAAACTATAAGAACAAGCCCAGCGAGATAGGTTAGCTCAAAACCAAGGCTTCCAACCCCACCAGTGTAGGTTAACCCCGCAAGCCCTATCATCATGAAGGCACTATAGGTGGTGGCGCTGTAGGTTAAAGCTGATAGAACCCCCCCTAGCGTCCTTCTCGCTAAGAAAAACTCCTCAAGGTCGCTCATACTCTTTCCCCTCTTAGCTACGAAGGCAAGAATGGTTCCAACGAAAAGATAAAGGAAAATGGCAAAGATCACCCAAAACCTCATCTTTCCTCACCCCACCTGCGCGTCATGAAGAATATTGAAGCCACCGCTATAGCTCCCCAAACCGTCCAAAAGATGAAGGCCCCCGTTATTCTGCCATAGTCGGATAAGACCCCATAGGGGATAGCTACATCAAGAAAAAGAAGAAAGAGAAACCAAAGCAACCCCTTCATCATCACCACCCCTTTTTGAGGCCTATTTTACAGTAATTAACAGCAAATGTCAAGCTATGTAAAAGGAGTGGTCAGAAAAGAAGGGGTGTCTCCCCTAGTTCTAGGGGGACACCCCTTAAGAGGTCAAGCTCCTCTTTTTCGCCTATGGCCATATACCCCTAAGCTTCATAGCCTCAGCTACTCTGCTTATCGCAAGAACAAAGGCAGCGGTCCTCAAATCTCC
>LEKQ01000004.1 GCA_001443005.1 bacterium GBS-1
CGCTTGTAAGACCCACACCTAAAACCGAAATTATAACCCCCCACAGAATTAACTTTGCCCTTAAGCTTCTCAAAGCTTCTCCCCTCCTTTTCAGAAAAAGGGAACTCATTAACTATTATAACAAATCAGATAGCTAAAGCCCTTTAACCAAGTTATCTATCTCCTTAAGCTTCTTAAGTAGATCTCTCAGCTCCTTAAGAGGAAGCATGTTGGGTCCATCAGAAAGCGCGTTATCGGGGTCAGGATGAACTTCCATGAACAAAGCGTCTATACCCACTGCTACAGCTGCCCTTGCGAGATAGGGAACGAACCTTCTTTCCCCTCCCGAGGCTCCCTTAAGCCCACCGGGTAATTGAACGCTGTGGGTGGCATCAAAGACCACAGGATAGCCAGTTTCCCTCATTATAGGCAGGGATCTGAAATCGACCACGAGATTATTATAACCAAAGGAAACCCCTCTCTCCGTAAGAAGTATCTGGTAGTTGCCCTGAGACTCTATCTTCTCAACTATGTATCTAACATCATAGGGCGATAAAAACTGCCCCTTCTTAACGTTAACCGGCTTACCAACGCGAGCCACAGCGAGCACCAAATCTGTTTGCCTACACAGGAAAGCGGGGATCTGAAGAACATCTAGAACCTCCCCCGCTACAAGAGCCTCTTCAGGGAGATGAACATCAGATAGAACTGGAACGCCTACCTCCTCTTTAACGCGAGATAGTATCTCAAGCCCCCGTTCAATCCCCGGTCCTCTAAAGGAGTTGATGGAGGTTCTATTTGCCTTGTCGTAAGAGGATTTAAATATATAAGGTATCTTAAACTTATCGCACAGGGCCTTAACGTAAGAGGCAACCTCCAAGGCTAAGCTCTCCGACTCTATTACGCAAGGGCCAGCTATCAAGACGAAGGGATTACCTCCTCCTATCTTAATATCCCCCACCTCTACAATTTTCAATAGTATATCACCCCTCTTATTTCAGACTCTCTTTAAGCCTATAATATAAGTATACCAAAATAAAAACTATGCTAAAATCTATTTAAGCGGTTTACTTAATAATTGGAGGTGAGAGAAATGGCTGATAAAAGAGGCTTAGACCTCGGAAGCCCTGCCCCCGAGGTTATATTAAAGGACCAAAATGGCGAAATCTTCAAACTATCCGACCTTAGAGGAAAGAGAGTTTTGTTATCCTTTCATCCGCTCGCATGGACGGGTATCTGCACCAAGCAGATGGAATCCCTCGAGAGAAACTACGAAAAGCTCTTAAGCTTAAATACGATCCCCGTAGGAATAAGCGTAGATCCAGTACCCTCAAAGAAGGCATGGGCTGAAAGCATGGGATTGAAGAACCTTAAGATCCTCTCGGACTTTTGGCCCCACGGAGAAGTTGCCAAGAGCTTTAACATCTTCAGGGAAAAGGAGGGGTTCTCTGAGAGGGCAAATGTCGTGGTCGACGAGGAGGGAAAGATAGTCTTCTTCAAGATATATCCGATAAGAGAGCTTCCTGACATAGGAGAAATCATAGAGTTCTTAGAAAAGAAGGTGAGAGAGTGAAGCCTAAGAGATTGGGAAGGACAAATATAGAGGCTTTCCCAATAGCTTTCGGAGGAATACCGATTCAAAGGGTAAGCGAAGAAGAAGCCATAAGGGTGGTAAGGAGGGCTATAGAGCTTGGGGTGAACCTCATAGACACCGCGAGGGCTTACTCAGATAGCGAGGTTAAGATAGGAAAGGCGATAAAGGGTTTAGGAAAGAGAATATACCTCTCATCCAAGTCCTTTGGAAGAACTGCCGATCAGATATACGAAGACGTTAAGATCAGTTTGAAAAACTTAGGCGTAAACAAGATAGATATATACCACATTCATGGCGTAAACGATAGGGAAACCTTCGATAGAGTGCTATCAAGCGATGGAGCCTATTATGGGCTATTAAGAGCAAAGAGCGAAAGGTTAATCGACTTCATAGCTGCTTCTACTCATAACGTGGACATAGCCAGAGATCTTATAATGACGGACAAGTTCGACGTAATTCAAGTGTGCTATAACTTTATAGAAAGGGAAGCGGAGGAGAAGGTCTTCCCCTTAGCCAAGGAAAAGGATATTGGAATAATAGCGATGAAGCCGATGGGAGGAGGAGTTCTTCCAAACCCAAAGCTTTCGCTAAAGTTCGTGCTCCAGAACGACTTCGTGCTACCCGATCCCGGTATGGAAAGCGTTAAAGAGGTAGAGGAAAACATAAGGCTCCTCATTGAGCTTACCCCCCTAACCCAAGAGGAGATCGAAGAGATAGAAAGAACTAAAGGGGAGATGGGGAAAACCTTCTGCAGGAGATGCGATTACTGTCAGCCCTGTCCTCAAGGGATACCGATATCAACGATAATAAGAGCCCAATCTTTCATAAAGAGATTCCCTAAGGAAAATCTCAAAGAGAAGTGGTTTTACGACGTATATCTTAAGGCTCAAACTTGCACAAGGTGTGGAACCTGCTTACCAAGATGCCCCTACCAATTACCTATCCCTGACCTCATAGAGGAAAACCTAAAACTTTTAAGAGACTACTTGGGTGAGTGAAGGCTCACCTACCAAATTTAGCCCTCCCATGAGATTAAGCTTCAAAGAGATAAAATGGTAAAATTTAGGGTCGCCTTCCCCCTAAAAGAGAAGGCGACCTTATCTTTTCCTTACCAGATTCCGCTTATTAGTATCCAAGCTATAGCTAATGGGGCGAAGTATCTACATACCAACTTCCACAGAGGTACCCAGCTTAGGGGATAACGCCCCTCGCTCGTTGCCTCCCTTAAACCCCTATCCCAGAAAAACCACCCAACGAAGAGGGATATAAATATTCCACCAAGAGGAAGCATAAGGTTGGAAGCAAGATAATCCATGAAATCTAAGAAAACCTTACCCATTATCTTGAAATCTCCCCACACCCCCAAGGATAGGGAGGAAGGAATGCCCAGGAGGAAGATCATGCTTCCAAAAAGCGTAGCAGCAGCCTTTCTCGACATCCCCTTCTCATCAACAAAGTAAGCTACAACAACCTCAAGTATAGATATAGAGGAAGTTAAGGCCGCAAAAAAGAGAAGCAAAAAGAACAAAACCGCCCATAGGGTTCCAAGAGGCATTCTGGCAAAGACAGCCGGAAGGGTGATGAAGGTGAGGCCAGGACCAGCAGCGGGGTCAAACCCAAAGGCAAAGACGGCGGGCATGACCGCAAGGCCACCCAAGAAGGCAGCTAAGGTATCCATGGAAACCACCCAGATCACAGACTTGGGAGCGTTTTCCTCCCTCGGAAAGTAAGAGGCGTAGGTCATTATACACCCCATACCCAGAGACAGAGAGAAAAAGGCCTGTCCCAAGGCAGCATTCAGAACTTTAGTGTCAATCTTGGAAAAATCGGGAGCAAGGTAAAACTCTATTCCCTTTAAGGCACCTGGCAAGGTCACAGCCCTAACGATTAGAACTATAAGTATCAGGAATAAAGCGGGGATAAGTATCTTACACCATCTCTCTATCCCTTTTTCTATCCCACTTACCACTATCAAAACGGTTAAGGCCATGAATATAGCGTGATATATGATAGGTTGAATTGGATCGCCTACAAATTTACCAAACATCTCGGCAAGCTCCTTAGGGTCAGAATAGTTTAACAGTCCCAACGGAGTCTTAAAGATATAAGCTATAGTCCAACCGGCCACAACGCTATAATAGGAAAGTATTATAAAACCGGCGGTCAATCCCATAAACCCAACCAGAGGCCAGAGCCCTCCGCCTAGCTTAGCGAAAGCCCCAACAGGATTTCTTTGAGCGGCTTTACCTATAACCACTTCAGCGAGCATAACGCTTATGCCCATAGTGAATACTATAGCTAAATAAACTATTAAAAAGACAAAACCACCGCTCTTACCAGTCATGTAAGGAAAGCGCCAAATATTACCAAGACCTATAGCAGAGCCAGCAGCCGCCATTACAAAACCTACTCTCGACGTCCATCTACCTCTACCATCGCTCATGTTAAACTCCTCCTTTCTAAGCTAAAATTCATAAATATATTCTACCAAAATAAGGGGATCTTGACCTTTTATGGTAAAATACCTTCGGAGGTGATAAACAAGTTGGAAAACGCGATAAGGCAGCTCCTTGAGGCGGAAAGGGTTGCAAGAGCGATAGTTGAGGAAGCCAAAAGAGACATAGAGAAGGCTTGGGAAGATTATCTAAAAGAGAAGGAAGTGAGAATAGCGGAGATATATAAGGATGTTAGGGCAAAAGAGGAGCGCATACTTATGGAAGCAAAGGCTGAGGCTGAAAAAAAGGTTGAAGAGATCATTGCGAAAAGCAGGGAGGAAGCGAAAGAGCTCAGACTGAGGACCCTTCCGAAACTTGAGAGCGCTATATCCAAAGCCGTGGAGGTCTTCTGGAGATAATGAAAGTCGTAGATTACTCCGCAGCCTTCGCAAGTATAAGAGCCATAAGGGGAGAGCTTTTAGATGAAAGAACCATCGAGGAAGCGTTGAACGCAAGAAGCTTAGAAGGAGTAATTGATGTTTTAAAAAAAACCTATTATGGCAAGGAGAAAGCCCTTCCCTACTCAAGGGAAGGGTTGGAACGAACGATTAAGGGTTCTATAGTAGACATATACACTAAGGTCATTAACTTCATGCCAGAGAAAACGAAAAACTTTTTAACGGCGGCAATAAGGAAATTCGAGATAGAAAACATAAAGAGGATATTAACGAGTAAGCTTTTAGAAACCCCAATGATAAGCAAGGAATCACTAATTGACCTAAAGGGCTTTACCACCATACCTTTAGAGAGGTTGATATCAGCGAGAAGCTTCAGTGAGACAATTGAGTTTCTTAAGAAGACCCCTTACGGAGATTACATAAAAGGGAAGCTACCAGAGGAAAGGATCGAAACCCTCTTCGCCATAGAGATGGTCCTCGACTATGGTTTCTTCAGAGAGCTCATTGAGAGGAACGAGGGTCTTGAAAGCATAGATAAGGATATAAACAGCTTCTACCTTGGAATGCAGTGTGATCTAATAAACCTGGAATGGATAATTAGGGCCAAGAGTTTCTTCGGCTTCAGCGAAGAGAGGATATTATCATACTCCATCCCCTTCGGAAGATACCTTAACAACTCTAAGATAAGGGAGCTAATCAGAGCGAAGAGCTTTGAGGATTTTCTAAGGCCTCTTCACAGAACACCATGGGGAGAAGAGTTAAAGGAGGTAACCGATCTTAAAGACCCCATCCTTGATGCCCGTCTACTTAAGAGGTTTTATAGAAGCGTGATAAAATCCCCATTAATAAGGAAAAATATATTCTCCATAGGGAGCTTCATAGAGCTCCTTTGTCAGAAGGAGATGGAAATACACGATCTAACGATTATAATAGAAAGCAAAATCTACGATGTTCCTCCAGAGACCGTAAGACCATTACTATTGAAGGTAGGTTGATGAGATATGGCTGAGGCTATATTTGAGAAGGCTTGTCCAAACTGCAACGGCAAGATATCAAGCCTTAGGTTGCTTAAGGGGCTACCCTGCGAAATATGCTTACCCCAAGCCAACAGCTTAAGCTTCGAAAAGCTAGTAGAGAAGCTTAAAGAAAGGAACGAATTAAAGGGGCTCAAAAAGATATACGAGTTTAAGAAAAGGGAGGAGGAGTTTTCAGCCTTCTTCAGGGAGCGGGTCGGCAATGAGCCCTGGGCACTTCAGAGGGCTTGGTTCCGAAGAATGCTTGCGAAGAGGTCCTTCGCCATAGTTGCCCCTCCGGGGGTTGGAAAAACCACCTTTGGAATAATAACCTCCCTTTTCTTAGAGGGGAAATCCTACCTCATCTTCCCAACGCGCCTTTTGGTAGAACAGGCAAGCAATCTCTTAAACAGATACAATGACGGAAAAAAGAAAATCCTTATAGCCATGGATATAGGGAACGGAGACAGAGAGAGATTGAGAAAAGGGGAGTTTGATATCCTCGTCTCAACGACTATGTTTCTGGTCAAGAGCTATGAGGATATACCTAAGCCTTTCGACTTTCTCTTCGTAGACGATGTAGATGCCTTGCTTAAGCAATCTAAGAGCGTGGACAGGGTCTTAGGGCTATTGGGGATACCCGAGGATGCGATCAACGCGACCTTATCCTTCCTATACTCATCAACTAATCTCCTTAAAAGGCCAACTAAGGAGTCATGGCAGAAAATAGAGGAAGAAAGGAAAAAGATAGAGAGGTTCAAAGAATTAGCGAAAGGAGTGCTCATAGTCTCATCAGCAACAGCCAAACCCAAGAATATGAGGGTCGCCCTATTCAGAGAACTACTCGATTTTGAAGTTGGAAGAAGCGCATCCTTTTTAAGGAAGGTTGAGGACTTAGCTTTAAGACCCGGGAGAATGACCCTAAAGGGCATAATAGATGAGGCATCAAAACTCATAAAGAAGCTGGGGAAAAGGGGGCTGGTCTTCCTCTCACCCGACAAGGGAAAGGAAGCCATAAACGAGGTCCTAAAAAAGTTTGAGTCTGAGGGGATAAGGGCCCTAAGCTATGAGGAGGCGGATATAGAAGCCTTCCTAAAGGGAGAGGTAGACGTCCTAGTGGGCATAGCTTCTGGCAGAAACCCTTTAGCGAGGGGCTTAGACATCCCAGAGACAAGATACGCCCTCTTCATAGGGGTTCCAAAGAACTTCATAAACCTTAAGGTTGAGACCTCCTCTATAGCTCTCTTTAATGCCCTAACTTCCTTAAGGAAGCTCCTTGAGGACTACCCTGAGGTGGAAAGGAAATACTTACCCTTCCTGAGAAACATAATGGAGAAAGGAGAGGAGAAGCTAGGAGAGAAATCCAAGAAGCTACTGAATGAGATAAGGCTTTTCCTAAATGAGAGGATATCCGACCCAGAGTTCCTGGCGCAGGTAGCCTCAAGCCCCGAAAGCCCCATAAGGATAATCGATGGGGAGATTTACCTACTCATACCGGAAAGCGTGGGATATCTTCAAGCTGCTGGAAGAACTTCTCGCTTATGCCCGGGCGGACTCCTTCAAGGACTATCCATAGTGATAGTAGACGATGAGAAGGCTCTTCATCTCCTTGAAAAGAAAGCGAGGTATTTCTTTGAAGAATTCTCCTTTAAGGCCTATTCACCGGAAAGGGTAAAGGAAATCATAGAGAGGGTAGATAGGGATAGAGAAGAGCTTACGAAGGCAAGCAACTTACCGAAAGACCTCTTCAAGACGACCCTAGTTATAGTTGAATCCCCTAACAAGGCTCGAACCATAGCCTCTTTCTTTGGTTCTCCCCAGAGAAGAAGGATAAAGGGGGTAGATGTATACGAAGTTAACGCCCTGAGACACACTCTACTTATAGCGGCATCTAAGGGGCACGTGGCTGACCTGGTCTATGACCTTGGTTTATTCGGAATAGAGCTCAGCGATAACCGCTTCATACCTCACTACGACACTTTGAAAAGGTGCCCCAACTGTGGTGAGCAAACGGTACAAGATTTTTGCCAGAGGTGTAAGGTTCCCGTTCACGATGAGAAGAGAGAGATAATAGAAGGGCTTAGAGAGCTATCGCTTGAAGCAGACTTAACCTTCATAGCGACTGACCCGGACACGGAGGGAGAAAAGATCGCTTGGGACTTAGCATGCTATATAAAACCTTACTCACAGGAAATTTACAGGGTTGAATTTCACGAGATAACTAAAAGAGCCTTTCTAGATGCCATAGAAGAACCTAGGGACCTCAATGAACCGCTAGTTGAAGCCCAATTTGTAAGAAGAATAGCTGATAGATGGTTTGGCTTCTCCCTAAGCCAGCTTCTTCAGGAAACCTTCAAACAGAGATGGCTCTCAGCGGGAAGGGTTCAAACTCCAGTCCTGGGATGGATAATCGAGAGGGAAAAGGAGAGAAAGGAAAAGAACTACATCCTAAGGGTGTCTACTGAACCATTCCTGAGGGTGGAATTCCCGCTAACCAGTAAAGAAGCAATCAAAGGGCTACCCCTCAGAAACCTCGAAGTAAAGCTGCTCAGCGTTGAAGAGGAGGAAATCTCTCCACCACCCCCCTTCGATACAGCTAACATGCTTAAGGAGGGCACTTTAAGATACGGTTGGAACGCCGATGAGATAATGACCTTAGCTCAGGAGCTATTCGAGAGGGGACTAATAACCTATCATAGAACGGACTCACATAGGATAAGCGGAAAGGGAATATCTATAGCTAAGGAGTACATAAGCGAGAACTTCGGTGAAGCCCTATTTCAGGGGAGAACGTGGGGAGACGGAGGAGCGCACGAGGGGATAAGGCCTACCCACCCCTGGGACAAGGAAGAGCTCATAAGCTACCTATACACCACGGGTAAAACTCCCCTCTCCCAAAAGGCCCTCTCACTATACAATCTGATATTCCGAAGATTCATCGCCTCTCAGATGAAAAGCGCCCGAATAGTTAAGGGAAAGGTTGCGTTTTCCATCGATGGAATTAAGAAGGAGGACAGTCTTATCCTTAAGGTGATAGATCCCGGCTTCTCGAGGATGATCAACTCGCTTAACCCATCACCCATAAGCAACGATCTCCTTGAGAAAGGATCAATCACTTTAAACGTTAAGGAGCATAAGATTTTAGCCTTACCAAAGGCATATCCTTTCACTCAGGGCTCCCTTATAGAGATGATGCAGAAACGTGGGCTTGGAAGACCTTCAACCTATGCTACGATAATCCAAACCTTACTTGAGAGACACTACGTGGTTCAAAAGAACGGCTTTTTATTACCCACTAAGCTTGGGATAGAGATATATAAGCACCTCAGGGAGCAATACCCTCAATACACCGATGAGGAGTTTACAAAGAGAATCGAGGAAGAGATGGACCTAATCGAGAGAGGAGAAAGGGAATATCAGACAGTTTTAAGAGAGCTCTATGAGGGGACCAGGGAAATACTTGAATCCATCGGAGGTAGATGCTAATGGGGATAAACATCTTCCTGTCTGTAGATTTTGACGCTGACAGCGCAGAGAGGTTATACTACCCCAAAAGCCCCGTTAAGATTTCAAAAGCACAGTTTGATGTGAACATAGGCCTTGAGAGGCTATTAGTTCTCCTCAAGAGATACGATATAAAGACAACCTTCTTCACCCCCGCTTGGACGGCAGATAGATACCCAAAGCACGTAGAGATGATACTGCGAGAAAAGGGAAACTCGTTGAACTACCCATAGAGGATATCTTAGACGACTGGGTGCTATTTGAGATGGATAGCGATGCTTGAGAGACTTATAATCTACCTATTAGAGAACGAAGTTGAGTTTAAGCGTGGGATAGAGATAGCTTCAGAGTTTCTCAAGATGGCAGGCCACAAGATGACCTCCCCCCCTATCCTCTAAGAGGGGTTCCCTCTCAAAGCAAGCCCCGAAGGCATAGGGGCACCTCGGATGAAATCTACACCCCTGAGGAATATTTATCGCGCTCGGGACTTCACCGAGTATGGGCTCTTCCCTTCTCTTGAGCTCGGGGTCAAAGGTTGGGATCGCTGAGATTAGCGATCGAGTATAGGGATGAAGAGGGTTATTAAAGAGATCATCGTTCCAAGATAGTTCAACTATCTTTCCGAGATACATAACAGCAGATCTATCGCTCATGAACCTAACTATACCCAGGTCATGGGTTATGAAGAGATAGGTCAGGCCATACTCACGCTGAAGATCCTTAAGCAGGTTAAGGATCTGAGCTTGGACCGATACATCCAAGGCGGAGGTAGGTTCGTCTAAAACGAGAAACTCCGGATTTAAAGATATAGCCCTCAAGATGCAAACCCTCTGCCTTTGCCCTCCTGAGAGCTCATGGGGGTAGCGATAGATATGCTCCTCCCTCATACCAACGCTTTCAAGCAACTGTAAGATTTTCTCCTCTATCTCCCTCAGAGAAAAGCCTCCGTGAAGCTTAAAGGGCTCTCTTAATATATCCCCTATCGTCATACGAGGGTCAAGGGAGGCTAGGGGGTCCTGAAAGACTATTTGCATCCTCCTCCTAAAGGGCTTAAGCTCCTTCTCAGAGAGGTCAGTTATATCAACTCCACCGAAGATTATTTTGCCAGATGTAGGCCTAAGAAGCCTCAAAACCGTTCTGCCGAAGGTGGTTTTTCCACAACCGCTTTCACCAACTAAAGCAAGCGTCTCACCCCTCCTTACGGTCAAGCTAACACCATCTAAGGACCTAACATACCCCTTAACCTTACCCCATACCCCACTCTTTATGGGAAAGTACTTTTTAAGTCCCTCAACCCTTAATATGCTATCCTCCATCAAGCTTTAATCCCTCCAGAGTAAAGATGGCAGAAAACGATGTGCGTCGGGGTGAAGCTCACGGCTTCGGGCAAGCTCTCGATACATCTATAAGAGGCGTATGGGCACCTCGGATGAAACCTGCAACCGGAAGGCGGATCTATCAGGTCGGGAACAGTACCAGGAATCGTCGCCAATCTATCCACCTTAAGGTGGACCTTAGGTATTGCCTCAAGCAGCCCCCTGGTATAGGGATGAAGCGGTTCCCTAAATATCTCCCTGATTGTGCCGCATTCGACTATCCTTCCGGCGTACATAACGCATGATCTGTCGCAGAGTTCCGCAACAACGCCCAGATCGTGAGTTATAAGCCATAGTGATAGCTTAAGCTCTCTTTTCATCTCCTTAAGAAGATTAAGGATCTGAGCCTGAGTGGTTACATCCAAAGCCGTAGTTGGCTCATCGGCTATAAGCAGGCGCGGCTTAGCACTGAGCATCATGGCTATCATCGCCCTCTGCCTCATCCCCCCGGAAAGCTCAAAAGGATAGGAGTCGATGACGCGCTCCGGGGAAGGCATCCTAACCAGCTTAAGTAGATCTAAAATCCTCTCCCTACTAACCTCCTTGGAGCTTTTCCTAAGAACCTCAGCTATCTGCTCCCCTATCTTCATGAGGGGAGAGAGCGAAGCCATAGGGTCTTGAAATATCATCGATATCTTTCTACCCCTAACGCCCTGCATCTCCTTCTCCGAAAGTTTCAGGATATCTATCCCATCAAGCAGGACCTCTCCCCCAACTATCCTACCGGGTGGGTCCACTAACCTCATGACGGAGAGGGCGGTCACGCTCTTTCCACACCCCGTCTCCCCGACGAGGCCGAAAAACTCCCCTTCCCTTATGCTAAAGCTAACCCCATCAACTGCCTTAACTACCCCTTCATAGGTATAAAAATAGGTCTTAAGACCCCTCACATCGAGCACTATCCTGCTCATAGAAGCTTCCTTCTCACTCCTCAAGATCCATAAGTACTTTCTTTATCTTTTCTTTAAGTTCAGGAAGCCTTGATTTTATTGTCTCCCAGACCAGCTCATGTTTGATACCAAAGTAAAAGTGGATAAGCTTGTCTCTAAATCCCACCATTGTTCTCCATGGGATATCAGGATACCTTTTCCTAATCTCCTGAGGTATATTTCGTGTAGCCTCTCCAATAATCTCAAACTTTCTAATGACCGCGCTTGACACAAGATCACTATCCTTAAAGCCTTCGAAATCCATATCTTTAACAAATACTTCAATCGCTTCTATCGCCTGCAATATATCTCTTAAATAAAGTTTTATATTCCTACCGCTCATAGATAAACCATCTCCTTAAATATCCTGTCCCTTATCTCCTCTCTCACAGCATCATAAGGAACAACATCAACCTTTTTAATGCCAAGTTTTTCCTCAAGAAAAATAGCAAGACCAACGAGATCAAAGAGCGTAGCCCCTGCGTAGAACTTTACAAGAACATCAAGGTCGCTTTTCTTACTTTGCCTCCCATGAACATAAGAGCCAAATATCCCTATTATCTCTGCCTTATATCGTTCTTTAACTTCCCTATCTAAACTCTTTAATCTCTCTTTTACCTCTTCAAGCTTTTTCATACTTGCTACCTCACTAACCCTTTAACCAAAAGATATAATAAAAATAGGTCTTAAGACCCCTCACATCGAGCACTATCCTGCTCATAGAAGCTTCCTTCTCACCTTGGGATCCAAAAGGTCCCTTAAGCCGTCGCCTAAGAGATTAAACCCCAAAACCATTATCAATATCGTCAGGCCGGGAAAGAGGGAAACCCAGGGATAATCCCTCATATACCCCCTCCCTAAGCTGACCATCAATCCCAGCTCGGCCTGAGGGGGTTGAGCGCCCAAACCTATGAAGCTTAAAGCAGCGGCCTCCAAAATCACATTTCCCATATCAAGCGTAGCTTGCACGAGTATAGGCGCTACTATATTGGGAAGTATATGCCTTAACATTATGTGCAGATCCCCGCCGCCCAACGCCCTCGAGGCCTCTATGTAGCTCATCTCCTTAACGGCAAGGGTAGCTCCCCTCGCAAGCCTAGCGTAAACCGGCCACCAGGTAACGGATATGGCCACTATGGAGTTAAAAACGCCAGGTCCCAACGCAGCAGCTATCGCCATGGCAAGCAAAAGATAGGGAAAAGACAGAAACACATCGGCTATCCTCATGATCACCTCATCGATTACACCACCGTAATAACCTGAGACTACACCTAGAAGAGTGCCGAACAGGCTCACCATAGCCACCACAGCCAAAGCTATCGCCAGGTCAAGCCTTATCCCATAAAGGATTCTGCTGAAGATGTCCATACCATTATCATCAGTCCCAAGGAGGTGCTTCCAAGAAGGAGGTTTAAGGCGATCGGAGAAAACCATATCCTCCGGGTCATGGGTAGCAATAAAGGGTGCAAGAACCCCCAAAAGGACCATCGTCCCAACTATCATAAAGCCAACCATTATGAGAGGGTTTCTTTTAATCAGAAAGAGAGTATACTTTAGCTCGCTTCCTCTCATTCTCCCTTCCCCAACCTTATCCTGGGATCTATGATCACATAGGCTATATCAACGATGAGATTAACTATAACGTATACGAAGGTAGTCAATATAACCACACCCAAGACCGCGGGAAAGTCCACGTTGGTCATGGCTTCAACCGCATACCTTCCAAGACCAGGCCAACCGAAGATAGTTTCGGTCAAAACAGCCCCCGCAAGAAGATAACCAAACTCATAGCCTATGAAGGTAACAGGCGCTATCAGAGCATTGCGTAAAGCGTGCTTAAGGATTATCTCTCGAGGGCTTAACCCCTTAGCTTTAGCGGCCCTTATATACTCCGCACCTATAACCTCCAACATCGATGACCTCGTTATCCTGGCCGTCATACCAGTCGTAGCGTATGCGAGCGTTACAGCCGGCAATATTATATGCTCTATGCTATTTATGAAGGCATCCCATCTCCCCGCAAGCAAGCTATCTATTATGTAAAGCCCAGTAATCGTTGGTGGAGGCACTATATGGGGGTCCAACCTTCCAGGTCCTGGGAAAATCCCAAGCTTAAAGTAAAAGACAAGAAGAAGTATCAGCCCAAACCAGTAAACTGGCATGGAAACCCCGCTCAAAGCAAAGACCCTTATGATGTGGTCTAAAGCGGAGTTTCTTTTAACCGCAGACAGTACACCGAAGAATATCCCTAAGGGAACCATAATAAGCATACTTACAAGCGTTAACTCCAATGTGGCAGGAAAGAAGGTTAAAAGGTCATCAAGCACAGGTCTTCGCGTTAGAATAGATCTACCCAGATCGCCCTTAAGAAGCCTGCCCAAGTACTTGAAGTACCGAATGTATATAGGCTCATCCAAGCCGAGTTCAAGCCTTATCTTCTCAAGCTGCTCACCCGTGGCGCGAGGTCCAGCTATAAGCCTCGCGGGGTTGCTCGGCACAAGATAAATAAGAAAAAAGGTTATCGTAACCGTACCTAAGAGAACAGGGATTAGAAGTAAAAGCCTCCTTAGTATATAATGATGAATCTTCATCCTACCTCAAAAACCGCATTTTAGGGGGTTGGCCCTCCCGTAGAGCCAACCCCCTAAAGCTCTATCTATAAAGCTCATAGAAGTTTGGTGTCTCATAGTAAATCGGATTTAGAACGTATCCTTTAAGCCAATCCCTTATGGAGACTATCTGAAGCCTCTCCGCACACCATATCGCTGGACAATCCTCCATTATCATCTTGATGGCCTTAGAGAAGAGCTCCTTCCTCTTAGCCTCATCGGTCATATACCTTGCCTCATCCAATAGTTTATCCACCTCGGCATTTTTGTAGTAAGACTCGTTAAAACCCTTATCTCCCCACATCGAAGAGTGATACTGGTAGTAAAGGAAGTTCTCAACATCGGCATAATCAGCGTACCAATGGGTATCGAAGATCTGAGGAGCCTCTTCTTCCTTAGACATCTTAGCCCATATAGTGGTCCAGGAAAGGAACTGGATGTTCACCTTTATTCCAAGTTCCTTAACGCTCTGCTGGAAGACTAACGCAGCCTGCTTATGTATATCGCCACCCGTCTCGACGATGAAATCCAGCGTAAAACCTCCATTGGGATAACCCGCCTCAGCGAGGAGCTTCTTGGCCTTCTCTATATCGCGCTTATACTGAGGATAGCTTTCATCGTAGCTCCATAAGGAGCTTGGAACAGGTCCACTAAGCCTCTTCACGAAACCCCTCATGGCATCGTTTATGAAGGCATCGTAATCGAAAGCATAGGCTAAAGCCTTCCTAACCCTAACATCCTGCAAAGGCCCTTTCTTAACGTTAAAGCCTATGTAAAATATCGTGAGAGACGGCTGGGTCATAACCTTTATACCCTTCTGGTCCTTGATCTTCAAAAGGTCATCCTCAGATATCCTAAAGGCTATATCTACATCTCCCTTCTCAAGTAGAAGTCTCCTTTCAGAGGGCTCCTTCACCGTCCTTATTATGGCCATATCAAACTGATTCTCCTTCCAACCCTTAAAGTAATCTGGATTCTTAACCAGGACTATCTGCTGCTCATGCACCCATCTATCCAACTTATAGGGACCTGATCCCGCTACCTTATCGTGAAGCCAGTCTAAAGCCCAAGGGTCCTTATCGGTAGCGTGAGCCTTAACGAGCTTGCTGTTTAATATCGAGGCCCCAGACTGAGCGAGAAGGGTTAAAAACCACGGAGCAGGATGGTTAAGATTGAACTTAACCGTATACTTATCTACAACCTCAACGCTCTTTATTATCTCCTTAAGCTGACCTCCAGGCCCCTTATCAACCCCTATGGTTCTCTCGATTGAGTACTTTACATCCTCTGCCGTCAGCTCCGTCCCATCGTGAAACTTAACCCCCTTAACCAGATAGAAGATATAAGTTTTACCTTCATCCTTAACCTCCCACCTCTCGGCTAACTCACCCTTAACCTGAGTCGCGCTCTCTTTATCCATCACCACCAGCGTGTTATAGCAGTTTTTGATGACAAGCTGTCCTTTAGGCTCCCAAACAACCGCTGGATCAAGCGTAGTGGGGTCTTCGGGTGTAGCAACTATCACTATCTTCGATCGTTCTAATCCCAAGGCCAAGCCTCCGAGAGATAGCCCAAAGATGAAAAGAAACAACAAAAGCGAAACCCGTTTACCCAAACTCAACACCCCCTTTAAAGGCTCAACTTATAGCTATATTATAATACCACCAAAAGGGGTTTTTATCCCCCTCAATTTATTGAGGGAAGGACGTCACGCTTTTTGAAGTCAAGGCTAAGAATCAACCCAGGACGAAGCCCTCAGCTAAGGGGTCTTCGGGATCAAGGAGGAACTGGGATATGGCCGTGATATGAGCCCTTCCGGTTATCTCAGGAATGACCGCTTCGAAGGAGCCCACCTTCGTGGTGTCCACTACCCTGCCCGTGAACCTGGTGCCCAGTATACTCTCATGGACGAAATCCTCCATGAGCTTGAGCTTTCCTCTGGCGAAGAGGGATGCCATCTTGGCGCATGTGCCTGTGCCGCAGGGGGACCTGTCCAGCTGGCCATCGGCGAAGATCACGGCGTTTCTACGATGAGATCCTGGACCTGAACGAGCGGAAGAGAACTCCACCAGGTTAACTCTATCGATGTGAGGTTTCTCAGGATGGGAAACCCTGATGGCTCTGTTAACCGCATCCCTGATCTTAAGACCGAGTTCCACAAGCTTCGATGCCCTTTGGGGAACTATCTCAAGCCCGAGGACATCCGCATCCACTATGGCGAAGAAGTTCCCCCCAAAGGCCACATCAACTTCGATCTCTCCAAGACCTTCCACCTCAATCCTGAGCCCACCAGTGTGTAGGAAGGCAGGCACGTTCCTAACCGTAACACCTTGCACCCTCCCCTCCTTCACCAGCACCCTGGCCTCCACAAGGCCCGCAGGGGTATCAAACCTCACCAGAGTGACAGGTTCTAAGGGCTTGATGATTCCAAGTTCCACCACTACCGTAGCTGCTCCTATGGTTCCATGTCCACACATATCCAGATACCCTCCCCCATCCATGAAGACGATGCCAAGGTCAGCCTCGGGATTCACCGGAGGAAGGAGGATAGAGCCAAACATGTCCCTATGCCCTCTGGGCTCCCACATTAGCATCTTCCTCAGCCCATCTAGGTGGGATGAAAGGTAGGCCTTCTTCTCCGCCATGCTGTTCCCTGGTACGGGAGGAACACCCCCAACCACTATCCTCGTAGGCTCTCCAGCTGTATGAGAATCCACAACCCAAACAGCCCTATTGACTAACAAAGCAATCCCCTCCCATAAACTTAGCTACATTTCACTTATAATCTGTAAACGATGGAGATCTACCCTTCTAAAGGTGTGGTAGCATGGTATCAAGTTTGCAACCTAACTTTTGACCTACATCCCCTCCATCCATATTATCACCGAGATGTAGTATTTACCACCTTCTTCGCCCACGTAAGAGTAACCGATATCGCTTCTAACTTTCTGGTCCACGATGTCCCGGATCTCCTGTGTGGGAAAACCCCCAACGGTGATCACTGCGCACTTAACGTTGTTAACCGGGATTAAGTTGCCGTTGGCATCACGCACGCTTCCAGTTATTCTGCTTTTCCAGTAGCGGTAATATCCGCCCCATGGCGTACTGCTAGGAAGTTTCTCGAGGTATGGGCCGTTCCAATAGGGGTTGCCGTCAGTCTTCATGAAGTATAGAAAGCCGTAGTTATCCCCCGTTCCCGGGTCGTAGCTATCCTGCCCCGCCTTAGGCCAGTCGCCGGTATCAATGTAGTAAGCGTATCCAGCTGCCTTTATCGCTCTTAGGTCCGCTATTACCCTAATTACCTTCGCTCTTTCCATAGCCTTGAAGGCGTTAGGTAGAACTACAGCTATTATGATTCCGATTATAGCTATCACGACTAATAGCTCGGTTAAGGTGAACCCTTTTCTTTTTATCTCAGTGACCTTCATAGAAGTCTCTCACCTTCTATAGGACAGCTATATAGCCGTCCGCTCGGGGCTCAGTGGCTCCAACCAATGCGCCGTTTTCAAGCTTCCATATCATCTGTCCCCTTCCAAAGGAATCAACATCCTCACTCCATTGAACCTCATGTCCCCTTTTGAGTAAGGCCTCTTTCACATCCTTTGGAAAACTCTTCTCAAGGTGAACCTTTCTTTCTCCTCTCCACTGCCATCTAGGCGCATCTAAAGCCTCTTGGGGGTTCAAACCCCTATCTATCAGTCCACATAAAAGTTGAAGGTGTCCCTGTGGTTGCATGAAGGCTCCCATCACTCCGAAGGGACCTATGGGCTTGCCATTTTTCATCAGAAAGCCTGGAATTATGGTGTGATAAGGCCTTTTCCCTGGCATAAGGAAGTTCGGATCGCTCGGGTTTAAGCTGAAGCTATATCCTCGGTTGTGAAGGGCGATTCCGGTTTCCGGAACCACCAATCCCGATCCGAAGCCCGTGAAATTACTCTGGATGAAAGACACCATATTGCCGTAGGAGTCCGCCGTCGCCAAGTAAACTGTGCCGAACTCCTTAACTTTGTCAACCTTTGGAACATAAACTCCTTCTCCGATTAAGGATCTCTTTTTATTGAAACTCTCCTCGCTTAGGACTTCCTCTAAGGGGATTTCCTTGAATCGGGGATCCGATACGATCCTGAAGGCCTCTTCGAAGGCGATTTTTATCGACTCTATCTGAAGATGGGTAGCTTCTTCTAACTTCATTGAGCCAAGGTCAAATCCCGAAAGTATACCTAAGGCTATAAGGACTACTATGCCGTGAGAGTTAGGCGGCAACTCGAACACATCATAACCTCTATAGTTAACCTTAAGGGGGGTGACCTCCTCAGGTGCGAAGGCCGATAAATCCTCCTTCCTTAGGAATCCTCCAAACCTTTTTGAAAAGGCTTCTATTCGTTCAGCTATCTCTCCCTCATAAAAATCTCTACCTTCACTTAGAGCTATTGCCTTAAGAGTCCTCGCATGATCCTTTAACTTTACCACTTCCCCAGCTTCTGGTGCTTTGCCTTGTGGACAGAAGGTTTTAAACCAAAAAGAGAATTCTTCACCGCTTAAGCTTTTGTAAGTCTCATAAGCTTTCTTCCAGGAGCTTGCCACCGTTGGGGAGACAGGAAACCCTTCCTCAGCGTAGGCTATCGCCGGTTCGAAAAGCTCCTTGAAGGGGAGCTTACCGAAGCGCTTGGAAAGGTAAGCCCAGGCTGCTGGAGCTCCCGGTACGGTAACCGGAGGGAAGCCATACTTAGGCATTTTCTCAAAACCCATCTCTTTTAGCCTCTCCGCTGAGATCAGCTGAGGTGCTGGTCCGCTCGAGTTCAATCCGAAGAGCTTACCGTCGTGATAGATTATAGCGAAGGCATCTCCACCTATCCCGTTGCTTGTGGGTTCAACTACCGTTAGGCATATAGCTGTGGCTATCGCTGCATCTATCGCGTTTCCACCCCTTCTTATCATCTCAAGGCCGGCCCAAGCTGCTAGAGGTACCGTTGTAGCTACCATTCCCCTGAAGCCGTAAACTAAAGCTCTCCTCGAAGGATATCTATAAGATAAGGGATCAAATGGCATTTTTTCACCTCCAGGTATCTCCTTTATATCTTTCTTTTAGGTAATGCTTAACTTTACCCATGTGGAGGCTATTGCTACAAACTTCGTCAAGATCACGATAGCCATCTCCTATACAATTTTTCAGGCCAGTTCTCGTCATCTAAAAATAACACATTATGCTCTATATATACTTCCTTTGAAGGTGGATTTGTCTTTCCTTTTATCAGCCTTTCATAGGGAGTGGCGGAAAGTATAAAGGATTCTAAGCGGATGTTTGTTTTGTTAAGCTTTTGTTCAATCTGTTTGATTTCGTTCTTTGCAAACTGTATCTTTTCGTCATTTAGGTCTTTTGTGTGCTCTAATCCCTTTGGGTCTATAAACGCAATGGTTTGTTGCTCGCCTTTTTTCACCCACATGATAAAATCAGGGTAAAATTTTGACCACTGAAGCTGAAAACCCACGCCAGAAAAAGGATGGTTCCTTAAAAGGTATACCTCAATATCTGAAAATTTATCTTTATTGTTTTTAAGGTATTCTCTCAGATCTAAGACGAACTTCTTTTCACTTTCTACAAGTCCAACTGGGAAAATTTTGTCTATTTTCTCACTCTGAAGTAATATTGGCACATAAAGATGCTTATCAAAACAAACTCTTGGTAGGGTCTCCCTATCGTCTTTTAGTAGTTTGTTTAAATCCGTTACCAAACTCCTTATTTCATCAATCAGTTTCTTTTCACGCTTGTCTATCTGCACTGTGTAGCTAAAAAGGAGCAACTGTTCTACGACTTTATTGTAACGAAGGGTTTCTGTCTCAAAGCGTTTGGCACGTTTGCTGTAGAATAAGTCCAGATATTTTTTAATGATAAGAAGAGCGACATCTTCCAACCGCTCCAAATCATCTCTATTTTTGACCTCAAGAAACCCAGGAAGCGCCATAATTTTGTATCTGTCTGATAAAAGTAAGCTTTTAAGCACATCTTTATCCCAAACCAGATTCCAATAACCTTTGATAACTTTAAATTCGTAAATTTCCCGCTTTATCCTTTCCCAATCAAGCAAATTCACGATTTCTTCTGAAAACCTCAAGCCTTCGGTCTTTCCCCTTAGCTGGTCTACTTTAACTCCTTCCTCTCTCCTTTCAGTTGCCTGATATACCAAGACCTTTGGCAAAAGATCAATCGTGAAGAAAATTTTATCATCAATTTCAAGTTTTAAAATTTCTTCCTCTTCAAACTTCTTGCCTTCTGGTTTGGAAAGGATGTATAGGGTTTCCCACTTTTCCTCATGCTGAGGCTTTATTGGTATTTCAATCGTCTCAAATTCTACCTCTTCTTTCCTTATCGCCTCTAAAAACCTGCTTAGATAGTCAGCCTTGATACCGTAGATATTGAGCGTCTCTAAGCAGGGAACCTCTCCGCTTCTTTTAAGGGACATATCTTTTCCTTTTAGCCTTACTCCTCTTCCAAATAGCTGAATAATTTGTGGCCCCTGTCCTTTGCCAATATTTAAAAGCCCCATTGAGGAAACGCGCCAGGTATCCCATCCTTCTATAAATTTCTTCGAACCAATGAGTATATTTATCTTTGAGCCTTCCTTCTTAATATCATCAAAAAGAGAGCCTGATATAGCATCCTGTCCTACAGATATTCCCTTTTTCTCTAACTGCTTCTTAAAATCAGAGACATTGCCGATATTTATAACTCCAAAATATTCATTCTCGGAAATTTTTAAGCCCAACTCTCCTTCAGCGTTTTTTAACTCGTATACATGAAGGCTCCCTTTTCCTCCAAAGACCCTTCGGTATAAATCATCAAAATCTACCCCTTTACTTCTCAAATATCCAAATTTTTTGCTGAATACATCCTTACCATCTTCATCTTTGAGTTTTGTATTGCCGTCTAGAATATCTTTCACCCACTTCTTAACCCATTCTTCATCTTTGATAACCTTATTTATAAACTCAACAATCTGAATAACGTCGGACTCCTCTTCCTTTCCAGTAACTGTAGTGCCAACAAAAATCCAAAGAGGCTTTTCAATGTTATATTCCTTAGCTTTGTTTTTATTCTCTTCATAATACAGAAGCTGCTCATAGAAAGATAAAAGATTAGCTACAAACATTGCTTCTTGGAATTCTTGATCAGAAATTTTTCCTTGCTTTACGTTTAAAACAGAAAAGTCCTTACCATATCCGTCTAAGTAGAAGTATTTATAGGAATAATCAAAAAGGATCGACTTAGCATATTCTTCAAGCGTTTCTTTATTTTTCTCACTTAAGATCTGCCCGAATGTGGCACTGTATTCAAAAACAAAGCCGTTATGAGCAAGTTTATCTCTTAACTTTGCCCACTTTTGTTCTTCCGATCTTCTCCCTTTATGCCCCTCATCCACAAAAACAAGATTCTTCCCTTCAAAGGATTCAACAGGTAAGGTTATTCCTCCTCCCTTTTTCTCCTCTACAAGCTTGGTTATTTCTATAACCAAGACTTCTTTATCACTTCTCAAACCGCCGTTTAGGCTACCGCTATAAAGCCGACAAGGAATCCCACTTTTATTTAGTTCTTCAGAGTGCTGCTTTGAAAGCCCTTCATTAGGAGTAATCAAGATAATGTTATCAGGAGAGAATAAATTATACTTGAAGAATTGGTGATAGTTTATATGCATTATAAGCGTTTTACCTGAACCGGTTGCCATCCAGAAAGCAAGCTTTCTTAAATCTTCCTCGGTAAATGGGTTGATTTCAATACTTAACTCCTGCTTATAAACTTTAAGAAACTCATTGAGTTCATACAAAAACTCTATTTTTCTATTTTTGAGGTTATCAAGGAAAATCTCGGTGAAAAGAACCGCCAGATACTGGAAGTACTTTAAAGAAATTGCCCCACGGTTGTGGCTTATTTTTCTTACATAGGATTGGATATTTTCATCATACCTAAGAAGATCTTCTTCTTTGATTTTTAGATTTTCAAAAGCCCTAAGAGTATTCACAAAATAACTCCGTCCATCGCTATCAGTACCCTCACGAACATCCTTTAACTTTTGCTGTAAATCTCTAAACTCACTTGCTCCAAAAAGAGAAAGCAAATATTTATTTAAGACGAGGTATTTTTCAATCATCTTATCCCTCCATCAATCTTTTAAACTCTGGTTCAACATAGCGAATCTCTACTGTATACTCTCCAAGCTTTGGTGTTAAGATACTTTGTCCGTTTACATAAACAACCTGTGGAAACCAAGACATAAGCTCTTTAACGATAAACTCCTTGTCTTTCTTAAAATCTTCATCACTCCATGCCTCGTCGTATTCTCTCCAGACAATGGCAATGTTTTTTCCTTCTTTTTCACCAAGGATAAAGAGATATTTTTTGTTATTGTCTTCTCTTGTTTTTGTTTTTTTGACTTTTAAACCTAATAGATAATTAAAAGTTTCAGGAATATCAACCACAACTTCCTGTGGTTCTCCTACTTCTGAAAGATTGACTTTAAGTTTGTAAGCAAAAGGATTTTTGAGACTGTCAACATTCAAAAGATATGGGCTTTCTCTTGTTTCAAAATCAAGGAAGTATTTGAGAAGGTAATCGTCTTTGAAAAGTTCCATTGCATTTTGATTTTCCTTAAGTTCAATGTTATCTAAGGTGTCTTCGTATTGTTCAAGGATTTGGTATTTGAAGAATACGCCTATTCCATCGGTATCTTGTGGTTTACCATCTTTCCAATTAAAAGAGTAAGCTACTTTTTTAATTCTTGGAATAATAACTGTATCAAAGTAATCTGCCATTTCCACAAGAATGAATTTTCTTTTACCTCCATCTTCTTTGTTAAGCTTCATAACTGCATGAGCGGTTGTGCCAGAGCCAGCGAAGAAGTCAAGAATAGTTGAATTTTTATCCATTGAAGTTGTCGCTTTGATACATTCTTTGACATTATATAGTGATTTTGGAAAAGTAAATGTGTATATTCCTAAGGCATTTAATAAATTGGTCCCATAAGTTTTTGCACTATATTTGCTGTCAGTCCAAACAGTTTTATAGTTTATAAGTTTTTTAGTTCGTATTATTTCATATTTCTTTTTTTTCTCATTAAATCTAACACTAAGCTCATCTAATATAGATTCAACAGTGTCTCTGGCGAATACCCATTTTCTTTCAACTCCATTGTCATCAATTGGATATATTTCTATAATTCCATCTTGTCTTAAAATGTTTGATTTTTTAGGATGAACATCTAATGGAACAACATCCCCAAAACCTATAATTTGAAAATCTTTAACCAGAATGGGATAAAAACAGTTTGGTCCGCTTTCTCTCAAATAATTTTTAGACCTTCCTTTAGCAGTATTCATAAATTGTCTAACATCAGCCTTTTCATCTATTCTTTCTTCAGGATAAATTATTCTACCCATATTAGGATAAACAAAATAAGTGTATTCATTCGTAACTGAAAAATTTTCTCCTTGTATCCCGCTTGGATTGTGGAGAATAGTAATTAAAGTGTGTAGATATTCATTTTCATTAAAAATACTTTTGATTAAAAGACCTAATCTTTCTTGTTCATTTTCATCTATTGCACAAATAAAGACTCCCCTTTTTTCTAACAATCTTTTCGATAACAAAATCCTATTTTCCATTAATGACAACCAAGAAGAATGTTTATAAGAATTTCTGTAAAGTATTTCTGTAGATTTAGAATTAAAAGGTGGATCAATGTAAATAGTTTTTATATTTCCATTATATCTTTCTAAAAGCAAGTTCAAAGCCTGCCAGTTTTCGCTTTTGATTAGCAAGCCATCAAGCAAATCATCTAAATCTGCATTCTCAGTAAGCTTTTCAAGAAGTTTCTCTTTAAACTCTTGGCTAAAATACTTGGTATCAATAGG